>CAXNME010000003.1:0-160747 GCA_964203415.1 Rhodoferax sp.
GTGTGCCGTAGGTCACGACTTCGCCACCGGCCTCGCCGCCTTCGGGGCCGAGGTCAATCAGCCAGTCGCTGGCGCGGATCACATCGAGGTTGTGCTCGATCACCAGCAGCGAATGCCCGGCGTCCAGCAGCTTGCGCAGCGCGCGCATGAGCTTGGCGATGTCATCAAAGTGCAGCCCGGTGGTCGGTTCGTCCAACATGAACAGCGTGCCCCGGCGCGCCAGACTTTGGCGGCTGGAGCTGGCGGACTTGGCCGCTTCGGCCAGAAAACCAGCGAGCTTCAAGCGCTGCGCTTCGCCGCCTGAGAGCGTGGGCACGGGCTGGCCGAGCTTCACGTATTCCAAGCCCACATCGACGATGGGCTGCAGCGCACGCAGGACTTCGCGGTCGTTCGCGAACACTCCCACCGCTTCGCTGACCGTCAGGTCCAACACATCGGAGACATTCAGAAAAGAATGGGAAGAATGGGGATCTGACCCCGTTTTTCTCTCTATCCGCACCTCCAGAATTTCGGGGCGGTAGCGCTTGCCGTCGCAGTCGGGGCAGCGCAGGTAGACGTCGCTCAGGAATTGCATTTCCACGTGCTCAAAGCCGGAGCCGCCGCAGGTGGGGCAGCGGCCGTCGCCGCTGTTGGCGCTGAATTTGGAGGCGGTATAGCCGCGCTCGCGCGACAGCGCAGCATTGGCAAACAGTTCGCGGATCGCGTCCCAGGCACCCACATAGCTGACCGGGTTGGAGCGCGCGGTTTTGCCAATCGGCGACTGGTCCACAAACACCACCTCGCCCAGCAAATCGGCACCGAGCAGGCGGCTGTGCGCGCCGGGCGTGTCGGTGGACTTGCCGAAGTGGCGCAAGAGCGCCGGGGCCAGCACGTCCTGCACCAGCGTGGACTTGCCCGAACCGCTGACGCCGGTGACGCAGACCAGGCGTTGCAGCGGAATCTCGACGTCCACGTTTTTGAGGTTGTGCGCTGTGACGCCTTCCAGAACCAGGCGCGGCGTGTTGTCGCCCACCATGCGCTTGAAACC
This sequence comes from Rhodoferax sp., assembly GCA_964203415.1. Classification (GTDB taxonomy): domain Bacteria; phylum Pseudomonadota; class Gammaproteobacteria; order Burkholderiales; family Burkholderiaceae_C; genus Allorhodoferax. The sequence continues at coordinate 1,028 of CAXNME010000003.1, forward strand.
CATGCCGACCTGCTTGCGCCCGCCCAGATAAGCGCCGGTCAGCGTATCCGCGCCCTTGAGGTCTTCGGTGCTGCCGTCGAACACAATCTGCCCGCCTTTTTCGCCCGGGCCGGGGCCCATGTCGATCATGCGGTCGGCCGCCAGCATCACCGCCGGGTCGTGCTCCACCACCACCAGCGTGTTACCCGCATCGCGCAGGCGCTGCATGGCCAGGATGATGCGGTGCATATCGCGCGGATGCAGGCCGATGCTGGGCTCGTCGAGCACAAACAAGGTGTTCACCAGCGAGGTGCCCAGCGCGGTGGTGAGGTTGATGCGCTGCACTTCGCCGCCGCTCAGGGTGCGGCTTTGCCGGTCCAGCGTGAGGTAGCCGATGCCCACGTCGCACAGGTATTTCAGGCGGGTGGTGATTTCTTCCAGCAGCAGCTTGAGGGTTTTGGTTTCGGCCTCCGACCTGGCGGCGCTTGGGGTGCGGGCAACGCCGAGCGCCGCACCATCTGACTGCAAAGAATCAAAAAACCGCCGCAAGCGATCCAAGGGCATCAGCATCATGTCGTGCAGGCACAGACCCGGCAGGCTTTCCAGTTGCGCTCGGCTCCATTGCACACCTTGGGGCAGGAAGCGTTGTGCTGCGGGCAGCACCGCGTCGGCCTGCGCTTTGGTGCCAATGCGCCACAACAGGCTCTCGGTCTTCAAGCGTGCGCCGCCGCAGGTGCCGCAGGGCGTGTAGCTGCGGTACTTGGACAACAGCACCCGGATGTGCATCTTGTAGGCCTTGGTCTCCAGGTACACAAAAAAGCGGTCGATGCCGTACCACTGCTGGTTCCACTTGCCGGTCCAACCCGGTGCGCCTTTGATCACCCATTCCTGCTGCGCGGGCGTGAGCTTGTACCAAGGGGTGTCGCGCGGAATACCGGCGGCCTCGGCGTGGCGCATCAAATCGTCCTGGCATTCTTTCCACGCGGGGGTTTGTATGGTCTTGATCGCACCGGCGCGCAGCGTCAATTTGTCGTTCGGAATCACCAGCCCGTAATCCACGCCCACCACCCGCCCGAAACCGCGGCACACCTCGCACGCACCCACCGCCGAGTTGAAGGAAAACATGGACGCAATCGGCTCCTGGTAGCGCAGGTCGCTGGCCGGGCAATGCAGCCCCGTCGAGAACCGCCAAGCCGGTAAATCGGGGTCAGATTCCAATTGTTTTTCGGTCGGCTCCGCCACCGGGTACACGGTCAAGCGGCCGCCGCCGCGTTTGAGCGCAATTTCCAGGGCTTCGAGCACGCGGGCGCGCTCGGCACTGGCCAGGCGGAAGCGGTCGGCGACCACATCAAGCAGCTTGCGCTCGCCGCTGACGCGCTCACCGTGGACGCGGGTGAAGCCACTGGCGCTCAGCCACTGGGTGAGTTCTTCGGCGCTGGTGGCGGCGGGCAGCTCGACCGGGAAGGTGACTACGACACGGGGATCGTGCGCAGCCTCGGCGCGGCGCAGCAGCTCGGCGTAGATCGAGTCCGGCGTGTCGTGCTGCACCGGCAAAGCCGTGGCGCTGTCGAACAAATGACCGGCGCGGGAGAAGAGCAACTTGAGGTGGTCGTTCAGCTCGGTCATGGTCCCGACCGTGGAGCGGCTGGAGCGCACCGGGTTGGTCTGGTCGATGGCAATCGCCGGGGGCACGCCGTCCACCCGGTCCACGGCGGGCTTGTCCATGCGGTCCAGAAACTGGCGCGCGTAGGCCGAGAAGGTTTCCACATAGCGGCGCTGGCCTTCGGCGTACAGCGTGTCAAACACCAGGCTGGACTTGCCCGAGCCGCTGGGGCCGGTGACCACCGTCAACTCGCCGGTGCGGATGTCCAGGTCCAGGTTCTTCAGGTTGTGTTGCCGTGCGCCGCGGATGCGGATCGTGCCGTGGGACATAGAGGGGTGCTCAAACGTAGGGGACAGGCATTCTAGGCAAGCGCCGTGGCAGCGCACATGCAATTCAGTCGTCGGCGTAAATGTCCACGTCTTTGGTTTCGCGGATGAAGATCGCACCGATGAGCACCGTGATACCGGCCACGATGATGGGGTACCACAAGCCGCTGTACATATTACCGGTCTGCGCCACGATGGCGAAGGCGGTGGTGGGCAGCAAGCCGCCGAACCAGCCGTTGCCAATGTGGTACGGCAGGCTCATCGATGTGTAGCGGATGCGCGTGGGGAACATCTCGACCAGCATCGCCGCAATCGGGCCGTACACCATGGTGACCAAAAGCACCAGATAGCTCAGGATGATGACCACGGTCACTTTGTCGAACTTGGCCATATCGGCTTTGGCGGGGTAACCGGCGGCCTTCAGCGCAGCATTGAGCTTGCCGCTCAGCGTCGCATCTTTGGCGGTTTTTTCACCGCTGAGCGCCTTGACGTTGATGGCAGCCGCCGTGATGGCTTTGGCGTCCTTAGGCTCCGCCGCATTCAAATCAGCCAGCTTTTTCTCGGCCGCGTCTTTGGCAGCGGCAATGTCTTCGGGGGTGATGGCGGTGGTCAGCACCGTATCGCCGATCGTGATCACAGCCGGCACGCCGGGCGCACCGATGATGTTGTCATAGCTGACCGATGCCGAAGCCAGTTTTTGCTTGGCAATATCGCAGGACGAAGTGAACTTCTTGGTGCCGGTGGGGTTGAACTGGAAAGAGCATTCGGCCGGGTCGGCGGTGACCGTGACCTTGGCGCTGGCCTGGGCCGCAGCGAGATCGGGGTTGGCGGCTTTGGTCAGCGCGGTGAATACGGGAAAGTAGGTGAACACCGCCAGCGCGCAACCCACCAAAATGATGGGCTTGCGGCCAATGCGGTCAGACAGCGCACCAAAGACGATGAAGAAAGGCGTGCCGATCACCAGGGAAATCGCCACCATGATGTTGGCCGTTGGCGGGTCGACCTTCAGGGCTTGTGTCAGGAAAAACAGCGCGTAGAACTGACCCGTGTACCAGACTACGGCCTGACCGGCGGTCAAGCCCACCAAGCGCCAGGATCACCAACTTGAGGTTTTTCCACTGGCCGAATGATTCGCTGAAGGGCGCTTTGGAGGTCTTGCCCTCGGCTTTCATCTTGGCGAAAGCCGGCGACTCGTTCATGCTCAAGCGGATGTACACCGACACGCCGAGCAGCAAAATCGAAACCAGAAACGGAATGCGCCAGCCCCAGTCCGCAAAGGCCTCTTCGCCCATCGCGGTGCGCACACCCAGAATCACAATCAACGAGAGAAACAGGCCCAGGGTTGCTGTGGTCTGAATCCAGGCGGTGTACGCGCCACGTTTGCCGTGGGGCGCGTGCTCGGCCACATAGGTTGCCGCGCCGCCGTATTCCCCGCCCAGCGCCAGACCTTGCAACATGCGCAGGGCAATCAAGATGACCGGTGCGGCCACTCCAATCGAAGCGTAGGTGGGCAATATGCCGACGATGAAGGTCGACAAACCCATGATCAAAATCGTCACCAGAAAGGTGTACTTGCGCCCGATCATGTCGCCCAATCGGCCGAACATCAACGCGCCGAAAGGCCGCACGATAAAGCCCGCAGCAAACGCCAGCAGCGCGAAGATGAAAGCCGAGCCCTCGTCCAAGCCGCCGAAAAATTGCTTGGCGATGATGGCCGCCAAGGAGCCGTACAGGTAAAAGTCGTACCACTCGAATACCGTGCCCAAAGAGGACGCGAACAGGACCTTCTTTTGCTCGCTGGTCATCGGGCGATCTGCAACTGCTTCCATGAAGTACTCTTTCGTCTGACCCGCGGCAGCACCACCGCGTAGCGGACTAGGGGGCCTTGCGGCGGGCAATGCCGTAGGGCACATCGGCCATGGCCTGCCATTGCGCCGCATCCAGCGATGGATCGTCTTCGAGATACGCGCGCAACATGGGCAAAGCATCCAGGCCCCAAAACACGCGGTCATCCACCGCATACGAAGGCACACCAAAAACGCCGGCGGCAACCGCATCTTGCGTATGCTGCGTCAATAACTCTTTGGCAGCTGGCGCATCCATGTACAGCGGGCGACCAGCTTGCAGGGAATCCGACAACGCCGCCGTGCGTGCCGCGTCCGCCGCATCGGCCCCGCCCACCCAGACATGGCGGAAGATGGTTTCGCACACATAGCGATTGGGCTCGCCCAAGCGGTCTGTCGCCACAGCAAGGCGCAAAAGCGGCAGCGGGTTGAATGGATGCATCGCCGGCATGGCAAACGGGATGCCTTTGCTTTGCGCCAGCCACTGCGTGTGGCGGTACGTCCACTCCCGCTTGTGCTGCAGCTCGGCCGGCCCCATCTGGCCGTTGTGTTGCAGCAGGCCCCCGAAAAACACCGGCTTGTAGCGCACCGCATACGACAGACCAGCCAGCGTCTTGGGCAATTCCTCAAACGCCAAATAGGCAAAAGGCGAAATGAAATCGAGGAAAAAAGTGATGGTTTTCATGCAGGCGACGCCTTCAAACGATCAGCGATAACACCCCACACGGCGCGCTTGTCATCGTCGCTGCTGTTGGCCCAGGCGCCAATCTCATCCAGGGTGCGCAGACAGCCCACGCACCAGCGCGTAGCCGGATCGATCTTGCAAACCGAAATACAGGGCGAGGGCGGCGCGTAACGCGCCTGCATCGCGTCGCCCACACGGGCAGCGAGCAGGTGTTTGTAGCGGTCGGCTACGGGAATGGTGCGGCGCATGTCAGGCAGTCCTTTGGCGCTTGGCCAGTAAAGCGGTGGCCGCCCGCGACAAGGTAGGCCGGTTCAAAAAATGGCTGATGTAGGCGCCTGCGTCGACCAAAGCTTCCAGGTCAATGCCGGTCTCAATGCCCATGCCGTGCAGCATGTAGACCACATCTTCGGTGGCCACATTGCCGGTCGCGCCTTTGGCGTAGGGGCAGCCACCCAGACCGGCGACCGAGGTATCGAAGTGCCACACGCCCATTTCCAAAGCCGCCAGCGTGTTGGCCAACGCCTGCCCGTAGGTATCGTGAAAATGGCCGATGACCGCGTCGATATGGAAGTGCGTGAGCGCCGCTTCAATCGCCGCCTGCACCCACGCTTGGCGTACCCACACCGATGGTGTCGGCCACGCCCACTTGCTGCACGCCGATATCGCGCATCAGACCGGCCACCATCGCCACGCGCTCGGGTGCGACCGCACCTTCATACGGACAACCCACGGCGCACGAGATCGCCCCGCGCACCGCCACGCCCGCTGCCAGCGCAGCAGCCACCACCGGCCGGAAGCGCTCGATGCTCTCGGCAATCGAGCAGTTGATGTTCTTCTGGCTGAAGGCTTCGCTGGCCGCGCCAAAGACGACCACGGTATCGGCCCGTGCCGCCAGCGCCGCTTCCAGGCCCTGCATATTCGGCACCAGCGCGGTGTAGCGCACACCGGGCAGCCGGGCGATGCCGCGCATCACCTCGGCGTTATCCGCCATTTGCGGCACCCACTTGGGGCTGACAAAACTGGTGACCTCGATGTCTTTCAGCCCCGCCGCTTGCAAGCGCTGCACCAGCTCGATCTTGACGGCGGCGGGCACCGGCTGCTTTTCGTTTTGCAGGCCGTCGCGGGGGCCGACGTCGGTGATGTGGACGAAACGCGGAAGTGCCATGGTGGCTCAGTATCCGCGAACCCGGTCCACCACACCACTGATTACCTCACCCCGCTCCAGCGCCCGCAGCTTGCCGCTGATCTGCGCCACGGTCTCTTGGAACAAGGTACGCGCGGCAGTGTGCGGGTGTGATCGTGATGCGGGTATCGGTCCAAAAAGGATGGTCGGCGGGCAGCGGCTCCTGGCGAAAGACGTCGAGCACGGCGGCGGAAAGCTGCCCGCTATCCAGCAGCGGCTGCAGGTCTTCTTCCACCAGATGCCGACCACGCGCCACGTTGATCAGGAGCGCGCCGCGCTGCAGCTGCGACAAGGTGGCGCGGTTCAAAATGTTCTCGGTCTCGGCGGTGAGCGGCAGCATGTTGACCAGCACGCGGGTGCTGCGCAAAAACGGCTCGAAACCTTCTGAACCATGGAAGCATTCCACGCCCGCAATGTGCTTGGCGCTGCGGCTCCAGCCCAGCACCGGAAAACCGAATACCGCGACCGCGCGCGCCACGCGTTCACCCAGTGCGCCCAGGCCCATCACACCCACGGGGAATTGCGCGCGCGGCAAGGGTTCGCGGTAAGTCCATTGGCGCTGCGCCATGTCGTGGTCGTATGCGGCGAATTCACGGAAATGCCGGATCAGCGCGTGGCACACATATTCAGCCATCTGGTCGGCCATACCGGCGTCATTGAGTCGCACCACCATCGTCTGCGGGTGAAAGATGTGGGCCCATCAAGGCATCGACGCCCGCGCCCATATTGAAGAGCGCGCGCAATTGCGGCTGCTCGGCAAAAAATTGCTTGGGCGGCTGCCAGACGATGGCATAGCGTGCAGGCGGTGCGCCGGGCTGCCACAGCGTGATGGTGGCCTCGGGCAAGGCAGCGCGCAGGCCCGGCAGCCATTCTTCGGCATTGGTATCGGCGCAGCAAAAAGTAATGTCCATGGTGGCGGGCTTGAGAAGAGGGTGCGGGGATTATGGTTTCCACACCACATCAGCGTCGACGGCATACAACGCGCAGGTGTTTCCATTGCTGCGCTGGCAGTTGCCCAATGCGCGGCCCGCCGCGTAGTCACCCCGGGCAAAACCAAAGCCGCCCCTGCGTACTTACGGCAAAGGCGCGGGGCGGGGCCATGTCCAAGAAACTTGGCATAGGCCGCCTTGCCCGCGCTGCTCACCGGAACCCGGCCTCGGTCACCCAGATCCGCAAACCCGCTGGGTGGCGGCAGGCATCACGATGGGGGCCGCTTGGTCAAACCCCAAGTTCTGCAGAAACCGGTCGACTACGGGCAGCCAGTGGTCCATGTCCTCATTCAGCCCGCTATGCCCGTTTTCGCCAGACGGGCCGAAGCTTGTGAACTGCGCCTGTCCCCCGCCCCGGGTCCACGCCTGGTGCCAGTCTTTGGGAATGTCCGGCCCCCAGTACTTGTCGTTTTCCCAGTACATCCAGAGCATGGGCACTTTGGCGTTTTTGGCGATATCGCCCCAATAACGGCTTGTCGCAGCGGGGTTGCAGGGGCGTCCGGGGTTGACATCCGGGTTACCGCCGGTGCCCCCGGAAAAATTGATGCCGCCCAATAAGCCCTCCGGCGCGCGGCCCACAGTCGCCACCGATGTCAGCCCACCCACCGATTGGCCGGCGACCAGCCAGCGGCTGGCATCGACATAGGGCAAGGTTTTGGCGAACTCCACCGTGGCCAGCACCTGCTGTGAAGCGGCGATGGACATGGGCTCGATGTTTCTGCACGCGCTGTTTTCCGGGTCAAAGTCGCCATAGGTTTCCCCATAGCCAATGCGGGTGGGTGCCATGACAACAAAACCCTTGGCGACGAGATAACGCGCCGCCGTCTCTGGGCGGGAGCGACCCTGCTGCGCGCGTTTTTCGGCGACAGAGCGGCCATGGTTAAAGACCACCAAGTGGGAAAGGCCCGTCGCCTGCCGGACGGTAGATGGTGATGGGCACCGCTTTGGTGGCCTCGCGCCCGTACATGTCTTTGACCGTGGCCTGGATACGGACGACTTCTTCTTGCAGGTCTTTGGCCAGCACTTCCGTGGGCGGCGCGGCAGCCGGGGTGGCGTCTAGCGCAAAAACCGATGCACTGCCCAGACACCACACGGCCAGCGCCGTGGCGAGATACCGCTTCATCATTTTTCCTCCCTATTGCGACGACACACGGAACATACCAAACGCGGTTGACGCAAAGAGGGCTACAGCGCGTCCCCATCCACATAGAACCAGCGCCCGCCGCTGCGCACAAAGCGGCTGCGCTCATGCACCCGCACGGCACGGCCGTCCATGCGGTAGCGGGCGACAAACTCAACCTCGGCGCTGTCTGCGCCCGTGCTGCGGGTGGCACGCACTTCCAGCCCCAGCCATTTCGCGCCGGGCTGAATGGTGAAGTCGGGCAGGCGTGTGGTCGCGTCCCAAGTGGCGCGGAGGTAGTCCGCGCGCTCCAGCAGCAAACGCGCTGTAGCGCGAGCGCATCAGGCTTTGCGCGTCGGGGGCGGGGGTGGTGTCGAGGGCTTCGATGAAGCGGCCGCAGCAATCGGCGTAGGCCAGGGGCTTTTTGGCCGCGCCGATTTGGCCGCAGGGGCATGGGGTGGCGGTTGGGGCTGGCTTACTCACAGGCGACGTTCCCAATACGCGGGCTGCCTTCTTTGATGTGCTACAGCGACCACCAGTATTTCGCCTGCGCCTTCCTGGTAGATGACTCCAAACGGGAAGCCCTGCACCAACCAGCGACGTGTATTCCTTGATCTCGGCGCGCCGCGTTCTGGGTGATCCGCTGCTGCGCGCACTGCCTTTGCCACCGATTGTTCAAAGCGCTCGCCCAGCTCGGCGTTGATTTTTGCGTAGTAAATGACAGCCTCAAACAGCTCTTCTTGTGCCGGCGCAAGAAAACGAAAAGCTCATCCGCGTGCCAGCGCGCGTGCCCTCGCCAGCACTTCCTCGCCATCCAATGCTTGAATCTCGCCTCGTTCATAGGCTGCCAAGCGGCGCTCAGCTTCCGCATCCCAGGCCGCTTCTACTTCTCCTAGAGGCGCTTCGTGCAAGGACTCGAGAAGCAGGTCCACGAGACGCGATCGGTCGTCCGGGGCAAGTGCTTTGCCCCGCTCAGCGAGTTCAACCAGTTGATCGTTCATGGTGGCCTCCGTGGAAGGGGTATCAGTTTACCGCTGGGGCGCAGCGCGGGTCCCCTCATAAATCTGGCACACGCGCATATCGCGGTAAATGCGCTCCAGGGGGAAGTCGTTCACGTAGCCGTAGCCGCCTAGGGTTTGGATGGCGGCGCTGCAGACTTTTTCGGCCATCGCGCTGGCGAACCAGCTTGGCCATGGCGGCTTCTTTCAGGCAGGGGCGGCCGCGTCGCGCAGGGCGGCGGCAGCCTCATGTTGTATGTCCGTGTGGGCCGACCAGTTAAACCGAAGCGTCACGGAACGCCCTCAGAACTGTATTCATGCGCGTCTGATAGCCAGATCCTTGCATCTTGAACCATTCGAGTACATCTTGATCCACGCGCAGCGAAATAGATGCCTTGGAAGGCAATGGCTTCAGTCCTTTGCGAACCAAGCCGCGAACAATGTGCTTTATGTCAGCCTCCGGGTGTTCGGGCGTCGGCTTCACATCGCCAGCGCCAGACTTAAGGCGCGCCCCATCAGTTTTGGATTTCATCGAAGTAGATTTGCGACTCGCGCTTGGTTGCTTTTCGGAACGAGATGACGCGGATTTCATATTCATTCTCCGTATGTACGACTGAAACAGTGATGCCAGCGAGCAAGCCCAGCGTAACGAAGCGTTGCTCGCCGTAGGAGAAACGGTCATCTTCAAAAGTGAACGTCATGCCTTCAAAAACGCTTGCGGCATCTACGAAGTCAAGACCATGGGCTTTAATGTTCGCTGCACGTTTCGTTTCTTACCAAGTGAACTCCATGTGTAAAGTGTATATACGAAACGTATTGGCATCAAGCAATACTTATTCTACGGTTTAACGTGCGAGCTCAGCGGCGGCCAACGGCGGCAGGCCGACCGAACGACCTGTTGGCGCGGATCCGACCGAAGTGTTCGTAGCGCCATGGCTGAGCCCGCGGCTTGCGGCGGCGGCGGACCGCCGAGTCGCCACCAGCTTGCAGAGCGCATCGGGGTTTGGCGCCATAAGCCGCAGGCAGCGGAACATCGGCTGCGATCGGCGCAAAGCTTGCATTGCCGCACGGCGGGCACTTGAGTTCTTGTAGTTGCAGCGCGGCAGCACACGGCAGCACTCCACACGCAGTCGGGCTTCGCTTGGCTGTAGGGGAGTGCTTTGGTCCCGACGACGTGCATGGTTCATCGCAGGTGAGGCGCGTGACCAGGCCGTATGGCGGTGCATGCGGACGTCCGTATCACTCACTGGATCTACGACCAAGTCGCACGAGCTCTGTGCGGCGAGAACCAGATGCGATGCTTCTGCGAGAGTTCGTCCTGCATCCCCGGCTTAACAATAGAACCAACTTCAACCAACATCTTGTGCAGAGAGTTGTAGATCACGAAGTGAAGATGCAATTGCTTTGACGAGAGCGCCTTAATGCAGTCCACGTAGATCAATGCTGAGTCGTCCTTGCCGTCGTCACTGCGGCTGGCGGCAAGAAGACCGCCGAAATACTCAGCGCAGACTTCGTCGTCTGTAACTGCACCGTTCCATATTACGTCTCGCGCCACGCGCAGATTTGGCTTTGCGCCGTCGTTCGGATCGGCCACCTTTTTCGCGGCTTTTGCCAGGAGTTTGTCGCGATTCGCCTTATATATCTTGTTCAGATCGTCGCCCATTTCGGCGAGAGTTTTCCCAAACAATTGCTGCGCCACATAAGCGGCAGTAGCAACTCCTCCGGTGACGATGATTTCTTCATTTACCAAATGATCCTCCTGTTGTAGCTGTGCGCGCTAACTATGATGTAGTCCGCAAACCACCGGATATCTCCGGCGCACAAGCAGACAACTCGTTTGCAAACATTTCACAAAATCTTTTGACACTAAAAGTTTGTCCAAATGAACTGTATGAATGTGTGGGTATAAAAATCTGACAAAACCAACAGACCTGCGTTGGACTCAACGCGTCTACTGCATCAGACTCGGATTGATATGCGTTAAAAGCAATGTAACCTATTTCGCAAACGATATATATCTGCCATCTGACAATTTCCCGATGGCGTGGCCGCAACGGCCCAGCCCCCACTGGCCGAGCAGCGGCGCGCGTCAAAAACGATCCGCCCTAAAGCCCCCGCTGAATCAACATCTTCTGCACGTCGCTAGTCCCCTCATCAATCTGGCACACGCGCGCGTCGCGGTAAGCGCGACCCAAGCGAGGCTAGCTGATTCAGGTTATGAGATTCGGGTTAAAACCATAATAGACGCCTTTATAATCCATATCAGACGATATCTAAATTCACTTTAGACGAGGCTTCAATTCCTCTTTAACGGCACCATGAACACCCCAGCTACAACGCCGTCCCTCGGTGCGAGCGCGCTGATCACCCGCCACTTGGCACCCACGGTACGGGCGTCGCTGCAAGACACCCCGGCCGTGCTGGTCAATGGGCCGCGCCAGTGCGGCAAGACCACCTTGGTTCAGCAGTTTGCGGGTGACTTGGCCTACTTCACCCTGGACGACCCCAACCTGCTCGCAGCCGTGCAACAAGACCCGCTGGGTTTTGCCCGCCAGTTGGACCGGGCCATCATTGATGAGGTGCAGCGCGCGCCCCAACTGTTGCTGGCCCTCAAACTCGTGATCGATCAAGACCGCCGCCCAGGCCGCTTCCTGCTCACCGGATCGGCCAACTTGATGGCCTTGCCGCAGATTGCCGACAGCCTGGCGGGCCGCATGGCCTTGCACACCCTGCTGCCCCTGTCGCAGTCCGAACTACAAGGCCGCCCCAACGATTTTTTGCTGCGGGCGCAAGCCCAAGACTGGCCACTCTCTCACCCCGCTTGGGCCACACCGCTCGGCGACAGCGTGGCGCATGTGCTGGCTGGCGGTTTTCCCGAAATGCGCCAGCGCCCCACTGCGGCCCGTCGGCAAGCGTGGGCGAAGGCCTACATCCAGACCTTGGTCGAACGCGATGTGCGCGACGTAGCGCAGATCGACCAGCTGCACCAATTGCCGCAGCTGTTGGCCGTGGCCGCTGCGCACAGTGGGCAGCTGCTCAATGCGGCGCAAACCGGTGGCCAGCTTGGCCTGAACGGCAAGACGGTGGACAAATACCTTGGCATCCTGGAAAAGCTGTTCCTCGTGCAGCGCCTGCCCGCCTGGAGCCGCAACGAACTCAGCCGCCTGATCAAGACGCCCAAGCTCCACTTTCTGGACGCCGGCCTGCAGGCCGCCCTCACCCGCTTGGCGCCCGAGTTGGTATTCACCCAGCGTGCGCGCTGGGGTGCCACCCTCGAAACCTGGGTGCACGCCGAACTGCGCAAAGCCCTCAGCCTCGATGCAGACGGCTGGCACCTTTGTCACTTTCGCGACAAAGACCAGGTCGAGGTGGACTTTGTGCTGGAGTCGCCGCTGCGCCAGCTGATAGGCATCGAAGTCAAAGCATCGGCCACGGTGAACGCCAGCGACTTCAAGGGCCTGAAAAAACTCAAGTCCCTGGCTGGCGATGCGTTCATCACCGGTCTGGTGCTGTACGACGGGCATCAAGCCCTGTCGTTTGGCGATGGCCTCTGGGCGGTGCCGCTAGCGGCGCTGTGACATGGCAGCGGCAGGCGCGCATCCATCAAACCAATTCCAACGCCACCGCCGTCCCCTCCCCCCCACCAATACACAAAGTCGCCAGCCCGCGCTTCAAGCCACGCGTGCTTTGAGCGCGTGAATCAGCGTAACCATGATGCGCGCACCAGACGCGCCGATGGGATGACCCAAAGCGCATGCGCCGCCGTTGACGTTCAGCACTTCGTGCGCCACGCCCAGCTCTTTCATGAGCGCCATGGGGACGACGGCAAAGGCTTCGTTGACTTCCCACAGGTCCACGTCTTTGACGGCCCAGCCGGCTTTGGCCAGCGCTTTTTGGGTGGCGCCCACCGGCGCGGTGGTGAACCACTCAGGCGCTTGCGCGTGGGTGGCGTGGCTGACGATGCGGGCCAGCGGCGTGCAGCCCAGTTTGGCGGCGGTGCTGGCGCGCATGAGCAGCATGGCGGCTGCGCCGTCGTTGATGGACGAGCTGGTGGCGGCGGTGATGGTGCCGTCTTTTTTGAAAGCGGGGCGCAGGCTGCTGATTTTGTCGAGCTTGACTTTGCCGGGGCCTTCGTCGATGGACACCACGCGCTCGCCGCTGCGGTCTTTGACGGTGACCGGGGCGATCTCGGCGGCAAACGCGCCGGATTCGGTGGCGGCTTTGGCGCGCTGCACGCTGGTGGTGGCAAAGGCGTCTTGCTCGGCGCGGGTGAAGCTGTATTTGGCGGCGCAGTCTTCGCCGAAGGTGCCCATGCTGCGGCCGGCCTCGTAGGCGTCTTCCAGGCCGTCGAGCATCATGTGGTCATAAATTTTGTCGCTGCCCATGCGGTAGCCGCTGCGGCCTTTGAGCAGCAGGTAGGGCGCGTTGGTCATGCTTTCCATGCCACCGGCCACCAGCACCTCGTGGGAGCCGGCCAGCAGCATGTCGTGGCCGAACATGGCCGCGCGCATGCCCGAGCCGCACATCTTGGACAGCGTCACCGCGCCCGCGCTTTGCGGCAAGCCGCCTTTGAAAGCGGCTTGCCGCGCCGGGGCCTGGCCCTGGCCGGCCATCAGGCAGTTGCCGAACAAGACTTCGGTGACCAAGTCGCCGCTGATACCGGCGCGCTGCATGGCCGCAGCAATGGCTACGCCGCCGAGGTCATGCGCGGAGAGGGCGGAGAAGTCGCCTTGGAAACTGCCCATGGGGGTACGGGCGGCGCTGACGATGACGATGGGATCGCTTGCAGACATAAACGACTCCTGATGACAAAAGAATTAGCTGTGCGGTAGAACGGGGGGAAACGCTTTTCCTGGTCGTAGGGAAAGACGTCGTGGACATAGCCTTTGGCAATGCGCTCTTTGTGGCCCTGCCAAAACGCCACGTCGAGCAGATCGGCGTGGTGCGCCATAAAGGCTTTGCGCACCAGCGGGTTGCCCAGCAGAAAAGGCGCGAAGGTCTCCGGAAACACATCGCGCGGGCCGACGTGGTACCAGACTTCGCCGGACATCTCGTCTTCTTCGTTACGCGGCGCGGGCACGCGGCGGAAGTTGCAGTCGGTGATGTATTCGATCTCGTCGTAGTCGTAAAAAACCACTTTGCCGTGGCGGGTGACGCCGAAGTTTTTCCACAACATATCGCCGGGAAAAATATTCGCAGAAACCAGGTCTTTGATGGCGTTGCCGTACTCCACCACCGCGCGCTCGATTTGCCGCTGCGCGACACCGTCCGCGTCAAGCGCTTCTTGCAGGTAGATGTTGAGCGGGATCATGCGCCGCTCGATGTACAGGTGTTGGATGATGAGCTCTTGCTCGCCTGCGTTGTCGATGCGCTCTAACTGGCTGGGGGCGAACTTTTCAATCTCGGCCAGGAGCGCATCGTCAAAACGCTTGCGCGGGAAGCCGACCGCGCTGTACTCCAGCGTATCGGCCATGCGGCCCACCCGGTCGTGCTGCTTGACCAACAGGTACTTGCCTTTGATTTGCTCGCGGCTGGTGTCTTTGGGTGGCGGATAAAAGTCTTTGATGACCTTGAACACATAGGGAAAACTGGGCAGGTCAAACACCAGCATCACCATGCCTTTGATGCCGGGCGCGATGCGGAACTGGTCGCTCGAATGGCGCAAGTGGTACAGGAAATCGCGGTAGAACAGGTTCTTGCCCTGCTTGGCCAGACCCAGCGCGTTGTAGATCTCGTTGCGCGGTTTGCGCGGCATCATGCTGCGCAAGAACTGCACATAGGCCGACGGGATTTCCATGTCCACCATGAAGTAGGCGCGGGCAAAACTGAAGAGAATGAGCAAGTCGTCTTCGCCAAACAGGGCGGCGTCGATCACCAGGCCATCGGCTGCATGGTGCAGGATGGGCAGCGCAAACGGCACTTCAGCAAAGCCGTTGATCAGCTTGCCAACGATGTAGCAGCCCTTGTTGCGAAAGAACAGGCCCGACAAGGCCTGGAGCTGAAAGTTGGCGCGCAACTTGGAGTCGCCCAGGCGCTTCGCCATGGCCTGGGCCACAAAGGCAGCGTCACGCTCCAGGTCCACAAAGGGCACCTGCAAGCCGAAGTCCTGCACCAAACGCAGCAGTGTGGACTGCATGCTGTCCCGCGTGGGGTAATACGAGCGGTAGGTAGGCTCCGCGCCCAAAGCGCCGTCTTCGATGTATTCGGTGCTAACGGCGGGGCGGACAAAAATGAAGTCGTTCAGGAAATACGCGCGGTGCAGAATTTTGGTGGTGACCGAATTGAAAAAAGTCTCGGCCAGTTCGGGTTGGTGGTGGTCTACCAGCAGGCCGATGTAGTGCAGCTTGATCTGCTGCCATACGTCCATGGCTTGTTCACCCGCCTTGAATTCATGCTCCAGCCGGTTGCTGCATTCTTTGACGCGCAGGTCATAGAACTCGATGCGCTCGCGCTGGGCGCGCTGCTGGCCGTGCCAGTCTTGCGTCTCAAAGCGGTGCTTGGCGCGCGCGGACTCGGTGCGAAACAGGCGGTAATGGCGGTTGAAGCCGTCCATCATGGCCTGCGCCACCTCGTAGGCCAGCGGCGAATCCAGACGTTTGGCGAAAACCGGCATGGCGGTGTAGCGGGTGCTTAGAGCGTGCTGCTGCGCGCAATCCAGCGCTGGTGCAAGGCCTGCAAGGCCAGCGCATAGGCCCCGGCCATTTCGTCGCTGTTGGCCACGGTGATGCGCATGTCCTGCAACAGGCCGTTGTCCAGCCCGTAGACCCAGCCGTGTACCACCACCGATTGCCCGCGTTGCCAGGCGTCGGTGACGACGGTGGTGCGGCAGACGTTGCGCGCCTGCTCCAGCACATTGAGCTCCACCAGCGCATCCACGCGCAGGCTCTCGTGTAAGCCATTCAAAAATTCTTCTTGCAAGTCCCGCACGTCTTGCACATGGCGCAGCCAGTTGTCGACCAGACCGGCGCGCTGGTTGGTCAAGGCGGCGCGGATACCGCCGCAGTTGCTATGGCCCACCACGATGATGTGCTGCACGCCCAGCACATCCACCGCGTACTGGATCACGCTCAGGGCATTCAGATCAGAGTGCACCAGCACATTGGCCACGTTGCGGTGGACGAACAACTCACCCGGCAGCAGGTCCACCAGCTCGTTAGCTGGTACCCGGCTGTCGGCACAGCCCAGCCACATATAGCGGGGCTTTTGCTGTGCGAGCAGGCTGGTGAAAAAGCCGGGGCGCGCGGCCTCGACTTTGGTGGCCCATTCGCGGTTACGGTCAAATAATTCGCTGAGTTCTTTGGACATACAAATAAAGGGTTTAAAGAGATGGAGTGCCGACCCGAGCGAGCAAGGCCCGGGCTTCCCGCTGGTGGGTTTTGATTTCGTCGAGGTTGGCTTTCAGATCGGCGAGCTGGCCTTCGACCTGCTTACGGTGGTGGGCCAATACATCGAGAAATTTTTGTAACTGCGCGCCAGTGTCACGCGGGCTGTCATAGGTGTCGATGATGTCTTTGGCCTCGGTGAGGCTCAGGCCCAGGCGCTTGGCGCGCAGGGTCAGCTTCAGACGGGTGCGGTCGCGTGCGCTGTAGACCCGATTGCGGCCGAGCGGGCCGGTACGCTCGGGTTGCAGCAGCCCCAGGTCTTCGTAAAACCGGATGGCGCGGGTGGTGAGGTCAAACTCGCGGGCCAGATCGCTGATGCTGTGGCTCATAAATCAAAAGACTCCTTGGGGTCGAAAACTCCGCGTACGCCGCCACCTACAATGCCCGAATAGATTGACGTTAACGTAAACGTCAATTATGAACCATCACCCCACGCCACAAACCCCCACGAAGCTCCATGAACCTCCAGGAAGCCCAGCTGCACTACCCGCTTGCCAACACCTTGCCGCCATCGGGGGGCTGCATCGAGGTGGCACCGGGCGTGAAATGGATCCGCATGGCGCTGCCGTTTGCACTGGATCACATTAACTTATGGCTGCTGCGCGACGAGCTCGACGGGGTGGCCGGTTGGAGCATCGTGGACTGCTGCATTGACGCGCCCGCGTCGCGTGCCCAGTGGGAGTTGATATTTGAGCAGGAGCTGGAAGACCTTCCGGTGCTGCGGGTCATCGCGACGCACATGCACCCGGACCATATCGGCCTGGCGCATTGGCTGTGCGCGCGCTGGCAGGTCAGCTTGTGGATCAGCGCCACCGATTACCTGGTGGCCCGGGCCGCCTGCTCCGATGACACCGCCTTTGGCGGCGAACTGGCTGCCAACTTCATGCAAGCGCACGGCTGGAGCGACCCCGAGGACATCGCCCGGATCCACCAGCGTGGCAGCTATTTCCGCGCCCTGGTACCCGCTGTTCCGCCAAGCTACCGCCGCATGCAGGACGACACGCGCCTGGTCATTGGCGGCCAGGAGTGGCGCTGCATCAGCGGCTTTGGCCACGCGCCGGAACACCTGGCTTTGTATTGCGCAGGCCGCGGCGTGCTGATCAGCGGCGATATGGTGTTGCCACGGATTTCAACCAACGTCAGCGTCTACCCCCAGGAACCGGAGGCCGACGCGCTGGCTTTGTTTTTGATGTCGATCGACAAGTTCCGCGCCTTGCCTGCGGATACGCTGGTGCTGCCCTCGCACGGCAAACCCTTTACCGGCTTGCACACGCGGATTGACCAGCTGCAGACCCACCACGCAGAGCGGCTGGCAGAACTGCAGGCCGCGTGCAGCGCCGCGCCATGCAGCGCATTCGATGTATTGCCGGTCTTGTTCAAACGCCCGCTGGATTTCCACCAGACCACGTTTGCGATGGGCGAAGCCATTGCCCATTTGCACTGGCTGTGGTTCACGCAGCGCGTACTGCGGACCCGCCACCCGGACGGCGTCTACCGCTTCACCACGCGGGCAGACGCTCCTGCTTGAGTTCGCGGCGCAGCGCCGTGTAATCCGGCAACACGGATTGCACCGTATTCCAAAAATCAGGGCTGTGGTCCATCACCCGCAAATGGCTGAGTTCGTGCACCACCACATAGTCAATGACCTCGGGGCGGAACTGCAACAGCCGCCAATGCAAGCGCACCGTCCCATCCGCCTTGGCGCTGCCCCAGCGGGTGCGCGCATTGCTCAAGAGCAAGCTGCTCCAGCGCACGCCGAGCTGCGGCGCGAAATGTGCCAGACGCTGAGCAAACAAAACCAGCGCCTGCTCCTGCATCCAGCGTTGCGTGGCGCGCTGTAACTGCGCGGGCGTGGCATCAGCGCCCAGCGGCAGCCACAGGGTGTCGCCCGCTGCGTCCCAGACCGGGGCCGCGCTGAGCGACTGGCGCCGGTCCAGCCGCAGCATGATGGTGCGCCCCAGGTAAGGCAATTCCACGCCGTCTGACCAAGTGATGGCCAGCGGGGCTTGGGCCTGCTGACGCCTGCCGACATCGTGCAATTTGCGCACGATCCACGCGGCTTTTTCCTGCAGCGCGGCATCCACCACATACAAAGGGGTGCGCAGCGGCGCACGCACGCTCAAGCCCTGCGGTCCGACCTGAAAGCCGATGGTGCGGCGGCGCGCGCGCACAAAGGCGTATCGCACCGGCATACCCTCGCACAGCGCCTGGCGGGTGGCTTCGGGGTGGCAAAACGCGGGAGGCGTGTTGGCGTCAACCGGGTCCGCCAGTGTCGATGTTGGCGGCGATAGCGACGTTGACGGCGTGGGAGGGGCCGTGGAAAACAAATCCAGCGTGTAGCGCAACAAACGGTGCAAGGCGCGGTCTCCTACGGATGTGCCCAACGCGGCTGTATACGCCTGCGGATCCAGGCGGCGCATCTCGGCCTCGATCCAGGCCTCGACCTCGGCCATCAGTTCGTCGGCGCGGCGACCCTGGCTGGAAATGGGTTTGCCAATGGACACGGTGACCAAGCCAGGCCGCTTGATGAAGGCTTTGCGCGGCCACACGGTCGCGGTGTTCACCGCCACCGGTACCACCGCCGCGCCGGTCTGCACCGCCAGCTTGGTGCCGCCCACTTTGTAGACGCCCTGCTCGCCGCGCGGTATGCGCGTGCCTTCGGGGAACATGATCACCCAGATGCCGCGCGCCAGCAATTCCTGGCCCTGCGACACCACTTTGGCAAAGGCTTTGGCACGCAAGGCGCGGTCGATATGGATCATGTCCAACCGGCCCATGGCCCAGCCGAAAAACGGGATGTAGAGCAGCTCTTTTTTGAACACATAGGCCAGCGGGCGCGGCATCAGCGTGGGCAGCAAAAAAGTCTCCAGCGTGGACTGGTGCTTGACCAGCAGCACCACGCCCTGGCCTTCACCGGTGGGCAAATGCTCAGCCCCCAGCACCTGCACGCGGATACCCAAAATAATGCGCGCCCCGTCGACCGCCCAGCGCAGCCAGCGCACCGCCATCCAATACAAGCGCACGCCCCGCACACGGGTGGATACCAGCAACATCAGCAAGCCCCAGGGCACCACCGTCACCAGCATCCACAGCGCGTGCAAAAGCGAACGCAAAAAGTTCATGGCGGTCCGGTGCGGCGCAGGCGCTTACGCGCCACTGCCAATGAGCGTATCCACAAACGCCGCCAGATCGGCGTGCGACTGACACCCCGGCGGGCAGCCGTCGGGCAAACCGCCTTCCGGCAGACCTTGGGACTTGCCGGTGCGCACCAGATGCGGCACGGCAGCCCGCAGCCAGTGCAGCCACGGCATCACGCGCCGTATCGCCCACGGCGGGAACGCCGCGCAAATCAATGCCATAGCGCTCGCCGATGCGGCGGAACAAACCCGATGCCGGTTTGCGGCAATCACACGCATCAGCCGGGGTATGGGGGCAAAAGAACACCGCGTCCACCCGCCCGCCCACAGCGGCCAACATGCTGTGCATCTTGCTGTGCATGGCGTTGAGGGTTTCCATATCGAACAAGCCGCGCCCGATACCACTTTGATTGGTCGCCACCACCACGTGCCAGCCCGCATGGTTGAGCCGGGCAATCGCCTCCAGCGCGCCGGGCAGCGGCAGCCATTGCGCGGGCGACTTGACGTAGTCGTCGCGGTCCTCGTTGATCGTGCCGTCGCGGTCGAGGATGACAAGTTTCATGGCAACTCCCGCGCAATCAGGCCGCGAGTTTGGACAGGTCGGCCACGCGGTTCATGGCCAGGTGCAGGGTCTTGAGCAGACCCAGGCGGTTCAGCCGCACATCGGGCTGCTCGGCGTTGACCATGACGCCATCAAAGAAAGCATCTACTGGCGCGCGCAATACGGCGAGTGCTTGCAAGCTGGCGGTGTAGTCACCGGCCTCGAACAGCGCCTGGGCTTGGGGCAGCACGGTTTGCATCGCGGCGTGCAGGGCTTTTTCAGCGTCTTCCTGCAACAAAACCGGGCTGACATGCGCGTCCACGTCGTCAGCTTTTTTGAGGATGTTGGATATGCGCTTGTTGGCAGCGGCGAGCGGCGGGCTCTCAGGCAGGGCCGCGAAGGCGCGCACGGCCGCAAGGCGCTTGGGCACCTCGCCCAGACGCTCCGGGCGCAGGGCCAGCACAGCGTCCACCTCTTGGGCGCTGTAGCCTTGCTCGCGCAGGCTGCCGGATAAGCGGTCATACATGAAGTCTGCGAGCGCCACGGTTGCATCGGTAACCAGCGTGCCGAAAGCCGGGTTGGCATCGCGCAGCAAGATCGAGCGAGCGGCAAGGGCAAATCCTTCTCCACCAGCATGCGAATCACCCCCAGCGCGTGGCGGCGCAGCGCAAACGGATCTTTGTCACCCGTGGGCAGATTGCCAATGCCGAACATGCCGACCAGGGTTTCCAGTTTGTCGGCCAGCGCCACTACCAGACCGACATCGCTGCGCGGCAGGCTGTCACCGGCAAAGCGGGGTTTGTAGTGGTCTTCAATTGCTTGCGGCAACTTCCGCAGACAAGCCGTCGTGGCGGGCGTAGTAGCCGCCCATGGTGCCTTGCAGCTCGGGGAACTCGCCCACCATGTCGGTGAGCAAATCGGTCTTGGCCAAACGCGCAGCCAGCGTGGCTTTTTCTGCCAGCGCCGGACCGCCCAGCTGCAGACCGATGGCACTCGCGATCTGGCACACGCGCTGCATGCGATCGCCCTGCGTGCCCAACTGGTTGTGGTACACCACTTTGGACAGGCCCTCGACGCGCGACTCCAGCGTTCGCTTGCGGTCTTGGTTGAAGAAGAATTGGGCATCGGCCAAACGCGGGCGCACCACGCGTTCATTGCCGCCGACCACCGCGCTGGTGTCGGCCGGATTGATGTTGCTAACGATCAAAAACCGGTTGCTCAATTTGCCCGCCGCGTCCAGCAGCGGGAAGTATTTCTGGTTCGCCTTCATGGTCAGAATCAGGCACTCTTGGGGCACTTCCAAAAACTCGGCGTCAAAGCTGCACACCATGACCGTGGGGCGTTCAACCAGGCCGGTCACCTCATCCAACAAGGCCTCGTCGTCTACCGGCTGCGCCCCAAGGCTTGCGGCTGCGGCTTGCAATTGCAGGGCAATATCGGCACGGCGCTTGTCAAAGCTGGCGATCACCGCGCCATCGTCTCGCCAGGGTCTCTGCGTACATAGGCATCTGCGTGCTGCAATCACCACCGGCGACACGCGGCGCCTCAAAGCGGTGGCCTTGCGTGCTGTTGCCCGCACGTCAGCCCCAGCGCCGTGACCGGCACCACCGTGCTGCCGTGCAAGGCTACCAGGCCGTGGGCCGGCCGCACAAAGCTCACGCTGCTCCAGCCGGGCAACTCGCAGTCGCGCTCCAGCTGGTATTTCATGACTTTGGGGATGGGCAGTTTGGCGATGGCTTCTGAGCAAGGCTTTTTGCAAGCCCTCGGCTAGCGCTCGCGCACCTTGCACCATGCTGTCGTAAAACAGGGCCTCGGCCTTGCCGTCCATGGCGCGCTTGAGCAGGCCGGGCACCGCGCCGAAGCGTCAGCGCCCAGTGCGTTGCAGCCGTTTGAGCAAGCGCAGGGTGTGGCGTTGCCGCTGGCGTCCAAGCCCCACACTGCGACGGGCATGAGCTTTTGCGAAACGGCTTTGTCGGCCGCTTGCGACGACACATTGCGGCGATGTAGCGCCCAACCGTCTAGGCGAAGCAGATCGGCGAACGCGTGAAATGCCGGTGACGCAGCAGGCTGTCTGCCATTAGCAGGTCAACAGACACTTGTGTCTTCAAGCAGTCCGGACTCAGCCAATTCGTCCGACAAGACTTGCGAAAAGCCTAGCCCAAGTGTGTGCAGCGCCTTGGGCGGCAGCTCTTCAACCAACAGAGCTCAAGCAAGAGGTTTTCGGTAGCCATGCTCATGCTTCGCGGCTTTCTGTCGGACGCATCTGCTGCGCATCCATTCGCGGCGGGGCCATCGGGAAGCCCAGGCGCTCGCGGCTCTCGTAATAGCACTGCGCCACACCGCGCGCCAGGTTGCGGATGCGGCCCATGTAGGCCGCGCGCTCGGTCACGCTGATCGCGCCGCGCGCGTCCAGCAAATTGAAGGTGTGGGCGGCTTTCAAAACTTGCTCATATGCGGGTAACGCCAAGGGCACCGTGATCAAGTGCTTGGCTTGTTTTTCATGGGCGCTGAACGCGGTGAACAAAAAGTCGGTGTCGCTGTGTTCGAAGTTGTAGGTGGACTGCTCGATCTCGTTTTGCTTGTAAACATCGCCATACGTCATATCCGCAGTCCATTGCAAGTTGTAGACGTTGTCCACGCCTTGCAGGTACATGGCCAGGCGCTCCAGGCCGTAGGTGATTTCGCCGGTGACGGGTTTGCAATCGATGCCGCCGACTTGCTGAAAATAAGTGAACTGCGTGACTTCCATGCCGTTGAGCCAGACCTCCCAGCCCAGGCCCCACGCGCCCAGTGTGGGGTTCTCCCAATCGTCTTCAACAAAGCGCACATCGTTGTGCTGCAGGTCAAAGCCCAGTGCTTGCAGCGAGCCCAAATACAAATCGAGGATGTTGGCCGGGGCCGGTTTCATGACCACCTGGTACTGGTAGTAGTGCTGCAAGCGGTTGGGGTTTTCGCCGTAGCGGCCGTCTTTGGGGCGGCGGCTGGGTTGCACGTAAGCAGCCTTCCAGGGCTCGGGGCCGATGGCGCGCAAAAAGGTGGCGGTGTGCGACGTGCCGGCGCCAACTTCCATATCGTATGGCTGCAAGAGCGCACAGCCTTGCGCGTCCCAGTAGGCCTGGAGTTTCAGAATGATTTGCTGGAAGGTCAACATCGCTTCGGGTGGGTGAAAAAAATCAGGCGGCCAAGGCCGTATCGATTGTGCCGCGCAAAGAGTCGGGCGCATCGGTGGAGCCAAAGCGTTTGATGGGCATGCCGTCTTTGCCCACCAGGAACTTGGTGAAGTTCCATTTGATCGACTCGGTACCCAAAATGCCGCGCGCGCTGCTGGTCAACCATTTGAAGAGTGGGTGTGCACCCGCGCCGTTGACCTCGACCTTCTCCATCATCGCAAAACTGACCCCGTAATTTTTCTGGCAAAAGCTGGCGATATCGGCGTTGCTGCCCGCGTCCTGAGAGCCGAATTGGTTGCAAGGAAACCCGATCACCACCAGACCGCGCGCCGCATAGTCCTGGTGCAATTTTTCGAGCCCGGCAAATTGCGGCGTGAAGCCGCAGGCGCTGGCGGTGTTGACCACCAGAACGGCCTTGCCTTGCAAGGCGGCGAAGTCAAAAGGCGTGCCGTCGATGCGCGCGGCGGTGAAGTCACAAATCGTGGGCATGGGGTTCCTCCATATCAGTTGAGCCGCTCATACCCATTATGGTGAAGCTGCGGGGGAGACCTCAGCCGAAGGTGGCGGAGTGCTGGCCAAGGCAGACCAGATGCAGGCCGCAAAAATCAAAGCGCCGCCGATCAAGGTATTGGTCGTCAGCACGCCAGCGCCCAGCCAAACCGACGACACGCTGGCAAAGACCACCTCCAGCAACATGATGATGGACGTGGTGTTGGCGGGCAGGCGCGAGGCACCGTATTGCAGGGTGGAATTGGCGATGATGATGGCCACGGTCAGCAGCAGCACGCCAACCACCCATTCGGTCGCCAAAGCGGGCACCGCTTGCACCATGCCGAACTGCATGCCCACCAGCGCGGCCAGCAGACAACCGAGCCCGCCCCCGCCAAACATGGCCAGCGCATTGGCCACCGGCGGCGCATCGCGCAGCTTGCGCAGCATGATGTTGACCATGGCAAAACTCAGGCCACCGAGCAAGCCCAGCGCGTCGGCAAAACTCTCGGGAACCGGCCAGGGCGACTCCGGGGTTTTCAGCACCACGACCATGCCGCCGAGCGCGAGACCTAAGCGGGCCAATGCACCGGCATTGGGTTTTTCGCCCAGCATCGGCCAGGCCAGCAAGACCACCCAGGCGGGCATCAAATAGGTCAGCAGCGTCACCCGCACCACATCACCGATGACCACGCCCCAGCTGAAACCGACGTTGGTGCCGCCGGCGGCCAAAGCCAACAAAAACAACCAGCGGTGCGTCAGGAAAGCGCGCCAGATGCGCGGAAACAACATGAAGATGCCAGCACACGCCAGCGCGTCCACCATGACGGTGGCCCACATGGGATGCAGGCCCCAGCCTTGCAGGTAGCGCAGCGGCCACCAGATGAGGCCGTAATTCAGCGCGTTGATGACCAGGCCGGCAACGGCCAGCATGGGAATCAGGGCAACAGGCGGGGATCGCACAAGGGCTTAGGGCCTTCAGCCGTGCGCGGAATCGTCGCGGGCGATTTGCAGCAGTTGCTCGACTTCTGGGCCATGGACGCGCAGGTTGTTGGCATGCCAGATCTGAATGCGCCACATCAACACCGCCACCAAAATGCCGAAGCCGCTGATCGCACCAAAGGCCGAGATCCCCGCGCTCGTGGCCCAGGCATAGAGTCCGCCCAGGACCAAAATGCAAGCCTGCTCATTGAAGTTTTGCACCGCAATCGAGCGGCCCGCACCCATCAGGTTGTGGCCGCGGTGTTGCAGCAGCGCATTCATGGGTACCACCAAGATAGCCGCCCAGCGCGCCCAGCAAAACGAGAAAAGGCGCGGCCAGCCAGACGTTGTCAATCAGATTCAGCAGCAGCACCAGCAAACCCATACCGATACCCAGCGGCATCAAGCGCGGCGCGTCCTCCAGACGGCAGCGCACCGAGGCCACCACCGCGCCCACCGCCGTACCCAAGGCCACTACACCCACCAGGGTCGAGGCCTGGGTCACCGTATACCCCAGCGCCGCGCCCGCCCAGGCCAGCACGATGTAGCGCAGGTTGCCGCTCACGCCCCAGAACAAGGTGGTGGTGGAGAGCGAAATTTGACCCAGCTTGTCACGCCACAAACTGCGGTTGCAGCGCCAAAAGTCCGGCAACAAAATCATGGGGTTGCGCGGGAGGGGGCGCATCTCCACACCGGTATCGGGAATGCGGTTGTTGAACCAGGCCGCGGCCAAATACAACAGCACCAGCATGCAAATCGCGACTTCCGGCGGGGTATCGATGCTGGTGTCGATCAGCGGCAGATCCCAGGCCATGAGCATGGGCGCAATATTGGGGCCGATCAATTGGCCGCCCAATAAAACGCCCAGGATGATGGAGGCAATCGTCAAGCCTTCGATCCAACCATTGGCTTTCACCAACTGGGACGCTGGCAGCAGCTCCGTGAGGATGCCGTACTTGGCCGGTGAATACGCCGCTGCGCCCAGACCGACAATGGCATAGGCCAACAAAGGATGGCCGCCAAACAACATCAAAAGGCAGCCCACAATCTTGATGGCATTGCTCACCAGCATGACCTGCCCCTTGGGCCAGGCGTCTGCTACCGCACCCACGAACGGGGCCAAGATCACATAAAACAAGGCGAATAGCGGCACCAGCAAAGCCTGCTGCCACTCTGCCGCTTGGGCATCGCGCAGCAACTGCACCGCCGCGACAAACAACGCGTTGTCCGCCAGCGAGCTGAGAAACTGCGCGGACATGATGGTGAAAAAACCGCGTTTCATACCGTCGCTGGAGAAGTCTGGTGCATGGGAAAAGGGCTCGGGTCGACGCGGGTCAGCGGTTGCGTGAGCGCCGCTGCAAAAGGGTGCGCGGGTTATAGCATGGGCGTAAATGCCACAATTCCGCGCGGCGCAAGCCCTGTTTGCCCGAACCACACGCCATGCCCCGTCCGATTCTTGCCACCATCCACACCGCAGCCCTGCGCGCGAATTTGCAGGCCTTGCGGCTGCGTGCGGGCGATGCCCGTGTATGGGCCGTGGTCAAGGCGAATGCCTACGGGCACGGCATGGAGCGCGTGTTCGACGGCCTGCATGCGGCCGACGGCTTCGCGCTGCTCGATTTGGCCGAGGCGCAGCGCCTGCGCGCGCTGGGCTGGCGCGGACCGATTCTTTTATTAGAGGGTGTGTTTGAGGCGCGCGACCTGGAACTGTGCTCGCGCCTGGGTCTGTGGCACACGGTGCATTGCGAGGCGCAAATCGACATGCTGGCGGCGCACAAAACCCACGAGCCGCACCGCGTATTCCTGAAAATGAACAGCGGCATGAACCGCCTGGGCCTGCGCCCGGCGCAGTTCCGCGCCGCCTGGGCGCGCCTGGACGCCTTGCCGCAGGTCGATGAGATTTCGCTGATGACGCACTTCAGCGATGCCGACGGCGCACGCGGTATTGCCGAACAGTTCGCTGTGTTCAACGCCGCCTGCGGCGACCTGCCAGGCGAACGCTGCCTGTGCAACAGCGCCGCACTGCTGCGCTTTGGCGCTGACGCGCAGGTGGCATCCGACTGGGTGCGCGCCGGCATTGCCTTGTACGGCAGCGCCCCGGATTTCCCCGCCAACGGTGACTGGGGCCTGGAGCCCACCATGAGCCTGCGCACGAAAATCATCGGCACCCAGGAACTGCAGGCCGGCGAGAGCGTGGGCTACGGCTCTACCTTTGTCGCCGATAAGCCCATGCGCATTGGCGTGGTGGCCTGCGGCTACGCCGATGGCTACCCCCGCCATGCGCCCACCGGCACGCCGGTGTCTGGTGGGCGGCGCGCGCAGCAGGGTGGTGGGCCGGGTCAGCATGGACATGCTGACCGTGGACTTGTCGGACATGCCGCAGGCAGGCATCGGCACCGAGGTCACGCTGTGGGGCCGCAGCGCAGGCGGGCAGTTGCTGGGCATCGACGAAGTCGCCGCAAGCGCCCGGAACGGTCGGCTACGAATTGATGTGCGCGCTGGCGGCCCGCGTGCCAGTGGCGGTGGATGCGGGTACCGTGGGCAGCTGACGGGGCTGTTCATTTATCCAGTACCATGCCCCATGGCTAAAGAAAAATCCCAGTTTGTCTGTTCCGATTGCGGCGGCACCAGCCCCAAGTGGTTGGGCAAGTGCCCCGCTTGCGGCGCGTGGAACAGCCTGGTTGAGGGCATAGCCCCGCAGCAAGGTGAAACCAAAAACCGCTTCGCCGCGCTGAGCGCCACCGCCGAAGTGGCGGTGCTGGCGGACATTGAAGCCAACGAAGTCGAGCGCAGCCCCACCGGCCACGAGGAGCTGGACCGGGTGCTGGGCGGCGGCATCGTCGAAGGCGGGGTGGTGCTGATTGGCGGCGACCCCGGTATCGGCAAATCCACGCTGCTGCTGCAGGCGCTGGATTCGCTGCAGCGCCAGGGCAAAAGCACTTTGTATGTCACCGGCGAGGAAAGCGGCGCGCAGGTGGCGCTGCGCTCGCGCCGCCTCGGGCTGGAGCGCTCACAGGTGCGGGTGCTGGCCGAAATCCAGCTGGAAAAAATCCTGGCCACCTTGCAAGCCCACAGCCCTGACGTGGCGGTCATCGACTCGATCCAGACCGTGTACTCCGACCAGCTCAGCTCGGCCCCCGGCTCGGTGGCGCAGGTGCGGGAATGTGCGGCGCATCTGACCCGGGCAGCCAAAGCCAGCGGCACCTGCATCGTGCTGGTCGGCCATGTCACCAAAGAAGGCGCGCTGGCCGGGCCGCGGGTGCTGGAGCACATGGTCGATACGGTGCTGTATTTCGAGGGCGACACGCACGGGCCGTTCCGCTTGGTGCGCGCTATCAAGAACCGCTTTGGCGCGGTCAACGAGATCGGCGTCTTCGCCATGACCGAGCGGGGGCTCAAAGGCGTGTCCAACCCGAGCGCCATCTTTTTAAGCCAGCACACGGAGCCGGTGCCGGGCAGCTGCGTGATGGTGACGCTGGAGGGCACGCGCCCGCTGCTGGTGGAGATACAGGCCTTGGTCGACAGCGGCGGGCCCTCGCCCCGGCGGTTGAGCGTGGGTCTGGACCGCGACCGCCTGGCCATGCTGCTGGCCGTGTTGCACCGGCACGCTGGTGTGGCCTGCATGGACCAGGATGTTTTTGTGAATGCGGTGGGCGGCGTGCGCATCAGCGAACCGGCGGCGGATTTGGCGGTGATGCTGGCCATAGCTTCGTCTTTGCGCGGCAAAGCCCTGCCCAAAGGTTTTTTTGCATTCGGCGAAGTGGGACTGGCCGGCGAAGTGCGCCCGGCCCCGCGTGGTCAGGAGCGTTTGAAAGAAGCCGCCAAGCTGGGCTTTACTGTGGCGCTGGTGCCCAAGGCCAATGCGCCAAAAAAGCCGATAGCAGGTTTGGAGGTCCACGGCGTCGAGCGGGTCGAAGAAGCTTTGAACCTGGTGCGCAGCCTGTTGTGACATGGCTCTGCCCCTAAAATGGATAACACCTCGTTTCCCCCAGCAGCCTGTTCATAGAAAGACGCTCCCATGACCGCTATGCCGCCCTCCATGTCCGACCGCGACGGCAAAATCTGGATGGACGGCCACATGGTCGAGTGGCGCGACGCCAAGATCCATGTGCTGACCCACACCTTGCACTACGGCTGCGGCGCTTTTGAGGGTGTACGCGCCTACAACACGGCCAGCGGCACCGCCATCTTCCGCCTGCAAGAACACACCGAGCGCCTCTTCAACAGCGCCAAGATTCTGCGCATGAACATCCCCTTTTCCAAAGAAGAGGTGATGCAAGCGCAAAAAGACGTGGTGCGTGAAAACAAGCTGGAGAGCTGCTACCTGCGTCCGCTGACCTGGATTGGCGACCGCAAGCTCGGCGTCTCGCCCAAAGGCAACACCATCCACCTGATGGTCGCCGCCTGGCCCTGGGGCGCGTACCTCGGCGAAGAAGGCTTGCAGCGCGGCATCCGCGTCAAAATTTCCAGCTACACCCGCCACCACGTCAACATCACCATGACGCAAGCCAAGGCGGTGTCGAACTACACCAACTCCATCCTGGCCAATATGGAAGCCACCGACGACGGCTACGACGAAGCCATGCTGCTGGATCCAAGCGGTTTTGTGTCCGAAGGCGCCGGCGAGAACCTGTTTGTCATCAAGGACGGCGTGGTGTACACCCCGGACCTGTCGGCGGGCGCACTCAACGGCATCACCCGCAACACCGTGGTTCACATCTGCAAAGACTTGGGTCTGGAACTGGTGCAAAAGCGGATCACCCGCGATGAGATTTATATTTCCGATGAGGCCTTCTTCACTGGTACCGCCGCAGAAGTCACGCCCATCCGCGAGTTGGATCGCATCCCGCTGGGTGCCGGTTCACGCGGCCCCATCACTGAGAAGATCCAATCGGCATTTTTCGATATCGTCAACGGACGCAATCCGAAATATGCGCACTGGCTGACCCATGTCTGAAGCACAAGGCCGGTATGTCTAAACCATCCCCCGTGATCGAGCTGCTGGCCAAAGACCTGAACCCGCAAGGCGGCGTCTTTTGCCCCAGCCCCCTGGCCGGCATGAAAACCTGGGACACCCACCCCAAGGTCTACCTGGATATAGCCCGGGAGGGTCGTGCTAAGTGCCCCTACTGCGGCACGGTGTACCAGCTCAAAGCCGGGGAACATGTCGACGCCCATCACTGACAGTCCCGCCGTACCTTCGGGTGCCGGATGCGCAGTGTGACGCCATCTTTTCCTGCGCCCTCCGGCGCCGACACCCTGCTGATTGCCCCGCAGTGGATTGGGGACGCCGTGATGACCCAACCCCTGCTGGCCGCCTTGCATGCGCAAGGGCAGCGCCTGACTGTGGGCGCACTGCCCTGGGTGGCACCGGTGTACCGGGCGATGGCGGAGGTCTCCCGGGTCATTGAATTTCCCTTTGCGCACGGCCGGCTGCAGTTGTCTGAGCGACGCCAGTTGGCCAAGAGCCTGCGCGGACAGTTTCAGCGCGCGGTGGTGTGTCCGAACTCATTCAAAAGTGCGCTGGTACCTTGGCTGGCTGGCATTGAACAACGCATAGGCTACCGGGGGGAAGCCCGTTGGGGGCTTTTGACCCACGCCTTATCCAACCCACCCCGGCATGATCGCGGATCGATGGTGGCGCATTACCTGGCGCTGGCCGGTGCCCTAGCAGCTGCCGCAAGCGCACAGCGACGCCCGGTGTTGCAGGTCAGCCCGGACACCCGCATCGCGGTGCTAAGCAGTTGGGGCTTGCATGCCAACGGCTATTACGTCTTTGCGCCCGGCGCGGAATATGGCCCCGCCAAACGGTGGCCGGCGCAGCACTTTGCCGAACTGGCCAGCCGCCTGGATGCGCCGGTGGTGCTGCTGGGTTCAGCCCACGACGCAGCGCTGTGCGATGAGATCGTGCGCCTCACCCAAACCGCACGCACAGGGTCTTGCACCAGCCTGGCGGGGCGATCAGGGCTGGAGGAGTCGCTGGCGCTGGTCGCCGGTGCCCGCGCCGTAGTGACCAACGATTCGGGCTTGATGCATATCGCTGCAGCATTCGATACACCGCAGGTAGCGCTTTTTGGCTCCTCCAACCCGCTGCACACGCCGCCATTGAGCGATGTTGCGCGGGTTTTATGGCTCAAAAACGATGCCGCTTACAGCCCCGCCCTGGACTGCGCGCCCTGCTACGCCCGCAGTTGCCCAATGGGGCATACACGCTGCCTGCAAGACCTGAGCCCGCAACGGGCGGTTGAAGCCTTAGCAACCCTGATCTAAGCCGTGGGCAAAGCTGCCGACTCGGCCAAAAAAAAGGCCACCCCGGTGAGGGGTGGCCTGTAAAGGTCTCCGAGGAGACTTCGTTGGAACCAGGATGCTGAGCGCGGTGATCGCTTTTCAGCGCATTGACTGTGACAGCAGTTGTGAAAAATGTAGTCTGCGCTCAGTCCCCCAATATCCCCCGTCCGGGGGATATTTCGCGTTTTTTCCATGTTTTGCTGGGCTATCGTGGCCCGCATGCCGATGCGCTGCCGGCGCGGGGCTTCAGTTACGGCGCAGCCGCTCGGCCAGCCAGACCAGCGCCAGCACCGGCAGCCCCAGAAAAGCCGTCGCGGTGAAAAATTCCGCATAGCTGTGGGCATCGACGTACTGCCCGGAAAAGCCAGCCAAAAACTTGGGGAACAGCAGCATGAGCGAACTGAACATGGCGTACTGCGTGGCCGAATACTGCACATTGGTCAGGGAGGACAGGTAGGCAATAAAGGCGCTGGTGGCGATGCCGCTGGCCAGGTTGTCTGCGGACACCACGGCGATCAGCGCGTTCACATCATGCCCCTGCCCCGCCAGCCAGGCGAACATCAGATTGCTGGCCGCGCTCAGCACGGCACCCAGCATCAGGACCCGCATCACGCCCCAGCGCAGCGCCATGGCCCCACCCGCAAACGCGCCCAACAGGGTCATCAGCACACCGTAGATTTTGGTCACCGCCGCCACTTCGTCCTTGGTGTAGCCCATGTCCACATAAAAAGGATTGGCCATGATGCCCATCACCACATCGCTGATCCGGTAGGTGGCGATCAGGGCCAGGATGACCACCGCCTGCGTGCGGTAGCGCCGCACAAAGTCGGCAAAGGGTTCAACCACCGCGCCGCGCAACCAATCCACCAGGTTTTTGCTGGGGGCCAGCGGCAGCGCAACCGGCTCCTTAGAAAACAAGACCGTGGCGACGCCGGGCAGCATGCTCAGCGCCATCGCCAGATAAGCGATTTGCCAGGGCCCGTGCTGGTATCCGGCCGTATCCGGTGCCTCGGCGCGCGCCGCAATCCACAGCGCCCCCGCGCCTGACCAGATCATCGCAATGCGGTAGCCGGTTTGGTAGGTCGCGGCCAAGGCAGCCTGGTGGTCGCTGTCGGCGGACTCAATGCGGAATGCGTCCAGCGCAATGTCTTGCGTGGCCGAGCCCACCGCAACGCCGATTGCGCACCAGACCACCGGCATCAGCGA
This sequence comes from Rhodoferax sp., assembly GCA_964203415.1. Lineage (GTDB taxonomy): Bacteria > Pseudomonadota > Gammaproteobacteria > Burkholderiales > Burkholderiaceae_C > Allorhodoferax. The sequence goes on from CAXNME010000003.1 coordinate 32,949, forward strand.
CTGCTGCGGATCGGTCAGCGCCATGCCGACCAGCGCGGCCATGATCACCGCCTGCGCCAGCAGCAGCCAGCTGCGCCGGCGTCCCAAGGCCCGCGTCAATACAGGGATTGGCAGCCGGTCGACCATGGGCGACCAGGCCCACTTGAACGCGTAGGCCAGGCCGATCCAGCTCATGAAGCCGATGGTGGTGCGGTCAATACCGGCCTCGCGCAGCCAAAAGCTCAGGGTTCCAAAGACCAGCAGCAGGGGCAGCCCCGACGAAAAGCCCAGTGACAGCATGCGCAGCGAAGCCGGTTCGGCATAGACCTTCAGGCTTTGCAGCCAACTGGCGGTCGCTGGCGTGGGCTGTTCATTCATGGGGGAATAATACCGGTGTGAAACCAAGCCATGCTGCAGTCCCCCAAGCGCTGAACGCGGTGCGCGCGGTCGCGGCTCGCGCTGGTCCTGACCTGCGCCAGCCTTCACGGTGACCGCGCAGGAGCGCGAAGGCGTCAACGTCGGCAAGCGTTCGGCCTTCACCAACCTGGTTGCCGGCCCAGGAAGTGGAGAAGATGGCCGGGCAGCAGTACAAGCAGGTGCTGGAACAAGCCGACAGCAAAAATGCCCTGGCTCCACCCAGCAGCGAAGAACTCAAACGCCTGCGCACCATCGCGCAGCGTCTGATCCCCTTTGCCACGCCCTGGAACGAGCGGGCCAGCCAATGGCAGTGGGAGGTGAACCTGATCGGCTCCAAGCAGATCAACGCCTACTGCATGCCGGGCGGCAAGATTGCGTTTTACACGGGCATTTTGCGCACGTTGCAACTGACCGACGACGAAGCCGCGATGGTGATGGGGCATGAGATGGCCCACGCTCTGCGCGAACACGCCCGCGAGCGCATGGGCAAATCCACGGTGACAAGCGGCGCGGCCCGTTTGGGCGGGGCCTTGCTGTCGGGCTGGCTGGGCATTGACCCGAATTTGACCGATATGGTGGCGCAGCAGGGTGCCAACCTGCTGAACCTCAAATTCGGCCGCGAAGACGAGTCCGAGGCCGACCTGGTGGGCATGGAGATCGCTGCGCGCGCAGGGTACGACCCGCGCGCTGGCATCACCCTGTGGGAAAAAATGGGCGCTGCCAACAAGGGCGCGCCGCCGCAGTGGCTGTCCACCCACCCGGCCAGCAGCACCCGGATTGCCGACATGCAGGCCGCGCTGCCCAGCGTGATGCCGCTTTACCAGCGCGCCAAGGCGGCGCAGACCGCCAAGCCCTAGTGAAAACCCTGATTGATTTATTTTTTGATGGAAATAACACTCTGGCACATCCGCCCTGTGCCAAACCATGTCCGCCAACATCACCATCGCCGAAATCGCCCGTAACGCCGGGGTAGGAACGGCCACGGTAGACCGGGTGCTCAATGGCCGCACCGGCGTGAATTCAGAAACTGAGCGCAAGGTTTTGCAAGCCATCGACAACCTGGGCACCCCCATCGTCACCCGGGGTCGCCCGCGCAGCAAGGAAAATTGGAAGTTCGCGTACGTGCTGCCGGATTTGCAAAGCCCTTACCTGAACCAGTTAGAGCGCCACATCGCGCAGACGGCGGGCGACTTCCGCCACCAGCACATCACGGAGATCACCCACCGCCTGGACGCCAGCGACCCGGCCGAATTCGGGCTCGCGCTGGGCCGCATCAGCGGCTGCGACGCCATGGTGCTGGTCGCGCCGGACGTGCCTGCGGTCAAGCTGGCCATCAACGACCATGTGCGCGCAGGGGTGCATGTGGTCACCCTGTTCAGCGACGTGGCCGGCTCGATGCGCCAGGCCCATGTGGGGGCGGACTCCCGCGCCGAGGGGCGTACCGCAGGCTTGTTGCTGGGGCGCATGGCGCGCCCGGGCCCGCGCTCGGTATTGCTGCTGCTGTCCACAGCAACCCGCATGTCCAACGAGATTGAGCGGCGCATCGGCTTTGCCCAGGTGGTGGAGGACCGTTTCCCGGCGCTCGAAGTCATCCGCTTAAGCGACCTGCCCGCCGATGACGAAGATGCCTGTGACTACCTGGTGCAGCACCTGCAAACGCAGCTGGAGGCATCACGGGTGGGCGGCGTGTACTGCGTGGGCGGCGCCACCGCCGGTACCGCCAAAGCACTGGCCCTGCTGGGCCTGACGACCGAAGTGCCGCTGGTCGCCCACGATCTGACGGCGACCCACCAGACCATGCTGGTGGATGGAAGCCTGGCTTTTGTGTTGCACCAGGACGTGCATTACTGCGTGCTCACGGCAGCGCGCACCTTGCGCGGCCTGTGCGAAAACATCCGGGGCGCACCCAATGTGGTGCAACCCCGGGTCGAAATCTTGACTGCTGAAAATCTGCACTGATGCAGCGTCCGGATGTGTGTTGGTGTGTTGGTCTCTGTTTATTACTTTGAGGAGAACTGTTGATGAAGAAGCTACTGAAAAAACTGCCCGCACTCGCGTCCGTCGCGTTGGCTGGCGCACTGAGCGTGGGCGGTGTCCAGGCCCAGGACAAAACCATCACCCTGTGCTGGGCAGCATGGGATCCGGCCAATGCGCTGGTGGAGTTGTCCAAGGACTTCACGGCGCAAAGCAAGGTCAAGATGAAGTTCGAATTTGTGCCATGGCCCAATTTTGCGGACCGCATGCTCAATGAGTTGAACTCCAAGGGCAAGCTGTGCGACCTGATCATTGGCGACAGCCAGTGGATCGGCGGCTCGGCGGAGAGCGGCCACTACGTCAAGCTCAATGACTTCTTCGCCAAAGAAGGCATCAAGATGACCGACTTCGCACCCGCTACGGTGGTCGGTTACGCCCAGTGGCCCAAGAACACGCCTAACTACTGGGCGCTGCCGGCCATGGCCGACGCGCTGGGCTGGACCTACCGCAAAGACTGGTTCGGCAAGCCCGAAATCCAGGCTGAGTTCAAGAAAAAGCACAACCGCGATCTGGCTCCACCCAAGACCTGGACCGAGTTCAAGCAAGTCTCCGAATTCTTCCAAGGTCGCGAGATCGATGGCAAGAAGGTCTATGGCGCCTACATCTTCACCGAGCGCGGCTCTGAAGGCATCACCATGGGCGTGAGCAATGTGTTCTACCCCTTTGGCTTCAAGTACCAGAACCCGTCCAAGCCCTATGACCTCGACGGCTATGTCAACGGCGCAGACTCCGTCCGCGCGCTGGAGTTCTACAAGTCGCTGTACAAAGGCAGCACACCTCCCGGCATGACCAACTCCTACATGGGCGAAGGTCTGGACGCATTCAAGTCCGGCCAGGTCGCGATGATGATGAACTGGTTTGCCTTCTTCCCGGGCCTGGACAAAGACCCGCAAGTCGGTGGCGCGAAGATTGGGTACTTTGTGAACCCGTCTGACAAAGCCAAGGGTGTGCAGCTGGGCGGCCAGGGCATCTCGGTGGTGTCGTACTCGCCGAACCGCACCGAAGCGCTGCAGTACATCAAGTGGTTTGCGAACCCCGAGGTGCAGAAAAAATGGCAGGCCATTGGCGGCTCTTCGGCACACAACGCAGTGCTCAAAGACCCTGGCTATCTGAAGAGCGCACCGTATGCGGCAGCGTTCCAGGAGTCTATGAACCAGGTGGTCGACTTCTGGGCTGATCCGTCCTACGCGCAGCTGATGCTGGCTGAGCAAAAGCGGGTGCATGACTTTGTGGTGGCCGACAAAGGCACCGCCAAGGAAGCACTGGACGGCTTGGTGGCTGACTGGAAGAAAGTGTTCAAAGAAGACGGCAAGATCAAGTAACTTGCTCCTTCGGTAAACCCTTGCACCTGTCTTTCATGCGCGCATGGAAGACGGGTGCCCTTCACCGGCTGTAACGCCCTTCCCGGCTCACTGACTGCAAGCCCCTATGTCCACCACGAATCCACTGGCTGACCGCTTGGCACGCGCCACCCCCGCGCCGCTGGCGCAGCGCATGCGCGGCTTGTCGGATCGCTCGATTGCCTGGCTCTTCATCGGCCCGACCATGCTGCTGCTGCTGGCCATCAATATTTTTCCGCTGATCTGGACGATCAAACTCTCGTTCACCAATTTCCGCGCCAACCGCCCCAATGCCACACCCATCGATGTCGGCATCGACAACTATGTCTCGGTGCTCACCGACCCCGATGTGTGGGCCGCTATGCAGACCACCGCGCACTTTGTGTTTTGGACCATTTTTCTGCAAACCCTGATCGGTTTCACCCTGGCCTACCTGCTTGACCGCAAATTCCGCGGCCACGGTTTTTGGACCACCCTGATTCTGATTCCCATGATGCTGTCGCCCGCCGTGGTGGGCAACTTCTGGGCCTTTCTGTACCAGCCCCAAACCGGCTTGTTCAATGTCATCGCCTCCTTCATCAGCGGTGTCTCGCCCTCGTCGTTTTCCATGCTCGGTGAAGTGCCGCTGGCGCCCTGGGCCATCGTCATCGTCGACGTCTGGATGTGGACGCCTTATGTGATGCTGATCTGCCTGGCAGGACTGCGTTCGATTCCCGATTACATCTACGAAGCCGCCGAAGTCGACCGCGCCTCCAAATGGCGGCAGTTCTGGTCCATCACCCTGCCCATGGTCTTGCCCTTCATCATGCTGGCGGTGCTGTTCCGCGGTATTGAGAACTTCAAAATGTTTGACATGGTCAATCTGCTGACCTCGGGCGGGCCGGGATCGACCACCGAGGTCGCCTCGATCACGCTCAAGCGCGAGGCCTTTGAAAAATGGCGCACCGGCTACTCCTCGGCCTTTGCCATTATTTTGTTTGTCGCGGTCTTTGGGCTGGCCAACATCTACGTCAAAGCCCTTAACCACATCAAAAACCGCTAGGGACTTCCGCATGCGCAAAGGTATCAGCACCGCCCATTCGGTGGTCGACCCCTCCTCCGGCAGCCAGTGGTTTGCCAGTGTGGTGGTGGTGTTCTACGCCCTGGTCACCATGATCCCGCTGGTGTGGATCATCATGACCGGCTTCAAAACCCCCGCCGACTCGATCAGCTACCCGCCCAAAATCGTCTTCAGCCCCTCGGTCGAGGGCTACTGCAACCTGTTCACCACCCGCTCGCGCCAGACCGACGAATACCTGGCCAGCCTGCCACCGGCGCAAGGACGCTGCGAAGAAATCGCGCGCAGCCAGCGCATGGCGGTGGCCGGCCCGTCCAATTTCGCGCCGCGCTTTGCCAACTCGCTGATCATTGCGTTTGGTTCCACCATTTTGTCGGTGGGCTTTGGGGTAATGGCGGCCTATGCGTTTTCGCGCTTCAAGGTGCCGCTGAAAGACGATTTGCTGTTCTTCATTTTGTCCACGCGCATGATGCCGCCGATTGCGGTGGCGATTCCCATCTACCTGATGTACCGGGAGTTGGGGCTCTCGGACACGCGGCTGGGCATGATTCTGTTGTACAGCGCGGTCAACGTGTCGCTGTCGGTCTGGTTGCTCAAGGGCTTTATCGACGAGATCCCGCGCGAATACGAAGAGGCCGCCATGGTCGACGGCTACACCCGCTTGCAGGCCTTTCGCAAAGTGGTGCTGCCGCAGGCCGTGACCGGCATCGTGGCCACCGCCATCTTCTGCCTGATCTTTGCCTGGAACGAATACGCCTTCGCGGTCTTGCTGACCTCGGGCGAGGCGCAAACCGCGCCGCCCTTTATCCCCATCATCATCGGCGAAGGCGGTATGGACTGGCCTGCCGTTGCGGCGGGGACCACGCTGTTCCTGGTACCCATACTGGTCTTCACCGTGCTCTTGCGCAAGCATCTGCTGCGCGGCATCACATTTGGCGCGGTGCGCAAATAAGAGGGTGACATAGCCATGGCCTACACCGACCCATCCACCTCTAGCGCCCACGCCTCCACTGCGCCCCGCAGCAACTGGCCGCGCTGGCTGCGCCGCAACACCATGGAGTTGGTGGCCTGCGGCGTGATCGGCCTGGGGCTGTTCATGCTGCTGCAGCCTTTTGCGCTGTTTTTGTACACCTGGTCTTTCCTCACCATGCTGGGCGGTACGGTGATGTTCATGGTGGTTTCCAAGTTTCCCGAGTAAGACCATGGCCGACATCCGCGTTCAACAACTGCGCAAAGCCTTCGGCGACTTTGTGGCCGTCAAAGACTCGTCCTTCGTGGTCAACGACGGTGAATTTTTCTGCCTGCTGGGGCCCTCTGGCTGCGGCAAAACCACCACCTTGCGCATGATCGCCGGGCTGGAGTTGCCCACCGAAGGGCAGATTTTTTTGGGCGGGGAGGATGTGACATTCAAACGCGCCTCGGCCCGCGATATTGCCTTTGTGTTCCAGATGTTTGCGCTGTACCCGCATATGTCGGTGCGCCAGAACATCGCCTTTCCGCTGGTCTCGCAAGGCATGCCGCGCGCCGAGATCGAAGCCCGGGTGGCGCAGGCCGCCGCCACACTGCAGATCACGCATTTGCTTAAATCTTCGGTCTCGGGCCTGACCAGCGGCGACCGCCAGCGGGTCGCGCTGGGGCGCGCCATCGTGCGCCAGCCGCTGGCCTTCATGATGGACGAGCCGCTGGGCGCGCTCGATGCGGAGTTCCGCGAACTGATGTGCCTGGAATTGCGCGCCCTGCACGACCGCCTGGGCGCGACCACGGTGTATGTCACCCACGACCAGCGCGAAGCCATGGCCATGGCCGACAAAATTGCCATCATGAACCAGGGCGTGATCGAGCAACTCGGCGCACCGCAAGAAATTTATGAGCGCCCGGCCAGCGTGTTTGTGGCCGATTTCATGGGCTCGCCTTCGATGAACTTTGTCCCCACCCATGCCGCACTGGCGCGCGGCGCAACCCAGCTGCCGGTCGGCAACGCGGCCCTTGACATGCCTGCCGTACAGGAACACGTCAGCGCCCGCGCGCTGCTCTACGGTGTGCGCCCCGAGCATGTGCGCCTGGACGGCGACGCGCCCTTGCGCGCCGAAGTCATGGGCGTGGAATACCTGGGCAACTGCCAGATCGTGACCCTCAAAACCACCCAGGACAGCGTGGTGCGTGCCAAAGTCAGCGTGCAGACCCGCGCAGCCCGGGGCGACCAGACCGGGCTGGCCTTTGACGGCACCCAGATCACCCTGTTCGACCAGGACAGCGGCCGCGCGATCCGCACCGCCCGCGACGACTTGCCGCTGACCGGCGCAGCACACACGGGAGCCGCCCATGGCTGATCTCGCACTCTCGCACGTCAGCAAAAGCTTTGGCGCGCAAACCGCCGTCACGGACCTGGAACTGTCTATCGCCAGTGGCGAACTCGTCGTGCTGCTGGGCCCCAGCGGCGCAGGCAAAACCACCACCTTGCGCTTGGTGGCCGGGCTGGAGTCGCCCGACAGCGGCAGCGTCTCCATAGCCGGGCGCGATGTCACGCGACTGGCCCCGGCCCTGCGCGATGTGACCTTTGTGTTCCAGCAGTACTCGCTGTACCCGCACCTCAGCGTCTACGACAACCTGGCCTTTCCGCTGCGCTCGCCGCTGCGCAAAACCAACGAGGCCGATGTCAAAGCCAAAGTGCTCGAAGTCGCCCGCATGCTGCGCATGGAAGACAAGCTGCAAAACCCGGCGACCAAACTCTCGGGCGGGCAAATGCAGCGCGTGGCCATAGGCCGGGCGCTGGTGCGCAATCCGGCGGTCTACCTGATGGACGAGCCGCTGTCCTCACTGGACGCCAAGCTGCGCAATGACCTGCGTCTGGAGCTCAAACGCATACAGCAAGACACCGGCGCCACCATGCTCTATGTCACACACGACCAGGTCGAAGCGCTCACGCTGGCCAACCGCATCGGCGTGCTCGACCACGGGCGCATGGTGCAACTCGGCACGCCACAAGAGGTTTACGAAGACCCGCACACCGTGGCTGTGGCCAGCCGCCTGGGCTCGCCGCGCATCAACCTGCTGCCCCGCTCCGCATTGGGCCAAGCGGCCCTGCCCACTGCAGTGCACACCGTGGGCGTGCGTGCGGAGCATGTGCAACTCGTGGAGGCTGCGGGCGCGCCTCTGCGCGGACGGGTGCAGCGCATCGAGCGCCTGAGCGACCAGTACCTTTTGCACCTGCGTCTGAATGACACCGCCACCGAATTGATTGTCTCCGCGCCGCCCGAACAACTGGCCCACGCCGGGCAGGAAGTCGGCATCCACATCGTCCAAAGCCTGTGGTTCGACGCAGCCGGGCTGCGTGTGCGCGGCTGAAAATCCATTGTCTCTAGGGAAAACCGACCATGTCTTTCACCCCACTCATCCAAAACGCCACGCAAACGCTGGTAGACCACCTGGACGAACTGACTGCGCTGGACCAGGCCATTGGCGACGGCGACCACGGCCTGAATATGAAGCGCGGCGCGCAGGCCATACAAGCCAAGCTGGCGGAGATGGAAGGCAAGGGCCTGCACGAGTCACTCAAAACCATGGGCAAGACCTGTGTGGCCATGATCGGCGGCTCCTCGGGCCCGGTCTTTGGCACCTTGCTGATGACGCTGGGCAAAGAGTTGCCACCCGAACCCACGCCGCAGGATTTCGCCCTGGCCTTGCGCGCCAGCATCGAAGCGCTGACCCGTCTGGGTAAAGCCGAGGTGGGGCAAAAAACCCTGCTCGACGTGCTGGACCCGGTGCAAAAAGTGCTGGCTGCAGGCGGGCCGGATCTGATCGCGCGGGTTCGCCAATGTGCGTTTGACAGCGCGCAGGCCACGGCCGATATGGATGCCACGCGCGGGCGCTCGTCCTTTCTCGGCGACCGTGCCAAAGGCCATGTAGACCCCGGATCCCGCTCCATGGCGCTGATCATCGGCTCGGTATGCGACAGCCTGCAGGCGGCGCTGAAAATACCTTTATCCCCCCACTTTTTTGACGCAGAGGCGCACCATGAAAAACCTGATGAACAACGTCGACAACGTGCTCACCGAATCGCTGGACGGCTTTGCCGCAGCGCATGCCGACATCGTCGCGCTCGGCGCGGAACACGAGTTTGTGCGCCGCAAGCGCAACAAGCCGGGCAAGGTGGCGCTGATCTCCGGCGGCGGTGCCGGGCACGAGCCTCTGCACGCCGGTTTTGTCGGCCACGGCATGCTGGACGCAGCCTGCCCGGGCCAGATCTTCACCTCGCCCACGCCCAACCAAATGATGAATGCCGCGCAAGCCGTGGACGGTGGCGCTGGCGTTCTCTTCATCGTCAAGAACTACTCCGGCGACATGATGAATTTCCAGATGGCATCCGAAATGCTGGACCAGGAAAACGCCGTGGTGGTGGTCAATGACGATGTGGCGGTGGAAGACTCGACTTACACCACCGGGCGGCGTGGCGTGGCCGGCACGCTGATCGTGGAGAAAATTCTGGGCGCTGCCGCCGAGCGCGGCGAAACACTGGCTGCGCTGAAAACGCTGGGCGACGCAGTCAACAAAGCCACTGCGTCCATGGGCGTGGCGCTGACCTCGTGCACCGTGCCCGCTGCAGGTAAACCGACCTTCCAAATCGGCATGGACGAGATGGAAGTCGGCGTGGGCATACACGGCGAGCCAGGCCGCCGCCGCGTGCCCCTGGCCAGCGCCGACGCGATTGCCGAAGAACTCACCGGCGCAGTGCTCAAAGACCTGGCCCTGCAATCGGGGCAAGAGGTCATTCTGCTGGTCAACGGCTTTGGCGGCACGCCGCTGGTGGAGCTGTATCTGATGGTCAACGCCGCCCGCAAGGTGCTGGACCGCCACGGCATCCGCGTGGCCCGGCACCTCACCGGGTCTTACGTGACCTCTTTGGAGATGGCCGGCTGCTCGATCACCGTCACCGCCGTCACGCCGGAATTTTTAGCCCTGTGGGACGCGCCGGTACACACCGCCGCCTTGCGCTGGGGCATGTGAACCCCCGCGCTCCGGTGCCCACATTTAAAACGTGATGGGCTGGGTGTGCCAGATCTCCCGGGCGTACTGCTCAATCGTGCGGTCCGCTGAGAAAGGGCCCATGGCCGCGATGTTGTGCAGGGCCTTGAGGGTCCAGGCGTCGGGGTCGCGGTAGGCGGCGTCCGCTGCGTTTTGTGCAGCGGCATAGCCGGGGTAATCGGCCAGCAGCAGGTAGTGGTCGCCCCAGTTCACCAGCGCGTCATAAATGCTCTGGTAGCGCTGTGGCTCATCCGGGCTGAAAAGGCCGTCGCGCATGGCCAGCAAGACCTCTTGCAACTCCGGACATTTTTTGAGCGCTTCAGCGGGCTTGTATCCGGCAGCGCGGGTCGCAGCGACTTCGGGCGCGGTCAGCCCGAAGATGAAAATGTTGTCTTCGCCCACGCCATCCAAAATTTCGACATTGGCCCCATCCAGCGTGCCGATGGTCAGCGCACCGTTGAGCGCGAGTTTCATATTGCCGGTGCCGGAAGCCTCGGTCCCGGCCGTGGATATTTGCTCGGACAAATCAGCCGCCGGGATGATGCGCTCGGCCAGGCTGACGCTGTAGTTCGGGATGAACACCACCTTGAGTTTGTCGCCTACGCGGGCATCCTTATTCACCGTGTTGGCGACATCGTTGATCAGCTGGATGATGAGCTTGGCCATGTGGTAGGCCGAGGCCGCTTTGCCGGCGAACACGACCACACGCGGCACCACATCGGCCTGCGGCTCGCGCAGGATGCGCTGGTAGCGCGCGATCACGTGCAAGACGTTGAGCAACTGGCGCTTGTATTCGTGGATGCGCTTGACCTGCACATCAAACATGGCGTGCACCGGCAGCGCCAGCCCCATGTTGGCCTGCACCCAATCTGCCAGGCGCTGCTTGTTGGCGCGCTTGGCGTCTTGCAGGGCCTTGATCAGCGCCGGTTTGTGGGCCAAGGGCTCCAGGCCGCCGAGTTGGGTCAGGTCGCGCCGCCAGCCGGTGCCGATGTATTTGTCCAGCACGTCTGAGAGCGCCGGATTGGCTTGCGCCAGCCAGCGGCGCGGCGTGATGCCATTGGTTTTGTTGTTGAAGCGCGCCGGCCATATCTGGGCGAATTCTGCAAATATCGACTGCTGCATCAGCTGCGAATGCAGGGCCGATACCCCGTTGATCGAATGGCTGGCCACCACCGCGAGATAGGCCATGCGGACCCTGCGCTCGCCTTGTTCATCGACCAGGGATACACGGCGCAGCGTTTCAGCGTCTGCCCCTTTGGCGCTCAGGTCGGCGAGAAAGTATGTGTTGATGTCAAAGATGATCTGCAAATGGCGCGGCAGTATGCGGCCGAACATCTCCACCGGCCAGGTCTCCAGTGCCTCGTGCATTAGCGTGTGGTTGGTGTAGGAGAAAACACCCTGGCACAGCGCCCAGGCCTGGTCCCAGGGCAGGGCGTGCTCATCCAGCAACAAGCGCATCAACTCAGGGATTGCCAGCACCGGATGGGTGTCGTTGAGGTGGATGCTGACCTTGGCGGGCAAGTGGCTGAAGTCCTCGTGGGTCTGGCGGTAGCGGCGCAGCAAATCCTGCACGCTGGCGCTGACGAAGAAGTATTCCTGGTGCAAGCGCAGCTCGCGCCCGGCGGGCGTGGAGTCGTCCGGGTACAGCACACGGCTGACATTCTCAGAGTGGTTTTTGCTCTCAACAGCGGCGAAATAATTGCCCCGGTTGAAAGCGCCGAGATCGATTTCGTGGGTGGCCTTGGCCGACCACAGGCGCAGGGTGTTGGTGGCCTGCGTGTCGTAACCGGGGATGATGGTGTCGTAGGCCATGGCCTGCACCTCATCGGCGCTGATCCACTGGTGAAACCCTTTGTCTTCCACCACATGACCGCCGAATTGCACCCGGTACACCACCTCGGGCCGGGCAAATTCCCATGGGTTGCCTTGGGTCAGCCAGTAGTCGGGAACCTCGACCTGCCTTCCGTCCACAATGGTCTGGCGGAACATGCCGTAGTCGTAGCGGATACCGTAACCAAAGCCCGGAATATTGAGCGTGGCCATGGCGTCCAGAAAACAGGCCGCCAGCCGCCCCAGGCCGCCGTTGCCCAAAGCCGCATCCGGCTCGAGTTCGCTGATGGCCGCCATATCCACGCCGAAGTCCAGCAGCGCCTGCCGCACCCGGCTACGCAGTCCCAAGGCCAGCAAGGCGTTGCCAAAGGTACGCCCCACCAAAAATTCCATGGACAGGTAATACACCCGCTTGGAATCCTGGGCGTACTGCGCGCGGGTGGTTTTCATCCAGCGCTCGATCAACTGGTCGCGCACAGCGAAGGCTGCGGCGTTGAGCCAATCCTGGGCGCTGGCGGCCTGCGGGTCCTTGCCCACGCTGAACATCAGCTTGTTGGCGATGGCGCGTTTGAGCGACTCCAAATCGCGTTTAGGGCTGTCGAATGGAAATGTGGCCACGGGGGCGATGGAATCAAGTGAATTCATGGAGCGGTGTCAAAGTGCAAAGAGGGATCAAAGAGGTCAAGAAAGAAGCGATGCATACAGATCGCGGTAAAGCAAGGCGGATTGTTCCCAATCCGACGCAATTCGCATGCCATTTTGGCGCACACGGCTCCAATCGGCGCGGCGGCGGTACAGCGCAAAGGCCCGGCGCACCGCGCGGCGGTAGTCGGTGGTGTCAAAGTTATCAAAAACAAAACCGGTGGCGCTGCGGTCATCCAGCGACTCCAGATCGGTGTCGACCACGGTGTCGGCCAGGCCCCCGACGCGGCGCACCAGCGGCAGGCTGCCGTATTTCAAGCCGTAGAGCTGGGTCAGGCCGCAGGGCTCGAAGCGCGAGGGAACCAAGGTGACGTCGCTACCGCCGAAGATGCGGTGCGCCAGCGTCTCGTCATAGTCCAGCCGCACCGCCATGCGCCCCGGGTGCGCCTGCGCTTGCGCTGCCAGCGCATGTTCCAGCGCGGTGTCGCCGCTGCCCAAAACCAGCAGCTGCCCGCCACCACCCACCACTTCCTCGACGCCGCCGAGCACCAGCGGCAGGCCTTTTTGTTCGGTGAGCCGGCCGACCAGCGAAAACAGCGGGGCATCGGGCAGCAGATCCAAACCGGTCTCGGTTTGCAAGGCCGCTTTGTTCAGCGCCTTGCCGGTCAGTTTGCGCCCATCAAACGGGTGGGCGAGCAGGGCATCGTGGCCCGGGTCCCAGACGCTGCCGTCCACGCCATTCAAGATGCCGCTCAACTGCGCGGCGCGGCTGCGCAACAGCCCGTCCAAGCCGAAGCCCTGTTCCGGCGTCTGGATTTCGCGGGCGTAGCTGGGGCTGACGGTGCTGATGTGGTCGGCATAGACCAGGGCGGCTTTCATGAACGACACCTGGCCGTAAAACTCCAAGCCATTGACACCAAAGGCGCTGGCGGGCAGGCCCAGATCGGCAAAACAAGCAGCGGCAAAGCAGCCCTGGTAGGCCAGGTTGTGGATGGTGAACAGGGTAGGAACCCGCTGCGGGCTGTCCCAGTAGGCCATGCAGGCCGGTGTAAGCCCGGCGTGCCAGTCATGGCAATGCACCAATTGGGGGCTCCAGCCCGCGTCCAAGCCGTAGGCCAGGTGCGCCGCGCCCCAGGCCAGTGCGGCGAAGCGGCGGTGGTTGTCCGCATACGGGTTGTGCTGCGCATCGTGGTACGGGTTGCCGGGCCGGTCGTACAGGCCAGGCGCCATCAGCACATAGGCCTGCAGCGCGCCACCGGCGGTACCCAGGCCGGGCAATTCACCGAGCACGATGTCCACGCCCTCACCCCAGGGGGTGGTGAAGCTGCCGACTTTGAGCGGCGCGTGCAGCGCCGCGACGACGGCGGGGAATCCGGGCAGCAAGGCCCGCACCGCGCAACCCTGCGCGCCCAGCGCGGCGGGCAGTGCGCCCGCCACATCGGCAAGACCACCGGTTTTGAGCAAGGGGAACAGTTCGGCGCTGACCTGGAGAATGCGCATGTACAAGACCCCGGACGGGGCGATTAGGAAGGCTTCAATGCGTCGAGCATAGCCGTGGTGATCAGGACCACGCCGCTGTCGGTGCGCTCGAAGCGCGCCGCGTCCAGCACCGCATCTTCACCAACGACCAGACCTTCAGGCAATTCGCAGCCACGGTCCACCACCACCTTGCTCAAACGGCAGCTCCGGCCCACCGTCACATCGGGCAAAAACACAGCCTGGTTGATGACGCAAAACGAGTGCACCCGCACGCCAGAGAACAAGACCGAATTGCTGACCACCGAGCCCGACACAATGCAGCCGCCAGAAACCATGGTGTTGATCGCCTGCCCGTGCTTGCCCAGGGCGTCCTGCACAAACTTGGCTGGCGGCAACTGGCGCTGGTTGGTCCAGATCGGCCAACTGGTGTCGTAAATATCGAGCGCCGGCGTCACCGATGCCAGGTCCAGATTGGCCTCCCAAAAGGCGTCGATGGTGCCGACATCGCGCCAGTAGGGCTGGGACTCCTGGGTGGACGACACGCACGACATGGAAAACGGATGGGCAATGGCACGCCCCTCTTGCACCACGCGGGGAATCACGTCTTTGCCAAAGTCGTGGCTGGAAGCAGGGTTGGCCAGGTCTTCGTCGAGCACCCGGTACAGATAGGCGGCGTTAAAAATGTAAATGCCCATGCTGGCCAGCGCCATCTCCGGGTTGCCCGGCATGGCTTCGGGCTGCGCAGGTTTTTCAGCAAAGCTGACGATGGTGCGCGCCGCGTCAACGGCCATGACGCCGAATGCGCTGGCTTCCTGCAAGGGCACTTCGATGCAGCCGACGGTGCAATCCATGCCGCTGTCCGCATGGTCCTTGAGCATCAGCGAGTAATCCATTTTGTACACATGGTCACCGGCCAGGATCACCACGTATTCCGGATGGCTGCTTTGGATGATGTCCAGATTTTGGTAAATCGCATCTGCTGTACCGCGGTACCAGTGCTCGTCGCTCAGTCTTTGTTGGGCCGGTAAAAGGTCCACCATCTCGTTGAGCTCGGCGCGCAAAAAACTCCAGCCCCGCTGCATATGGCGCAACAGCGAATGCGATTTGTACTGGGTGATGACGCCAATCCGCCGGATGCCGGAGTTGACGCAGTTGGACAGCGCGAAATCGACGATGCGGAATTTGCCACCGAAATACACCGCCGGCTTGGCGCGCTTATCGGTCAGCTGCTTGAGGCGGGAACCACGTCCACCGGCCAGCACCAGGGCGATGGTGCGGCGCACCAGCATGTGGGGCTGCGTGGCGTGCTTGTGCGCGGCATCGGATGATGGACATCGGGTATCTCCTGACGTGGTTCGTGTCGCGTTTATGCGGGCGCTGCGCTGGCAAGCCACAAACTCCCCGGCGCCAGCGTTTCTGCATCGTTCAGTTGTCGATTAAGGCAGTCGCCGCCACCCGTGTCAATATGGAGAAACCACACCCCGGGGGGCAGTTCAAAGCGCAAGGCCTCGGTGTCGCCATTGATGATGAGCAGGCAAGGCGCTTGGAAAGGCCCGCTTGGCGACACCTGGCCGGGGCCTGGTACCGCGGCTAGCTGCAGTGCCAGCGCCTTGTGCGCCGGGTCGTTCCAGTCGTTCGGGGCGCGGGCTGCTGCCGTCGGGCAAGAACCAGCGCGCCACTACGCCCTGTTTGAGGGCATCCTGTTCACCATCCTCGTCCCCCGTGGAGCGCCACCAGTGGGCGCTGCCCAGTACCGCCCGGCTGCGGCGCAGCGCCTGCACCGCGCCGATGAAATCCGCATAGCCCAGATCGGCCCGCGTCCCAATCGAGCCAGCTGATGGCGTTGTCTTGGCAATAGGCGTTGTTATTGCCGCCCTGGCTGTGGCCGATGCTGTCACCGGCCTGCACCATCGGCGTGCCCAGCGATAGCAGCGTGACCGCCAGCAGCACGCGCTGCCATTGGCTGCGTTCGGCCTGAATTTGCGGGTCATTGGAATCGCCTTCCACACCGCAGTTGATGCTCAGGTTGTGGCCATGGCCGTCGCGGTTGTTCTCGCCGTTGGCCTGGTTGTGCCGTTCGCTGTAGCGCAGCAAATCGGCCAGGGTGAAGCCGTCATGCGCGGCAACAAAATTCATGCTGCTGTGCGCCGCACGCGTATCGGCATCAAAGGTGTCGCTGGACCCCGCCAAGCGCGTGGCCCAGTCGCCCAGACCCACATGGCGTTGCAGCCAAAAGCCGCGCTGTGCGTCGCGGAAACGGTCATTCCACTCCAGCCACCCGGACGGAAACTGCCCCAGTTGGTAGCCGCCCTCGCCAATGTCCCAGGGCTCGGCAACCAGCGTGCAAGTGGACAACACCGGGTCATGGGCGATGGCCTGCAACAAAGGGGCGCGGGCAGAAAACGCATACGCCTGCGCCGCCGAGCCACGCCCGAGTGTGGGCGCCAGGTCAAAGCGAAAGCCGTCGATGCCGAAGTCCAGCACCCAACTGCGCAAGCTTTGCAGCACCATGCGGCTGACCAGCGGATGGTCCAGCCGCAGGCAGTTGCCGCAACCGGTCCAGTTGCGGTACTGCGCCGGGTCGTCCGGGTCCAGGTGGTAGTAGGTGGCGTTGTCGATGCCGCGCGGGCCCAGCGTGGGGCCGTGTTCGTCGGTCTCGCCGCTGTGGTTGTAGACCACATCGAGCAGCACCTCCAACCCGGCCGCGTGCAAAGCGCTGACCATGGCGCGCAACTCGCTTCGCGGGCTGCTGCCGGGCTGGCCGCTCCAGTAACGCGCAGTCGGCGCGCTCCAGGCAATCGGGCTGTAGCCCCAGTAATTGCGCAGGTTCAGCTTGATCAGCCGCAGCTCATCGGCGCAGGTGGCCAAGGGCATCAGGCTGACGGTAGTAACACCCATTTTTTGGAGATGCGCAATGGCCGCAGGGTGGGCCAAACCGGCGTAGGTGCCGCGCAATGCGGCGGGTATGTCAGGGTGCAAAGCGGTGAACCCTTTGACATGCAGTTCGCACACCAAGCGCTGCGAAGGGTCAATGACCGGGCCGCGCGCTGCCGGTGTGAACGGTGCGGCCACCACCGCTTTCAAAGCCAGGTGCGCGTTGTCGCGGCTGTCTTGCAACAGCGGCGCATCGGGCTGGTGGCCGAGGTGGATGTCCTGCCCGGCGTATTCACCCAGGACCTGCGCCGCGCACGGATCGAGCAAGAGCTTGTGCGGATTGAAGCGCTGGCCTTGCGCCGGGTTCCAGGGGCCGTGCACGCGCCAGCCGTAGACCAAGCCCGCTGCTGCGCCGGGCAGCAGCGCTTGCCAGATACCGTCTACCGCTGTGGGCATCTGCAAACGCTGGATTTCAGTGTGGCCTGCGGCATCAAACAGACACAAGTCCACGGCCTGCGCGTTCGGCGCGGCCAATGCAAAAGCCACGCCGCCATCGACTACCGATGCGCCCAGTGCAGGCGCGCCGTGCAAAGGCCGAAGCACCGCGTCCATCACGCCGGCATCAAACCCGGCTCCAGCACCAAACAGGACAGCGGCGGCAAATGCAAAACCAGCGATTGCCCGTGCCCGTGCGCCCACTGCGCATCCGCATGCAGGCTGTGGTTGCCGATACCGCTGCCACCGTACACGGCTGCGTCGGTGTTGATGAGTTCGCGCCACGCGCCGCCCTGCGGCACACCCAGCCGGTAAGCCGCGCGCGGCAGCGGCGTGAAGTTGCAGACCACCACCGCGCACTGCCCGCTGCGCGACCAGCGCGCAAAGGCCAGCACCGATTGGGCATGGTCTTCGTGGGCAATCCAGCTGAAGCCGCCGGGCTCGACATCCTGTTCATGCAAAGCAGGAAAAGCGCAGTACACGCGGTTGAGGTCGCGCACCAAACGCTGCACGCCAGCATGGGCCGGCTGGTCTTGCAGATGCCAGGGCAGGCTGTCGGCATCGGCCCATTCCGTGGGCTGCGCGAACTCGCTCCCCATGAACAATAGTTTTTTACCCGGGTAGGCCCACATCAGGCCGTAGAGCGTGCGCAAATTGGCGAATTGCTGCCACGGGTCGCCCGCCATCTTGCCCAGCAATGAACCCTTGCCGTGGACCACTTCGTCGTGCGAGAGCGGCAGCACAAAGTTTTCGCTGAAGGCGTACATCAGCCCGAAGGTCAGCAGGTTCTGGTGGTGGCGGCGGTACACCGGGTCGAGCTGCATGTAGTCCAGCGCATCGTGCATCCAGCCCATATTCCATTTGAAGTGAAAGCCCAGGCCGCCACTGGCCAGGTCCGGCGCAGGCGGGCGGCTCACGCCGGGAAAGGCGGTGGACTCTTCGGCAATCATCAAAGTGCCGGGCCGCTCCACGCCGATCTGGTGGTTCAGGCGGCGCAGAAACTCCATGGCCTCCAGGTTTTCGCGCCCGCCGTGGCGGTTGGGTATCCACTGGCCGGGGCCACGGCTGTAGTCGCGGTAAAGCATGGACGCCACGGCATCGACCCGCAGGCCGTCGATACCAAAATGCTCCAGCCAATAGAAGGCGTTGCCGATCAAAAAGTTGCGCACCTCGGAGCGGCCGAAGTTGTAGATCAGCGTGTTCCAGTCCTGGTGAAAACCTTCTTTGGGGTCGGCGTATTCGTACAAATGCGTGCCATCGAAATCGGCCAGGCCGTGCGCGTCACTGGGGAAATGCGCGGGCACCCAATCCAAAATCACGCCCAGTCCAGCCGCATGGGCCGCGTCCACAAAGTACTGAAAATCTTCCGGGCTGCCAAAGCGCGCGGTCGGTGAAAAAAGCCCCAGCGGCTGATAGCCCCAGGACGCATCGAAGGGATGCTCGCTCACCGGCAGCAATTCCAGATGCGTGAAGCCGAGGTCGCGTGCATACGGCACCAGCGTGTCGGCGAGTTCGCGGTAATTCAACCAGCGCCAGCCATCGGCCTTGCGCCAGGAACCCAAATGCACTTCGTACATGGACATCGGCGCGCCCAGGGCGTTGGCGGCGGCACGCGCAGGCTGCATCGCCCGCCGGGCCGGCAGTCCGCAGACGACGCTGGCGGTGCCGGGCCGCAATTCCGACTGGAAGGCGTAGGGGTCGGCTTTGAGCGTGACTTTGTCGTGTGCGCCCAGAATTTCAAATTTGTAGACATCGCCCCGCACCACCTGGGGCAGAAAGATTTCCCACACCCCGCAGCCGTGGCGCAAGCGCATGGGGTGGCGCCGCCCGTCCCACTGGTTGAAGCTGCCGACCACCGACACCCGTTTCGCGTTGGGTGCCCACACAGCAAAGCGGGTGCCCGGCACGCCCGCGCGGGTATCGGGATGCGCGCCCAGGCATTCGTAGGGCCGCTGGTGCGAGCCTTCTGCGAGCAGCCAAGCGTCGGCATCGGACAGGAGTTCGGTAAACGCATAGGGGTCATCGAGCAGCGTGGTGCTGGCGGTACTGCCTGCGCCCTGGTGCCAATGGACCCGCAACTGGTAGTCAAAGGGCACGCTGCGTCCGGCCAGTGCGCCGCTGAAAACACCGCCGTCACCCACGCGCGGCAGGCTGCCCACCAGCCGCTGCGTGTTGCGCTCGACCACGTCCACCGCATGGGCGTCGGGCAGCAAGGCGTTGACCCATAAGCGCCCGTCTTGCAGGTGCATGCCGAGCGCGCCAAAGGGGTCGGCGTGTCGGGCCGCCATCAGGGCGGAAACATCGTGGTGGCTGAGCATGTGTGTGGCGCGGAGGGTGAAGCGCTCAGCGCGCCAGACCGAAGTAGCCGCCCCAGGGCTGCAAGGCCACATAGCCCTCAATCAGCAAAGCGCCTTGCAGGCCGCTGCCCTCCAGCGCTTGGGTGCCGTAGTGGGCAGGCGGCAGCGGCCAGTCCACCGCCGCGTCGCTGAAATTGAAAACGCACAGCACACATTGCCCGGCATGGCTGCGCTCAAAGGCCAGCACCTGCGGGTGCAGCGGCAGCAGCTGCATATCGCCCTGCACCAGCACCGGGTGCTGCGCGCGCCAGCGGATCAGGCCGGTGTAAAAATTGAGCAGGCTGTGCGGGTCGCGCGCGCTGCGCATCGACCGCCAGCGCCAGATGCTGGCGGCGGCAGCGGCAGCCAGGGGGCGGCGCTGCTGAAGCCACCCTGCGTCTGCTGCGCCTCCCAGGGCATGGGGGTGCGGCAGCCGTCGCGGCCTTTGAATTCGGGCCACATGGTTTTGCCATAGGGGTCTTGCAATTGTTCGAAGGGGATGTCCGCCTCCGTGAGGCCGAGTTCGTCGCCTTGGTAAATACAGGGGCTGCCGCGCAGGCTCATCTGAAAGGCCGCAGCCAAGCGCAACAGACGCCCATCAGGCTCTGCGCCGCCCCATCGCGTGGCGACCCGCACCACATCGTGGTTGGACAAAGCCCAGCAGGGCCAGCCGTCGCCCACGGTGGCCATGAATTTTTGAAGAAGCCCGTGCAAAAACGTGGCGCTGTGCTTGGGCGCAAACAAGTCAAACGAATACGCCATGTGCAGCTTGTCGCCGCCTTGGGTGTATTCGGCGATGCGGGCCAGGCTGTCGTCGTCGCCGATTTCGCCGACCATGGTGCTGCCGGGGTAGCGGTCCAGCAGGGCGCGCAGTTCCTTCAAAAACCCGAGGTTCTCGGGTCGGCTTTTGTCGTACACATGGTGCTGGCGGCTGTAGGGGTTGACCGGGTCGACCGAGGCGTCGTTGGGGTCGGGCTGGCCGCGCCCCGGGTTGTTGCGCAACGCTTGGTCATGGAAATAAAAATTCGCGGTGTCGAGCCGGTAGCCGTCCACTCCAAGCTCCAGCCAGAAACGCACATCGTCGAGCACGGCGGCGCGCACCTGCGGGTTGTGGAAATTCAGGTCGGGTTGCGAGACCAGAAAGTTGTGCATGTAGTACTGCAAGCGCCGGGTGTCCCACTGCCAGGCGCTGCCGCCAAAGATGGACAGCCAGTTGTTGGGCGGCGTGCCGTCGTCGCGCGCATCAGCCCACACATACCAGTCTGCGCGCGGGTTGTCCTGGCTGGCGCGGCTCTCGATGAACCAGGGATGTTGGTCAGAGGTGTGCGAGAACACCTGGTCGATCATGACTTTCAGGCCCAGGCTGTGCGCGTGGCGCACCAGTTCGCGAAAGTCATCCAGCGTGCCGAAGAGTGGGTCGATGTCGCGGTAATCGCTGACGTCGTAACCGAAGTCTTTCATCGGGCTTTTGAACACCGGCGACAGCCACACCGCGTCAGCACCGAGGGCTGCGACATGGGCCAAGCGCTGCGTGATGCCGGGCAGATCGCCCACGCCGTCGCCGTTGCTGTCCTGGAAGGAGCGCGGGTAGATCTGGTAGATGATGCCGCCGCGCCACCAATCCGGTGTGTCAGCCCGCGCTGCGGACGCTTGATTCATGGGTACTGCGGCTCCAGGGAGGGGCCGCCGGCACGACGCCTGCAGCTGTAAACATTGTAGGCGGGGCCTGCGGTTTACGCGACTGCGGTCCAGCGTCCACCGGCGCGGCTCGATGCCACCACGGCCTCGATGAACTGCATGCCGCGCAAACCGTCTTCAATCGTCGGCACATGGCAGGCCAAGCGGGTTGGGCGCGCGCTGTTCCCAACGCGCGTGCAACTGCTCGGCAAAGTCGGTGTAGAGCTGCGCAAACGCTTCCAGATAACCCTCGGGGTGACCGGCCGGAATGCGGCTGGCGTGCGCCGCTGCAGGTCCGGCTGTGGAACCGGCGCGGGTGATGAGTTGCGGCGCGCCGCCTAGGGGCGTGAACCACAAATGGTTGGGGTGCTCTTGGCGGAATTCCAGACCGGCCTTGGTGCCGTAGACGCGCACTTTCAAACCGTTCTCGTTCCCCGGCGCAACCTGGCTGGACCACAGCATGCCGCGCGCGCCGTTGCGGTAGCGCATCAGCACATGGGCGTTGTCGTCAAGCTGGCGGCCGTCCACAAAGGTCGACAAATCCGCACACACCTCGTGCACCTGCTGGCCGCTGATAAAGCGCGCCAGGTGTTCGGCGTGGGTGCCGATGTCGCCCAGCGAACCACCCGCACCGGCCTGCGCCGGGTCCACGCGCCAGGCGGCTTGCTTTTGGCCGGTGGCTTCCAGCGGGGTGCTCAACCAGTCTTGCACGTACTCGGCATGCACCAAACGAATGTCACCCAAATCGCCCGCCGCCACCATGGCCCGGGCCTGGCGCGCCATGGGGTAGCCGCTGTAGTTGTGGGTCAGCGCGAACAGGCAATTGCTGGCGCGCACGCTGGCTACCAGCGCCTGCGCGTCGGCCAGCGTGGAGGTCAGCGGCTTGTCGCAAATCACGTGGATGCCCGCCTCCAGAAAGGCCTGCGCCATGGGCGCGTGCAAGTGGTTGGGCGTGACGATGGCGACCGCGTCAATGCCGTCGGGGCGCTTCGCTTCCGCCTGCGCCATGGCGCGGTAGTCGCTGTAGGCGCGGTCGGGCGCGATATGCAGCTCGGCGGCGCTGGCGCGGGCGCGCTCGGGGTTGGCCGACAGGGCGCCGGCCACGAGTTCATAGCGGTCGTCCATGCGCGCGGCGATGCGGTGCACCGCGCCGATGAAGGCCCCCTGCCCGCCACCCACCATGCCGAGGCGGATGCGCCGGGCCACGCCGCTGCTGCTGCTTGCTTCGATTGCCATAGGTCTGTCCTTTGCGCGTGCGCTATGCCGTTGGTTTATTTGATGCCGAGCATCTTGCGGTTGGCCTTGGCGTCCACACCGCTGCCGGCGAAGTCGTCAAACGAGCGCTCGGCCACGCGGATGATGTGGTCGCGGATGAAGACCGCGCCCTCGCGCGCGCCGTCTTCAGGGTGCTTGAGGCAGCACTCCCACTCCAGCACCGCCCAGCCGCTGTAGTCGTAACCGGCCAGCTTGCTGAAGATGCCTTTGAAGTCCACCTGCCCGTCGCCCAGCGAACGGAAGCGCCCGGCGCGCTGCAACCAGGGCTGAAAGCCGCCGTACACGCCCTGCTTACCGCTGGGGTTGAACTCGGCGTCTTTGACATGGAAGATCTTGATGCGCTCGTGGTAGTGGTCGATGTATTCGAGGTAGTTGAGTTGCTGCAGCACAAAGTGGCTGGGGTCGTACAGCAAGCAGGCGCGCTTGTGGCCGTGCACGCGATCGAGAAACATCTCGTAGCTCACGCCGTCGTGCAGGTCTTCGCCAGGGTGCACCTCGTAGCAGACGTCCACGCCCGCATGGTCGAACGCGTCCAGGATCGGCATCCAGCGCTTGGCCAGTTCGTCAAACGCGGTCTCGATCAAACCGGCCGGGCGCGGCGGCCAGGAATACAAGTAGGGCCAGGCCAGCGCGCCAGAGAAGGTGACGTGCGCGGTCAGCCCCAGATTGGCCGAAGCCTTGGCCGCCAGCATCATCTGCTTGACCGCCCACTTCTGCCGCAGCGCCGGGTTGCCCCGCACCTCGGGCGCGGCAAAGCCGTCAAAGCCCGCGTCATACGCCGGGTGCACCGCCACCAACTGGCCCTGCAAATGGGTGGACAGCTCGGTGATCTCCAGCCCGTGGCTGGCCAGAATGCCCTGCACCTCCTGGCAATAGGTTTTGCTCTGCGCCGCCTTCTTCAGGTCAAACAGGCGCGCGTCCCAACTGGGAATCTGCACCCCCTTGTAGCCCAGACCCGCCGCCCAGGCGGCAATCGAATCCAGCGAATTGAAGGGCGCGGTATCCCCCGCAAACTGGGCCAGAAAAATAGCCGGTCCTTTGATCGTTTTCATGGTGCTCCTCGTTATGGGTGTGTAACTTGTGGGCGGGCTGGTGGGGCGCGCTTGGTGACATGCTAACCAAGGCGCGAGACCTGTGGGGATGAATCAGGTGCAATTTTTGAGACGCTTTCTCATGCAGCTTGGCATCGTTGCCCCAACCCTTGCAATAAAACGCGCCTAATCCCCCACCCGCCCCACCCTGGCGCGGGCATCCACAAAGGCCCCATGCCGCACACCCCCCTGGGCTACTCCACCAAGCAAGAAAACATTGCCGTAACCGGCGTGGCCGATGTGGTGATCCGCTCGCTGCTGGACAAGCAGCAGTTCCACGACCCGCTGGGGGCGGCGCTGCGGCTGGGGATTTCTTCGGCGCACTGGCCTTTGTTCGGCTTGTTGTGGCCGTCGGGCCTGCGCTTGGCGCGGCGCATGGCGGCGCATCCGGTGCGGGCGGGGGAGCGGATTTTGGAGATCGGCTGCGGGCTGGCGCTGGCCAGTCTGGTGGCGCACCGGCGCGGGGCGGATGTGACCGCCAGCGACTGCCATCCGCTGTCAGGCGTATTTTTGCGCGCCAATGTGGCGCTCAACCAGCTGCCACCTTTGGACTACCGGCACGGCCAGTGGGGCGAGGGGCTGCAGGCTAGCGCCAATGAGACGGGTTTGAGCGGGCGCTTTGGCCTGATTGTGGCCAGCGACGTGCTCTACGAGCGCGACGAGCGTGGCGACCTGGCCGCCTTCATTGAGACCCACGCCAGCGCCAGCGCCGAGGTCTGGCTGGTCGACCCCAACCGCAGCAACCGGCCGCAGTTTCACCGCCATATGCGGCTGCTGGGCTTCTCGGTGCACGAGCAGGCGCTGGTTCAGGGGCAGGCGGCGGGCGAAACCCCTTACCGGGGACGCATGCTGACCTATGTGCGGGGCGCGTGACAGCGAACAGCGGCCTTATGCCCTGCGCGCGGGGCCCATCGCGCTGAAAACGGCTCAAGTTTTGCGCATCCAGACCGAATCTTGTTGGAACTATTGGAAAGATTGGTATGGAAAAACTCGCTCCCCGCGCACTGGCCAAGAACCTGGGCCGCAACATTGCTGCGCGACGCAAGGCCGCAGGCCTGACCCAAGGCCGCCTGGCCGATTTGCTGGACGTGGACACGCTGACCGTCTC
Source organism: Rhodoferax sp. (assembly GCA_964203415.1). Classification (GTDB taxonomy): domain Bacteria; phylum Pseudomonadota; class Gammaproteobacteria; order Burkholderiales; family Burkholderiaceae_C; genus Allorhodoferax. The sequence goes on from CAXNME010000003.1 coordinate 57,605, forward strand.
GCGTTACGAGACCGGCAACATCCTGCCCCCGCTGACCACGATTGAGACGATTTCGCTGCTGCTGAATACGACGATGATGGAACTGATTGGCGACCGCACCGTCGCGCCGGTGCCGCAGGCGGACCGCATCGGCATCTGGCTGTCCACGCTGTCGCAAGCGGACCGCGAGTGGATTACCGGCATCGTCAAGCAGTTGGTGGCCCACTGCCAGCCCAGCCCTCCAGGCAAGCCCGGCAAAGCCGCAGACTAAGCAGTGTGCGGCGCGGCTAGCGCTCAGGCCTTGGCCAAGCGCGCAAAGGTTTTGCGGAACTTGTCGACCTTGGGCGCGGCCACCGCCATGCAGTAGCCCTGGTTGGGATTGCGGGCAAAGAAGTCCTGGTGGTAATCCTCGGCAGCCCAGTAGTTGTCCAGCAGCGCCAGCTCGGTGACGATGGGGCGGCCGAAGACGCGGCTGGCCTGGACCTCGTCCACAAAGGCCTGGACCTCGGCGAGTTGCGCGGCGTCGGAGCAGTAGATGCCGCTGCGGTACTGCGGCCCGACGTCATTGCCCTGGCGGTTCAAGCTGGTGGGGTCGTGGATCAGGAACATGATTTCAAGAATCTCGCGCAGGCTGATCTGGGCGGGGTCAAAGACCAGCTTGATGACTTCGTTGTGGCCGCTGGCGCCGCTACAGACATCTTCGTAACGGGGTTGCGGGACGTGGCCGTTGCTGTAGCCGGACTCGACATCGAGCACGCCGCGCACCTGCACGAAAACCGCCTCGCTGCACCAGAAGCAGCCCGCGCCCAGGGTTATGGTTGGATGTGAATGTGTTTGCATAGGATAAAAAACATGAAACTGACCGACAGCATAGACGCCATTACCCACCGGCTGACCCGGGCAAGGGCTTTCCATGCAAGCCAACCCGCAAGGCTAAACTGCCTGTTCATTTTTGGAATAGCGGGCTAAGCATGCGGGTGCGTTACGGTTGGCTGGTGGTGGGACTTGTGGTGCTGGCCGTGGCAGCCGGGGCGTATCGCGTGGTGGACAAGCGCCAGACGGAGCGCGCCAAGGCTGCGGCCCAAACCGAAGCCGCCAAGGTGGCACCGCCCACCGTGCTGGCCGCGGCCGATGTACTCACTTTGCAAACCCAGACGCTGGCGGTAGGCGTTCCCGTCTCAGGGGCTATCAAAGCCAGCAACGCGGCATTTGTGAAAGCCCGGGTGGCCGGCGAAGTGCAGGGCCTGCAGGTGCGCGAGGGTGATTTTGTGAAGGCCGGCCAGGTTATCGGCCGCATTGAAAACAGCGAGGCCGGCCCCCGCCTGCAACAAGCCCAGCAACAGGCCGAATCCAGCAGGACCCAAATCGATGTGGCGCAGCGCAACTTTGACAACAACCGCGCGCTGGTAGAACAGGGCTTTATCTCCAAGACCGCGCTGGATTCATCGACATCCGCGCTGGCCAGTGCCCAGGCGCTGTACCGCGCCTCCCAGGCGGCCGTGGACATCGCCCGCAAGTCGCTGGACGACGGCGTTCTGCGGGCCCCGATCAGCGGCCAGATTGCCCAGCGCCTGACCCAGCCGGGCGAGCGCGCATCAGTGGACGCGCGGATCGTGGAAATTGTGGACTTGTCCAAGCTCGAGCTCGAGGCCTCGGTCGGTGCGGCCGAATCGCTGCAACTGCAAGTCGGGCAAAACGCGCGCTTGAGCGTGGACGGTAGACCCGAGCCGATTGCGGCGCGGATCGTTCGCATCAACCCCAACGCCACGCCGGGCAACCGCTCGGTGATCGCCTACCTGGCGCTGGCCGACAGCGCCGGCCTGCGCCAGGGCCTGTTCGCCCAGGGTACGGTGGCGATCTCCAGCACCACCGCGCTGGCGCTGCCGCTCAGCGCGGTGCGCACCGATAAGCCGCTGCCCTATGTGCAGTTGCTGGTGGATGGAAAAGTGCAGCACCAGACCGTCACGCTGGGTGCGCGTGGCATCAGCGCGGACGCCGGTAAGGCCGATGCACCCTTGATGGTGGCGGTAGAGGGCCTTGCCGCAGGGGCGCAGGTGCTGGCCGGTACGGTGGGGCCTTTGCGGCCCGGCAGTGCCATCAGCATCGGCGCGGCGACGCCCTGAGTTATGTGGTTCACCCGCGTCAGCCTGCATAACCCGGTCTTTGCGACCATGGCCATGCTGGCCTTGGTGGTGCTGGGCTGGTTCTCCTTGCAACGCCTGCAGATTGACCAGTTCCCGAATATCGACCTGCCCACGGTCGTGGTGATCACGGAATACCCCGGCGCTTCACCAGAAATCGTGGAGAGCGAGGTCACCAAAAAAATTGAAGAGGCAGTGAATCCGATTGGCGGCATCAGCAACCTGACCTCGCGCAGCTACGAAGGCCAGTCGATCGTCGTCATCGAATTCGGCTTGCAGTCCGAAGGGCGCAAAGCGGCCGAAGATGTGCGCGAAAAAGTCGCCGGGGTCAAGCCCCTGCTGCGCCCAGAAGTCAAAGACTCGCGCGTGCTGCGTTTTGACCCGTCTGCCAAAGCCATTTGGTCCATGGCCATCACCGCCGACGCCACAGCCGGCGCACCCAGCCCGGTGGAGCTGACGCTCTGGGCCGACCAGGTGCTCAAACGCCGCTTGGAAAATGTGCGCGGCGTCGGTTCTGCGACGGTGGTGGGTGGCACACCCCGGCAGATCAATTTGTATTTGCAGCCCGCCGCGTTGGAGGCCTATGGCGTAACGCCTGAGCAAGTGGCGACTGCGGTCGAAAACGAAAACCAGGACCTGCCCGCAGGCAGCATCCGCTCCCTGGACCAAGACCGGGTGCTGCAGGTGCAGGGGCGCATGCAACGCCCGGAAGATTTTGCCCAGATCATCGTGGTGCAGCGTGCGGGCGGCCCGGTGCGCTTGGGCCAGTTGGCGCGCATCAGCGACGGGGCGCAGGCAGCCGAAAGTCTGGCCCTGTACAACGGCCAGCGAACCTTGCTGGTGACGGTGCAAAAAGCGCAGGATGAAAACACGATTGCGGTGGTGGATGGCCTGCGCAAAACGCTTGATGAGCTGCAGCAAGCGGCGCCGCCCGGGGTCCAACTCACGCAAATCACCGATGGCTCGCGGCAAATCCGGGTGTCGGTGGACAACGTGCGCCGCACCCTGATTGAAGGCGCGCTGCTGACCGTGTTGATTGTGTTTTTGTTCCTCAACAGCTGGCGCTCGACCGTGATCACCGGCTTGACGCTGCCCATTGCCATCTTCGGCAGCTTTCTGTTCATGTACATGCTGGGCTTCACCATCAACATGATCACGCTGATGGCGCTGAGCCTGTGTGTGGGGCTGTTGATTGACGACGCGATTGTGGTGCGCGAGAACATCGTGCGCCACATCGCCATGGGCAAGACGCCTTTTCAGGCGGCGATGGAAGGCACCGAGGAAATCGGGCTGGCGGTGCTGGCGACCACGTTTTCCATCGTGGCGGTGTTTCTGCCTATCGGCTTCATGGGCGGGATCATCGGCAAGTTTTTCCACGAATTCGGCCTCACCATTGTGGTGGCGGTTTTGATTTCGATGTTCGTCAGCTTCACCCTGGACCCCATGCTCTCCAGCATCTGGCACGACCCCTCGCTGGACGCCCAGGGCAAAGGCCAGGCCGATGGCTGGTACGGCAAAACCTTTGGCCGCGTGACTGGCTGGTTTGACCGCGCGACCGAAACGCTGGCTGGGGGCTACCAGGAAATTTTGCGCTGGGCCTTGCTGCACAAAATTGCCACGGTGCTGCTGGCCGTTGGTATTTTTGCGTCCAGCGTGGCGCTGGTGCCGCTGCTGGGCACCGAGTTCGTTCCCAAGTCGGATTTTTCGGAAACCTCGGTCAACTTTTACACACCGGTTGGGTCTTCGCTGGAGGTGACCGAGGCCAAGTCGCGCCAGGTCGAAGCCATCATCCGCAGCCTGCCCGAGGTGCGCTACACCCTGACCACCATCAACACCGGTAACGCGCAGGGCAAGATGTACGCCAGTACCTATGTGCGCTTTGTGGACCGCAAGTTACGGCAACGCGGGATTGAAGAGATCGCGGTGCAATTGCGCCAACAGTTGCGCAGCGTACCCGGCATCACCGTGACGCAAGTCGGCCTGGGCGACGCTGCGGGCGGCAGCAAGCAAATCACCTTTTCGCTGCAAGGTCCTGATGGACGCGAGCTGGAGCGCATCGCGCAAAGCGCCATGCCGCTGCTGCAGCAGGTATCCGGTTTGGTGGATCTGGACTCCAGCGCCAAGCCGGACAAGCCCACGCTGGAGGTGCGTATCAAGCGCGCCGTGGCCGCCGATATGGGTTTGGGTGTGGCGCAAATCGGCAACAGCCTGCGCATTCTGGTGGCCGGCAAAACGGTGGGCACCTGGCGCGCGCCGGACGAACAAACCTACGACGTGAATTTGCAGCTCGACCCGCAGGCGCGGATGCAGCCGCAGGACATGGAGCGCCTGCCTTTTGCGATAGGCACCAATGCCGACGGCAGCAGCCGCGTGGTGCGCTTGAGCCAGGTGGCGCAGGTTGAAGCCTCGACCGGCTTCAACCAGATCAACCGGCGCGCGCTGCAGCGCGAAGTGGCGATCAGCGCCAACGTCAGCGGCCGCTCGGCAGGCGAAGTCTCGGCCGACATCCGCAAGGTCATGGATGGGCTGGCGATGCCTGCGGGCTACAGCTACCAATTCAGCGGCTCCACCAAAGACATGGGCGAATCCTTCGCCTACGCCATCTCAGCGTTGGCGCTGGCCGTGATTTTTATTTACATGATTCTGGCCAGCCAGTTCCAAAGCTTTGTGCAGCCGCTGGCCTTGATGACGGCGCTACCGCTCACCCTGATTGGCGTGGTGCTGGCGCTGATGGCCTTTGGCTCATCGATTTCGATGTTCTCGGTGATTGGCGTGATCATGCTGATGGGCCTGGTGACCAAAAACGCCATTCTTTTGGTCGACTTTGCCAACCGCGCGCGGCTAGACGGCATGGAGCGCACGGAGGCGCTGCTACTGGCCGCGCGGGTGCGACTGCGGCCGATTTTGATGACTACGCTGGCCATGATTTTCGGCATGGTGCCGCTGGCCTTTGCCCTGACCGAAGGGTCTGAGATGCGCGCCCCGATGGGGCAGGCCGTGATCGGCGGGGTCATTACATCCTCCTTGCTCACGCTGGTTGTGGTGCCTGTGGTGTACTGTTACACCGACGACCTGGCCACCTGGACCCGCCGGGTGCTGGGTTTTGGCGGTGAAAACCGCAAATAAACTTGGAACGTCCGGGGCCATGCAAACCTCAGAGAATTGAGCACACCGACAAAGTCCTGGCTGAAAGTATCCGCAATGCAAATCTTCGACATTCAAACCGCCCGCTTTAACATGATCGAGCAACAGATCAGGCCTTGGAATGTCTTAGAGGCTGACATTCTGGAAGCGCTGGCGCTGGTTCGCCGTGAGGATTTCGTACCCGAACAACACCGGGCTCTGGCCTTCGCCGACACCGAGCTACCCCTGGGCCACGGACAATGCATGCTGGCCCCGCGCTTAGAGGCCCGGCTCTTGCAGGATTTGCATGTAGAGCCGACCGACACCGTGCTCGAAATCGGCACCGGTTCCGGCTATATGGCGGCGCTTGCTGGGCCACCGCGCGCACCATGTGCTGTCGCTGGAGTTGGTGCCTGAACTCGCCGACAGCCGCACACCACCGGCTGCGGGATGCAGGCGTGCGCAATGTGGAAGTACGCATCGCCAATGGCGCCACCGAGGGCGAAGGCGGCATCGAAGGTGGGCCGTTTGACGTCATCCTGCTCAGCGGCTCTGTCGCGCAGGTGCCGCAATGGCTGTTGTCGCAGCTGCGCGTAGGCGGGCGCTTGGCGGCCATAGTGGGCGACCTGCCCATGATGCGCACGACGATTGTGCGGCGCAACAGCGCAAGCGACTTCCTCACAACACAACCCTGGGATACAGTGGCCCCACGGCTGCAAGGTTTCGCTGAGTTGCCGCAATTCCGGTTTTAACCTGTGCCGCTGAGAACGACTATGACCTCCCGCATCCGCCCACCCCTGCCCCGTCGGCTCTGTCTCGCGCTCATGGGCTTAGGCTTGGTGTGCAACGCCCAGTCCCAGAGCCTGTTGGAGTTGTACCAAGCCGCCCAGAGCTACGATGCCAGCTACCAGGCGGTTCAAGCGCAGTTAGACGCGGTATCGGCAAAGGCCGAACAGGTGCAGGCGCAGTACGCGCCGGTGGTCAGCCTGCAGAGTTCCCTCGCCCAGAGCTGGAAGCAAACCAAATCGTCCACGGATAGCGCCGACTACACCACCCAAGCAACAGGAGCCGACGGCACGCTGAGCCTGGCATTCAGCCAAACCCTGTACAGCCGCCTCAACGAGCTCTCGATGACCTCCGCCCAGCGCAACGCAGCCGTGGTGGAACTGGCCCTGGCCACCGCGCGCCAAGACCTGATGGTGCGGGTGAGCAGCGCGTACTTTGATGTGCTGGCGGCGCGCGACAGTTTGGCCTTTGTCCGCGCGCAGAAAGCGGCGGTTGGCGAACAGTTGGCGGCGGCGAAGCGCAATTTCGAAGTCGGCACCAGCACCATCACCGACACCCGCGAAGCCCAGGCCAAATTTGACCTGGTGATCGCGCAAGAAATCTCTGTGCAAAACGACCTCACAGTCCGGCAAAGCCTGTTGGAGCAATTGGTCGGGCGCAAAGACTGTGAAGCCGCAAACCCTGCGCCTGCCCTTGCAGATGCCTGCGGTTTTGGGTACCGACAACGAATGGGCGGCGCTCACCGAACAGTACCTGCCGCAAATCCAAAGCAAACGCACCGAGCTCGAACTGGCGCGCCTGGAGACCGAAAAAGCGCGCGTCGATACATCGCCCACCGTGTCCTTAACCGGCTCCTTGGGCAAAACATTCCCGTGGAGCGGGTCCAACAGCTCCAACGACACCACCGGCGCCAACACCTTCACGCGCAGCCGCGACGCGCAATCCGGATCGGTAGGCCTGGTTGTGAACATCCCCTTGTTCACGGCAAGCACACGCGGCGCCAAGCTGCGCGAAACATTGGCTTTGGAGGACAAGTCCCGCAACGACCTCCAAGCGCTGACCCGCAATGCCCAGCAAACCACCCGCACCGTGTACTTCGGCCTGCAGTCGCTGGCGGGTCAGGTCAGGGCCTACGAGGCCGCTGAAGCGTCCAGCCAAAGCGCCTTGGACGCCAACCGCCTGGGCTACGAAGTCGGGGTGCGCATCAACATCGACGTGCTCAACGCCCAAAGCCAGTTGTACGACACCAAGGCCAAGCTGGCTAAAGCGCGTTACGACGTGCTGGTGAGCAATCTCAAGCTCCGCCAGTCTGCGGGCACGCTGGCCGAAAGCAACCTCGAAGAAATCGACGGATTGCTGCTTAAGTAAGCCGGGGCTGAAGCGCTATCAGCGCGCCCACGGTGCGGGACACCGCACCCCCGTAAGCGGCCGCAAAATCCTGCGCGTGGGCATGGCGCTGCGGCGCATCCGACTCCAGCAACTGGGCGACAGCCGCCAGCGCCTCGGCCATGTTCGCGACCCGGACTGCGGCACCCACTGCTACCGCCCGCTCGGCCACCTCCGAAAAATTAAAAGTGTGCGGGCCCATCACCACGGTACAGCCACAAGCCGCAGCCTCGATCAGGTTCTGCCCGCCCAGGGGCTCAAAGCTGCCGCCCAATAAAGCCAGATCCGCCAGGCTGTAATACAGCGCCATCTCGCCCAAGCTGTCGCCCAGCCAGACCTCTGAGGGCACTGCCACCCAATCCGCTACGGCGCTGTGCTGGCTGCGCCGGGCGAAGGACAGCCCTGCACCACGCAGCAAATCAGCGACCGCATCGAACCGTTGCGGGTGGCGCGGCACCAGCAACCAATGGCAGTCGGGCACCTCATCCATGGTGTTCAGCGCCTGCAGCCACTGGCTCTCTTCCCCCTCGCGGCTGCTGGCCAGCATCACCACGGGTTTATGCAGCGCAGCGCGCAGGGCCCTGCCCTGTTCCACTTGCTGGGCATCCGGACGCGCATCGAACTTGAAGTTACCCGGCACGCCGCGCACAGTCGCACCCAAGGCGCGCAAGCGGCTTGCGTCCGCATCGCTTTGGGCCCAAACCCCGGCGAGTGCGGCAAAAGCCGGGCCCGACAGCCAGGGCGCGCGCTGGTAGCCGCGCAAGGACGCCTCGCTCAAGCGGGCATTCACCAGATACAAGGGAATGCCGGATTGGGCGCAGCCAGCCACCACATTCGGCCAGACCTCGGTTTCGATCAGCAGGCCCATCCGCGGCGCACATGCGTCCAAAAACCGCCGCACCGCACCCGGCGTATCCCAGGGCTGCCACAGCTGCACATCGCCCGGCTGCAGCAAGGCCGCGCCGGCCGTGCGTCCGGTCGCCGTGCCGTGGGTGAGGACTATGCGCACCCCGGGAATCGCTTCGCGCAATGCGGTCAGCAACAAGCCAGCAGCCCGGGTTTCGCCCAGCGAGACCGCGTGGACCCAGACGCGCGGGCCGGACCCTTGACGCAATGGCTCCAAGACCTCTGCAGCGTAATAGCCAAAGCGCTCATCCACCCGCTGCCCGTACATGGGCTCGGCCTGGGCGCGGCGACGCAAGCGCCAGCGCAGAACCGGAATCAGGGCCCAGCACAAGAAGCCGTACACCCGCAAAGCCAAACGCGCGGACAGGCCGCCAGCCGCTGTCACGCCGCTTTCTCCGGGCGCGCAGCCCAGGCCGATTCCCAGGCTTGCAGCACCGCCGGCACATCGGGCGTGAACGTTCCGCCCACCGCCATTTGAAAGGCCGTACCGACCGGCCCGGCACGCCAGGCGCGGTCCTGGCTGAAGATTTGCACATGCGGCAAACCCAGTGCCACCGCGATATGGCTCAGGCCCGAATCCACACCAACCACGCCCGCGCAAGCGGCCATGCGCCGGGTGACATCGGCCAGCGATTCGCGCGGCCACACACTGGCCTGCGGCCCCCAGGCCTGCGCCAGCGCCTGCGCGCGCGCCAGCTCAGCGTCATTCGATTGGGGCAGCGCCAGAGCGAAACCTTGTGCGATCAGCGCATGCCCCAAGGCCAGCCAGTTCTGCGGACTCCATTCGTTGTCGGCGCGGGTCGTGCCGTGGGCAAAAGCGACTGTGTTGGTGGGTGTTGCTGCTGCAAATTGCCAACGCACCGCGGCTGCATCCTGCGTGGTGTAGCCCAGTGCCAGAGCAGCGAGCAGGCGGTAGCGGGCGACTGCATGGATGCGCTGCGGCATGGGAAAGCTGCGGCGCAGCAACCAGCGCACCGGCCACTCATACGAACAGGCATCGCTGCCATTGGCGAACGTGGCGCTGAAACCGCCGGGCCGCAGCCGCGCTTGGCGCGCCACCAGCGCGGATTTGATGAGGCCCTGGAAATCGAGCACTGCGTCATACGCGTTTGCATGCAGATCGCGCAAGAACGCAGCGCGCTCGCGGCCGGTGTCGAGCGCTCCAGCGCGCTGTGCGCCAACGCCGCTGCGCCACCGGAATCACACGGCGCACCCCGGCCACCAAAGATACCAGCGGGGCAAAGGCTTCTTCCACCACCCAGTCAATCTGCGCGTCAGGAAAATGCTGCAACACATCCTGCACCACTGCGGCGGTTTGCACCACGTCACCCAGCGATGACAGTTTGACAATAAGCAGTTGCAAGGCCAAACGGGCGGTGTTTCAGTGCGCCGCGCTCTGGATCTGCGCGCCTGGCTTGACCTCGCGCAGCAGCGCCAGCATGGCGTGCTCAATGCGCTCTAGCGCGGCCTGGGTATGGCCCTCAAAACGCAGCACCAGCACCGGCGTGGTGTTGGAGGCGCGCACCAGACCAAAGCCATCCGGCCAATCGACCCGCAAACCGTCGATGGTGTTGACCACCGCAGGCGCTGCAAAGGCCGCACGCGCCACCAGTTGCGCGACTACGGTCGGCGGCTCGCCTTCGGCGCACAACACGTTGAGCTCGGGCGTGGAAAAACTCGACGGCAAGCCGTTCAAGAGCGCGTTCGCATCAGCCACCTTGCTGACAATTTCGAGCAGGCGGCAACCGGCGTAGGTGCCGTCGTCAAAACCGTACCAACGCTCCTTGAAAAAGATATGCCCGCTCATCTCACCACCTAGCGGGGAATTGATGGCTTTCATCTGCGCCTTGATCAGCGAATGCCCGGTTTTGAACATCATGGGTACGCCACCAGCCGCCTCGATGGCAGGTGCTAGACGCTGCGAACATTTCACGTCAAACACAATCGTGCCACCGGGCACGCGGGACAACACGTCTTGCGCAAACAACATCATCTGCCGGTCCGGAAAAATGTTCGTGCCGTCTTTGGTCACGATACCCAGGCGGTCGCCGTCGCCATCAAAAGCCAGCCCGAGTTCGGCATCACTGTTGTGCAAAGCGGCGATCAGGTCGCGCAGGTTCTCTGGCTTGCTGGGGTCCGGGTGGTGGTTGGGGAAGGTGCCGTCGACTTCGCTGAACAGCTCGATCACCTCGCAGCCCACCGCGCGCAATATGGCAGGGGCCGACGCGCCGGCCACGCCGTTGCCGCAGTCGACCACAATTTTCAAAGGCCGCGCCAAGCGGATATCGCCCACGATGCGCGCTGTGTACGCGGGCAGTACATCGGCGCTGCTGCGCGATCCGCCGCTGCGCAAGGTCCACGATTCATCGACCATCATCTGCCGCAGGGACTGGATTTCATCGCCGTAAATCGCTTTGCCCGCCATCACCATCTTGAAGCCGTTGTAATCCTTGGGGTTGTGGCTGCCGGTGACCATGATGCCGCTGGCGCACAGCGTGTTCGCCGCGAAATACAGCATGGGCGTGGTCACCATGCCCACGTCAATCACCTGCATGCCCGCCTCTTGCAAGCCGCGCATCAAGGCCTCGGCCAGTGCCGGGCCGCTCAGGCGTCCATCGCGCCCCACCGCCACCGTGGTTTCGCCTTGCGCACGGGCCACGGTGCCAAACGCCCGACCCAAACCGAGCGCGACGTCTTCGGTGAGACTGGCGGGCACGATGCCACGGATGTCGTAGGCTTTGAAGATGCTGGGGGAGAGTTGCATGGGGGGCTTTCAAACTTGTAAAGATGCAGCCGAAGGATTTTAGGTGGGGCCAGAAGCCACAGGCTGGCGATTTAGCTACGCGCTAAGGCCTGCAAGGCTGTAGATAAATAAAACATCAGATAGCACCCACGACCAGCAACAAAGCCTGGTTAATGGCGCGCATACGCTCGTCATCGACACGCCCAAAAGGCTCGCTGACTCTCGCGCGCGGCAGCGTCGCGAGTTTGTCGACCATCACCTGCGACAGTTTTTGCAAGCCGTTGGAGGGGCTCGGTTCAATGTTGACGCGAAAGGCAGCTTCGCGAAGTTCGCTGGTGATGGGGCACAGCACGACGCTATCCAAGTCGGCCAACAAATCGGATTGCACGACCAGCGCAGGGCGCGGCTTGCCATAGTCGCCCTGCAAAGAGACGGTGACCAGGTCTCCGCGTTGCATCATTCCCAGGACGCGATCAGGGTTGCCGCCTGTTCGGTAAAGCCCAATACCTCGGCTTCTGCCGGGTCCTTCGCCAGTGCCTGACACTGGAGGCGCAACAGCGCCACGAACGCGGGCGCGCGGGTGTCGGGCACCCAAAACTGCACCGGCCGCAGACCTGCGGCACGCATGCGCTCGCGGTGGCGCGCGAGCTTGCTGGTGGCCTGTGGGTTGGATTGCATGGCTGCTCTTTGCTTGTTTGCGCGGTGTTGGGTCAGGTTACATGATACCGAAGTAGCCTACGCACATGTTCAAAGACGGCCAGCAAACACCAACTGCCTGCGTATGATTTGCCCATGACGACCACCACCCTAAAAATCGAGCGCGCCGTCTACAACAGCCCACTAGGCTCCATGACTCTGGCGGCCAGCGCGCAGGGTCTGTGCGGCGTCTGGTTTGACGGGCAACAGCACCAGCCCGATCCGCAGCAGTGGGAGATCAACACCGCGCACCCCGTGCTGCAAGCGGCTTGCAGCCAACTCACGGCCTACTTTGCCGCGCAAGCCGCCCGCTTTTCGCTGCCGCTGGATCTGTCGCTGGGCACGCCGTTTCAGCAAAGCGTGTGGGAGCGGCTGCGGGCGATTCCGTATGGCGTGACGCAAAGCTACGGCGAGATTGCGCGCTACATGGGGCAGCCTGCGGCCTCGCGCGCGGTGGGTGCGGCGGTCGGGCGCAATCCGCTCAGTATCATCGTGCCCTGCCACCGCGTGGTCGGCAGCAACGGTGCGCTAACCGGTTACGCCGGTGGGTTGGAGCGCAAGATCGCCTTGCTGCAATTAGAAAAGGCCTTATGAATTTCCCCCTGAAGAATTTTTCGCCGCCCTGGCAGGTCGAGTTTGTGTTGCTGGCGGCGATTTGGGGTGCTTCGTTTATGTTCACGCGCATTGCCACCGTGGAATTCGGCGCGCTGGCCACGGCCGGTCTGCGCGTGGGCATTGCCGCGCTGATGCTCGTGCCGCTGCTGGTCATGCGCGGTCTGCTGCCTGACTTGCGCACGCACTGGAAATTGGCACTGTCCATCGGCCTGTTGAATTCGGCGATTCCCTTTACCTGCTTTACCTTCGCGCTCTTGTGGATTTCGATCGGCCTGTCGTCCATCCTGAACGCCACCGTCCCTTTGTTTGGGGCGCTGGTGGCCTGGGCCTGGCTCAAAGACCGGCCCAACGTCACGCGCATGCTGGGCCTGGCCATCGGCTTCGGCGGCGTCGCCATGCTGGCCTGGGACAAGGTGAGCTTCCAGCCGGTAGCGGGTGGCACGGCCACGGGGTGGGCGGTGTTGGCCTGTCTGTTTGCCTGCGCGTGCTACGGGCTGGCCGCCAGCATCACCAAACGCTTTGCATCCGGCATACCCCCGCTGGTGATGGCCGCCGGAAGCCAGCTTGGCGCCACCATGGCCTTGGCACCCTTGGCCCTGTACTACTGGCCCGAGCAGCCTGTGTCGCAAGCGGCCTGGCTGTCCGCACTGACGCTGGGGGTCTTGTGCACCGGGTCGGCGTATCTGCTGTTCTTCAGGCTGATCCAACGCGCCGGCCCCGCGCGCACGCTCTCGGTGACCTTCGCCATCCCCATGTTCGCGGTGCTTTACGGCGTGGTGTTTTTCGGCGAAGTGGTCACGCCGTGGATGGTCATCTGCGCGCTGGTCATCGTCGCGGGCACCTCCATGTCCAGCGGCATGTGGGGCGCGCTGCCCTGGCCGCGCCGCCTGGACGCGGCGCCTAAATAAAAGGCAGGGCCTGGGTCACCGCGCCCTGTAGGCCAATCGGTGTGACCACCTGCACCCGCTGCCCGGCCTGCACGACTTCGCGCTGCACCTGGGCAATGCCGATGGTGCATTGCAGGGCCGGTGAGAACACCACTGCCGACATGGTGCCGACCTGACGGCCGTCGAGCAAGACGGGCGCACGCTCGATGAGCGGCCAGTCCGACGGGGCCTGGCCATCCAGGCGCAAGCCCACCATCAAGCGCGCTGGGCCTTGTGCGGCAATTTTTTGCAAAGCCGCTTTGCCGATGTAGTCGGCCGCGCAGTTGACATCCACGAACTTCGCCATATTGGCTTCAAAAGGATTGGTATCCGCCGTGGTGTCGCCGCCCCAGGACAGCAGACCGCTTTCCACGCGCTCGATGTGGTTGGGCGCGCCCGGTCCGATATCAAATTCCTGGCCCGCCGCTTTGACCATATCCCACAGTTCGCTGCCCCGGCTGCCATCGCGCAAAAACAGCTCAAAGCCACCTTGCTTGCTCCAGCCCGAGCGGCACAAGACCAGCGGGATGCCATTCAAGTCGGTCTCGATACAGCCGAAATATTTGATGGCGCGCACGCGCTCGCCAAATAACTTAACGGCCAGGGTCTCGGCCTTGGGGCCTTGGATCGCCAGGGGCGAGACATCGGGCTCGCACACCTCGACGTTGAAGCCACGCTCGGCAGCTATCGCGCGCACCCACATCAGCATGTCGCTGTCGGCCAGCGAAAACCAGTAACGGTCGGAGAGCTTGAGCAGCACCGGGTCGTTGAGCAAGCGCCCGCTGTGGTCGCACATGGCCACGTATTTGCCCTGCCCGACTTGCATGCTGCTGAGGTCGCGCGCGCTCAGGGCCTGCACCAGCGCGTGTGCGTCGGGGCCGCTGACTTCGACCTGCCGCTCGACCGCTACATCCCACATCGCCACGCCATGCATCAGGCGCTGGTATTCGGCGGACAAATGGCCGAAGGACAAGGGCATGAGCATCTTGTTGTAGACCGTGAAATGGCTGACCCCGTCGCGCACCGTGGCCGCATAAAAAGGCGAGCGCCGGATCCGCGGGCTGATGGTGAGCTGGACGATGCCGGAGTCGGAAGTGGTTTTTGCGTCGGTCATGGATGGCTCAGAAAAGGTTGAAGAACGGTTGAAGGGGGCCAATCTACCGCAAAGCCCGGTTCAGCAGTGCGGCCAGTCGCACGCTGGCAAGCCAGAGTCGTTGCTCCACGATGGGGGTGTAGGCGCTGATGTAGTCCTGACCCACCGGACCGGGTGGATACAAGCCGGGCTTACGGGCGATACGGCAGGACTCCTCGGCAGCCGCGCGCACGCTCAGGCTGCCCGGCGGGGATGGCCAGAACTGGCGGGCCAAGCGCGCAGCCAGGGTGGGCGCGTCCTCATCCATGTGGCGGATCAGGCCCGAATCCCACAGCGCATGCAAATTGCTCCAGCGCAGCAAAAACTGCAACTGGTAGCGGTTGCCGCCCCGGTCCTCGGCCATTCCGGCGTGCAGGGGCTGGTGCAGATCGGCAACCAAATGCACCACCCATTTGAGCGCCTGCAGCCGCTCGGGCGGCGGCGCCGGGGAAGACAGGATTTGCAACTGCGCGTCCAAAGCGGCGACGATGCACTGGCCATCCGGGCAGTCACGCGCAGGCCGGTAGTTGCAATCGCCAACCGGAAAGTTGACGTAATGCCAGGGCGCGGTCTCCGGACTGCGGTGCTCGTCGGCCCAGGTGGCGATGTCCGCCAAGGTGGTGCCGGGCTCCAAGGCCATCAACTCTTGCAACCGGGACAAGGCCTCGGGCGTGAGCTGCGCGCGCGCGGCCATGGCCACAGTTTGGTGACCCACCGGGCCCCAGGCCTGCGCGTTGCTAGATAGCAAGGCGGCCGCGAGGCACAGCGCCAGCGCGGCGCAATGCAAAGATACGAATCGTGTTAGCACGGAGATGATGGGTGACAGGCCGCTAGTGTCGTCCATGATGGGCGGCGTCTCAGTACACTCAAGCTGCATTTCCACCCGCCACTTTGGCGGGTTTGCTTTCCCGGAGAACGTTTCCATGGCCCACGCCGCATTCCAATGGCAAGACCCTTTTTTGCTGGACGCCCAGCTCAGCGACGATGAGCGCATGGTGCGCGACGCCGCTGCCGCTTATTGCCAGGACAAACTGCTGCCGCGCGTTACGCAAGCCTTCCGCAACGAGACCACCGACCCGACTATCTTTCGGGAAATGGGCGAACTCGGGCTGCTCGGCCCCACCATTCCCGAGGCCTATGGCGGCCCGGCGCTGAATTACGTGGCCTACGGGCTGATTGCGCGCGAAGTCGAGCGGGTGGACAGCGGCTACCGCTCCATGATGAGCGTGCAAAGCTCGCTGGTGATGCTGCCGATTTTTGAATTCGGCACCGAAGCACAGCGCCAGAAATACCTGCCCCCACTCGCCACAGGCCAAACGATTGGCTGCTTCGGCCTGACCGAGCCCAACCACGGCTCCGACCCGCAAAGCATGGTGACGCGCGCCCAAAAGGTGACCGGCGGCTACAAACTCAGCGGCTCCAAAATGTGGATCAGCAACAGCCCGATTGCCGATGTGTTTGTGGTCTGGGCCAAAGAGGTCACCGAGGGCGGCACGGTCGGCCCTATCCGTGGCTTCATCCTGGAAAAAGGCATGGCCGGCCTATCAGCGCGCCTGCCATCCACGGCAAAGTAGGTTTGCGCGCCAGCATCACCGGCGAGATCGTGATGGACGGCGTGTTCTGCCCCGAGGAAAACGCCTTTCCCGAGGTGCGCGGCCTCAAGGGTCCGTTTACCTGTCTCAACAGTGCGCGCTACGGCATCGCCTGGGGCGCGTTGGGCGCGGCCGAAGACTGCTGGCACCGTGCCCGCCAGTACACGCTGGACCGCCAGCAGTTCGGCCGCCCGCTGGCCGCCAACCAGCTCATTCAAAAGAAGCTCGCCGATATGCAAACCGAAATCGCGCTGGGCCTGCAAGGCTGTCTGCGCTTGGGGCGCATGAAAGACGAAGGCACGGCGAGCGTGGAAGTGACATCCATCTTGAAGCGCAACTCCTGCGGCAAGGCGCTGGATATTGCGCGCATGGCGCGCGACATGATGGGCGGCAACGGCATCAGCGACGAATTCGGCGTGGCACGCCATCTGGTGAACCTGGAGGTGGTCAACACCTATGAAGGTACGCACGATATCCACGCCCTGATTTTGGGGCGCGCCATGACGGGTATCGCGGCGTTTGCCGGCTGAGCAGGCGACCCCGCGCGGCGCTCAGCCGTTGATCCGCAGCTCGCGGATCCGCTCCTCAAAATAGCTGCCCACGGTGTAGCGCTCGGACAGCACCACCTCTTTGCGCGGGTGCAGAAACAGCGGCAGCGAGACGCGAGACTTGCGCGCCGCCTCGCCCACCGGGTTGAGCACGCGGTGCACCGTGGACGGAAAGTAGCGTCCCGAGGCCTCCTCCAGCATGTCGCCGATATTGACGATCAGCAAGCCGAAGTCGCAGGGCACATCGTGCCAGCCGCCGTCAGTTCCCAAGACCTGCAAGCCCGGCTCGGTGGCGGCAGGCAGGATGGTCAGCAAATTGATGTCGCCGTGCGGCGCGGCGCGCATGGCACCCGGCTCCTCATGGCCGGTCAGCGGCGGGTAATGCAGCACGCGCAGCAGCGTGTGCTCGCTGCCCTCGAGCATGTCAGGCAAAGGCTGCGAATAGCGCGCACGCACATCCGGCGGTGAGCCGTCTTGCACCCACTGCAACAGCGTGCTGGCGAGTTGCTTGCCGCGCGTGTAGTAGCGCAAGGCGGCGTCACTCACCTGCGCCGGGTACTGGCCCCAAGGGTAGATATGGAAAAACTCTTTGACGTCTTTTTTGCTGTGGTTCTTCGCCGTCTCCGACACGGCGGTAGAGAAATAGCCGTCATGCGTTTCGGGCTTGAAGGGATAGCTCGTACTTCGCTGGCGCTGTGGAAAAAACCCAGCCACTCGGCATAAATGCCGTCCACCAGCGCCTGGTCCAGCGGGTGGTTTTTGAGAACCGCAAAGCCGGTGTGGTGCAGGCTGGCAACAAATGCGCGGGGCGCATCCGCGTCCAGAAAATCAACAATCGGAAGGTGTGGCGCAGGCATGGGGCTATATGGGCGATATGGAGCGCTAAGCCCGCAGCCAATCACCGAGCATGGTGCGGGTGAACACATCGGCCGCGCCGGCATGGTCGACCTGCATGCACACCGCAGTGGCCGGTGTCTGCGGATCCCAACCGGCCTGGGGGTAGGGAATGGTTTTGCGCCGCAGCACGGTTTGCCCTTGCGCCAGCCCGTCAGTCGACCACACGCACCCGCCCGTGTTCCAAACCGAAGAGCCCGGGATTTGTCAGGTAAATAAAGGCCAACACATCATGGCCAAAGCAGCCGTGAATGGCCGCTACATGGGGATACAAGTCGCTGTAAAACCCGGCGTAGAAATTGACCGCATGCAACAAGGTGTCGGTCGCGGAGTGCTGGTGGTGCGCGGCGATGCGCGCGAACAAACTGACCGGCAAAATCAGGCGGTGCGTCACGTCCAGCCCGACCATGGTGATCTTCCAACCGGCGTTGAACACAATGTCAGCAGCATGCGGATCGTTCCAGACATTGGCCTCGGCCACAGGCGACACATTGCCCGGCTCCAGCACCGTTCCGCCCATCACGATGACTTCTTGCACCCATTGCGGCAACTGCGGCTCCAGCAGCAGCGCAGCAGCCAGATTGCCCAAAGGCCCGACCGCCACCAGCGTGATCTCGCCGGGATGGGCGCGCGCCATGTCCACGATGAACTGCGCCGAAGGACGTGGGTCCAGCACCAGTGCATGCGGTGCGCGCTGCGGGAGGTTGCCCAGGCCGTCGTCGCCGTGGATGTGTGCCGGTGGCGCTTCGCCGGGTTTGACCCAGGGCCGCGCTGCGCCACGGGTGACCGGCACCGCGCGAGCGGCCAGCGCGCTCAGGTACAGCGCGTTGGTGGCAGCCTGCTCCACCGTCACATTGCCGAAGGTGGTGGTGATGCCGACGATCTCGATGCCCGGATGCGCCAGGGCGTAGTACAGGGCCATGGCGTCATCGACGCCGGGGTCGGTGTCATAAATGACTTTGCGGGGCGCGGACTTGCTCATGGCTGGGGATGCTGGTGCAAAAACTGGTCGACTTCGCCGACATGGGGAACGCTGGACTGCGCGCCCATGCGTGTGCAGGCCAATGCCGCAGCGGCGCTGGCGCGGCGCAGCGCGGCCGCCATGTCAGCACCCGCACTCCACGCCGCCAGCAGCGCGCCACAAAAGGTATCGCCCGCGCCGGTGCTGTCCACCACGTCCACCGCAAATGCCGCTTGTTCATAAACGCTGACCGTGGTGGCGGGCGATGCAGCCGCGCGCGCCCAGCGTCACCACCACCGTGGCCGATGGCAGCATGGCCATGCGCGCCGCCGTGTCACCCACCGGTCCGGTCAGCGCGGCGAGTTCGCCTTCATTCACGATCAAGACGTCCACCACATCGAGCAGGCTTTGCGGTAAGGCGCGCGCCGGTGCGGCGTTGAGCACCACGGTGACCCCGGCCGCATGCGCGGCTTGCGCATAGGCCTGAACCGTATCCAAGGGAATTTCCAGCTGCATCAGCAGGTGGCTGAAGCCCTGCAGCGGTGGCAAATGCTCAGGCCGTAGGCTGCTGTTCGCACCAGGCGCGACGGTAATCGCGTTTTCACCCGCGTCCGAGACGCATATGAACGCGGTTCCCGTGGGTTGCCCGGCAGGGCGCACCGCATGCAATTGCACCTGCGCACCCGCCAGCGAAGCTTCCAGCGGTGCGGCAAATGCGTCGGCCCCCAGGCCGGTCAAAAAATGGGTCACCGCCCCGCCCGCGCGGGCGCAGGCCACCGCCTGGTTCGCGCCTTTGCCGCCGGGAAACGTCTGAAAGTCCTGCCCCAGCACCGTCTCGCCCGGCGCGGGAATGTGGTGCGCGCGCACCACAAAGTCCAGATTGGAAGAACCGGCGATGAGAATCATGAGGGCTTGCTGTGCTGGTGAAAAATACCGCTGCGGCGTCAGCGCGCGCGGCGTCTTCGAGCGATTGTGACGGATACCTTTGGGCAGCGGGAGAAGGAGTTTGCAACCGTGGCTTTCGTTTATGGGTACCATTTGCACCGCACCCCAATCCCCACGTGCTTACACCCCCCAAAAATCCCAAGGAGTTCTCCATGCAGTTTTCCACCATTGCCCGTCTGAGCCTGGTCTGTGGCGCCATCGCCGCTTCATTCGCAGCGGCGGCCGAGCCAGCCATCGTTTACGACATGGGCGGCAAATTCGACAAGTCTTTCAACGAAGCCGCCTATGTGGGCATGGAAAACTGGAAAAAGGAAACCGGCAAGCAGTACCTGGAGTTCGAGATTGCTAATGAATCGCAGCGCGAGCAGGCGATCCGCCGCATGGCCGAAAAAGGTGCCAGCCCCATCATCGGCGTGGGCTTTTCGCAAGCCTCGGCGATTGAGAAAGTCGCCAAAGAATTCCCCAAGCTCAACTTCGTGATCGTGGACATGGTGGTGGGCCTGCCCAATGTGCAGTCGGTGGTTTTCAAGGAGCAGGAAGGCAGCTTTTTGGTCGGTGCCATGGCAGCCATGGTCAGCAAAACCGGCAAGGTCGGCTTTGTGGGCGGCATGGACATCCCGCTGATCCGCCGTTTTCAATGTGGCTATGAGCAGGGCGCCAAGTTTGCTAATGCGAAGGCCGAGGTGTTTGCCAACATGACCGGCACCACCGGCGCGGCCTGGAACGACCCCACACGCGGCGGTGAATTGGCCAAGGCCCAGTTCGCCAAGGGCGCAGACGTGGTGTTTGCCGCAGCCGGCGGCACCGGCGTTGGCGTCTACCAGGCCGCCAAGGACGGCGGCAAGCTGGCCATCGGTGTGGACAGCAACCAGAACCACCTGCAGCCCGGCACCATGCTGACCTCCATGCTCAAGCGCGTGGACGTGGCGGTCTACAACGTTTCCAAATCCTTCGCCCCCGGTGTCACGGTCTTGGGCCTGAAAGAGGGTGGTGTGGACTACGCGATGGACGCTAACAACGCCAAACTGGTGACGGCCGATATGAAAAAACGCGTCGATGCGGCCAAGGCCGACATCATCAGCGGCAAGATCAAGGTCACGGATTACATGGCCGACAACGCCTGCAAATATTGAATCAACCCATGCCCCTGGCGGTGCAGATGCGCGGCATCTGCAAGCGCTTTGGCGCGGTCGCGGCCAATGCCGATGTGAACCTGGCGGTACGCGCCGGCACCGTACACGGCATCGTGGGCGAGAACGGCGCGGGCAAGAGCACGCTGATGTCGGTGCTCTACGGCTTTTATCCGGCAGACAGCGGCACGGTGGCGGTGTTTGGCACCGAAGCGGAAATCCACAACGCGGACGACGCGATTGCCCTCGGCATTGGCATGGTGCACCAGCATTTCATGCTGGTGGACACCCTGAGCGCGCTGGACAACGTGATGCTCGGAGCCGAGCCGCATTGGCTGCTGCACAAGGCAGTAGCGCCGGTGCGGGCTGGGCTGGAGTCGCTCATGCAATCCACCGGTCTGCGCGTCCCCTTGGACGCTCTGGTCGCCGATCTGGCGGTGGGCGATCGGCAACGGCTGGAGATTCTGAAAGCGCTGTACCGCGGCGCGCGCATCCTGATTCTGGACGAGCCCACCGCCGTGCTGACGCCGCAGGAAACGCTGCAACTTTTCGACGTGCTGCGGCAGTTGCGCGCGCAAGGCACGACGGTGATTTTGATCACCCACAAGCTGAAAGAAGTGATGGCTTTGTGCGACCAGGTGACCGTGATGCGCGGTGGCCGGGTGGTGCAGGAAATGCCCATTGCGCAAGCCAGCGTTGAAGCATTGGCCCAGGCCATGGTCGGGCGCAAGGTGCAACTCGGACGGGCTACGGAAGCGTCGCAAGCCGTTGCGCAATCGACCGCAAAGCCTTTATTGCAAGCACGCGCACTGGGCCTGCGCGACGCCATGGGCGTGCTGCGTTTGCAGCAGGTGGATGTCGATCTGTTTCCCGGCGAAATCGTCGGCGTGGCCGGCGTGGCGGGCAACGGGCAAAGCGAGTTGCTCGATGTCTTGTGCGGCCTGCGCAGCCCCGACAGCGGCAGCTTGGCGCTCGGCGGGCACGCAGTTTGCGCCGCAAAGCTGGCTGGACCCGCGCCACGCCCGCACGCTGGGCCTGGCGCACGTGCCCGAGGACCGGCATGCGCGCGCGCTGGTGATGGACTTTGCCGCCTGGGAATCTGCGGTGCTGGGGTATGAACACACGCCGCAGAACAGCAGCGGACCCTGGCTGCGTCGCCAGGCTGCGCAAGCGGCCACCGCCGCGCTCATGGAGCGCTTTGACGTGCGGCCGCGCAATGGGCGATTGAAGAGCAGCAAGTTCTCCGGCGGTAACCAGCAAAAACTGGTGCTGGCGCGCGAGCTCGGCCAAGCCCCTGCGGTCTTGCTGGTGGGCCAGCCCACACGCGGGGTGGACATTGGGGCCATTGAATTCATTTACGCCCAATTGCGCGCCTTGCGCGACGCCGGTGGCGCGGTCTTGCTGGTATCCAGTGAACTCGATGAAATTCTGGCGCTGTCCGACCGTGTGCTGGTGATGAACCAGGGTCGGATCACGGGTGCGCTGCCGATTGCCGAATGCACCGAAGCGCGCCTGGGCCTGCTGATGGCCGGGAGTGCCGCATGAAAGACGCGCTGCCGCGTTGGGCGGATGTGGCGCTGCTGCCTGCAGTCTGCCTGGTCGTGGCCTTGCTGGTGGCCGGGGCGGTGGTTGCACTGGTGGGGCAAAACCCCTGGCAGGTGCTGGCCGCGTTGGTACAAGGGGCTTTCGGCAGCGCGCGGGGTTTGAGTTACACGCTGTACTACACCACCAGTTTTATCTTCACCGGGCTGGCGGTGGCGGTGGCTTTTCACGGGGGCTTGTTCAATATCGGCGGCGAAGGCCAGGCTACGCTGGGCGGCCTGGGGGTGGCGCTGGTGGCTTTGGCGTATGCACCGGTGCTGCCGGCCTGGGCCATGCTGCCGCTGATGCTGCTGGCCGGTGCGCTGTTTGGCATGGTGTGGGCGGCGATACCGGCGTATTTGCAGGCCTACCGTGGCAGCCATGTGGTGATCACCACCATCATGTTCAATTTCCTCGCCAGCACGCTGGTGGTGTACCTGCTGGTCAAGCACTTGCGCCCGCCCGGCAATATGGCGATTGAAAGCCTGCCCTTTGCGCCGTCGGCCAGTTTGCCGTCGGCGCAGGCCGCGCTGGCCGCCCTGGGCGTGGAATGGCCTTCTTCGCCGCTGAACACCAGTTTTCTGCTGGCGCTTGCGGCCTGCGCGGCGGTGTATGTATTTCTGTGGCACACCCGCGCCGGTTACCGGCTACGCGCCGTGGGCGCGAGCCCCGGCGCGGCGGCCTATGCGGGCATACGGCCCCAAAGCCAGGTGATGGTGGCCATGGCGATTTCCGGGCGCGCTGGCCGGCATGGTGGGCATGAACGAAGTGGCGGGCGTCAGCGGCAAGCTGGTGCTGGAATTTGTCAGTGGCGCGGGCTTTACCGGCATCGCGGTGGCGCTGATGGGGCGCAACCACCCGCTGGGTATCGTGCTGTCGAGCCTGTTGTTCGGCGCGCTGTTCCAGGGCGGGGCAGAGGTGGCTTTTGATGTGCCAGGTTTCAGCCGGGACATGGTGGTGATGTTGCAGGGCTTTGTGGTGCTGTTCTCGGGGGCCATGACCTATGTGATCGCCCCGCCGCTGGCCTGGATGCTGCGCAACGCCGGCATGGCGAGGACCCACCATGGATGAGGTACTCATCGCCTCGGTGCTGGCCTCGAGCGTGCGCCTGGCCACGCCGCTGATTTTGTGCGCGCTGGCCGGTATGTTCGCCGAGCGTTCGGGCGTGGTGGACATCGGGCTTGGAAGGAAAAATGCTGTTCGCCGCCTTTGCCGCAGGTGCTGCAGGCGCGGCCAGCGGCTCGTGGATGCTGGCGCTGGTCGCTGCCATGGCGGTGGGTGTGGCGCTGTCCATGCTGCATGGGCTGGCATGCGTGAGCTACCCCGGGGACCAGGTTGTCTCTGGCGTGGCGATCAACATCATTGCCGCCGGGCTGACGGTGGTGCTGGGCATTGCCTGGTTCCACCAGGGCGGGCAAACCCCGCCTTTGGCCACCGGCGTACGCCTGCAGCCCCTGCTACCGCACGCCGGGGAAGCGCTGGCCTTTGTGCCGCTGCTGGGACGGGTTGCTGGGCGAGGCGCTGCTGGGCCACAGCGCGCTGGTTTACGCGGCCTATGCGCTGGTACCGGCGAGCTGGTGGCTGCTGTTTCGCACCCGTTTTGGCCTGCGCCTGCGCGCCGTCGGCGAGAACCCGCGCATGGTGGACGCGGCCGGTGTCTCGGTGGCGGGGTTGCGCTACCGGGCGTTGGCACTCAACGGCCTGCTGTGCGGATTGGCCGGCAGCTACCTGGTGCTGGCCCAAAGCGCCAGCTTTTCGCCGCATATGACGGCCGGGCGCGGCTTCATGGCGCTGGCGGCGCTGATCTTCGGCCGCTGGCATCCGGTAGGCGCCTTGTGGGCCTGCTTGCTGTTCGGTTTTCTCGACGCGGTCGCCATCCGGCTGCAAGGGGTGGCGCTGCCCGGCGTGGGCGAAGTGCCGGTGCAAGCCATCCAGGCCCTGCCCTACCTGCTGACGGTGGTCTTGCTGGCCGGGTTCATTGGCAAAGCCGTCGCACCGCAAGCGATTGGCAAACCCTATGTGAAAGAGCGCTAGCTTGCGCACAAGCGCGCAAGGCGCGAGTAAGATTCTTACCGTAAAAAGTAAGGATTGCCATGAAAATCACCAGCAAAGGACAGGTCACGATCCCGCAAGCCGTGCGCGAGAAAGCCGGTTTGCATCCGCACAGCGAAGTCGAGTTTGAGGTGCGCGCCAACGGCGAGGTCATCTTGCGCGCCGTCACCGCCCCGGCCACCACCGCACGCGCCGCTTTCGCCCGGGTGCGCGGTAGCGCCAACGCCTTGCAGTTCAAGGACATGGGAACCGACGAATTCATGGCGTTTTTGCGGGCCTGAGCCGTGGCAACAAGCAACACTGGGCGTCGCCGAGCCGGACGCACGCTACCTGGTGCAAGCGCTGCCACGCGGCACGCTGGTGGACAGTTGCATCCTGATTGACGTGCTGGCCGATGACCCGCAATGGGCCGACTGGTCGCTGGACCAACTGGAACACTGCGCGGCGCTGGGACCGCTGGTCATCAACCCGCTGATCCTGGCCGAACTGAGCCCGCGCTTTGAGCGGGCCAACGACCTGGAAGCCGCCTTGGCCGGTCTGCCGCTGGTGCGTGAAGCCCTGCCCTGGGACGCCGCCTTTTTGGCGGGCCAAGCCTTCAAGGTCTACCGACAGACCCAGGGCAACAAAACCTCACCCATGCCGGACTTCTATATCGGCGCGCATGCGCTGGTCGGCAACCTGCGGCTGCTCACGCGGGACGCTGCGCGCTACCGCAGCTATTTCCCGAATCTGGCGCTGGTCGCGCCCTAAGCGATACCGGCCGCAAGCAGCTTCAACCGCCCAAAAGCTCCCAGCGCTCCAGCGCCGCCATCAATTCCGCATCGATATCGGCCGCGCGTTGGGTGCGTTGCAGGGCCAGCGCGTTGTCGCGGGCGTACAGGCTGCCGTCGGCAAGCTCGGCGTGGATGGCGGCTTGTTCGGACTTCGAGAGCGGCGATCTGCGCGGGCAAGGATTCGAGTTCGCGCTGTTCTTTGTAGCTGAGCTTGCGGGTTTTGGCAGCGGGCGCGGCCGGGGTTGGTGGTGGTGCGGCCGGAGCTTTTGCGGCTTCGCTGCGTTCATAGTGGAAACGCCTGCGCGCCCTTTTGGCCTTTGGCCTGGGCGATCGCGTTGGCGCGTTTGCTCTGGATCAGCCAGTCTTGCACGCCGCCTTCGAACTCGCGCCAGCGCGCATCGCCCTCAAAGGCGATGGTGCTGGTGACCACGTTGTCCAAAAAAGTACGGTCGTGGCTGACCAGAAACACCGTGCCGTCGTAGTTTTGCAGCAGGTCTTCGAGCAGCTCCAGCGTGTCGATGTCGAGGTCATTAGTCGGCTCGTCGAGCACCAGCACATTGGCCGGACGCGCGAACAGGCGCGCCAGCAACAGCCGGTTGCGCTCGCCACCGCTCAAAGAACGCACGGGGGAATTGGCCCGCGCGGGTGAGAACAAAAAGTCGCCCAAATAGCTTTTGACGTGCTGGCGGCGGTTACCGATTTCGATCCACTCGCTGCCCGGGCTGATGAAGTCTTCCAGCGTGGCGTCCATATCGAGCGCGTTGCGCATCTGGTCGAAATACGCCACGGCAATATTCGCGCCCTGGCGCACCGTGCCCCAGGGGCTGTGGCCGGGTTCGGGCGCGGGGGCATTGGCTGGTGCCGGGTCGGATTTGAGCTCGCCCAGGATCAGTTTGAGCAGCGTGGTTTTGCCCGCGCCGTTGGGGCCGAGCAGGCCGATTTTGTCGCCGCGCAAAATCGTTGCCGAGAAGTCGTGCACGATTTTGCGGTCGCCAAAACTCTTGGACACGTGCGTCAACTCGGCGACCAGTTTGCCGCTGATTGCGCCGCTGTTGACATCCATATTGACGCTGCCGACCACTTCGCGGCGCGCCTCGCGGGAGGCGCGTAAATTGTCCAGGCGCACGATGCGCGCAGTCGCCCGGGTGCGGCGGGCTTCCACGCCCTTGCGAATCCACACCTCCTCTTGCGCCAAGAGCTTGTCGGCGCGGGCGTTGATGACCGCCTCTTGCGCCAGCTGCTCTTCTTTTTGCAGCAAGTAGGCCGCGAAGTTGCCGGGGTAGGACAACAGCTTGCCGCGATCCAACTCGACGATGCGGGTGGCCACGTTGTCCAGAAACGAGCGGTCGTGGGTGATAGTGATGATGCTGCCCGTGAAGTCGACCAGCAAGCCCTCCAACCATTCAATCGAATCAAGGTCCAGGTGGTTGGTCGGCTCATCGAGCAGCAGCACATCGGGTTGCGCCACCAGGGCCTGCGCCAGCGCCACGCGCTTTTTGGTGCCGCCTGAGAGCGTGCTGACAATGGCCTCGGGATTCAGATGCAGGCGCTGCAGGGTTTCGGTCACGCGCTGCTCCCAGTTCCAGCCGTCCAGCGACTCAATCTCGCTTTGCATGGCGTCCAAGTCGCCGTGGCCCTGGGAGTATTCGTCGATCAGGTAGCGCACACGCTGCAGGCCTTCGGCCACCGCGTCGAAGACGCTGGAAGCCGCGTCGAGCTGCGGCTCCTGCGCCACGTAGGCAATGCGGGTGTTGCTTTGCACCTGCACCAAGCCATCGTCGGGCTTTTCCAGCCCGGCCAGGATCTTGAGCATGGACGATTTGCCCGTGCCGTTGCGCCCGATCAATCCAACGCGTTCGGCGCTTTCCAATGAAAAACCTGCATGGTCTAGCAGGGGTACGTGCCCAAAAGCGAGTTGGGCGTCCAGAAGGGTAATCAATGCCATGTTGGCGGGGATTATCCTTTGCGGGTTTTACACAAGCGGACATTGCCATGACACACCAGAACCAAAGGGTCTTGATCACCGCCGCCGCATCCGGTATTGGGCTGGTGATGGCCGATGCCTTCATGGCGGCAGGCGCGCGTGTCTACATCTGCGATGCCGACGCAGCGGCACTGGATAGCGCGTTGCAGACGCGCCCGCATCTGCGCGGCATGTTGTGCGATGTGGCGCAGGAGGCGCAGGTTCGCGAACTGTTTGCACAAGCCACCGCGCACCTGGGCGGGCTGGACATCATGGTCAGCAACGCGGGTGTGTCCGGGCCCACCGCGAATGTGGAAGACATGGCATTTGCCGACTGGCAACGCTGCATCGCGGTGAACCTGGATTCGGTATTTTTATGCGCCCACTTTGCAGCACCGATTTTCCGCGCGCAGGGCAGCGGCTCCATCGTCAACATGTCGTCTACCGCCGGCCTGTTCGGCCTTCCACAGCGCGCGCCCTACACGGCAGCCAAATGGGCGATTCGCGGCCTGACCAAAGCGTTGGCGCAAGAACTAGGGCCAGCAGGGGTGCGGGTGAATTGCATTTGCCCGGGCTCGGTGGCAGGCGATCGCATGGACCGCGTGATCGCAGCCCAAGCAGCCGCCACGGGCGCGACATTGGATGCGGTGCGCGATGAATTGACGCGCACCGTGTCGCTGCGCACCTTTGTGTCTGCGCAAGACATCGCCGACATGGCCTTGTTTGTCACATCCAGCGCAGGCGCACGCATCAGCGGCCAGGAGCTGGTGGTGGACGGACACACCGAGACCTTTTGAACAAGGTCTGCGGCACGCCGCTGCTGCAGATGCTTATTTGCTGCTGGGGAAGCTGAACATCGTGCCATCGCGCACGCCCGCCGAGGGCCAGCGCTGGGTGATGGTTTTGCGCTTGGTGTAGAAGCGCGCCGCATCAGGCCCGTAGGCGTGCAGGTCACCAAACAGGCTTCGTTTCCAGCCGCCAAAGGAGTGGTAGGCCACGGGCACCGGCAGGGGAACGTTGACGCCCACCATGCCAACCAAAATGTTGTCGGTGAAGTAACGCGCTGCCTCGCCATCGCGGGTGAAGATGCAGGTGCCGTTGCCGTATTCGTGGGCGTCGATCAGGTCCATCGCCTCTTGCAGCGTCTTCACGCGCACCACGCCGAGCACGGGGCCGAAAATTTCTTCCTGGTAGGTCACCATGCCGGGCTTGACGTTGTCAAACAGGCAGGGGCCCAAAAAGTAGCCTTCTTCGTGGCCGGCAATCTTGACGCCGCGCCCGTCCACCACCAGCGTTGCGCCTTCGCGCACGCCCTGGTCGACATAGCCTTTGACCTTCTCGAAATGCGCCTTGGTCACCAGCGGGCCCATGTCCATTGCCGGCTTGCGTGCCGGGGCCAACTTTCATTTTTGCGATCTCGGCTTTCAGGCCGGCGATCACTGCATCTGCCGTCGCGTCGCCCACCGCCACCACCAGCGGAATCGCCATGCAGCGCTCGCCACAGGAACCGTAGGCCGCGCCCATCAGCGCGTTGACCGCGTTGGCGACATCAGCGTCAGGCATGACCACGGCGTGGTTCTTGGCGCCGCCCAAAGCCTGCACCCGCTTGCCGTGCGCACAGCCGGTGGCGTAGATGTATTCGGCAATCGGCGTGGAGCCCACGAAGCTCACGGCTTTGACGCGCGGGTCGGTGAGCAGCGTGTCAACCGCTTCTTTGTCACCGTTGACCACGTTGAGCACGCCGGGTGGCAGGCCTGCCTCAAGTGCTAGTTCGGCAATGCGCAGTGTGCTGCTCGGGTCACGCTCGGAGGGCTTCAAGATGAAGCAGTTACCGCAGGCTACTGCCATCGGCCACATCCACAGCGGCACCATGGCCGGAAAGTTAAACGGGGTGATACCAGCGGTCACGCCCAAGGCCTGGAACTCGCTCCACGAATCAATCGAAGGGCCCACGTTTTTGCTGTGCTCGCCCTTGAGCAGCTCGGGCGCGTAGCTGGCGTACTCGACGTTTTCTATTCCGCGCTGCAATTCACCTAACGCATCGCTTAGCACCTTGCCATGCTCGGCGGTAATCATGTGGCAGATCTCGTCCGCATGCTTTTCCAGCAAGACCTTCAAGTTACTCATCACGCGGGCGCGCTTGAGTGGCGGCGTGTTGCGCCAGGCGGGAAAGGCTGCCTGCGCATTGGCAATCGCTTGCTCAACAGTGGCCTTGTCGGCCAGCAAAACCCGCTTCTCGGCTTTGCCGGTTGCGGGATTAAAAACGTCTTGCGAGCGGGTGCCGGTGCTTACGGACTGACCGCCAATCAGGTGGCCAACGAGGGGAAGAGATGACATAAAAACCTAAGGGATTGAAAAAGTGGTGGATTACGCCGTAGCGTTAAAGCTTTCGCCCAGGACGTTGACCAGGCTGTCGATTTGCGCCTCTGTGACGATGAAGGGCGGCGCAATTTGTATGGTGTCGCCGCCGTAGCGCACATAAAAGCCTTTTTCCAGGCACTTCATGGCAACTTCGTAAGGACGGCGGGCCGGCTCGCCGGGCACATGGGCCAAGCTGAAGCCTGCTGCCAAGCCGCAGTTGCGGATGTCCACCACGTGCTTGCTACCTTTGAGGCTGTGCACCGCTTTTTCGAAATACGGGGCAATGGCAGCCACGCGCTCGATCATGTTTTCGCGCACCAGCACATCCAAGGCGGCAATACCGGCAGCGCAGGCCACGGGGTGCGCGGAATAGGTGTAGCCGTGGGCGAACTCCAGCATGTACTCCGGACCGCCGCCTTCCATGAAGGTGTCGTAGATGTCCTTCTTGGCCACCACGCAACCCAGCGGAACCGCGCCGTTGGTCACCTGCTTGGCCATGTTCAAGATGTCAGGCGTCACGCCAAACGCTGCAGCACCGGTGTAAGCACCCAAACGGCCGAAGCCGGTGATCACTTCATCAAAAATCAGCAGGATGTTGTTAGCCGTGCAAATCTCGCGCAGGCGCTGCAAATAGCCCACTGGCGGAACCACCACGCCACCCGAGCCGGACATGGGCTCGACGATCACCGCAGCGATATTGGACGCGTCATGCAGGGCAATCAAACGCAGCAGGTCGTCGGCCAACTCCGCGCCGCTCTTGGGCATGCCATGCGAGAAAGCGTTGGAGGCCAACTGGGTGTGCGGCAGGTGATCCGCTTCCACGCCTTGGCCGAACATCTTGCGGTTGATCACCAAGCCGCCGACCGAAATGCCGCCGAAGTTGACGCCGTGGTAGGCTTTTTCGCGGCCGATGAAACGGGTTTTGCTGGCCTGGCCTTTGAGGCGCCAATAGGCACGCGCCATCTTCAGCGACGTGTCTGCGGATTCGGAACCCGAGCCGGTGAAAAAGACCTTGTCCAAGCCTTCAGGCGTGAGTTCTTTGATTTTGTTGGCCAGCTCGAAAGACAAACGGTGGCCGTACTGGAAGCCGGGGGAATATTCCATGGTGCCGAGTTGCTTGGCCACAGCGGCGGTGATTTCGGGGCGCGAGTGGCCCAAGCCGCAGCACCACAGGCCGGACAGGCCGTCCAGAATTTTGCGGCCCCGGTCGTCGGTGTAGTACATGCCCTCGGCGCTGACCATCATGCGCGGATTGGCTTTGAAATTGCGGTTGCCGGTGTAAGCCATCCAGTGCGCGTCCATCCAGGCCGGGCTTTGGGCGATGTCGCTGGTGGTGGACAGGGGCTCACCTGCGGTGGTGTCGTTGAGTTTCATAAGGCCTCCAAATAGAGAGATGGTTCCGAAAACACAGAACTTGGATTTTCGCGGGTGTTTACGCTTATAAAGCACAGATTATCACTATTTACTTGCGGGTTTATGCAAACAACTACCCCGACACCGAAGCCCAATCCGCGCCACGCGCCCCTGGGCCAAATCAGCGATATGGACTTGCGCTTGCTGCGGGTGTTCCGCACCGTGGTCGATTGCGGCGGTATGGCCGCCGCCGAGCTGGAGCTCAACATCGGCGCGTCCACGGTCAGCCGGCACATCAAAGACCTGGAAACCCGCCTGGGTTTGCGTTTGTGCAGCCGGGGCCGCGCCGGCTTTGCGCTGACGCCGGAAGGGGCGCAAATTTACGCGCAAACCGCCCAGTTGTTTGCCGCCGCCGACGCCTTTCGGGCGGGTGTGGATGAAATCCACCAGCGCATGGGCGGCGAGTTGCAAGTGGCGGTGTTCGATAAAACGGCCAGCAACCCGGCGGCCCGGATCGGGCAGGCGATTGCGCTGTTCAGCCAGGCCGCGCCGGACGTGGCACTCAGCCTGCATGTCGGCACCCTCACGGCGATTGAGCGGGGAGTGTTGGACGGGCAGTTCCAGGTCGGCATCGTTCCCGGCCATCGCAGCTCCAGCGCCTTGGAATACCAGCACCTGTTTGACGAGGGCATGCTGCTGTACTGCGGTGCCGCGCACCCCCTTCATGGCGCCGACCACGGCGCGCTGGATTGGGAGGCCATGCGCGCCCTGCGTTTTGCCGGGCTGGGCTACCACTCGCCCAATATGGAGGTCAGCCAGCGCCTGCGGCTGCGCCGGGTGGCTACCGGCTTTGACCAGGAGTCCATTGCCACCTTCATTTTGTCGGGTGAATTCGTCGGATTTTTACCCGCCCATTACGCAGCCAGCTTTGAGGCCGCCGGCCAGATGCAGGCCATTGCACCGGCCCGCTTCCATTACGACTGCGCATTTTTTGCCATCACCCGCCACGCGCCGGCACCGGCGCGCGCCACCCGTCTGTTTCACCAGTGCCTGGCACAGGCGCACGGCGCTTAACAGCGCGTGAGCGCCCGCGCATTCAGATTTGGATATCGCGGTTTTCCCACGCGCAGACGCGGTTGCGGCCGGTCTGCTTGGCGTCATACAGGCA
The DNA here is from genome assembly GCA_964203415.1 of Rhodoferax sp. Taxonomy (GTDB): domain Bacteria; phylum Pseudomonadota; class Gammaproteobacteria; order Burkholderiales; family Burkholderiaceae_C; genus Allorhodoferax. Next base: position 89,359 of record CAXNME010000003.1, read on the forward strand.
TTTGTCAACCCGCTCCAACCAGGCCACGTGCGACTCGTCCGGCTGGTACTGCGCAACACCAAAGCTGCAGCTAAGGGCGATAGGCTGGCCGCGCACCAGCAAGGGCTCAGCCGCGATGGCAGCGCGTATGCGCTCGGCGGTACCAATCGCCTGTTCCTGGTCCGTCTCGGGCAGCACCAACAAAAATTCCTCGCCACCGTAGCGCACCACCCAGTCCACGCTTTCACGGGTTTCGCGGCGCATGATGGTGCTGACATGGCACAAAACTTGATCGCCTACCGAGTGACCATGGGTATCGTTCACACGCTTGAAAAAGTCGATATCGACAAATACCAGCGTGAGTGCGCGCTGGTAGCGGTCGGCACGCTCTGCCTCTTGCACGATCCGCTCATTAAACAGGCGGCGGTTGTAGCAACCGGTTAAGGGGTCCATGATGGAAAGTTGCTGAATCGACTCCATCGCCGACTGCAGCGATTGGGTGCGGCTTGCCACTTCGGCGTCGAGCTCACGCATCTGCTTGTCGATTTCTTTGTGCATGGACTGGAAACCTTCGACCACGATGTCGATTTCGTCCTTGCGGTGGTCCTGCCCGCGCGCAACCACCAAGGATTGGCTGTTGCGCCGGTCCGGCGATGCGCCAACGTATTCCAAAATGTGCCGCAAAGGGCGCTCCACTTCACGCTTGAGCAACACAATAATGAGCAGGCACAAAATGCCATACCCCAACAGCGTAACTCCGACCAAGCGTCCCACTTCGTAATACAAAACGGTGGGGTCTGGCGCCAGCTCCAAGGTGCCTAGTGAGATCTCGCGGTCGTAGGGTTGCGCAAGGTTAAATATCCGGGTGTTGGGGTGGTTTTGCAGCTCGGCGTTCCCGACCTCAAATACGGCCCCGATGTCGGCACGCAGCCGCACATATCCGATGGAGGGCTGTTGGCTGATTTGCACGAGTTGGCGCTGAATCACCAGGGGTTCGGCTTCCCACACGCTGATGGCCAGCAAGGGCAGCTGCGATTGGGCAATGAGCTGGAGCCCCTGGTCAAAATCCTCTGAGAGATGCCGCCAGGCATACCATCCTTCCACGACGCCGATGGCCAGCACAGAGGCGACGCAGTAGACGCTAATCCGTTTGATCAGCTTGTTGGCAACCGATTGAACCGCTTGATCTTGCACCGGCTAGCCTTTTCTGCCAAGCAGCTGCTGGAACGCGAAGTTATAGCGCTTCAACTGCGGGTTGTGGAACTTGCTGAAACGCTTGAAATCAATCGCGTCAAAACGCCCATCGCCGTACAACTGGCTGAAGCGGGCTGCCTGCTGCGGGCTGAAGAGGCTGAACATGGGCTGGACCATCTCCACACCCTCAGTCTGTGCGAAGTCGCGACCATGGTGGTGGTCGAACACCAGCACCAAAGCCCAAGCACCCAGCATGAAATGTCCTCCGGCCAGTGCACTGAGCTCGCCGCTGCGCAGCGCGTCCAATGCTTGCGGCGAGGTGTTGATGCCGCTGAACAGCACATCTTGACCCGGTATCAGATTGCGGCTGCGCACTGCGTCCATCGCGCCAAAGGCCATCAAGTCATTACCGGCCCACACCAGCCGGGTTTTCGGGTAGCGCTGTAACAGCCACGGCATTTGCTCGGCCGCGCGCTCCCGGTCGAAGCCACTGAAAATCTCTTGCTCCAGCACCACATCGCCCGCCTCCGCCACGGCGCGGCGCATGCCCTGGGCGCGCAATAGTGAGGACGGGGTGAGCTTGTCGCCGCTGAGCGCGACCATTCGCAAACTTTCACCCTTGGCAGCCCATCCGGCAGCGCGGCCTTTTTCAATCAAGGCTTTGGCGGTCACGTAGCCGGCGTCATCGGCGCGCGGCTCCAAGCTACCTAGCCACAGCTTGTATTTTTCACGCGGCGCCCCGCTGAGTTTGCGCTGGGAGAGGTCGGAAATACCGCTAAAAACCATCAGCACCGGTACGCCGGCACCGTCCAGAATGCGCACGCAGGCCGCCCCAAAGCCACCCTCATTGCCCAGCAAGACATAGTCGGGGCGGCCTTGGCTGGGCCGGGCGGCGATGTCGCGCGCGACATCCACCGCCTTCGCGTGGTCGCGCTCCAGGTAAGTAACCTCCAGCGCAATATCCAGCTTGGCAGCAGCGGCCTGCATGGCCTGGGTGACGGTGACCCAGTACGCCTCATCGGACTTACCCGGGTTGATAAATGCCACCGACAGAGACCATGCACAAGCCGGGAACAGAAGCGCCCAAGCCGCCAAAACCAACTGTCCTGCACATAGCAAAAACCTGGGTGGTGTTGCAAACAGCGCCAGCACGTATCCCCCAAAAGTTGTATTGCAATCGTTGTTTGAAGTTTTGGCCCAAAAGGCCAAACCGGTGACATTCTAAGTAGCCACGGCAGCCTAGCAGCCAAGCGCGGGAGTCGCGCCTGGTCTGGTGATTTTTATATGCGTGGAACGAAGTAGCAGGACTTAGCGTTGAACGTTGGCATCCGCGACGGTGAGTGCGGTCATGTTGACGATACGCCGCACGGTGGTGCTGGCCGTGAGGATGTGCACCGGCTTGGCCGCGCCCAGCAAGAACCGGGCCGATGGCAATGTTCCCGCCCGCTGCGGTTTTGAGCAGGTTGTAGGAAATATTGGCCGCATCGATATTGGGGCAGACCAGCAAGTTGGCGTCACCGTTCAGGGTGCTTTGGGGCATTTGGACTTCCCGCGCCGCGCTGTCGAGCGCGATATCGCCGTGCATTTCGCCATCGACATCGAGCCAGGGTGCCTGGGTTTGGATGAGCGCCAAGGCGTGGCGCATCTTGACCGCGCTGGGTTCGTTGCTGCTGCCAAAGTTGGAGTGGCTGAGCAAGGCGGCTTTGGGCTTGAAACCAAAGCGCAGCATTTCCTCGGCGGCCATGATGGTGATCTCGGCGATCTGTTCGGCACTGGGGTCGTAATTGACATGGGTGTCGACCAGAAAAACCTGGCGTCCGGGCAGCAGCAGGCCGTTCATGCACGCATAGGCGTTGACCTCGGGTGCATCGGCGCTAGCAGCACGCTTGCGCTTGCCAATCACCTGGTCGATGTAATGCAAATGCAATCCTGTGGTGCCCCAGGTTCCGCAAATCAGGCCGTCGACATCGCCTTTGTGCAGCAACATGGAGCCGATCAGCGTCAGGCGGCGGCGCATCTCGATCTTGGCGACCTGCACGGTGACGCCCTTGCGCTGGGTCATCTCGAAGTAGGTCTGCCAAAAATCGCGGTAGCGGTGGTCCTGCTCCACATTGACCACGGCGTAATCCTGGCCTTCGCGCAGCCGCAGACCGAACTTCTGGATCCGCTCGCGGATGATGGCCGGGCGGCCGATCAGCGTGGGCAAAGCCAACCCTTCGTCCACCACGATTTGCGCGGCGCGCAGCACCCGCTCGTCTTCGCCCTCGGCGAAAGCCACGCGCTTTTTGAGCGCCGTCTTGGCCATGGAAAAAATCGGCTTCATGGTCGTGCCGGAGGCGTAGACAAAGCTTTGCAGCCGCTCGCGGTAAGCGTCCATATCGCCAATAGGGCGCAGCGCCACGCCACTGTCCACGGCAGCCTGCGCCACGGCGGGCGCAATCACCATCATCAGGCGCGGGTCGAAGGGTTTGGGTATCAGGTACTCGGGGCCGAACTCCAATTGCTCTCCCGCATAGGCTGCCGCCACCACTTCGTTTTGCTCGGCTTGCGCCAGTTCGGCAATCGCGTGGACCGCCGCAATTTCCATCTCGACCGTGATGGTCGACGCACCCGCGTCGAGCGCGCCCCGGAAGATATAGGGGAAGCACAAGACGTTGTTGACTTGGTTGTGGTAATCGGTGCGGCCAGTGGCGATGATCGCGTCATCACGCACCGCTTTGACTTCTTCGGGCAGGATTTCAGGCGTCGGATTGGCCAGCGCAAAAATCAAGGGCTTGGCCGCCATCGATGCCACCATGTCGGGCTTGAGCACCCCACCGGCAGAGAGGCCCAGAAAGATGTCCGCGCCCACCATCACCTCGCGCAAGGTGCGCGCGCTGGTCTTTTGGGCAAAGACAATCTTGTCCTCGTCCATCAGCTCAGTGCGGCCCTCGTAGACAACCCCGGCCAAATCGGTCACAAAAATGTTTTCGCGGGGAATCCCCAGCTTCACCAAAAGCCCCAAACAGGCCAGGGCCGCCGCGCCCGCACCCGAGGTCACCAGCTTGACTTTTTTCGGGTCTTTGCCGACCACACGCAGGCCGTTGAGAACAGCCGCGCCGACCACGATGGCCGTGCCATGCTGGTCATCATGAAAAACCGGGATCTTCATGCGCTCGCGCAACTTGCGCTCCACATAAAAACAATCGGGCGCCTTGATGTCTTCCAGGTTGATTCCGCCGAACGTGGGCTCCAGCGAGGCAATGATGTCCACCAGTTTGTCCAGATCATGTTTTTCGTTGATCTCGATATCAAACACGTCGATACCGGCAAACTTCTTGAACAAGACGGCCTTGCCTTCCATCACCGGCTTGGCCGCCAGAGGGGCCGATATCGCCCAGGCCCAACACCGCCGTGCCGTTGGTGATCACCGCCACCAGATTGCCCCGGCTGGTGTATTTGAAGGCGTTGTTTGGGTCTTTGACGATCTCCTCACACGGTGCCGCCACGCCGGGCGAGTAGGCCAAAGCCAGGTCGTGCGGGTTGATCAACTGCTTGGTGGCTGCGATGGCAATCTTGCCGGGCGTGGGGAACTGGTGGTAGTCCAGCGCTGCCTGGCGTTGAGAGGCCGGCTTGCTCGGTTCAGCCGGAGATCCGGGTGCCGTCGCGGAGGGGGTGTTGCTCATCGGAATCCTTTTACGGGTGCCTGGTGTCGAATGCGGAATGCAGCTTGCGTGCCTGCGCCGCCAGGGCCGAGGGATTGTAGGCCGGGGCTCCGCGTCAGGGCACGGTCGCTTTGGTCCATTCCATGCGTTTACTGCATTGCTTACCGGTGAGCACAAAGCCCCGCTGCGCGCCCTCGGCATCCACAAAGCGCCAGGCCCCACCCTCCACCAAGCCTTCGGTGGCCGGGTCCAGCGTCCAGGTGCCTTGCAGATCGGGGTGCGGGGCGGCTACCGTGATGGGCAGGGCAGGGGTTTTGACGGCCACGGGCATCAGCGGGAAAACCAGGTCCGTGGGCGTGCCAGCCAAGGTCGCCGCCAAGGCCCGCGCCGCGTTCATGATGGGCATCACATAAGGCAGGGTGCGCCCGCCGGCGCTGGCGTACTGGGCGCAGTCGCCCAGGGCGAACACGCCCGGCGCACTGGTTTGCAGATGCGCATCGACCAGCACGCCGCGCGCGCACGCCAAGCCGGCCTGTGCCGCCAATGCCGTGTCGGCACGCAAGCCCACGGCGCTGAGAACCGCATCGGCTGCAAGCAAGGTGCCATCGGAGAGCGTCCCGACATAACGGTGCGCGCCTGCGGCAGCCGCCTGTAGCGTCTGCACCGTGACACCCCAGTGCCAGACCACGCCCAGAGCCTGCAGCGCCTGGCGGAGCTGCTCGGCGGCGGCGGCAGGCAACAAAGCCGCCAGGGGGCCGGGGGCCGGATCCACCACATGCACCGCGTAGCCGGCCTGCACCAGGTCGTTGGCAAACTCGCAACCAATCAAACCGGCACCGATCACCAACACGCAATGGGGCTGGCCGTCTGCACGCGCTGGCAGCGCGGTCAGCTCTGCGTGGAAGCGGCGGAAATCATCGAGGTGGTTGACGCTTTGGACCACCTGCGCCGCATCGCCTTGCATGGGGATGCGAATCGGGTTAGCGCCTGTTGCCAGCACGAGTTGGCGGTATGCCAGGTCTTCGCTTGTGCCGCCGTGCTCCACGGTTAGCGTGTGGGCGGCGGTATCAATCGACAGCACCGTGGTGTGGGTACGCAGGCTGACGCCCAGGTTCTGGGCCATGGTGGCCGCCGCAGTGGTCACCAGTTGGTCCGGGCTGCGCTTTTGGCCGAATGCGTTGGATAGCGTGGGCTTGGCATAAAAGTCGCCGTTGTCCCGCGTGACGAGCGCAATAGGCACCGCCGCGTCGAGCTTGCGCAATTCGCGCGCCGTGGTCCAGGCCGCCAGACCGGCGCCCACAATGACCACCGGCGGCGCGGCCGCAGCGCTCATACCTGCACCACTTCGAAGTCTGCTTTGGCCACGCCGCAATCCGGGCAGGCCCAGTCGGCCGGCACGTCCGCCCACAGGGTTCCAGCCGCAATGCCGTCTTCCGGCCGGCCCAGGGCCTCGTCATACACAAAGCCACACACAATGCACATATAGGTTTTCATGGTCAATCTTTCGCTGGGGTCAATTTAGGGTTTTGCAAAAAACAGCGGGCAGGTGGGCGGCTCAGGCCGCCACTTTTGCCAGCTGCGCACGGTAATGGTTGGCATGGCGCTCCTCCACCTTGGCCAAGGCGGCAAAACGCTTTTGCGCGGTGCGCAAGGTCGCAGCAAATTGGGCGGCGTGGACTTGGGATTCGGCAATTTGCTCGTCCATCTCGGCCACCGCAGCGGCGTTGCCTTCGCGCTCGGCAGCGTCCCGGAAGCGCGGGTACATCTCGCTGTATTCATAGGTCTCGCCATCAATGGCGATTTGCAGGGCGGCTGCCGGTGTCATGCTGGCCTTGGGGTAGAGCAAATCCAAGTGGCCAAAGGCGTGCATCACCTCCTGCGCGGCGGTTTCTTCAAAGACCAGCGCAGTGTCTTCATCACCGGCGGCGCGCGCCAGCCGGGCAAAGTAGCGGTATTTGATGTGCGCCATGGATTCGCCGGCGAATGCGGCCTCCAGGTTGGCAAGCGTGGTGATTTCGGGGCGGGTTGCGGTGGTCATCATGAACTCCTGTGATTGATGAAATAAATCGGAACAGGAGGAATGATAGGGATTATTGATTGTTTTCGCCAATTGGGATTGGCTAATTGATTGATAGCTACTATCGCCCGGCAGCGCGATGCGCTCATTCGCGCATCAAGGCCTCTATGGCGTCGGGCTCCACCGGCACGCCGCGGCTGATCAGCTCGCAACCGCCTTCGGTGACGATGGCGTCGTCTTCGATCCGGATGCCGATGCCGTGGAAATGTTCGGGCACGCCCGCTGCGGCGCGCACATAGATGCCGGGCTCAATCGTCAGCACCATGCCGGCGCGCAAGATGCGCGCGGGGCGGCTGATGATGTCCTTCCCGGTCAGGGCATCGCGCCGCACGCTGGCGTTGCCGATCTCAGAAGGCTCGGTATACGCACCGCAGTCATGCACATCCATGCCCAGCCAGTGCCCGGTGCGGTGCATGTAAAACGGGAAATAGGCGCGCTTTTCAATCACGTCGTCCAGGGTGCCCACCACCTTGGCGTCCAGCAGCCCCAAGTCGAGCATGCCTTGGGCCAGCACTTTGACAGTCGCATCATGTGGATCGGTGAAACGGGCCCCGGCACGGGTGGCCTGGACGGCGGCCACTTGCGAGGCCAGCACCAGTTCGTACAAGTCGCGCTGCGGCCCGGTGAAGCGGCCGTTGGCAGGGAAGGTGCGGGTGATGTCGGAGGCATAGCCATCGAGCTCGCAGCCCGCGTCGATCAGCACCAGCTCGCCGTCGCGCACTGCGCCCGCATCGGCGCGGTAATGCAGCACGCAGGCGTTGGCACCGGCGGCCACGATAGAACCATACGCCGGGCACTGCGAGCCATGGCGGCGGAACTCGTGCAGCAACTCGGCATCCAGGTGGTATTCGCGCACGTCGTGCCCGGCGCGCAGCATGCGCGCGCTGAGCTGCATGGCGCGGATATGCCCGCCCGCGCTGATGCGTGCCGCGCGGCGCATGGTGTCTTGTTCGCTGGCGTCTTTGACCAGGCGCATCTCATCCAACGGCTCGCACAGATCACGCTGCTGGGTCGGGCACAAGGTGCCATAGCGCACCCGCTCGCGCAGGCTTTGCAGCCAGCCGCCCACCCGCGTCTCCAGGCCTTTGTGCGTAGCAAACGGAAACCACACCGCGTCGCAGCCGTCCAACAAGGCGGGCATGCGGGTATCGATGTCGCTGACCGGGTGCGCGTCACTGACGCCCAGTTCCTGCGGCGCGGCCTGCGGGCCCAGGCGGTAGCCATCCCAGGTTTCGCGCTCCAGGTCTTTGGGCCGGCACAACAGCGTGCTGCGCCCGTCGCCATGCAGCACCAGCCAGCTGTGCGGCTCGGTAAAACCGCTGAGGTAGAAAAAGTAACTATCTGCGCGGTACAAAAAATCTGCATCGCGGTTGCGCTGCTGCTCCGGCGCAGTGGGAATGATGGCCACGCCTTTGGGGCCGATGTGGCGCGCAATAGCGGCGCGGCGGGCAGCGTAATCGGGGGCAATGCGCACCAGGGGGTCGGTCATCGTGTTCATACAGGGGGGTCTCCAGAATTCAGTTCGGCCAGCCGGGCCGGCGTACCCACGTCGACCCAGGTGCCGGCGTACAGCGTGGCAGTGACGTGTCCATTGTCCATGCCCCGGCGCAAGAGGGGTGCCAACGGGGCTTTGGTGCCGTCGGGGTTACCCGGCGCGATACCGCAATCGGCGAAAAAAGCCTGCTTGTACAGTGCGATGGTGCTGAAGGTGAAGCGCGGCGCGCTGTCGCCAGCTGCCAGGTTCAAGGCCATACCGGTGTCAGACAGGCCGAAATCGCCTCGCAGGTTGTGCGCCGGGTTGGGCACCAGCCAGATATGCGCCAAGGCGGGGCCGGCGGCAAAGCGCGCAAGGTCATCGGCAGAAAAAGCAAATTCAGGCGCATACACATCCCCGGCCGCCACCCAGAAGACCGGGGCCAGCTGCGGTAAGGCCCGCACGATGCCACCGGCGGTTTCCAAGGCCCCGCCGAAATCGCGGCCCTCCAAGGAATAGCGGATCGCCACGGGCGGCAACGGCGGCGCTTCAAACAGCGGGCCCGGCTTGTGGGCGAACTGCTCCTCCAGCCAGGCAGTGTTGATGACCACGCTTTGGACACCCGCGCGTTGCAAGGCTTCAAGATGCCATTGCAGCGAGCGGTTTGCCCTGAACCTCCAGCAAGGGCTTCGGAACGTGGTCGGTGAGCGGGCGCATGCGCTCGCCGCGACCGGCCGCGAGCAGCAAGGCTTGAGCGGAAATATTCTGCATGTGCGCACTGTAACGAGCGCACCCGCGGCTTACGCAGCCCTTCCCCGATAAAATCACTTCCTATCCCGCCCCGCCGTCTGGCTTGCGGTTCATTTACGCTTTGATCAGGCCGTCTATGACTTCACCTCAACAATCCCACAACATGGCCAATGCCATCCGCGCCCTGGCCATGGACGCGGTTCAAGCCGCCAACTCCGGTCACCCCGGCGCGCCTATGGGCATGGCCGATATCGCCGTGGCGCTGTGGGGCGGACATTTGCAGCACAGCCCCAGCAATCCGCACTGGATCAACCGCGACCGCTTTGTGCTCTCCAACGGCCACGGCTCCATGCTGATTTACGCGCTGCTGCACCTCACCGGCTACAAGCTGCCCATGGCTGAGTTGAAGAACTTCCGCCAGTTGCACAGCAAAACCGCAGGCCACCCGGAAGTCGGCGTGACCCCCGGCGTGGAAACCACCACCGGCCCGCTAGGCCAGGGCATCAGCAACGCCGTGGGCATGGCGCTGGCCGAGAAACTGCTGGCCAAGGAATTCAACCGCGAAGGCCACGCCCTCATTGACCACCACACCTATGTTTTTCTGGGTGACGGCTGCATGATGGAAGGCATCAGCCACGAGGCCTGCGCGCTGGCCGGCGCATGGAAACTGGGCAAGCTGATTGCCCTGTACGACGACAACGGCATCTCCATCGACGGCAAGGTTGCGCCCTGGTTCATCGACAACACGGCGCAACGCTTCACGGCCTACGGCTGGAACGTGATCGACGCGGTCGACGGGCATGACGCCGCTGCCGTATCCGCCGCCCTTACCCGCGCGAAAACCAGCACCGACAAGCCCACGCTGATCGTCTGCAAAACAGCGATTGGCAAAGGCAGCCCCAACCGCGCCAACACCGCCAAAGCCCACGGCGAGCCACTCGGGCGCGGAAGAGATCAAACTCACCCGCGAAGCACTGGGCTGGCCGCACGCGCCCTTCGTCATTCCCAAAGACGTGTACGCAGCCTGGGACGCCAAAGCGGCCGGGCGCGGGCGCGAACAAGCCTGGAACCAGCGCTTTGCTGCCTACAAAGCTGCGCACCCCGCACTGGCCAAGGAATTGCAACGCCGCATGAAGGGCGAGCTGCCGAAAAACTTTGTCCAAACCGCGGTCAATGCCGTGGTCGCTGCCGACACCAAGCGCGACACCGTGGCTTCTCGCAAAGCCTCGCAAATTGCGCTGGAGCATTTCACCGCCGGCCTGCCTGAGATGCTGGGCGGCTCGGCCGACTTGACCGGCTCCAACCTCACCAACACACCATCAACCCCGGCCCTGCGCATCGACGCGGCGGGCGATGTGGTGCAAAGCGCCGATGCGCAAGGGCACATGGTGGGCGGGCGCCACATCAACTACGGTGTGCGCGAATTCGGCATGGCAGCCATCATGAACGGCGTGGCGCTGCACGGCGGCTTTATCCCCTACGGCGGCACCTTCCTCACCTTCAGCGACTACAGCCGCAACGCGATCCGCATGGCTGCGCTCATGAAGCTGCGCGTGGTGCATGTGTTCACCCACGACAGCATCGGCCTAGGCGAAGACGGCCCGACCCACCAGTCGATTGAACACGCCGCGTCGCTGCGCCTGATTCCCAATCTGGATGTCTGGCGTCCGGGTGACACCGCCGAGACCGCCGTGGCCTGGACCGTGGCGCTGCGCAACGCAGCCAAGCCCACCGCGCTTTTGCTCAGCCGCCAGAACATCGCCTACGCCACCAAGAACGAATCGCCCTCGGCACCTGCGGCCTGCGGTCTGGACGCCATCAGCAAAGGTGCGTATGTGCTATCCGAAGCCGCTGATGTCGGCATGAAGCGCAAAACACAGGCCGTGTTGATTGCGACCGGCTCGGAAGTGCAACTGGCTTTGGCGGCGCAAAAGCTGCTGGCGCAACGCAAAATCGCGGCGCGCGTGGTCTCTATGCCCAGCACGACCACATTTGATTTGCAAAGCGCCGACTACAAAGAAAGCGTGCTGCCCAAAGGCCTGCCGCGTGTGGCGGTGGAGATGGGCTGCAGCGGCGGCTGGTGGAAATACGGCTGCTGCGGCGGTGGTCGGTATCGACACCTACGGCGAGTCCGCGCCCGCACCGGTGCTGTTCCAGCATTTTGGCTTCACGCCCGAGAACGTGGCTGACACGGTGCAAGCTGCGCTGAAAAAATAATTTTTTAGGAGTATCGTTTTCATGGCTATCAAAGTAGGTATCAACGGATTTGGGCGCATCGGGCGCATGGTGTTTCGCGCTGCGGTGCAGAACTTTTCGGACATCGAGATCGTCGGCATCAACGACTTGCTCGAGCCCGATTACCTGGCCTACATGCTGCAGTACGACAGCGTGCACGGGCGCTTCCAGGGCGCGGTGTCGGTGAAAGACGGCGCGCTGGTGGTGAATGGCAAAACCATTCGCCTCACGCAAGAGCGCGATCCGGCCAACCTGAACTGGGGTGCAGTCGGTGCCGATGTGGTGATTGAAGCCACCGGCCTGTTTCTGGACAAGGCCACTGCCGAAAAACACCTGGCAGCGGGCGCGAAAAAAGTGCTGTTGTCGGCCCCGAGCAAAGACGACACGCCCATGTTTGTGTTATGGCGTGAACCACGCGACTTACGCGGGACAAACCATTGTCTCCAACGCATCCTGCACCACCAACTGCCTGGCCCCGGTGGCCAAGGTGCTGCAACGACAAATGGGGCATCAAGCGCGGCCTGATGACCACGGTGCACGCGGCCACCGCCACCCAGAAAACCGTGGACGGCCCGAGCAACAAAGACTGGCGCGGCGGACGCGGCATTCTGGAAAACATCATTCCCTCCAGCACCGGCGCGGCCAAAGCGGTGGGCGTGGTGATTCCGTCGCTGAACAAAAAGCTCACCGGCATGTCGTTCCGGGTGCCGACCAGCGATGTGTCGGTGGTGGACCTGACCTGCGAACTCAACAACGCAGCGACCATGGCCGAGATTTGCGCGGAGATGAAGGCGCAAAGCGAAGGCGCGCTCAAAGGCGTGCTGGGTTACACCGAAGACAAAGTCGTGGCCACCGATTTCCGCGGCGACCCCCGGACCTCGATTTTTGACGCCGACGCCAGCATTGCGCTGGACGGCACTTTCATCAAAATCGTGAGCTGGTACGACAACGAATGGGGTTACTCCAACAAGTGCCTGGAAATGGTACGCGTCATCTCTGTATAAAAAAACAGCCCAGGGAGGGTTGATATGGCTTCGCAAACACCTCAAAAACCGCAGGGCCCGATTCGGCCCTTGCGGCCACTACCCCGGCTGATTTTTGCCAGCCGCTGGCTGCAAATGCCGCTGTACCTGGGGCTGATCGCAGCGCAGGGCGTGTACGTCTACCACTTCTGGGTCGAATTGCTGCACCTGCTGGAGGCCGCTTTCGGCAACCAGGCCGCACTCCAGCAACTTATCACGGCGATCGGCTACCGCAGCGATTACCAGGTCACAGCGCTGAACGAGACGCTGATCATGCTGGTGGTGCTGGCGCTGATTGATGTGGTGATGATCTCCAATTTGCTGATCATGGTGATCGTCGGTGGCTACGAAACCTTTGTCAGCCGCATGGATTTAGAGGGACACCCGGACCAGCCCGAATGGTTGGACCATGTGAACGCGTCGGTGCTGAAGGTCAAGCTGAGCACAGCCATCATCGGCATCAGCTCCATCCACCTGCTCAAGAGCTTTATCAACGCCGCGAATTACGATGAGAAAGTGCTGATGTGGCAAACCCTGATCCACGTCACGTTTTTGCTCAGCGCGCTGGCCATTGCCTACACCGATAAGCTCCTGACCCAAAGCCACGCGCCAGCGCAGCACTGAGGCAGACTCAGCCTTTCAAGGGCGCGGCGCCGGTTTGCAGGTGGTCCAGATCCGGCCGGTGCGCCGGGTCCACATGGGTCATCAAATTGAGCACGCGGTGGCGCTGCATCACCGCGCGGCGCGCGGCCACGGCGATGTTGTGGCCCTGCTCGACGCTGAGTTGGGCGTCCACCTCAATGTGCGCGTCGGCCACCACCATATCGCCCATCTTGCGGGTCCGCACATCGTGCACACCCATCACGCCCGGGGTGTCCAGCAAGGTCTGGCGTATGGCCTGCACCTCGGACTCATCGATCGCGCGGTCCATCAGGTCGTGCAGCGCATCCCAGCCAAAACTCCAACCCATGCGCCCCACCATCAACCCGACGATCAGCGCGGCAATCGGATCCATCAGCGGGTAACCCGCCAAGTTGCCGATCATGCCCCATGCGCCACCACCAGCGCTGGAGGCGGCGTCGGAGCGGGCATGCCAGGCGTTGGCCACCAGCATGCTGGACTTGACCCGTTTGGCCACGCGCCAGCATGTAGCGAAACAGCAGCTCTTTGGCCACCAGCGCAGCCGCCGGCAACCCACAGCGCGATGGCGTGCGCGGTCGGGCATGGTTTCGGGCTGCTCGAGCTTGCGCAGCGCCGACCACAGCATGCCCACGCCCACCGCCAGCAGCAGCGCGCCCAGCGCCAGCGAGGCAGCGTTCTCAAAGCGCTGGTGGCCGTAGGGGTGGTCCACGTCGGCGTCCTTACGGCTCTCGCGGGCGGCCAGCCAGCACCACAAAGTCAGCCACCAGGTCGGAGAGCGAATGCAGGCCGTCGGCCACCAGCCCCTGGGATTTGGCCCAGATACCCACGGCGATCTGGATGACGGAGAGCACCAGGTTGACGACCACGCTGACCCAGGTGCTGCGCGTGGCGGCCTGGGCGCGCACAGCGGGCGCAATGTCATTGTGCTCGCTGTCGTCTTCGGTTTCTTTGAAGTTCATGGGGTGTGGGTTCGGACCGCTGCGTGAGCCCAGCGGCTGCCGCTGCATGGTAACCCTGCGGGGTCATGGCATGCTCGGGCTATGAAAATCCAGCTGTATTCCGACTTGCATTTGGAAGCGCATCCGGCGTTTGCGCCGCAGCCCGCGCCGGGTGCAGACCTGCTGGTGCTGGCGGGCGACATCGGCTCCTACCAAGCGGGCTCGGCGCTGGTGCACGACCCCGACTTCGGGCTGGCCCGTTTTTCACCCCGCCACGGCTGGCCCACGCCGGTATTGTTTGTGCCCGGCAACCATGAGTACGACGCGCTGGACTTTGACGTGGCCCACGCGCGCTTGCGCGAAACCTGCGAACGCCTGGGGATGGTGTGGCTGGAGCGCGAAGTCTGGCATCCGCCTGGGTCCGATGCGCAAGGACGTCCGCTGCGCTTCATCGGCACCACGCTGTGGACCGACTTCGATGCGCTGGTGGACCCCAAGGCCCCGCTCACCGCGCAACTGCAGGCACGCGACAAAGCATTTCGTGCTGCTAACTTTTACCTGAAGAAGACCGACACCACACGGAACGGCGAAGCCTTTCTGGCCGAAGCGATGCGCGAGCAGGCGCTGCTGTGTCAAGACTGGCTGCGCGCGGCGCTGGATGCGCCTTTTGACGGCAGCACGGTGGTGGTGACGCACTTTGCGCCCAGCTTGCGCAGCGCCGACCCGCGCTACGGGCTGGTGCCCGGAACCGCCGGTTTTTGCAACGCGCTGGACGACCTGCTGCCGCAGGCCGATCTGTGGCTTCACGGCCATTTGCACGCCCCCAGCGACTACCGCCACGCCGGTTGCCGGGTGGTTGCCAACCCGCTGGGCTACGCGCGCAAAAACGAGCAGAGCGCCTTTGCTGCGTGCGCCACGCTGGAGATCTGAGGCAGACCTACAATGTGCCTAGTTTTTCAGCACGTTCGCATACTCCCCACACCCACCTCCCTATGCAGATTGGCCCGTACGCCTTGGCGAACCGCGTATTTGTCGCCCCCATGGCGGGGGTGACGGACCGGCCATTCCGCCAGCTGTGTAAGCGGCTGGGGGCGGCCTACGCGGTCAGCGAGATGGTGACCTCGCGCAAAGATTTGTGGGATTCGCTGAAGACCTCGCGGCGTGCCAACCATGCGGGCGAACCCGGGCCTATCGCAGTGCAAATTGCCGGCACCGATGCCGACATGATGGCGCAGGCCGCCCAATACAACATCAGCCGCGGCGCACAGATCATTGACATCAATATGGGTTGCCCGGCGAAAAAGGTCTGCAACCGCTGGGCGGGTTCGGCGCTGATGCAAGACGAGGGATTGGCTATCGAGATCGTCCACGCGGTGGTACAGGCGTCTTCGCCGCACGGGGTGCCGGTCACCCTGAAGATGCGCACCGGCTGGAGCGCGCACGGGAAAAATGCGCTCGCCATCGCCCTGGCCGCCGAACAGGCCGGTGTGGCCATGGTGACGGTTCATGGCCGCACACGGGAACAGGGCTACAAAGGCTTGGCCGAGTACGACACGGTGCGCGCCGTCAAAGCAGCGCTGCGGATTCCGGTGGTGGCCAACGGCGACATCGACTCGCCCGAAAAAGCCGCCGCTGTTTTGGCATACACCGATGCCGACGCCGTGATGGTGGGCCGCGCCGCGCAGGGGCGACCTTGGATATTCCGCGAAATCAGCCATTACCTGGCGACAGGCACCCATCTGGCGCCGCCGCTGGTGGAAGAGGTGCGGCGCTTGCTGGTGGAACATCTGCACGACCACTACAGCTTGTACGGCCAGTACACGGGCGTGCGTTCGGCGCGCAAACACATTGGCTGGTATGTGCAGGCGCTGCCCGGCGGCGAAGCCTTCCGGCGCGCGATGCTGGCGCTAGATGACACCGCCGCGCAGGTAGCCGCAGTCGAGCAGTTTTTTGACACCTTGAGCGCGCAGATGGACCGCATCCCGCCGTCGGTACAAACCGCCACACCAACCATACACACGGGAGAGATGGTATGAGCAGCATCGAAGAATCGGTACGCCGCAATGTGCAGGAGTACTTCAAAAACCTGGACGGCACACCGCCTGCCGGGGTGTATGACATGCTGATCCGCGCGGTCGAGAAACCGCTGCTGGAAGTGGTGATGGCACAGGCCGGTCACAACCAGTCCAAAGCCGCAGACTGGCTGGGCCTGAACCGCAACACCCTGCGCAAAAAACTTGGCGACCATGGCATGCTCAAAGCACCCACACCATGAATCAGCCCACTTCGCCTTTGAATGCCCTGATATCGGTCTCCGACAAAACCGGTGTGCTGGAGCTGGCGCAGGCCCTGGCCGGGCTGGGCGTGCGCCTGCTGTCCACGGGCGGCACCGCCAAACTGCTGGCAGATAACGGGCTGGCGGTTACCGAAGTGGCCGACATGACGGGCTTTCCGGAGATGCTGGACGGGCGCGTGAAGACCCTGCATCCCAAGGTACACGGCGGATTGCTGGCCCGCCGGGATCTGCCAGCGCACATGGCGGCACTCGCTGAACACGGGATTGCCACCATCGACCTGCTGGTGGTGAATCTCTATCCGTTCGAAGCCACGATCGCAAAGCCCCATTGCACCTTGGAAGACGCAATTGAAAACATCGACATCGGCGGCCCGGCCATGGTGCGCAGCGCGGCCAAGAATTGGCAGGATGTGGTCGTGCTGACAGATGCGTCCCAATACGACGCGGTTATAGAGGAATTGCGCGAGAGCGGGCAGGTCAGCCGCAAAACCAAATTTGCCCTGGCGGTGGCGGCATTCAACCGCATCAGCCAATACGATGGCGCGATCAGCGACTACCTCTCATGCATCCGCGAAGACGGCAGCCAATCCGCCTTCCCGGCGCAAAGCAACAGCCGTTTTGTGAAGCTGCAAGACCTGCGCTACGGCGAGAACCCGCACCAGCAGGCGGCCTATTACCGCGATCTGTATCCGGCCCCTGGCTCCTTGGTCACCGCCACCCAGCTGCAGGGCAAGGAGCTCAGCTACAACAACATCGCCGACGCCGACGCCGCTTGGGAGTGCGTGAAGAGCTTTGCCAGCCCCGCCTGCGTCATCGTCAAACACGCCAACCCCTGCGGCGTGGCATTGGGCACAGACGCCTTGTCCGCGTACCGCAAAGCCTGGCAAACCGATCCGACCTCGGCCTTCGGCGGCATCATCGCCTTCAATTGCACGGTAGATGGCGCGGCTGCGGAGTTGATCGCGCAGCAGTTTGTCGAAGTCTTGCTGGCCCCCGCCTTCAGCCCCGAGGCCCTGGCCGTATTTCAAGCTAAAGCGAACGTGCGCTTGCTACAGGTGGCGCTTCCGCCGGGTGGTGCCAGCGCCTGGGCACAGGGGCGCAACGCAGTCGACGCGAAACGGGTGGGCTCGGGTTTGCTATTGCAAACCGCCGACAACCAGGAATTGACCTTGGCCGACCTGCGCGTCGTCACCACCCTGCAGCCAACGGCGGCGCAAATGGAGGACCTGCTGTTTGCGTGGAAGGTCGCGAAGTACGTCAAGTCCAATGCGATTGTGTTTTGCGCCGGTGGTCAAACCCTGGGTGTGGGCGCGGGGCAGATGAGCCGGCTCGATTCGGCGCGCATCGCAGGCATCAAAGCGCAGCATGCGGGTTTGTCACTGGCTGGCAGCGTGGTTGCCAGTGACGCGTTTTTCCCGTTTCGTGACGGGCTGGACGCCGTTGCCGACGCCGGTGCGGTTTGCGTCATACAGCCCGGGGGCAGTGTGCGCGATGACGAAGTGGTGGCTGCGGCGGATGCACGCGGCGTCGCGATGGTTTACACCGGTATGCGCCACTTCCGGCACTGAAATCACCAGACAAAAAAATACCGACCCGCAAGGGTCGGTATCGTTGGATTAGCAGCTAGCTGCTAAGTACGCTGGCTTAGTAGCCGCCGCCGCTGCTACGGCCACCGCCGTAACCGCCACCGCCGCCGCCACCACTGCGACCGCCACCGCCGCCGTAACCACCACCGCCGCCGCCAGCGCCGCCACCAAAGCCGCCGCCACCGCTGCGACCACCGCCGCCGCCATAACCACCACCGCCGCCACCTGCGCCGCCGCCGAAGCCGCCGCTACGGGGAGGACGTGGCTCCATGGGCCGCGCTTCGTTGACCACCAGGCCACGACCGCCAAATTGCTGACCATTCATTTCATTGATGGCGGTTTGCGCTTCGGCGTCGCTTCCCATTTCAACAAAGCCAAAGCCCTTGGAGCGACCCGTGTCGCGTTCCATCATGACTTTTGCGCTGGTGACGTTGCCGTGTGCTGCGAATGCCTGTTGCAAATCCTCATCACGGAATGAATAGGGCAGGTTGCCCACGTAAAGTTTGTTGCCCATGCTGGGACTCCTCGAAAATAACTCAAACAGCGATGGAGCCCAAAACCGCAATCAACAAACCAAAGAATGACTTAGAGCAGACGCGAAACTGACCAAACACCGCAAACCTGCACACCGATATTTCGGCAATGCGCAGATATTATGCGCCACGGGATGCAATACCAAAAGTGCCTATTTTTGGGTAATTCACCAAATATGCAACGCAAATAACTGGTGATTACCCTAGGTATGGCACTTTTAAGCCAAATGATCCAAGCGCACACACATGCACAAGGGTAGCAACGCAGCGAGCCGGTGGCGTATCAAACGCGCGACTTGTCTTTAGATAAATCAACCCCGAGCTGCTTCAGCTTGCGATACAGGTGGGTGCGCTCGAGCCCTGTTTTTTCTGCAACCCGCGTCATCGAACCCCCTTCATGGTGCAGGTGGAATTCAAAATAGGCTTTCTCGAAAATATCTTTGGCCTGGCGCAAGGGCAGGTCCAAAGAAAAACTTTGCAGGCTTTGCGCAGCGGTCGGTACGGGTACCGCGAGTGGACTGCTGCCTGCAACTTCATAGGCGCAGAAGCCACCGGCGGGGGCTCGTCTTTTTTCAGGGCGTCTTCCACTGCAGACAGCAGCTTTTGCAAGGTGACCGGCTTTTCCAGAAAAGCCAAGGCACCGATTTTGGTGGCCTCCACTGCCGTGTCGATGGTGGCATGGCCACTCATCATGATGACCGGCATGGTGAGTAAACCGCCTGCGGCCCATTCCTTGAGCAGGGTGACACCATCCATATCCGGCATCCAAATGTCGAGCAGCACCAGATCAGGCGCCTCGGCGGCGCGGGCGGCGCGGGCCTGCGCGGCATTCTCGGCCAGCGTGACCGCATGGCCCTCGTCATTGAGTACCTCCCACAGCAGGTCACGAATGCCATGCTCATCATCAACAACCAGAATATGTGCCATAGGTTCTCGATCTTCAAACAACAGAAATAGGAAGTGCCGCCGGGGCTGGGGACGCGGCCACTTTGAAGGACAGGGACACCTGCGCCCCGAAGGCGACGCCCTCATGCAGGCGGTTGCTGATGTCGATGCGCGCACCGTGTTCATCTGCGATTTTTTTCACCACCGCCAGCCCCAATCCGGTGCCACGGGTTTTGCTGGTGACATAGGGCTCAAACGCCCGCTGCAAGATGCCGGGCGCAAAGCCGCCTCCGCTGTCGAGCACGCTCAAGCGCACACGACCCGCACTGGCGCTGAAATAAGTCCGCAAAACCACCGGTTCCAAGGGAAGCAGGGCCTGCGCTTCTTGGGCGTCCTGGGCGTTTTGCAGCAGGTTATGGATGACCTGGCGCAGTTGCTGCGCATCCCCCAGCACAGGCGGGCAGGATGCGTCCAGGTCCAGGGTGATAGGCGCCTCGGCCGCCTCGTACAAATGCAAGACCTCTTGCACCAGCGCATTCAAATCCAGCGGCTGCAACTCCGCCGCTGGCAAGCGCCCGAAGTCGCGGAATTCATTGACCAGCCGTTTCATGGAATCCACCTGGTCCACAATGGTTTTGACGGACTTGCTCAGCACCTGCTGCTCGGGCTCGGGCAGCTTGCCATCCAGACGGCGCTGCAGCCGTTCCGCCGATAACTGAATGGGCGTGAGCGGGTTCTTGATCTCGTGCGCCAAACGGCGCGCCACCTCTCCCCAGGCCTGCAGGCGCTGGGCGGTGACGATATGGGAAATGTCGTCGAAGACCAGCAAGCAAGCCTTGCCCGGCAGATCAGCGCCCCGCAACACCAGCGTGGTCTGTCCGCCCTGGCCGTTTTGCATCTGCGTTGCAGGCGGGCCCATCTCCAACGTATGCTGCCAGTGGTCCACACCAGCCTCGCCGCGGCGGGCCCGAAAATCCAGGAACTGCCGCTCCACTTCCGCGCCAAAAACTTCCAAGCCCGCAACCTCTGAGAGCAGATGTCCCTGGTATTGATCCAAGGGGCGCTGCGAGGATGCGTGACGCCCCGGGATTGGACTGGCGCAAACTGCCATCGTCATTCAGCACCACCACGCCCGCGGTCAGGTTGTCCAGAGATGGTTTGCAAGTTGCCCCGGGCCGCGTCCAACTGGCCCATGCTGGTTTGCACCGTTTCACGGGCGTCAGACAGCTGCTGGGTCATCAGCGCAAAGGCACGGGTCAAGCCACCGAGCTCGTCTTTTCCCTGCATGGACTCCTTGGGCCGCAAGATCGCCCGCAGCCACCTGGCTGACGCCCTCGGTCAGCACCAACAAGGGCCGGGCGATCTGGTTGCCCAAGACCACCGCCAACAACACCGCAGCAAACACCGCCATGAATAAACTCAAGGTGAGGGTGCCGATGTACATGCGCTTCAGACCCTCGCGCCCCAGAGCGCGCTCCTGGTATTCCCGGTTGGCACGCTCCACCGCCCAGGCGTTGGCGACCAGACTGGGAGGCAGCGTGCGGGTGACCAACAGGTAGCGCGACTCCCCCGTGGCGTCCAATGCGCCGGGGCTCAGCAAGGCCAGCACTCGGATGCGGACGGCTGCCTGCTTGGCCGTAGCAGCGGCATCATCCAGCCCTTCAATCCAATAAGTGGAACGCTCGCTGCGCGCCAAACGGAACTGGGTGCTGCTCGGTGCAGGGGGGTTGAGTTGCAACCGCGAATCCCCGGCGCTACTCAGCAGTTGCCCGCGTCCGCTCCATAAGGCGATATCGCTGGCGCCCAACTGTTCGGCCCATTTTTCCAGCTGCAGCTCCGCGGGCCCCTGCCCCGGATCGTTGAGCGCCGTGGCTGCGGTGCGGGTTTTGACCGACAGATCGCCCGCCAGCGTCTCCAGCGTCACCCGGCCCAGGCTCAAGCCCGCCTGCAAAGCGCCCTCGACCTTCACGTCAAACCAGGTCTCAATCGAGCGGGACACAAACTGGTAGGACACGCCGTAAATCAACAGCCCCGGTGCCAAGCCCACCAGCACAAAAATCGCAGCCAGTTTCGTCAATAAACGGGTACCGAAACGCCCGGCGCGCCAGCGCTGGTACAAGCGAAACGCAATCCAGGCAATCGCCGCAAGCAGCAGCGCTGCGACCACCATATTGAGCACAAACAAGAGCGCGTAGTCCTGCTCGTAAAGGGCCTGGTTGTTGGTGGCCAGCGTCAGCATGTACAGCAAGGCCGCACCCATCAGCAGCATCGCCCCCGCGCCCCAGGTGACGACGCGGCGCACCAGGCGGCTGTTGCTGTGCAAGGTGCGTAGTGGGGCAACTTATCGCTCACCGGGTTTCTCCGCAGTCAATGCCGCGCGAAGGCTGGCGCTGACGGTCCAGTCGCTTTGCGCCATCACACCGATCTGGAAAGGCCGCGGGAGCTGGTTGGTATCGAGCCAGAAACGAAAGTCCACCCGGTACTTGGAAGACGCATCGTTGTCGCTGAGGCCCGCTATGCGCCAGCGCGCGAATTGTTTGACCGTTGCCATGGCCTCGGCCAGGCTGGGAAAAGTTTGACTGGGGGCATTAGCGGCCGCCAGTTCCCCCGCCGGCGCAGCGCCGCGTAGCAACGTTCAGCCGCCATTGGCCCGTCAGGGGCTGGTAGGCGAGTCGCATATTGCGCGCAGCGCTGGCCAATTTTTTGTCCGTCCAGTACCAGCGCTCGCGCAACAAGTCGGCTTCGACGGCAAAGTAGACCGGAATACCTTTGAGTAAGGCATCTTCCACAGCGGCTGGGAGTTCGAATCGCAATTGGGCGCTGAGGGTGACATCGTCGCCCATGCGGTCGACCCGGAACTGCGCCGCCTCCACCACGGTATCGGCCTGGCTTGCGGCAGCTATCCATAAAAAAA
The DNA here is from genome assembly GCA_964203415.1 of Rhodoferax sp. Taxonomy (GTDB): domain Bacteria; phylum Pseudomonadota; class Gammaproteobacteria; order Burkholderiales; family Burkholderiaceae_C; genus Allorhodoferax. Next base: position 111,528 of record CAXNME010000003.1, read on the forward strand.
GCAGGCCAACAAAAGGCGTCAGCAGGCGTGCAAGCAGCCCGCGCATCCTTGGAGAGCCCCCCTCAAGCGGGGTGCTTTTCCAACAAGCCATAGAAAAAACCGTCGTGGTCATAGGCCGCATTGTCCAAGACTATGGAGTCCGCCTCGGCTGAGCGGGGCCACAAGCTGCCGTCAGCGGGCAAGGCCCGGGCGTCACGGTGGCGCGCTTGGAACGCCTGAAGCTGCAGTGGCCCCTCTTGCGCGAAGACGGAGCAGGTGCAATACAGCAGGCGCCCGCCCACACGCAGCAGCGGCCACAGCGCATCCAAAAGGCGCTTTTGGCTCTGCGCAAGCTGGGCGATATCGGCCTCGCGGCGCAGCCAGCGCACGTCCGGGTGGCGGCGCACGATACCGGAGGCCGTACACGGCGCGTCCAGCAGCACCGCATCAAAGAGCTGGCCGTCCCACCAGGCAGCGGGGTCACCCGCGTCGCCCGTCAGCACGTGCGCCTGCAGACTCCAGGCGCTGCAAATTCGCATGGATGCGCGGCACACGCGCCGGGTCTTGCTCCAGCGCGGTGACCTGCGCGGGTGTGATTTCCAGCAAATGGCGCGGTCTTGCCGCCCGGGGCGGCGCAGGCGTCCAAGCACCCGCGACTCGGGGCCCAAGACCAAGCCATCCAGCAACAAGGGCGCCGCGCGCTGGGCCGCCGCGTCCTGCACCGAGAACCATCCCTGCGCATAGCCTGGCACGCGCGTAACCGCTACCGCCCGCTCCAGGTACACAGTTGCTGGTGCAACGGTTTGCGCGGCCATGCCGGCCAGCGCCAGCGCATCTGCAAAAGCCGCCAGACTGGTCTTGCGCAGGTTCACCCGCAAGGTGAGAGGGGCTTGGGTATTGGAGGCCTGCAAAATCGACTGCCAGCGCTGCGGCTGCTCAGCTTGCAGGCGCTCAATCCACCACACGGGGTGATTCCACCGCGCCTGCGGCAGTGCATCCGTCTGGCGCCACCAACTGGCCCCGTTCGCGCAAAAAGCGGCGCAAGCAGGCGTTCACAAAAGCCGCCTGCCCGGCTGTTCGGGGATCGCGCTTGATAGCCTCAACCGCCTGGTTCACCAGCGTGAATTCGTCGTAGGGCGCGCTACCCGCATCCCAGCACAAAGCCAGGGTCACGCACAGCAGGGCATCGACTGCAGCGGGCGGTGTCTTGGCAGCCAAAGCATCGCGCAATGCCATAGCCCGACCCAGGTTGCGCCACACGGCAAAGGCCAAGGCCTGCACGCCCGGGCGCAGGACCGGGTCCACGGCTTCCAGCGCCACGCTGCCGGATTGCCCCGCGCGCTGCGCCCGCAACACGGCAGCGGCCGCTTGCAGCTGCCGCCACAGCGCGGGCTGGCCAGCTGCCCCAGGCGGGGCAGCTTCAGAAATAGGCAACGGCTGCAAAAGGGATGACCGGGGCCAGCCAACGCGCCGGTACTTCTGCGATCGCCTGGTTGTAGGCCGCCAGGTCCTGATTCGCAGCGGACCGTGCGGCCAGCATGCGGTAGCTCAAAACGCCCCACTGCATCACTAACTCCGGTGGCAAGGCTTCGCCGGCCAGGTCTTGTGGCGCCTCGGCGGCAGCCAACCAACTCCGCTGCAAAGCCTCCATAGCCTGCGCGGTGTTGCGGATGGCGACGCTGTCCAGCGTGGTGTGCGAAGCCGATTGCAAGGCGGCGTCGAGTTGGCAGGCCGCAGCCACCAGCGCCAGCCACCCGGCATCACCGGAAGCCGTGACCGCTTGGCGGCGCTCGAACTCCGGGGCTTCTTTTTGGCTTTGGACGGGCTGGTCAAACAAGGGCTTGAATTCGGTCAACTGGGCAAACATTTTTTGTACCGAATTCAGTGCCTTTCGCCGCAAACGGCGCAAGCGGTTATAGGCACCCAAGCACCAGCACACGAAAAAAACGCCGAACAAGGCCGGCCAAAACAAATCACCCATGGCGTCCAAGCTCCATCATGTTGCAGATCCCGCATGAAAAAACCCCAAGTTCTGCATGACCGAACCCGGGGTTTTCACAGCGTAGCCGCGTCAGTTGCGCTTATTCGGAAGCGACTTCCTGGTCGTCGTCGACCGAAGCGGTCGCGGCAGCCAGTTCGGCCTCGTCCGCCTCGGCAATCGCGCGGCGCTCCGACTCGTCCATGGCCTCGCGCACCTTGCGCGCTTCGTGGTACGCCGCTCCGGTACCGGCCGGGATCAAACGACCCACAATCACGTTTTCTTTCAGTCCACGCAACTCATCGCGCTTGCCCATGATGGCGGCTTCGGTCAGCACGCGCGTGGTTTCCTGGAAGGACGCGGCGCTGATGAAGCTGTCGGTGGACAAGCGACGCTTTGGTGATACCGAGCAGCAAGTTGGTGAAGGTGGCAGGCACTTTGTCTTCAGCGCGCAGGGCGTCGTTGGTGTTGAGCATTTCCGAGCGCTCCACCTGCTCGCCGCTGATGTAGTTGGAATCGCCCACGTTATCAACGACCACACGGCGCAGCATCTGGCGAACAATCACCTCGATGTGCTTGTCGTTGATCTTCACGCCTTGGAGGCGGTAGACGTCCTGCACTTCGTCGACGATGTAGCGCGCCAGTTCCTCCGGCCCGAGCAGGCGCAGGATGTCTTGCGGATCGGCCGGGCCGTCCACCACAGACTCGCCCTTGTTGACCACCTGGCCTTCGTGCACCAGAATGTTCTTTTCTTTGGGCACCAGTTCTTCCCAGACTTTGCCGTCCGGGTCGGTGATTTGCAAGCGGATCTTGCCCTTGGTTTCCTTGCCGAAGGAGATGGTTCCGGTGGCTTCCGCCAGCAGGCCTTTGTCCTTGGGTGAACGGGCTTCGAACAACTCGGCCACACGCGGCAGACCGCCGGTGATGTCACGGGTTTTCTGGCCTTCAATGGGGATACGGGCCAGCACTTCGCCGGGGCCCACGTCCTGGCCGTCACGCACCTGCACCAGCGCGCCGATCGGGAAGCCAATCGTCACGGCGTGGTCGGTTCCGGGAATCTTCACCTCGGTGCCCGAGGCGTCAATCAGCTTGACCTGCGGACGCACGATCTTGGCCGCGCCACGGCGCTTGGGATCGATCACCACCAGGGTAGACAGGCCGGTCACATCGTCCACCTGCTTGGCCACGGTCAAGCCTTCTTCGACGTTCTCGAAGCGGGCGCGGCCGGCAAACTCGGTGATGATGGGTCGGGTCAGCGGATCCCAGTTGGCCAGGATGACGCCAGCTTTGACCACCTGGTCGGGCTTGACGCTGAGCACCGCGCCATACGGCACTTTGTGGCGCTCGCGTTCGCGGCCGTGTTCGTCGTGGATGATGATTTCGCCGGAGCGGGCAATCACCACCAACTCGCTCTTGGAGTTGGTCACGTAGCGCATGGTGGCGTTAAAGCCGATGCGGCCGTTGGACTTGGCTTCCACACTGGAGGCAATGGCCGCACGGGATGCCGCGCCACCGATGTGGAAGGTGCGCATGGTCAGCTGCGTACCGGGTTCGCCAATCGACTGGGCGGCGATCACGCCGACTGCCTCGCCGCCGTTGATCATGCCGCCGCGGCCCAGGTCGCGTCCGTAGCAATGCGCGCAGATGCCGAAACGGGTCTCGCAGGTCAGCGCGGTGCGGACCTTGACTTCGTCCACGCCGGCGATCTCAAACTCCTCGATCAGGTCTTCGTCCAGCAAGGTGCCGGGCTGCGCCAGGACAGCGCGGCTCTCGGGATGCAAGACTTCTTCAGCGGTGCAACGACCCAGCACGCGGTCGCGCAGGGATTCGATGACCTCGCCGCCTTCGACGATGGCGCGCATGATGTAACCCGCTTGCGTGCCGCAATCGAGTTCGGTCACCACCAGGTCTTGGGTTACGTCGACCAAACGGCGGGTCAGGTAACCCGAGTTCGCGGTCTTGAGCGCCGTATCGGCCAGACCTTTACGCGCACCGTGGGTGGAGATGAAGTACTCCAACACGTTCAGGCCTTCGCGGAAGTTGGCGGTAATCGGTGTCTCGATGATGGAGCCGTCGGGCTTGGCCATCAAACCGCGCATACCGGCCACCTGGCGGATCTGGGCGGCAGAACCGCGTGCGCCGGAGTCGGCCATCATGTAGATGGAGTTGAAGGACTCTTGTTGCACCTGATTGCCGTGGCGGTCGGTGACCATCTCTTTGGAGAGCTTGGCCATCATCACCTTGGACACTTCGTCGCCCGACTTGCCCCAGATGTCGACCACCTTGTTGTAACGCTCACCGGAAGTCACCAGACCAGAGACATATTGCTGCTCGATCTCTTTGACTTCTTTCTGGGCGCGGCTGATGATCTCGTGCTTCTCTTGGGGCACCAGCATGTCGTCGATGCAAATCGAGATACCAGCACGGGTGGCCAGACGGAAGCCCGCTTGCAGCAGCTTGTCGGCAAACACCACGGTCTCTTTCAATCCGCATTTGCGGAAAGAGACGTTGATGAGTTTGGAGATTTCCTTTTTCTTCAAGGCCTTGTTGATGTTGGCAAAGGGCAGGCCTTTGGGCAGGATTTCCGACAACAAGGCACGCCCGGCGGTGGTTTCCCACAGCTTGGTGCTGGCGTCGAATTCGCCGGTTTCCTTGTTCTTGGTGTACTCGGTCAGGCGCACGCTGATGCGGGCGTTCAACTCCAGCTCACCACCGTCAAACGCGCGGCGCACTTCACCGGTGTCGGAGAAGATCAAGCCCTCTCCCTTGCCGTTGATGCGTTCGCGGGTGGTGTAGTACAAGCCCAGAACCACGTCCTGCGACGGCACGATAGACGGCTCGCCGCTGGCGGGGAACAACACGTTGTTGGAAGCCAGCATCAGGGTGCGGGCTTCCACTTGCGCTTCCACCGACAGCGGAATGTGCACGGCCATTTGGTCGCCGTCAAAGTCGGCGTTGAAAGCCGAGCACACCAGCGGGTGCAATTGGATGGCTTTGCCTTCGATGAGAATGGGCTCAAAAGCCTGGATGCCCAGACGGTGCAGCGTAGGCGCACGGTTGAGCATGATGGGGTGCTCTTTGATCACCTCTTCCAGGATGTCCCAGACCACCGGCGTGCCGGATTCGACTTCCTTCTTGGCGGCCTTGATGGTGGTCGCAATACCCATGGTCTCTAGCTTGGCGAAGATGAAGGGTTTGAACAACTCCAAAGCCATCAGCTTAGGCAGGCCGCACTGGTGCAGCTTGAGGGTTGGGCCCACGGTAATCACCGAGCGGCCCGAATAATCGACCCGCTTGCCCAGCAAGTTTTGGCGGAAGCGGCCCGACTTGCCTTTGATCATGTCGGCCAGTGACTTCAAGGCGCGCTTGTTGGCGCCGGTCATGGCTTTGCCGCGGCGACCGTTGTCCAGCAGCGAGTCAACCGACTCCTGCAGCATGCGCTTCTCGTTGCGGGCGATGATTTCCGGCGCTTTGAGTTCGAGCAAACGGCGCAAACGGCTGTTGCGGTTGATCACGCGGCGGTACAAATCGTTCAGGTCGGATGTGGCAAAACGGCCACCATCCAGCGGCACCAAGCGGACGCAGGTCCGGCGGCAGCACGGGCAGCACATCGAGCACCATCCACTCGGGCTTGATGCCCGATTTCTTGAAGGCTTCCAGCACTTTGAGGCGCTTGGCGTTCTTCTTGATCTTCAGCTCGGAGCCGGTCAGGTCGTTGCGCAGCTTCTCGATGGTGCCTTCGATGTCGATCGATTGCAGCAACTCTTTGATGCCCTCAGCGCCCATCTTGGCCTGGAACTCGTCACCGTATTCCTTGAACTTGGCGTCAAAGTCGTCCTCAGACATGATGCTGTATTTTTTCAGCGGCGTCATGCCGGGGTCGGTCACCACATACGCTTCAAAGTAGAGCACGCGCTCGATATCGCGCAGCGTCATGTCCAGCACCAGACCCAGACGGCTGGGCAGCGACTTCAGGAACCAGATGTGGGCGCAAGGCGCGGCCAGATCGATGTGGCCCATGCGCTCGCGGCGCACTTTGGTTTGCGTGACTTCAACGCCGCACTTCTCGCAGATCACGCCGCGGTGCTTCAGGCGCTTGTACTTGCCGCACAGGCATTCGTAGTCCTTGATAGGCCCGAAGATCTTGGCGCAAAACAGGCCGTCGCGCTCGGGCTTGAAGGTGCGGTAGTTGATGGTCTCGGGCTTCTTCACCTCACCGAAAGACCAGGAACGGATTTTCTCGGGCGAAGCCATGCCGATCTTGATGGCATCGAAATGCTCATCGGGCGTGAATTGCTTGAAAAGGTCGAGTAATGATTTCATAGGTTTTCCTTTTTCGCTTAACCGCGTTCCAGTTCGATATCCAGGCCCAGGGAACGGATTTCCTTGACCAGCACGTTGAAGGATTCGGGCATGCCCGCTTCAATCGAATGTTCGCCTTTGACAATGCTTTCGTAGACCTTGGTACGGCCTTGCACGTCGTCGGATTTGACGGTGAGCATTTCCTGCAGCACGTAGGACGCGCCATACGCCTCCAAGGCCCACACTTCCATCTCGCCAAAACGCTGTCCGCCGAATTGCGCCTTGCCGCCCAGGGGCTGCTGCGTAACCAGCGAGTACGGTCCGGTGGAGCGCGCATGCATCTTGTCGTCCACCAGATGGTGCAGTTTCAAGACGTGCATATAGCCCACGGTGGTCGGGCGCTCAAAGGCTTCGCCGGTGCGTCCGTCAAACAGGTTGGCCTGTGTGCGGGCAGCGGTCAGACCCTTGGCCGCTGCGACCTCGTCGGGGTAGGCCAGACTCAGCATCTCGCGGATTTCTTCTTCGGTTGCGCCGTCAAAAACCGGCGTGGCGAAGGTCGCGCCGGTTGCCAGGTTGGCGGCCATCTCCTGGACTTCCGTGTCGCTGAGCGCGCCGAGGTCTTCCTTGCGGCCGGAGCGGTTGTAGATTTTTTCCATGAATGTGCGCAACTCAGCGGCCTTGGCCTGCGCCTGCATCATGTCGCCAATGCGCTGGCCCAGGCCCTTGGCGGCCCAGCCCAAATGCACTTCCAGCACCTGACCGACGTTCATCCGTGAAGGCACGCCCAGCGGGTTCAGCACGATGTCGCACGGTGTGCCGTCTGCCATATAGGGCATGTCTTCCACGGGCACGATCTTGGAGACCACGCCCTTGTTGCCGTGGCGCCCGGCCATCTTGTCGCCGGGTTGCAAGCGGCGCTTGACGGCAATGTAGACCTTGACCATCTTGAGCACGCCTGCGGGCAACTCGTCGCCTTGGGTGAGCTTTTTGCGCTTCTCTTCAAACGCGAGGTCAAAGCTGTGACGGGTTTGCTCCAGCGATGTCTTGATGCTCTCCAACTGCGCCGCCACGTTGTCATCGGCCGGGCGGATGTCGAACCAATGGAACTTGTCAACCGACTCCAGGTAGGCTTTGTCAATCTTGCTGCCCTTGGCCAATTTTTGCGGGCCGCCGTTGGCGGTTTTGTCCAGCAGCAGCTTGGCAATACGGTCAAACGCGTCAGCTTCAACAATGCGCAACTGGTCGTTCAAGTCCAGACGGAAGCGCTTGAGCTCGTCGTCAATGATTTGCTGGGCGCGGCGGTCACGGGTGATGCCTTCGCGGGTGAAGACCTGCACATCGATCACAGTGCCTTGCGAGCCCTGGTCCACACGCAGCGAGGTGTCTTTCACGTCACTGGCTTTTTCACCGAAGATGGCGCGCAAGAGCTTCTCTTCAGGTGTCAGCGTGGTCTCACCTTTGGGCGTGACTTTGCCGACCAGGGTGTCGCCCGGCTCAACTTCCGCACCGACGTAAATAATGCCGGACTCGTCCAGGCGGTTGAGCTGCTGTTCGCTCAAGTTGGGGATGTCGCGGGTAATTTCTTCCGCGCCCAGCTTGGTGTCACGGGCCATGACCACCAGCTCTTCGATGTGGATCGAGGTATAGCGGTCTTCAGCCACCACGCGCTCGCTGATCAAAATCGAATCCTCGAAGTTGTAGCCATTCCAGGGCATGAATGCCACCAGCATGTTTTGACCCAGAGCGAGTTCACCGAGGTCGGTGGACGCGCCGTCGGCAATCACATCGCCCTTGGAGAGCTTGTCGCCCTTTTTGACGATGGGACGCTGGTGGATGTTGGTGTTCTGGTTGGAGCGCTGGTACTTGATCAGGTTGTAAATGTCCACACCGACTTCGCCGGCTTGCGCTTCTGCGTCGTTCACGCGGATCACCACGCGGGTGGCGTCCACATAGTCCACCACGCCACCGCGGTTGGCGGTGACCACGGTGCCCGAGTCGACTGCGGCTACGCGCTCGATACCGGTTCCGACAAAAGCCTTCTCTGGACGCAGCACCGGCACAGCTTGGCGCTGCATGTTCGCGCCCATCAAAGCGCGGTTGGCATCGTCGTGCTCCAGGAAAGGAACCAGCGACGCCGCCACCGACACGATTTGCGCAGGCGACACGTCCATGTATTGCACGCGCTCAGCGCCGCACAAAATCGACTCGCCTTTTTCACGCGCCGATACCAGCTCGCCGCTCAGACGCCCTTCGGCGTCCAGCAAAGCGTTGGCCTGGGCGATCACGTACTTGCCTTCTTCAATAGCCGACAGGTAGTCAATGTCCATGGTGACCTTGCCGTCCACCACGCGGCGGTACGGTGTTTCAATAAAGCCGTATTCGTTCAAGCGGGCGTACAGGGCCAGCGAGTTGATCAGGCCGATGTTCGGACCTTCTGGGGTCTCAATCGGGCAGACGCGGCCGTAATGGGTCACGTGCACATCGCGCACTTCAAAACCAGCGCGCTCGCGGGTCAGACCGCCCGGTCCAAGGGCCGATACGCGGCGCTTGTGGGTGATCTCGGACAGCGGGTTGGTCTGGTCCATGAACTGCGACAGTTGCGAGGCACCGAAGAACTCTTTGAGCGCCGCCGAGATGGGCTTGGAGTTGATCAGGTCGTGCGGCATCAGCGGCTCTTGCTCGGCCTGGCCCAAACGTTCTTTCACGGCTTTTTCAATCCGCGCCAAACCGGTGCGGTATTGGTTCTCAGCCAACTCGCCCACGCAACGCACGCGGCGATTTCCCAGGTGGTCGATGTCGTCGACATCGCCGCGGCCATTGCGCAAGTCAACCAGAATTTTGACGACCGACAGAATGTCTTCGTTGGTCAGCACCATGGGGCCGGTGGACTCGGCACGGCCCATCTTGGCGTTGAACTTCATGCGGCCCACGCGCGACAGATCGTAAGTGTCGGGGTTGTAGAACAGGCGCTGGAACAGCGCTTGCACTGCGTCTTCGGTTGGCGGCTCGCCGGGGCGCATCATGCGGTAAATGGCCACCCGGGCGGAGAACTCGTCGGCGGTCTCGTCGGTGCGCAGGGTTTGTGAAATGTAGGCGCCTTGGTCCAACTCGTTGGTGTAGATGCAGGACACGTCTTCGATGCCCGAGGTGCGCAGCTTTTTCAGCAATACATCGGTCAGCTCTTCGTTGGCCTTGGCGATGATTTCGCCGGTGTCGGCTTCCACAATATTGCGGGCCACCACGCGGCCGAGCAAAAAGTCTTCGGGGACGCTGATATGGCTGGTGCCTGTCTGCTCCAGGTCACGGGTGTGGCGCGCGGTGACGCGTTTGTCTTTGGCGACGATCACGTTGCCGGACTTGTCGGTCAAATCGAAACGGGCGATCTCGCCCTTCATGCGCTCGGGCACAAATTCCATTTGCGCGCCGCTGTCCATCAAGCGGAAGTTGTCGTTGACGAAGAAGTTAGCCAGGATGGACTCGTTGTTCAGGCCGATGGCCTTGAGCAAAATCGTGACCGGCATCTTGCGGCGGCGGTCCACGCGGAAATACAACAGGTCTTTGGGATCGAATTCAAAGTCCAGCCAGGAGCCGCGGTAAGGAATGATGCGCGCCGAGAACAGCAGCTTGCCCGAGCTGTGGGTTTTGCCTTTGTCATGCTCGAAGAACACGCCGGGCGAACGGTGCAACTGGGACACGATCACGCGCTCGGTGCCGTTGATGATGAAGGAGCCTTTGCCGGTCATCAGGGGCACTTCGCCCATGTAGACCTCTTGCTCTTTCACTTCCTTGATGACTTTGTTTTGGGAAGTCGACGCGTCGCGGTCATAAATAATCAATTGCACCCGCGCACGCACGGCGGAGGCGTAGGTCAGACCACGGGTCTGGCACTCGCGAACGTCAAACGCTGGCTTGGCCAGGTTGTATTCGGAATACTTCATCTCGACAAATCCGTTGTGCGAGACGATGGGGAAGGCGGCGTTGAACGCGGCTTGCAGGCCCTCGTCGGTGCGCTTTTTCGGATTGCCGTCCGCCTGCAAAAACGCGGTGTAGGCGTCTTTTTGCATTTGCAGCAGGTACGGGATTTCCAGCACGCTGTCGCGGTTACCAAAATTTTTGCGGATGCGTTTACGTTCAGTAAAGTTGTAGGCCATTCGATCTCCGGACAAAATCTGAGGAGCCCTCAAGGACTCCTAGGCGACTGTGTATATTTCTTGGTGATTGGCCACTACCAACCATTGGCGGACGGTCGCGCATTGCACGCGACCCGACCCAAGCCGTTTTCTGCAGTCGAAATCAGAAAACACTCTCAAACAGCGCCAGCGCCGTTTGAGAGTGCGCTCTGCACGCACGCAGGCCGGGGGCGTCCCCGGCCTGTCGTACCAGCCGGCCTTATTTCAATTCGGCTTTGGCACCCGCTTCAACCAGCTTCTTGAGAGCGGCATCCGCATCGGCTTTAGGTATGGCTTCCTTGACCGCTTTGGGCGCGCCGTCAACCAGATCCTTGGCTTCCTTCAGACCCAGGCCGGTGATCTCGCGCACGGCCTTGATGACCGACACTTTGTTCGCGCCGGCTTCGAGCAACATGACGTTGAACTCGGTCTTCTCTTCCGCCACTGCGGCTGCAGCGCCGCCGCCGGCTCCTGCTGGGGCTGCCATCGCGGCAGCACTCACACCAAACTTCTCTTCGATGGCTTTCACCAGGTCGTTGAGTTCCATGACCGTCATGCTGTCCAGTGCGGTCAAAAATGCGTCTTTATCGAATGCCATTGTGTTTTCCTAAAAATTGGTTACTACGGGCTGTCGCTTAAGCGGCAGCGGGCTCGGCGATTGCTTGCTCAGCGGGTGCGGCTGCACCTTCGCTGCGCTTTTCGGCCAATGCCGCCAGCACGCGGGCTGTGCGGGAAATCGGCGATTGCATCAAACCCAGCAATTGCGAGAGCAACACTTCTTTCGAAGGGATGCTTGCCAGCTGCTTCACGCCGTTGATGTCTAGAACTTTTCCACCGTACGCGCCGCCGCGGATCACCAATTTGTCATTGGTCTTCGCGAACTCGGCAACCACTTTCGCAGCCGCCACGGCGTCAACAGAAAAGCTGTAGATCAGCGGGCCGGTCATCTGGTCGGATACGACGTCAAACGCACTACCGGCAACAGCGCGGCGAGCCAAGGTGTTTTTCAACACGCTTAGGGTCACGCCACTGTTGCGCGCGGTGGTGCGCAGACGGGTCATATCAGCAACCGTGATGCCGCGGTATTCCGCCATCACCAGCGTTTGAGCTTTCGCTGCCAGGCCGGTCACATCGCTGATGACCGCTTCCTTTTCACTACGATTCAAACTCACTGTCTTCTCCTTGTTTGCGCTTTGCCGTTTGTTCGGCATCACGCTCCACGTTGTAGCGACCAACTGTCCCGGGATCCATATCCATCAGGCAGCGGGGTCGCCATCTGCGTTGGCTTTCGCTGATTAAGCGCAGTCGAGCTGCGCGCCAACGGTCTTGGATGGCCTGGCATCGACTGCGAAGTCAACACCAACCCACCACCTTTGGTCACCCTCGCGGATGACCAAAATTCTTTAACGCTTACGCGCTAATCGTTTGCAAATCCACGCGCACGCCCACACCCATGGTGGAGGACACCGCCACTTTGCGCAGGTAAACACCTTTGCTGGTAGCCGGTTTGGCTTTGTTCAGCGCCTCAACCAATGCGGCCAAGTTGCCCTGGAGCTTGCTGGATTCAAAGGAACGGCGACCAATGGTCGAGTGCACGATGCCACCTTTGTCGACACGGAATTGCACCTGACCGGCTTTGGCATTGCGCACGGCAGTGGCCACATCGGCCGTTACCGTTCCCACTTTCGGGTTGGGCATCAAACCGCGCGGGCCCAGAATCTGGCCCAAGGTTCCGACCACACGCATGGCGTCGGGCGCAGCGATCACGATGTCAAAAGGCATGTCGCCGGCTTTGACGCGGGCAGCCAGATCGTCCATGCCGACGATGTCAGCGCCTGCAGCCAGCGCTTCATCAGCCTTGGCTCCCTGGGCGAACACGGCTACGCGCGTGACTTTGCCGGTGCCGTTGGGCAAAACGACTGCGCCGCGCACCACCTGGTCCGATTTCTTAGCGTCGATACCAAGTTGCACGGCGACGTCGATGGACTCGTCGAATTTCGCGGTCGCAAATTCTTTCACCAAAACCAGTGCGTCCGCCAGCGGATACAGCTTGTTGGAATCGATCTTGCCCTGTTGGGTCTTTTGTTTTTTGGTCAAGTGGGCCATGTCACACGCCCTCCACGGTAACGCCGATTGAACGTGCTGAACCGGCAATGGTGCGGACTGCGGCGTCAAGGTCGGCGGCGGTCATGTCTTTCATCTTGGTCTTGGCGATCTCTTCGAGCTGCGCGCGGGTGATCTTGCCAACCTTGTCGGTATGCGGACGGGCCGAGCCCTTGTCCAGCTTGATCGCCTTCTTGATCAGAACGGTCGCAGGCGGCGTCTTGATGATGAAGGTAAAGCTCTTGTCCGCAAATGCGGTAATCACCACAGGCAAGGGCAGTCCGGGCTCAACACCTTGGGTCTGGGCATTGAAGGCCTTGCAGAACTCCATGATGTTCAAGCCGCGCTGACCCAAAGCCGGGCCAATGGGGGGGGATGGGTTGGCCTTACCCGCTGGCACTTGCAGCTTGATAAAACCGACGATTTTTTTCGCCATGATTTCTCCTTACGGGTACTAACGCTTTTGCGCCGAACGATTCGGGCATCCGCTCCCCGGGGTTAACGACTCGAGACTCCGTTCATGCCGCGTCGAAAAGACATGAACTGACGGTGGGCGCTTGCGGCGCCCGGAATTTCTAACTTCAGGTCTTTTCGATTTGGGAAAAGTCCAACTCCACCGGCGTAGACCGGCCGAAAATTGTGACGGAAACCCGCACTTTGCTTTTCTCGTAGTTCACGTCCTCAACCGTACCGTTGAAATCGGTGAATGGACCGTCTTTGACGCGTACGTATTCGCCGCTCATGAACTCGACCTTGTGGCGCGGCTTATCCGTGCCCTCTTGCATCTGGTTCACGATTTTCATGACCTCGGTCTCCGAGATCGGGGCCGGGCGGTTTTTCGATCCGCCTACAAATCCAGTGACCTTGTTGGTGTGCTTCACCAAGTGCCAGGTTTCATCGTCCATGATCATTTCGACCAACACGTACCCCGGGAAAAATTTGCGCTCCGTGGTTTTTTTCTGGCCGTTTTTGACTTCAACGACTTCTTCCATAGGCACCAGAATGCGACCGAACTTGGTCTGCATGCCAGCGCGGTTGATGCGCTCAATGATGTTGCGCTCAACCGCCTTTTCCATGCCCGAGTACGCGTGCACAACATACCAACGAAAGTCCGGGTTGGTCGATGCGGCACCCGCCAGGGATGCTGCAGATACCTCTGAGATTTCAGTCATTATTTTTTCCATCCCAGAATAAGGTCGTAAAAAATCCACTCCAGGGTCTTATCAGTCAGCCACAAAAACAGCGCCATGACAAGAACGAAGCCGAAAACCACCAGGGTCATCTGCGTGGCTTCTTTGCGGGTCGGCCATACGACCTTCTTCAACTCGCGCGTAGCATCAATACCGAAAGCGATCAATTGCTGTCCAGGCTCAGAGGTCAGAAAAACGCCGACCGCGGCAGCCAAGCCCACAACGAAAGCCGCCCACTGCACCCATACGCCTTGCTTGGCCAGCAAGAAATAGCCAGCCAAGGCGAGCACCAGCAAGGCTACCGACGCGCCCAACTTGAGCTTGTCTGCGCCTGAACTGACTGTCTGGATCTGTGTGCTCGCCATATATTCCTGTCGCTGTCAAATAAAACGCCCCGGTTAGCCAACAAACGGACCCGCCGGATGGGTCCAAAAGAGATGTTTGTCGCTTACCGGGTGGCAGGGGCAGTAGGAATCGAACCTACAACCTTCGGTTTTGGAGACCGACGCTCTGCCAATTGAGCTATACCCCTTCGGTTGGCACGGAACCCTTACGCAATAATTTTCGCCACCACGCCCGCGCCCACGGTACGCCCGCCTTCGCGGATCGCAAAGCGCAGACCTTCTTCCATGGCAATCGGGTTGATCAGCTTGACCGTGATCGACACGTTGTCGCCCGGCATCACCATCTCTTTGCCTTCTGGCAACTCGATCGCACCGGTCACATCCGTCGTGCGGAAGTAGAACTGGGGACGGTAGTTGTTGAAGAACGGTGTGTGGCGGCCGCCTTCGTCTTTGGACAGGACGTAGATCTCACCGGTGAAGTGGGTGTGCGGCTTGATGGAGCCGGGCTTGCACAGCACTTGGCCGCGCTGCACGTCTTCGCGCTTGGTGCCGCGCAGCAAGATACCGACGTTGTCGCCGGCTTGGCCTTGGTCGAGGAGCTTCCTGAACATTTCCACGCCGGTGCAGGTGGTTTTCTGGGTGTCGGCGATACCGACGATCTCGATCTCTTCGCCGACTTTGACGATACCGCGCTCCACGCGTCCGGTGACCACGGTGCCGCGGCCGGAGATGGAGAAGACGTCTTCCACAGGCATGAGGAAGGCACCGTCGACTGCGCGCTCGGGCAGGGGGATGTAGGTGTCCAGGGCTTCAGCCAGTTTCATGATGGCTTCTTCGCCCAGGGGGCCTTTGTCGCCTTCCATGGCGAGCTTGGCGCTGCCGTGGATGATGGGGGTGGCGTCGCCTGGGAAGTCGTATTTGTCCAGGAGTTCGCGTACTTCCATCTCGACGAGCTCAAGCAGTTCAGCGTCATCAACCATGTCGCACTTGTTCAGGAACACGATGATGTAGGGAACACCCACCTGGCGCGCCAGCAGGATGTGCTCGCGGGTTTGGGGCATGGGGCCGTCTGCAGCGGAGCAAACAAGAATAGCGCCGTCCATCTGGGCGGCGCCGGTGATCATGTTTTTGACGTAGTCGGCGTGTCCGGGGCAGTCCACGTGCGCGTAGTGGCGGTTGGCGGTCTCGTATTCCACGTGGGCGGTGTTGATGGTGATGCCACGCGCTTTTTCTTCGGGTGCTGCATCAATCTGGTCGTAGGCTTTGGCCTGACCGCCGAACTTGGCCGCCAACACGGTGGTGATGGCCGCCGTCAAGGTGGTCTTGCCGTGGTCAACGTGACCAATCGTGCCCACGTTCACGTGCGGCTTGGTGCGGGCGAATTTCTCTTTTGCCATTCTCGGACTCCAAAAGTTACTGGTTCAAACATTCCGTGCGCGCCATGCGCTACTTACATACACATACCGACCCCAGCAGGGATCCCATCCGTGGTGCCCATTGCGGGAATCGGACCCGCGACCTCTCCCTTACCAAGGGAGTGCTCTACCACTGAGCCAAATGGGCATGAGGAAAAACCGGGTTTTCCCTCAAAAATCTTGACCGCTCCATCGTTGAAAATGGAGCGGGGTAGGAGAATCGAACTCCTCGCTTTAGCTTGGAAGGCTAAGGTATTACCACTATACGAACCCCGCTCAAAAAGCTGGCACTGGTGGAGAGGGCTGGATTCGAACCAGCGTACTCGTAAGAGGGCAGATTTACAGTCTGCTGCCATTAACCACTCGGCCACCTCTCCAATCGTGAACCGAAGATTATGCCAGTTTTCTGTGTAAGGACGCTGGCTTGCTTGCTGTGTCGGTCCTAAGTCCTTGAAAAGGCACCGATTTGGTCGGCCATCGCCAGCAACCACTGTTGCTGCAAATTTTGGGTCTGCGGCAAGGGGTGGCGAAAGCGCAGGCCATCCTCCGACAAACCCAAGATCGGGTGGCCCGCGACAGCCAGCAGTGCGCGAGCGGCCAAATCCGACAAACCCGGGTTCAAACCCCATCCGCACAGGACCGGGGTGGCGTGCGACGCAAACCAGCGCGCGCACTCGGCCTCACGGGCAAAAGAGAAAAGGCTGTGGCCGTCATGCGGCCCGTAAAAATTCAATTTGGCAAGCATTTCTGCACTCTTGGGCGTGCGCAGATCGCTCAAATTGAATACCCGGGCGTGCCGCCACGGCAGGCCCGATGCCTGCGCAGCGAGCAAAAGCCGCATGATCTGGTACTGGGTCCGGTCGGGCTGTGCGGGAACCAGGCCTCCTGGGTTGTCACCATCCCATAGGGCCTGCAAGGGCTTGGATGCGCCCGGGTTCATCATGATCACGAGCAGATCGGGCTCGCGGGCGTCCACCTCGGCCAGCGGCCATGCGTGCGGCGCTATCTCGAGGCGATCCCGCAAATCTTCGATCGGTGCGTCCGGTCCCGGCCCGATACGGGCGCGGTAGTAATGCCCGTAGACCGCCCATTCCGTCAGCAGTTGCGCGGCCGTGGCCCGCAGGTAATCCGGCTGGGCAGACACCCTGGACGCGGTCACGGGGCAGGGGAAAACAACTCCGCCAGCGCCTGACCCGGTTCAGCTGCCCGCATAAAGGCCTCACCCACCAGAAATGCGCCCACGCCAGCAGCGCCCATGCGCAGCACGTCATCGCGGCTGCGGATGCCGCTTTCGGTCACGATGATGCGCGGCGGTCCAACCTGCGCGCGCAAGCTCAAGGTGGTGTCCAGCGACACCTCGAAGGTTTTGAGGTTGCGGTTATTCACGCCGATCAGCGGCGTGGCGAGCTGCAAAGCGCGCTCCATCTCGGCTGCGTCGTGCACCTCCACCAGCACCGCCATGCCCAACCCGTGGGCAATCGCCTCGAAGTCGCGCATACGCGCATCGTCCAAGCAGGCGGCAATCAAAAGAATGCAATCGGCGCCCATGGCCCGCGATTCATAAATTTGGTAGGCGTCGACCATGAAATCTTTGCGCAGCACAGGCAAATGGCAAGAGGCGCGCGCCTGCTTGAGCGCGTCGACGCTGCCCTGAAAAAACTGCACATCGGTCAACACGGACAAACAGGCCGCGCCGTATTCGGCATAGCTTTGCGCGATATCGGCGGGAATAAAGTCCTCGCGCAGGACGCCTTTGGATGGGCTGGCCTTTTTGATCTCGGCAATCACCGCCGGTTGACCGGCAGCCATCTTGTCGCGGATCGCACCCAGAAAATCACGGGTCAACACGCGCGACTCGGCGTCTTGGCGCACCAACTCCAGCGGTTTGCGTTTGCGCGCAGCGGCCACCTCCTGGTGTTTGAGCAGCGACGATGGTTTCCAAAATGTCCGACATGTACAAATCCAATGCGTGATCAGGCCGTAGCCAAAGTCTGTGACAAGGTCACCAGCGCGTCCAACTTGGCGCGGGCCGCACCACTGGCAATGGCCTCGCGGGCCAACACCATGCCTGCGGCGATATCGGGCGCCACATTGGCGGCATACAGCGCAGCCCCGGCATTGAGCACCACGATATCGGCGGCGGGGCCGGGCACTTTGTCGAGCACGCCCAACAGCATCGCTTTGGACTCCTGAGCCGTGTGGACTTTGAGGGCCCGGCTGCTGGCCATTACCAAGCCGAAGTCTTCGGGATGGATTTCGTACTCGCTGACCACGCCATCTTTGAGTTCGCCCACCAGGGTTGATGCGCCCAGACTCACTTCGTCCATGCCATCGCGCCCGTAAACCACCAAAGCGTGCTGCGCCCCCAAGCGCTGCAGGGCGCGCACCTGGATCCCGACCAAATCGGCGTGGAACACGCCCATCAGGATGTTGGGCGCATTCGCTGGATTGGTCAGCGGGCCCAGGATGTTGAACATAGTCTTGACGCCCAGCTCACGCCGCACCGGCGCCACGTTTTTCATCGCCGGGTGGTGATTCGGGGCAAACATAAAGCCCACGCCCTGCTGCGCGATGCACTGCGCAATCGCCGCAGGGGAGAGATTGATATTCAGCCCCAAAGCCTCCAGCACATCGGCGCTGCCGCTTTTGCTGCTGACGCTGCGCCCGCCGTGCTTGCTGACTTTGGCACCGGCTGCTGCGGCCACGAACATGGAGCAAGTCGAGATGTTGAAGGTGTGCGAACCGTCGCCACCGGTACCCACGATATCAACCAGGTGCGCGGTGTCAGCCACCTCAACCTTGGTGGAGAACTCGCGCATCACCTGCGCAGCGGCTGTGATTTCACCAATGGTTTCTTTTTTGACGCGCAAGCCTGTCATCAACGCAGCAAGCAAAACCGGCGACACCTCGCCCGCCATGATCTGGCGCATGAGATGCAGCATCTCGTCATGGAAAATTTCACGGTGCTCGATGGTGCGCTGCAGCGCTTCCTGCGGCGTGATAGTGATGGCGTTGGACATGGGACGGGGTCCTGCAGAAATTAGTGCTTTTGAATGAAGTCGCGGATGGCGGCGATGGCGCGGTCGATTGCTTCAGCATCGACATCCAGGTGGGTTACGAAGCGCAAACCGAGCATGCCGGTAGCCAACACACCAGCGGCCTTAAGGTGCGCCAGCAAGGCCGGGCCACGGCCCTCGCTCACATCCAAAAATACGATGTTGGTCTGCGCCGAGCGCACCGAAAGACCAGACAGGCCTTGCAGGCCGGCCGCCAAGCGCTGCGCCATGGCGTGGTCCTGCCGCAACCGATCGACATGGTGGTCCAAAGCATACAAAGCCGCTGCAGCAACCACGCCGGCCTGGCGCAAGCCGCCGCCGGTCATCTTGCGGATACGGTGCGCGCGGCCAATCAATTCCTTGGACCCGCACAGCGCCGAGCCCATAGGCGCGCCCAGACCTTTGCTGAAACACACAGACACGCTGTCAAAAACATCCGTCATCTGCCGCAGCGCCGCAAGCGAATCGCCGCCCTCGCCCGCGTTGGCAACTGCGGCATTGAATACCCGTGCGCCGTCCAGATGCACCGCCAGGCCATGCTCACGCGCCAGCGCGGCTGCGCTGGTCAGATAGTCATGTGGCATCACGTTGCCGTTCCAGGTATTTTCCAGACACAGCAAGCGGGTGCGGGCGAAGTGCGCGTCGTCCGGCTTGATCGCCGCTGCAATATCGGGTAAGCCCATACGACCTTGCGCGTCCATCACCAGCGGTTGCGGTTGGATGCTGCCCAGAACCGCCGCACCGCCGCCCTCATAGCGGTAGGTATGGGCCAGTTGGCCGACGATGTATTCCTCTCCGCGTTGGCAGTGCGCCAGCAGGCCGCATAAATTGCTCTGCGTTCCCGTCGGCAAATACAGCGCCGCCTCTTTGCCGGTCATGGCGGCGATGCGCTCTTGCAAGGCATTGACGGTCGGGTCGTCGCCAAAAACATCGTCGCCAACCTCGGCATGCAACATGGCCTGGCGCATGCCGGGCGTAGGACGGGTCACGGTGTCGCTGCGCAAATCAACGATGGTGCTCATCGGATGTCCTTCAGTTCAAAAAGTTCTTCAGCATCGCATGGCCGTGCTCGGTCAGGATGCTCTCGGGGTGAAACTGCACGCCTTCCATGCGCACCGGATGCGCCAAGCCGGTATGGCGCACAGCCATGATTTCACCATCATCGGTCCAGGCCGTCACCGCCAGCTCTTGGGGGCAGCGTGCTGCGCTCAATGGCCAGCGAGTGGTAACGGTTCACCGTGAACTGCTGCGGCAAGCCCAGCAAAAACGCCTTCCTGCGTGGTCGTGATGACGCTGGTTTTACCGTGCATCAAAGTTTGCGCCCGCACAATCGTTCCGCCCAGGGCCGCGCCAATGCTTTGGTGGCCCAGACACACGCCCAAAATCGGCAACTGGCCCATGAAATGGCGGATGGCAGAGACCGAAATTCCCGCCTCGTTGGGCGAGCATGGTCCGGGCGAGACCACCAGCCTGTCCGGCGCGCGCTGCGCAATACCTTCCAGGGTGATTTCGTCATTGCGAAACACCTCCACTTCGGCACCGAGCTCGCCGAAATACTGGACGATGTTGTAGGTAAAGCTGTCGTAGTTATCGATCATCAGCAGTTTCATGCTTGGTCTCCCGCGCGCAGCCGCGCGAATTCCTGCTGTTCAAACGCGATCGAGGCACCAATCAGCGAGCGGTACGTCGCCTCGGCAATGTCGGGCGGGGCCGCGCGCGCAGCCATGGCGTCACGCACCCTGTGCACGATGTACTCCACACGCTCCAGATCCACAATTTGATCCGCGCGCTGTTTGATGCGCGCGGCCTGCGCGATATAGCCACTGCGCGCAGCCAGCAGCGCAACCACCTGCTCATCAATCGCATCGATACAAGTGCGCACCTGCACCATGGTTTCGCAGTGCTGCACTGTCAATAATGTGTTGGCGTCCATCTCAGTCACTCCAATCCTTGTTCAACCAACTCCGCCGCGCGCAGCAGCGCGCGCGCCTTGTGCTCGGTCTCGGCCCATTCCATTTCCGGCACGCTGTCGGCCACGACGCCGGCTGCCGCCTGCACATACAGCGTCTGGTTTTTCACAATGCCGGTGCGGATCGCAATCGCCACGTCCATATCGCCGGCGTAGCTCAGATACCCGCAAGCGCCGCCGTAAATACCGCGCTTGGTGGGCTCGAGCTGGTCTATCAGTTCCATGGCGTGCACTTTGGGCGCACCGGTCAGGGTGCCAGCCGGAAAGGTGGCGCGCAGCACGTCCATATTGCGCATGCCGGGGTTCAGCAAGCCCTCAACATTGCTCACGATATGCATCACGTGGCTGTAGCGCTCCACGCAAAACGCGTCGGTCACTTTGACCGAGCCGGTCTGCGCGATGCGCCCGATATCGTTGCGCGCCAGATCAATCAGCATCACATGCTCAGCGCGCTCTTTGGGGTCGCCGACGAGTTCGGCCTCGGCTGCCAGATCCAGCTCCGGCGTTGCGCCACGCGGGCGGGTTCCGGCCAGCGGGCGGATGGTGACTTTGGTGGCCGGGCCATCGGCGGCCATGACCGATTCCTGGCGCACCAATATCTCGGGGCTGGCCCCGACCACATGGAAGTCGGCGCTGGCATCCGCACTGGCACCGCTGAAGTTGTAGTAATACATATAGGGGCTGGGATTGAGCGAACGCAGCGCGCGGTACAGACTCAAGGGCGCAGCCGTATAGGGCTTTTTGATGCGCTGCCCGACTTGCACCTGCATGAAGTCACCCCCTGCAATCAATTCCTTGGCGCGCAACACAGCAGCCAGGTAATCGGCTTTGGCAAAGTCCCGCTGGGCCGGCTGCGCCGCGCCGGGCACCACCGGCGGCACGCGTACCGCCTGGCTGAGTTGCGCTTTGAGTGCGGCCAGTCTCGCAGTGCCACGGGCAAAAGCATCGGGTGCTGCCGGGTCCACATACACAATCAAATGCAGTTTGCCCGACAGGTTGTCAATCACCGCTAATTCTTCGCATTGCAGCAGCAGGATGTCGGGGCAATGCAATTCATCGGGCGGGCAAGTCGCCTCCAGTTTTTTCTCGATGTAGCGCACCACGTCATAGCCAAAATAGCCGGCCAGACCGCCGCAAAAACGCGGCAAGCCCGGACGCAGCGCAACCTTGAAACGGGTTTGGTAATCCGCAATGAAGTCCAGCGGGTTGCGGTCGGAGGTTTCAACAACGGCGCCGTCGGTCACGACCTCGGTGCGCGCCTGTGGGCCAAAGCCGCTGCTGCGCAAAAAGGTGCGCGCCGGCAGACCGATGAAGCTGTAGCGGCCAAAGCGCTCGCCGCCAACGACCGACTCCAGCAAAAAAGTGAAGGGTGCGTTATCGGTGAGCTTGAGGTAAAGCGAAAGCGGCGTCTCCAGGTCGGCAAACGCTTGCGCCAATAGCGGTATGCGGTTGTAGCCCTGGGCAGCCAGGGTTTGAAATTCGGTCTCGGTGGTCACGTTAGCCGGGCCTTTGCAAGTTCAGGGTCGCCGTAGCAGCGCCTTTACGCCAATCGGGACTGAGGGATGGGGTGTGAGCGGATGGGGATCCGCCGCCGTATGTGCGGTCTGCGCTGGCTGCAGAAACCGGGCTAGCAAACTACGGTGCAGGCCGCCAGGGCCAGGCTCCCCGGTCGCTACAACCTGTGATGCTGATACGGTGAATAAACATGGCGGCCAGTGTAGCAAAGCGCTGTGGCCACACGCGAGGTCAGACGCCCTGTGCGCGGTCAGCGTGGAAGCTGGCGACAAAGTCTGCAAATCGCCCGGCCTCCAAAGCGCCGCGAACTTCGCGCATCAGGTTCACGTAGTAGTGCAGGTTGTGGATGCTGGCCAGCATAGGCCCCAGCATTTCGCCGCAGCGGTCCAAGTGGTGCAAGTACGCGCGGCTGAATCCGTCGCGTCCACCCGCAGCCCACGACACGCCGGATGCGCCGGCGCAGGCGTGGCAGGTGCAGGTGGGGTCCAGCGGCTGCGGGTCGGTTTTGTGGCGGGCGTTGCGAATTTTCAAATCGCCAAAACGCGTGAACAGCGTGCCGTTGCGCGCGTTGCGGGTGGGCATCACGCAGTCAAACATATCGATGCCGTTTTGCACACCGGCAACCAGGTCTTCGGGCGTGCCCACACCCATCAGGTAATGCGGCTTGTGCGCGGGCAGGCGTGGGCCGATGTGGCGCAAAAGCCGCAGCATGTCTTCTTTGGGTTCGCCCACGCTCAGGCCGCCCACGGCGATACCGGGAAAATCCAGCGCCTCCAGGCCTGCCAGTGATTCCTCGCGCAGGTCCTCAAACATGCCGCCTTGCACAATGCCGAACAAGGCGTTGGGGTTGGCCAGGCGGGCAAACTCCGTCTTGCAGCGCTCGGCCCAGCGCAGGCTTAAAAGCATGGAGGAACGCGCCTCGGCTTCTGTGGTTACCTGGCCTTTGGTAGCGGCCTCCACCGACAAATACGGGGTGCATTCATCGAACTGCATCGCAATATCGGAGTTCAACGCGGTCTGGATCTGCATGCTGACTTCGGGCGTCAAAAACAGCTTGTCGCCGTTGACGGGCGAGGCAAAGTGCACGCCCTCTTCGCTGATTTTGCGCATCGCCCCCAGGCTCCAGACCTGAAAGCCACCCGAATCGGTGAGTATGGGTTTGTCCCACTTCTCAAAAGCATGCAGCCCGCCGAACTGGCGCAACACATCCAGGCCCGGTCGCATCCACAGGTGAAAGGTATTGCCCAGAATAATCTGCGCGCCCATCTCGTCCAGGCTGCGCGGCATCACGCCCTTGACCGTGCCATAGGTGCCCACCGGCATGAAAACCGGCGTCTCCACCACCCCGTGGTTCAGGGTCACGCGGCCCCGGCGCGCGTGGCTGCCTAAATAGCTGCCGTCGGCGCTGGGCGGGTCATGGGCGAGAACATCGAACTTCAACATGCGGGAATTCTAGGCGGGCGGGTTGACGAACGCGGATGGTTTACTTTATGCTTTGCTTTACTTTCCATAAAGTAAAGGACTCAAAATGTCAGAAATTGCAGACGTAGAAGCCATCGTTTCCAGCAAAGGCCAGGTCACCCTGCCCGCCGCGATGCGCGCCAAACTGGGGATTAGCGCGGGCTCACACATCCATTTTGAGCTGCGCGGTAACGAGCTGGTGATCAAGCCCGAGCTTCCCATGAGCACCTATTACGGCATGCTCAAGGGCTACGATCTAGGAGATATTGAGCCTGAAAAAGAGCCGGATCGGGAGTTTTGAGTGAACGTCGTCGACTCCTCGGGCTGGATCGAATTCTTCCGGGCCGGTGCCAACGGGCCCGTGTTCAAGCCCGTCATCGAAGACCGCAGCGCGCCTGCTGGTTCCCACCATTGCACTCTTCGAAGTGCACAGGGTTCTCAGCCGCAGCCTGCCCGCCGACCTGGTGAACCGTTGCCTGGACGTGATGCGCCTGGGCCGCGTGCTCGACTTGACCGACGCCCGCGCCATTGCGGCCTCCCACATCGCGGCGCAGCACAAACTGGCCATGGCCGACGCGGCGATGTACAGCATGGCCTTGGAGTTTGGCGCCAGCTTCTGGACGCAGGACGTGGACTACCAGGGGCTGCCCGGCGTGCGCTACCAGGCCAAACCAGGCGCATGAAAGTCGCGGTCTAGTGCGCGCCGCGCGCCAGCAACATCGCATCGCCGTAACTGAAAAACCGGTACCTCTGCGCAATCGCGTGGCGGTAAGCAGCCATCACCGGCTCGTAGCCTGCAAACGCGCTGATCAGCATCAGCAGCGTGGACTTGGGCAGGTGGAAGTTGGTGATCAACACATCCACCAGCCGAAACGCAAAGCCCGGCGTGATGAAGATGCTGGTATCGCCGCTGGCCACGCCGCTGGCGGCCCAACTCTCCAGCGTGCGCACCGTGGTCGTGCCCTACCGCCACGACCCGCCCGCCGCGCGCCTGGCAGGCGGCAATCGCGTCTTGCGTGGCCTGTGGCACCTGGTACCACTCGCTGTGCATGCGGTGCTCAGCCAGATTGTCAGTCTTGACGGGTTGAAAGGTGCCCGCGCCGACATGCAGGGTCACATGTGCGCGCTGCACGCCCATGGCCTCGAGTTGCGCCAGCAGCGCCTCATCAAAATGCAGCGCAGCCGTGGGTGCTGCAATCGCACCCGGGTTGGTGGCAAACACCGTCTGGTAGCGCTGTGCGTCTGCTTCGGCATCCGGGTCCGCGCCATCCTGCTGCCGCGCAATGTAGGGCGGCAAAGGCATGTGGCCGTGGCGCTCCATCAGCGTGTAGGGGTCGTCGCCGGCGTCGTTGGACAGCACAAAACGGAACAACGGCCCGCTCGCATCGGGCCAGCGCCCCAACAGCGTCGCGCGCAGGCCGTCCGCCTGACCGGGCGCAGTGTGCAGGGCCAAAGAGTCACCCGGCGCAGGCTTTTTGCTCACCCGCAAATGCGCCGCCACCTGATTGCCACCCAACACGCGCTCCACCAGAATTTCCAACTTGCCGCCGCTGGCCTTTTCACCGAAAAAGCGCGCCTTCATGACCCGCGTGTCGTTGAGCACCAGCAAATCCCCGGAACGCAACAGGCCGGGCAGCGCGTGGAAGACGCGGTCCGCCAGCAGCAGGGGCTCGGGCGTCCAACAGCCGCGCACTGCTGCGCTGGGCTGCCGGATGCTGCGCGACCAAATCGGGCGGAAGGTCGAAATCAAAGTCGCTGAGCGTGAAAGTACGGGGCATAACGGAACAGGGCCAAAGCGGGATAGGGCGGCGAAGTATGCGCCAGCGCTGACTATCATCCGCCCATGACCCAAGACCACCACGATCACACGCACCACAACCGCGGCGACGAGCACGACCATTCCCACCTCAGCGAGATGGACGTGCGCGTGCGGGCACTGCAAAGCCTGCTGGTAGAAAAAGGCTACCTGGATCCGGCGGCGCTGGATGTGATCATCGAAACCTATGAACACCAAGTGGGCCCGCACAACGGCGCACGGGTGGTGGCGCGGGCCTGGAGCGAGCCGGACTTTCACGAATGGCTAATGCGCGACGCCACCGCCGCCATCGCATCCATGGGTTACACCGGCCGCCAGGGTGAGCACATGGTGGCCGTAGCCAACACGCCGCAAACGCACCACATGGTGGTTTGCACGCTGTGCAGCTGCTACCCCTGGCCGGTGCTGGGTCTGCCCCCGGTTTGGTACAAAAGTGCGCCCTACCGCAGCAAAGCGGTGATGGACCCGCGCGGGGTGCTGGGCGATTTCGGGGTACAGGTTGATGATGCGGTCACCCTGCGGGTCTGGGACTCGACCGCCGAGGTCCGCTACCTGGTGGTGCCGATGCGCCCCACTGGGACCGACGGCTGGACGCAGGAGCAGCTGGCTGCATTGGTCACACGCGACAGCATGATCGGCACCGGCATGGCACTTCCGCCCTCCGCTGCGGCCGGGGTTGAGGCATGAACGGCGTGCACGACATGGGCGGGATGCAGGGCTTCGGCCCCGTGCGCCCCGAGGCCAACGAGCCCCTGTTCCACGCACCGTGGGAGCGCCAGGCGCTGGCGATGACCGTGGCCATGGGCGCCTGCGGGCAGTGGAACATCGATATCTCCCGCAGCGCGCGTGAATCCCTGCCGCCCGCGCAATACCTGGGCAGTAGTTATTACGCCATCTGGGTGGCCGGTCTTGAAAAATTGATGCTGCAGCGCGGCATGGTCAACGCCGCCGAGCTGCAAACCGGCCAAGCCGCCGACCCACCGCTTACCGGCGTACGCAAGCTCGACGCAGCGCAAACCACGATTGCGCTTGCGCAGGGCAGCGCGAGCACCCGCGCCATCGACGTGCCGCCACGCTTTGCAGTCGGCCAGCGCGTGCGCGCACGGCAAATCCACCCCGCAAGCCATACCCGGCTGCCCCGCTATGTGCGCGGACATACCGGAATAATTGAACGGATCCACGGCGCGCATGTATTCCCCGACACCCGTGTGAGCCGTCCACTGCCGCCCTTTGTGGACGAGGCGCATTGGCTGTACACCGTGGTGTTTGACGGACACGATTTGTGGGGCAGCAGCGCATCTCCGGGGCTGCTGGTCAGCGTGGACGCCTGGGAGCCGTATCTGGAAGCAGTGGAAGCAGCGCCATGAGCGACCCGCGCGCCACGCTGGCCGGACATTGCCGCGCAGTGCAGTGGCGCTCTGCCGATGCCGCCCGGCGCGGCAGACGTGCCGGTGTTTGCCGAGCCCTGGCAAGCGCAGGCTTTTGCCATGGCAGTGCAATTGCACGCCAAGGGCGTGTTCACCTGGCCGCAATGGGCGCATGCCCTGAGCCAGACCATTGCCCAGGCCGGCGCAGCGGGCGATCCGGACGACGGCAGCGGGTATTACCAGCATTGGGTTGACGCGCTGGAGCACCTGGTGCTGGCGCACGACTTGGGTACGGCCGAACAAATCCACCGCTTTGAGCACGCATGGGAAGCTGCCGCAGTCCGAACCCCGCATGGCCAGCCAATTGAAGTGCAAGCGCAGGATTTCAGCCCGCACACCAGCACCTGAATGGCCATGGGCC
The DNA here is from genome assembly GCA_964203415.1 of Rhodoferax sp. Lineage (GTDB taxonomy): Bacteria > Pseudomonadota > Gammaproteobacteria > Burkholderiales > Burkholderiaceae_C > Allorhodoferax. The sequence goes on from CAXNME010000003.1 coordinate 138,613, forward strand.
GACTTTGACCCACGTCAAAGCTGCTTACACACTTTGTCGCTACAGTGGAATCTCTTTTCAAGGAGGATTCCATGGTTGCAATCGACGCCCAACAAAAAGCCAAACTGATGCACGACCTGAATTTGGTCATCGAAGACGCCCAGGTCTTGCTGCGCATGACCGCCGATCAAGTCGGCGAAGAAGCCCAGGCCGTGCGCGAACGCGTCAGCGCCCGCCTTGGCAAAGCCAAAGAAGAGCTGCAAGCCCTGCAAGACAGCGCACTGCAAAGCGCCAAAGCCGCGGCCCACGCAACCGACCATTTCGTGCACGAGAACCCCTGGAAATCCGTGGCGATTGCCGCCGGAGCGGGCCTGCTGCTGGGCGTGCTGATCAGCCGCCGCTGAAACCCACACCCCGCTTGACGACGATGGAACCCGCTCAAAGCGGTGGTTTGATGGCATCGCTGCGCCAGTTGCTGGGCACGCTGCTAGAAATTGCCCAGGTGCGCCTGGAACTGATCAGCACGGAACTCGAGCTGGAAAAGCGCCGCTGGTTCGACGCCCTGTGGCTTGCCGCCCTGGCATTCGTTTGCATCGCGCTGGGCTTGGTGCTGCTGTGTGGCACGCTGCTGCTGCTGTTTTGGGAGGGATACCGCCTGGCCGCTGCGGCCGCTTTGACCGTGCTGTTTTTGGGTGGCGGTGCGCTCTTGCTGGCACAAGCCCGGCAGCGCTTACGGCAAGCCGGCGGTATGTTCAGCGCCAGCGTGCGCGAGTTGCGGCGCGACCGCGGCGCCGACACGCCACCGCGCTGAAAAACAGCATGAGCGCCCGCGATCTGCTTGCTCGCCACAACCGTTTGCTGCAACGCAGCGCGGCCTTGCGCCTGCGCGCGTCAACCGAACTGCAGCAGATGGAACCCGCGCTGGCGATGGGCGACCGCCTGTTGCAGGCGGGGACGTGGCTGCGGCGCAACCCTGTCTATTTAGCAGGCGCGCTAACGGTGCTGGTGGTGCTCAAGCCCCGTGCGGTGCTGGGCACTGCGGCTCGGGCTTGGTCTATTTGGCGAAGCTGGCAAAACGCGCGCCGCTGGATCGCGCAGACACGCTAGGCCCGGATTTTTTTCACCAAGGCCGTGGTCGAATAGCCTTTGACAAAAGGCAAGGCCAACGCGCGTCCACCCCAGGACTGCACCAAGGCGGTTTCGGGCAGGCTTGGCATGTCGTAGTCACCGCCCTTGACCAGGATGTCAGGGCGCAATTGGCTGATCAGGGCCTCGGGCGTGTCTTCATCAAACCAGGTCACCAAATCAACCGCGCCCAACGCGGCAATCACCATGGCGCGGTCCATCTCGTTGTTCAAAGGACGGTCGGGGCCTTTGCCCAAGCGGCGCGCCGAAGCATCGGTATTGAGCGCCACCACCAGGCTGCCCCCCAGCGCGCGCGCTTGCGCCAGGTACACCACATGGCCGCGGTGCAGCACATCAAAAACACCGTTGGTGAACACCCAGGGCCGGGGCAGTGCAGCAAGGCTCTGGGCACAGCCCTTGGCATCGGCAAGCTTGTGCAGAAAAGCGGGTTGCGCGATGGCGCTATCGGCAGGAGTCTGTGCAGCCACCGGCTTCATGCAGCGCCGCGCGGGCCCGCGCTGGCAGTAATTTCCCGCTGCAATTCGGCGGCCAACTCTTTGCGGTATTTGTTGAGCTCTTGCACCGTCGCAAAGCTGCGCTCCATCAGCAGGCTCAGGTTGTGCAGGATGCGCTCCACCACCTTGCCTTCCCACACGGCATCAAAGTGGATTTGATTGTCTAGCCAGTGATCCAGCCACTGCGGATTGGGCAAGCGGCTCTGCACGGTATCTCTTGGGAACATGGCTTTATTGACATGCAAATTGGTCGGGTGCAAGGCTTGCGTGGTGCGTCGGGCACTGCCCATCAAAACACCCACTTTGGCAAACGCCGCCTTGGCTTCCAAGCCGAAATTATTGATGGCGCGCTTCATGTACTTCAAATACGCGCCGCCGTGGCGGGCCTCGTCCTGGCTGAGCGTGGTGTAGATCGCTTTGATCACCGGCTCGCTATGCCACTGGGCCGCGCGGCGGTACCAGTGGTTCAGCCGGATTTCGCCGCAAAAGTGCAGCATCAAAGTCTCCAAGGCCGGGGCTGGATCAAACTCGAAACGCACCGCGTGCAGCTCTTCTTCGGTGGGCACCATGTCAGGGCGGAAGCGGCGCAAATATTCGATCAGCACCAGCGCGTGTTTCTGTTCTTCAAAAAACCAAATGGACATGAACGCCGAAAAATCACTGTCGTTGCGGTTGTCACGCAAAAACATTTCGGTGGCCGGCAAAGCCGCCCACTCGGTGATGGCATTCATCTTGATCGTGGCCGCTTGCTCGTCGCTCAAGGCGGCCGAATCAAACTGGGACCAGGGTATGTCTCGCTCCATATCCCAACGCACGGATTCCAACTGGCGAAACAATTCGGGGTACAACATGAGCCCATTCTAGGGGGATGCGTCATAGGCGAATGCCCCTGAAGTGCAAAACATTGCTGCAAGGTGGGGAAACTGCCGTATAGTTTTGCGATGCTGCGGATCGCAATTATTGGTTCAGGGGTTTCTGGTCTCGCCGCAGCCCACGGCCTTCGGGGCAGGGCCGCCATCTCCCTTTTCGAAGCCGCAGACTACTTTGGCGGCCACACCCACACAGTTGACATCACCCTGCCCACCCCGGACGGGCCCCGCACGCACGGCGTGGACACCGGGTTTCTGGTTTTCAATGAGCGCACCTACCCGCAGCTGATCAAGCTGTTTGCCGAGCTTGGCGTGCCCAGCGCCAAGTCGGATATGTCGTTCTCGGTCCAGGTGCCGCACGGCCGTGGCCAGTTGGAGTGGAGCGGCGCCAGTCTGGCAACCGTTTTTGCACAACCCGCCAACGCGCTGCGCCCCGGTTTTTGGCGGATGTTGCGGGACATCCTGCGCTTTAACCGCATCTGCACCGGCATTGCATTGCGCCAGGCGGAAGCCGAGCTGACCCAGCCCTTAGGCACATTTTTGGAGCAGCAGCGCTTTAGCACCGAGTTTCGCGATTGGTATTTTTTGCCCATGCTGGGCTGCATCTGGAGCTGCCCGACGCAGCAAATGCTGGACTTTCCCGTGGCCACCATGATCCGCTTTTGCCACAACCACGGCCTGATGCAAGTGAGCGACCGCCCGGCCTGGTGGACCGTGCCGGGTGGCGCGCGCCAGTATGTGGAAAAAATCGTCGCCCAGATCCCGGACCGCCGGCTCAACACCGCGGTGCTGAGCGTGCGGCGGGACGAACAAGGCGTGGCGCTGCAGTTCCGCGACAGCACAGGCACCCATACCGAACGCTTTGACAAAGTGGTTTTCGCCACCCACTCCGACGAAACCCTGGCCTTGCTCACGGATGCCAGCGCCGCAGAGCGCGAAGTACTCAGCGCCGTAGCCTACCAAGCCAATGTCGCGGTGCTGCATACCGACTCCAGCGTCTTGCCGCGCCGCCAAGCGGCCTGGGCGGCCTGGAACTACCAGGGCGGGGCTGGCACCAGCCCCACGGCGCAACCCCGCGTGTGCTTGCATTACCTGCTCAACAAACTGCAGCCTTTGCCCTTTGCGCAAGCGGTGGTGGTCTCGCTCAATCCCTTGCAAGCTATAGACCCTGCGCTGACGCTGGGTCGCTTTCATTACGCGCATCCGGTGTTTGACTTGGCGGCGATTCGCGCCCAGTCGCAGCTACCGGATTTGCAGGGTCACAAAGGCACCTTCTTCTGCGGTGCCTGGACCGGCTATGGTTTCCACGAAGACGGCTTGAAATCAGGCCTGGCTGTGGCAGCACGTATCGCGAGCGAGGCCTGAGATGGCGATCGCACAGCCCTACATCGGCTTTGGTGTGGTTCGCCATGCGCGGCTGCGTCCTGCGGCACACGCTTTTGCCTACCCCACGTATTTTTTAATGCTGCCCATGCGCAGCCTGCGTGCGCAAGCGCCGGGGGCGTTGGCGCTGAATCGTTTTGCGCCCATCAGTTTTTTCGATTGCGACCATGGTGACGGGCGCGGCCCGCAAAGCGGTGGCGCATTGGCCTGGCTGGACACCGAGTTAGCGCGCCATGGCGTGTTGGATGCGGATGGTGAAGTCTGGCTGCATTGCTACCCCCGGGTGTGGGGCTTCACGTTCAAACCGGTGAGTTTCTGGTACTGCCACCGCGCCGACGGCAGCCTGCGCGCCATCGTGGTCGAGGTCAACAACACCTTCGGCGAGCGCCATTGCTATTTGCTGGACAACCCGCGCTTCGGCGCGGAGTTGGGCGCAGACAAAGTGTTCCACGTGTCGCCCTTCGGCGCGGTCGATGGCGCTTACCGTTTCCGCTTCATGGTGACGCCGGGCCTCGAACGCACAGTGGCCCGGGTTGATTGGCATGACGCCAACGGACCGGTTTTGCAAACCAGTGTCAGCGGCCGCTTGGAGCCTGTTAGTGTGCGCAGCCTGCGCCGTGCCGCCTGGGGCTATCCCTTGATGACGCTGGCCCTGGTTGCGCGCATCCACTGGCAGGCGCTGCAACTCTGGCGCAAGCGGGTTCCATTTTTCCGTAAACCGGCTCCACCCACGCAATTTGTCACCCGGTGATTTGCTTGATTACCATCTCGATTTTTTGAAATTTTGAATCCTCTCCATGCGCAGCAACACCGCTAATCCCACGACAAAGCCAGTGTCGGCATCCATGCCCGCTGCGGCGCGTACTGTTTTCGCCCTGTTGCGCCGACTTGAAGTCGGCAGCCTCACCGTGCAATTGCCCGATGGCTCGGTACAGCGCTTTGGGCAGCAAGACCAACCCCACGCCACCTTGACGCTGCACAACTGGAAGCCGCTTGTCTGCGGCACTCCAGTCTGGCGACATCGGCTTTGCCGAAAGCTATATCGCAGGCGACTGGGCCAGCTCCAACCTGACCGACTTGCTGCGCCTGCTGATCCGCAACCGCGTAGTGATAGACCGGGCCATCTTCGGCAGTTGGTGGGGCGTGGCGCTGTACCGCGTCAAGCACCTGCTCAAGCGCAACACACGCGGCAACAGCAAGAAAAACATCCACGCGCATTACGACCTGGGCAACAGCTTCTACACCCTGTGGCTGGACGAGTCGATGAACTACTCCAGCGCCCTGTTCGGCGGCGATCTGGCGCGCAGCACCACCGATGCGCAAAACGCCAAAGTGCGCCGCGCGCTCACCGAAGTGGAGGCCGGTTCCGGGCAACGCATTCTGGAAATTGGCTGCGGCTGGGGGGCATTGGCTGAAATGGCCGCGCGCGATTTCGGCGCGCATCTGAGCGGCGTGACGCTGAGCACCGAGCAGTTGGACTTTGCAAACCAACGCATGCAGCGATTGGGCGTGGCAGAACAGGTTGATCTGCGACTACAAGACTACCGCGACATCGACGATGCGCCATTTGACGCCATCTGTTCGATTGAAATGTTGGAGGCCGTGGGCCAGGAATATTGGCCCACGTATTTCCAAACAGTGGCCCGGCTGCTCAAGCCCGGTGGCCGCGCCTGCATACAAAGTATCGTGATCGCCGACGGCTTGTTCGAGCGCTACCTGCGCAACACCGATTTCATCCAGCAGTACATTTTCCCCGGCGGCTGCCTGCCCAGCCCGTCCGCGCTACGGGCGCAGGCGCAGGCCGCAGGCTTGGAAGTGGTGAACGAGCTGGCATTCGGCCATGATTACGCCGAGACGCTCAAGCGCTGGCGCACTGCGTTTTTGGAGCGCCGCGCCGATGTTTTGGCTGGCGGTTTTGACCAGCGGTTTATGCATATTTGGGAGTTTTACCTGGCTTATTGCGAAGCCGGATTTGCAGAAGACAACCTCGATGTCCTGCAAGTCACCTTGAGAAAGCCTGCATGATCCCTTATCGCTTTTGGATCTCTTTGGCGCTGTGCGCCACAGTTTCTGACCGGCCCACCGGCCCTTGCCGAAACCGTGCAGCCCGCCCTCACGGCCGAGGTGAAGGCCGAATTACCCGAGGCCCGCACGCTGGGCACATCGCGTATGCGTTTTTTTGGTATGAATTTGTACGAGGCCAAGTTGCTCGCCGCGACGCTCAAGCGCAACGATTACACGGCCAGTGCTTTTGCTTTAGAGCTTTTGTACCTGCGCAGCTTTGACGGCTCGGCGATTGCGGACCGCTCTATCAAGGAAATGCGCCGCGTGGGCAGCATCAGTCCGGAAAAGGAAAAGTCCTGGCTGGAGACCATGCGTAAAACTTTTCCGGACGTGAAATCAGGCGACCGCATTACCGCCTTTCACAAGCCCGGCGTGGGCATCCGTTTTTTCATCAACGGCCTGGCGCACGCCAGCATCGACGACCCGGAATTCAGCCGTTACTTTTTCGGCATCTGGCTCAGCCCCAATACCAGCGAACCCAAGATGCGCGCCGAGTTGCTTGCCGGAGCCAGTGACTGATGGATGCCGCCCTGCCCAAGCCCGAGACGCAGTCGGGAACGGCAGGGCTTAGCAGCGCCGCTACCCTGCGCTATGGGCTGATGGGCTTTGCGCTGGCTTTTGTGGCGCTTCCCCTGTACGTGTTGCTACCGAATTACTACGCCGTGCAGTTCGGACTGCCTTTGGCAACCCTGGGCGGCATGCTGTTGGGCGCACGTTTGCTCGACGCGCTCGTCGATCCGCTTCTGGGGCGCGGGGTGAATACCCTGCTGGCCGGCTCGGCCGGCCGCACGCTGGCCTGGGGTGCGGCCGCAGCCGTTGTCTTAGGGGTGGGATTTGCAGGCTTGTGGTTTCCGCTGTGGACCCAGGGCGACGCGCTGCTGCTGAACCTGGCTGCGAGTCTGGTCCTGACCTATCTGGCGTTTAGCGCACTCACCATTGGCCACCAATCCTGGGGCGCGCTGCTCGGCGGTGACGCGCTACAACGCACACGCATCGTCGCTTGGCGCGAGGGCCTGGGTTTGGCTGGCGTGCTGGTGGCATCGGTGGCGGGCACGCTGTGGGATATGCAGTGGAGCGTGGCCCTGCTGTGGTTGGCGCTGGCGCTGGCCTGGTGGGGCTGGCGCAGCGGCCCACGGCCGGGTTCTGCGGGCCTTGAAGATTCCGCGCCTGCCGCGCCCGCAGCACCCCAGGGCGCACTGCTACTGCCGTTTACCAACCCGGCATTTCGCGCGTTGTTTGCGGTGTTCATGCTCAACGGCATTGCCAGCGCGCTTCCCGCCACGCTGATGCTTTTCTTTGTGCAAGACCTGTTACAAGCGGCCAGCGAAATGCAGGCGGCTTTTTTGGCGGCCTACTTTGTTTGCGGCGCGCTCGGTATGGGCGGCTGGCTGTGGTTGGTGGCGCGCTGGGGCTTGGTGCCCAGCTGGCTGGCTGGCATGCTGCTGGCCTGTGCGGTTTTTTTGTGTGCTGCGGCGCTGGGGCCGGGCGACGCCTGGGGCTACGCGGCCGTGTGCGCGGGCAGCGGCTTGGCGCTGGGCGCAGATCTGGCGCTGCCAGGGGCGCTGCTGGCGGGTATCACGCAACAGGCGGGGCGTAACGGTGCCACGCAAGAGGGCAGTTATTTCGGTTGGTGGAGCTGCGCCACCAAACTGAACTTGGCCCTGGCCGCCGGGCTGGCCTTGCCCGCGCTGGCCGCCTGGGGTTACGCGCCCGGTGCACAAGACCCGCAGGCGCTGCGCGCGCTGACCTGGGCTTACTGTTTGCTGCCGTGCGCGCTCAAACTGGCCGCCGCAGCACTTTTGTATTTCTTCCACTTCCGAAAGATCTTATGAAACGACGTTTGCTTTTAGGCTCTGTAGCAGCCGGTGCCTTGGCGCTGGGCGGCTGCGCCTCCCACCAGATTGAAGACTACGCGGGCCAGCAACCGGCGCTGGATTTGCGCCAGTATTTCAACGGCGTGGTGGACGGGTACGGCATCTTTACCGACCGCTCCGGCAAGGTCGTCAAGCGCTTCACCGTGGTGATGCAATGCAGCTGGGAGGGCGATAAGGGCGTTCTCGATGAAGACTTCACCTACTCGGACGGCACCAAACAGCGGCGCATCTGGCGGCTCAAGGCCCTGCCGAACGGCCGTTACGAGGGCAGCGCGGATGACGTGATCGGTGGCGCGCAGGGGCAGGCCGCCGGCAATGCGCTGAACTGGCGCTACACACTGGCACTGCCGGTAGACGGCTCGGTCTATGAGGTGCAGTTTGATGATTGGATGTACCTGATGAACGACAAGGTCATGCTCAACAAGGCGCAAATGCGCAAGTTCGGTATTTACCTGGGCGAAGTCACGCTGGCGTTTACCAAACGCTAAGGGCCTGCGCACATGGGCTTGTTTTTCACACCGCTGAACCCGCCGGTTGCGGACTGGCACGGTAAAACCGTGTGGCTGATCGGGGCCAGCAGCGGCATCGGCGAGGCCACTGCCGCTGCCTTGCATGCGGCCGGGGCGCGGGTGGTGGTTTCGGCACGGCGCGCGGATGCCCTGAGCGGGTTCACCCAGGCGCACACAGGCAGCGTAGCCATTCCCCTGGATGTCACCGACGCAGCAGGGGTTCAGCAGGCTGCGGCGCAGGTGCTGGCACTCGGACCCCTGGATTGCGTGGTGTATTGCAGCGGCATCTACACCCCCACACGCGCCTTTGCGCTGGACGCTGCCGATGCCTTGCGCCACATGGATGTGAACTACAACGGCGCGCTGCGGGTGCTGGCAAGCGTGTTGCCCGCGATGCTGGCCCAAGGGCACGGCCACATCAGCTTGGTCAGCAGCGTGGCAGGCTACCGGGGGCTGACCAACGGGCTGGTCTACGGCCCCACCAAGGCGGCGCTGACGCATTTGGCCGAAGGGCTGTATCTGGATTTGCACCCACAGGGGCTGGGTGTTTCGGTGATCAGCCCCGGGTTTGTAGAAACCCCCGCCACCGCTGTGAACGATTTCAGCATGCCCGCACTGATTAGCGCAGCGCAAGCGGCGCAACACATGCTGGCGGGCTGGGCTGCGGGCGATTTTGAAATCCATTTCCCCAAGCGCTTCACCCGTTTCATGCAGCTGCTGCGCATCCTGCCGGACCGTTGGTACTTCGCGCTGGTCAAAAGGATCACGCAATGACACCGTCTGCCCATCCAGTGCCTGCGCATGTGGCGCGGGTCATTACTTTTTTTGAGACGCTCACACCGCAGTCCTTAGCCGGGTTGGCGGACATTTATGCAGCGGATGCGCAGTTCAAAGATCCATTCAATGATGTGCAGGGCTTGGATGCGATCCGGGGCGTTTTTGAGCACATGTTCGTGGCGCTGCAACAGCCGCGCTTTGTGATCACCCGCCAGGTCACGCAAGGCGATGATTGCTTCATCACCTGGGATTTTTATTTTTACCTGGGCAACTACCGGCGCGGCATAGAGCAAAAAATCGCCGGGGCAAGCCACCTGGTTTTTGACGCCGAAGGCCGGGTTCAGGTCCACCGCGATTACTGGGACGCGGCCGAGGAGTTGTACGAAAAACTGCCCCTGGTGGGCAGCCTGATGCGTTGGCTTAAACGCCGCGCCAACAGCTGATCAGGCTTCGTTAAGTGGCCCTCAGGGCGGCAGCGTGTCGGCGAAGCTGGGGCGCTGCGTCAATTTGTCGAACAGCTTGTGCAAATTCGGATGCGGCCCGCGCCAGTCGATCTCGGGGAAGCGGAAATCCAGGTATCCCAAGGCGACGCCTACGCTGATGTCGGACAGCGACAAATGCACGCCGGAACAAAAAGCCTGTTCGCCCAAGCCTGCGGACATGGCCTGCACCGAGGCATGCACTTTGCTCAGCTGCCGGTCTATCCAGGCGCTGCTGCGCTGCTCTGCGCTGCGTCCAGTCCAGGTGGCCTCCAAGCGGGCCAAGATGGCTGCGTCGAGTACACCATCGGCAAGTGCCTCCCAGGTTTTCACGCCGGCCCGCTCGCGCCCTACGCTGGGTATCAACTTGCCCACGGGCGACAGTGCGTCCAGGTATTCAACAATGACGCGTGAATCAAACAAGGCCTCTGCGCCTTCCATCACCAGGCAAGGCACCTTGCCCAGCGGGTTGGATTGGCCGATGGTGGTGGTCGCGCTCCAGACATCTTCACTGACAAACTCGTAATCCAACTTTTTTTCAGCCATCACGATGCGCACTTTGCGCACGTAGGGGCTGGTCAACGAACCGATTAATTTCATGTAGCAGTACTCAGAAAAATTCCCACGGGCATTTTAGGGACGGCAAAAATGTGCCCAGGCCATTGTCCACCCAAAAAGCCCTGGTCCCGGCGCATAGCCCCGCGCCTACAATCTATTCATGACATTTTTTGTTTTGGATGCTCTGTCCCCATTGGACGGGCGCTACGCCACCAAGCTGAACGCGCTACGCCCCATGATGAGCGAGCTGGGCTATATGCACCGGCGGGTGCAGGTCGAAGTCGCCTGGTTTATCGCGCTGAGCGACGCCGGTTTTGAAGAATTCACGCCTTTGTCGGCGGGTGCGCGAACCTATTTGCTGGGTTTGGTGCGCAACTTCTCGCGCGCCGACGGACAGGCGATCAAAGACATCGAAAAAACCACCAACCACGATGTCAAAGCCGTGGAGTACTGGCTCAAATCCAAGTTCGAAGCGCGCCCCGAATTGTTGCGTAGCGCCGAATTCGTGCATTTCGCTTGCACCAGCGAAGACATCAACAACACCAGCCACGCCTTGCAATTGCGCACCGCGCGCGACATGGTGGTCTTGCCTGAACTGGACCGCGTGCTCCTGCGCTTGCGCAACATGGCCCATGCCTTTGCCGATGTGCCCATGCTCAGCCGCACCCACGGCCAGACCGCCAGCCCCACCACCGTGGGTAAAGAAATCGCCAACGTCGTGATGCGCCTGAACGCCGCCGCTGAGCGCATTGCCAATGTGGCGATGCTGGGCAAGATGAACGGCGCGGTCGGCAACTACAACGCCCACCTGAGCGCCTGGCCCGATTTTGATTGGGAAGCCTTTGCCAAGCGCGTGATCGAATCGCCCGAGCCGCTGGGCCTGGGCCTGAAATTCCAGCCCTACAGCATCCAGATCGAGCCGCACGATTACATGGCCGAGTTATTTGACGCGGTGGCGCGTACCAACACGATTTTGATCGACCTCTCGCGCGACATCTGGGGCTATGTGTCGCTGGGTTACTTCAAGCAAAAGCTGCGCCCCGGCGAGGTCGGCTCCAGCACCATGCCGCACAAGGTCAACCCGATTGACTTTGAAAACGCCGAAGGCAACCTGGGCCTGTCCAACGCCGTGCTGCGCCACCTGAGCGAAAAACTCCCCATCAGCCGCTGGCAGCGCGACCTGAGCGACTCCACTGTGCTGCGCAATATGGGCGTGGCGCTGGGTTACGCGGTACTGGCCTACCAATCGCTGCACGCCGGGCTGGAAAAGCTGGAGATCAACCGCCCGGCCATCGCGGCCGACCTCGATAACGCATGGGAAGTGCTGGCCGAACCCATCCAAACGGTGATGCGCCGCTACGGCCTGCGTGAGCCTTATGAACAGCTCAAAACCTTCACCCGCGGCCAGGTGATGACGCAGGAACTGATCCAAGGCTTCATCCGCGAGCTGGCCATTCCAGACGCTGAAAAAGAGCGCCTGCTGGCCCTCACCCCGGCGGGCTATACCGGCCTGGCCGAAGCGCTGGCGCGGCGCGTTTGAACGGCCACCATGGCCATCAAATCCACCATCTTCAAAGCCAGCCTGCAGATTGCCGACATTGACCACGGCTACTACGCCGACCACGCGCTGACCCTGGCGCGCCACCCCAGTGAAACCGACGAACGCATGCTGATCCGGCTGGTCGCGCTGGCTATGCATGCGCACCAGTTGGTGTCGGTCTGCCAGGGCGACGGCACACTGGCCTTTGGCGCGGGACTGTCGGACCCGGATGAGCCTGACGTCTGGCTCAAAGATTTCACCGGCCGTATCCGCTTGTGGTTAGAAGTCGGCCAGCCCGAAGACAAGCCCCTGCTCAAAGCCTGCGGCAAAGCGGACGCGGTGGTCTTGTACTGCTTTAACCACGCCGCCGAGGTCTGGTGGCGCGGCATGGAAAACAAACTCAGCCGGGCCCGCAACCTGGAGGTCTGGCGCATCCCCACCGAGGCCGCGCAGGCCTTGATACCGCTGGCGCAACGCAGCATGCAGTTGCAGGCCACGGTGCAAGAAGGCGCATTGACCTTGAGCGACAACGCCCACAGCGTGGTGGTGGAACCGGTGCGCTGGAAATAAAGCGCGGCGCGAAGATGCAGGGCTAAGCCGGGGGATTGCGCTCGGCGGCGCGTTCTGCGTACTTGTTAAAGCGCCAGGCGCTGGCTTCCAAGGTAATGCGCCGCCAGGTGCTGCGCTTTTGGGCGGGGCTGAATTCCTGCCAACGCTGCACCTCTTCAAAACTGCGTCCGCAGCCCTTGCACCAGGCGTCGCCCTGGCTGGTGGAGCAAATCGCGATGCAGGGCGTATCGGGCGTGCTGTGGTACCAGTCCAACCACGCGGTCTTGGCGGGCGCGGGCATGGTGACGTCGTCCACCTCCGTGAACCGGTAGTACACCATCAGGCCATACACCTCGGCCAGCGCGCGGGTGGGCCCCGGCAGGCGCACACCATCGGGCGATGGTTCGCGGGCACGCCAGTAATTGATGGCGGCTTCAATGTCGGTGATGTGGATAGCAGGCATACAGGCGGCGTGGTGGGGCAGGCATCTTAACGATGGCGGCGTACCCGTCTAGTCAAGTCCCTTGGTGGATGGGCTGCTATCCTGCGACCTATGCGTCTCTTACTGAAATGGCTGCTGGGTGCGTGCGCGCTGCTGGCCATCGCGCACGTTTACAGCGGGGTACAAATCGGCAATTTCCATGTCGCTTTGCTGGCTGCGTTGTTGCTTGCTTTTCTGAACACGGTGCTGCGGCCGGTTTTGATTTTGCTCACCTTTCCGGTGACTGTTTTGACGCTGGGTTTGTTCCTGTTTGTCATCAATGCGCTGGTGTTCTGGCTGGCCGCGCGCTTACTCAATGACTTTGCGGTTCCCAACTTCAGCGCCGCGCTGGTGGGCTCGTTGATGTATACCGCGCTCAATCTGGTTATCAACTCAGCGCTCGAGCGCCTGCTGCCGCGCTAGCACCCCGAGCTCGCGGGTGCGGGTGTCCAAAATGGACGCCTCCACATAGTCCGGCCCCTTGGGGCCCCATTTCCCGGCGCGGGCCAGGTCTTGTGCCGCGCGCATCCGGTCCAAGGCCGCGGTCGCGTCTTGCTCCAGCGCGCTGATTTCGCCTTCGGCGCGAACCGCTGCCACCTGGTTGCCCAAAGCCGCATGCGCCTGGGACAGCAAGCGCCAGGCTGCGGTATCGCGCGGGTGGTCCACTAGCCAAGCACGCAGATCGCCAATGGCCTGCGCCGCCTGGGCCGCACGAATCAGCGCCAGCGCGCTCAGCAGTACCTGCGGCCGGGCGGGCCCTTTGCGGGTGGCCGCAGATGCAGCTAATAAAGAGCGGGCGCGCGCCGTATCGCCCACCGCGAGCGCCAGTTCCGCGCCCAGCCAGCGGGTCTGCTCCCAGGCCGCCGGGTTGTCGCGGCAACGCTCGTACAGCCTGGCATACAAAGCAATCGCCAGCGGCCCATCGCGCAGCTGCATGGCAGCCAGGGTTGCGCCGTACAAAATTCCCGCCTGCTGCGCGTCAGACTGCTTTTGGAGCGCCTCATCCTTGGCCTGTGCGAGCCATACCGCCAGCACCTGGGGGTCGGGCTGCATGAAGACCCGGGCGCGGGCCGCCATCAAACGGGGCACCCAGTCGGCTGCCGGGTCGGGCGTCTGGCGGCTGGCATGCTGCACCGGGGTATCGACCCCGATGCGGGACTGCATATCGGCCATGCGTTCAGTGGTCAGCGGATGGCTGCGCAAATAAGGAAACGCGCCGCCATCGGCGAGTCGGCCGGACTGCTGCAAGACCGCAAACATGTCCACAAAGCCCTGGGGCGAAAACCCCGCATCGCCCAGCACGGCGAAACCGATGCGGTCGGCCTCGCGCTCCATATCGCGCGAATAGTTGAGCTGGCTTTGTACCGCCAGCGCCTGGCTTCCCACAATGGCTGCATTCGCCCCCTGCGCGTTGTCCGCGCCCTTGCTGGCAGCCAGCATGCCCAACACCAATGCGCCCAGAACCCAGGGTGCCATGCCGTTTTGGCGGGTCATGTTGCGGGCGATATGGCGCTGGGTCACGTGGCTGAGTTCGTGCGCCAAAACAGAAGCCAGCTCGGCGCGGGTCTGTGTGGCGGCGATCAGCCCCAGGTGCAGGCCCATGTAACCGCCGGGCAAAGCAAAGGCGTTCACCGAGCGATCACGCGACAGCAGGATCACCCAGGCATTCAGGTCCTCTTCCGCAGGCAGCGCCTCGCCCCGCTGCCTGGCCGCCGCCAGCAGCGGTTGCCAGATGGATTCCACGTAGTCCATCAGCACCAGGTCGGGCAGGTAATCCGGGTCGCGGTACAGGTAACGCACGATGCTGTCGCCCATACGCCGCTCGGCTGCGGGCGACAAGGCGTTGCCGTCGCCGAGCCCGGGCAGGGCGGAGGAACTTTGTGCGGGTACGGGCGTGGAACCCAGCGCCAGGGTCACAGCGAGCGCGGCGCACAGCGCGCGTTGACAGCGTTTGCCCCAGCCTGTTCCCCTATGATGCAAGCGCTCCATACCGTCGTTCCAAACCCGTTCTAAAAAGCCATGACCCCAGCCGACCCGCAGCCGCTCACCCATTTTGACGCCCAGGGCCAAGCGCACATGGTGGACGTAGGCGACAAAGCCGCAACACGGCGCCGGGCCGTCGCCAGCGGCCGCATCGAGATGCTGGCTGCTACCCGCGCGCTGATTGAAAACGGCAGCGCCAAAAAGGGCGATGTGCTCGGCGTGGCGCGCCTGGCCGGCATCATGGCTGCCAAAAAAACCAGCGAACTCATCCCATTGTGCCACCCGCTGGCGCTCAGCCATGTGGCGCTGACCCTTGAATTAGCCCACGCGCACAGCCACGGGTTTGACGGTGTCACCTGCACCGCGACTGTGGAAACAGTGGGCCCAACCGGCGTGGAAATGGAGGCGCTCACCGCCGTCCAAGTCGCCCTTTTAACGGTCTACGATATGACCAAAGCCGTTGACCGGGGTATGACGATGACCGATGTGAAGCTGCTGGAGAAGCACGGGGGTAAGTCGGGGAGTTTTGTGAATAGCTGACTTCGTCCCGCCGCATCACTCTTTGTCGGACTTGCTGTCCGGTATCACCGCGTCGATGACGGCCCCGGTAGCCTTGACGGTGGTTTTAACCACCGTAGCCCCGACAGAGACCGCAGCGTCTGCCACGGTGTAGATAGCGCATCCGGTGCAAAAGTGCGGAAACAAGCAAGCTTAAGCAGATAGTTTTCATAGTGGCTCCATGCGGTGAAAGCTCGCATCGTACAAGCTTGGTGGTACAGGGGTTTTGATGGCCAACCCAAGGCGGCGGCTGTTAAGGGGCTAGCGATGCCTAGCGCTCTAACAACAGCGACCTTCTTGCAGAGACCCCCCATGTTCACCCGCTGGCTTACCGCCCTTTTTCTGCTCTTGCCCGTTTTTGCCACTGCAACCGAGCTTGCACGGGCTTTGCAGTCGCCCCATTACGTTCTGCTGATGCGCCACGCCTATGCCCCCGGCGTTGGCGACCCGCCCAACTACTCGCTGGACCGCTGCGAGGGCCAGCGGCTTCTGAACGACGAGGGCAAACGCCAAGCCACCCGCACTGGGGACTGGCTGCGCCAGCAAGGGGTTCAACGCGCCACGGTTCTGAGCAGCATCTGGTGCCGCTGCACCGAGACCGCGAGCCTGCTCCAATTTGGCGGTGTCACGGTGGAGCCCAGTCTGGCATCGTTTTTTGATGCGCCGAGCCGCGCACCATCGCAAAACACGGCGTTGAAAAAGCTTTTATCCCACGCTTTAGCAAGCAAGGGCGACAAGGCCCTGATTTTGGTCACCCACCACGTCAACATCGCCCAGTTCACGGGCCAGAACATCGGCTCTGGCGACATGGTGCTGGCCCATGTCGGGCCGCAGGGGCAGCTACTGGGCTTTACGTTGTATCCGAGTCCCTAGGACCAGGACAGGGGGGAGCTCAGCTCAACCTAACCGGTCAAATTCCAGACCGACTTGCGCTGGGTATTGCGAACCAAAGCCAGGCACTGCAAGCGCTTGCTGTCTGAACGGATTTTGTCGCAGGTATAGGAGTTGGGGCTGACCGACGCGATGCAGTAATAGGCCTTGTCCTCGTCATCTTTGATCTTCTTGCACAAGACTTTGTCTTTGGCGCGTTGCGCAGTGCAGAAGGCCTTGTCGTTCGCATTGGAAAGCGCCGCGCAAGCGTCACCCTCGGCCGCTAGAGCGACCAAAGATTGCATGAAAAACGCAAGAACAAGGATATTTCGCATGGTGGTGCTTCCGAAAGGTGCGGAGCCTACGTAGGCACTATGGCAATTGTGTGAAAACTCATGCGTGCAATTGCCAAGCGCAAGAGGGCGCGAGTATCGACGCCCAAACTACGCTGGTCGATTCACAAATTGTTAGGCATGCGTTCAGGCAAATTGAATGCCGCACAGTGGCGTCGATTACAGGTCGCGCGCCACCCTAAAACCAATGTAGTACGCGCGCCGGTCCGGGTAAATCCAGTACCGCACGGCTGAGCGCAGCAACTGCGGAGCCAGATCAAAAGAGCCGCCACGGATCACGCCGTAATGCACGCCGCACCCGGTCTTCCACGCCGTGCCGTCCGTGGGTGCGCCTACGTAGTTGTCGTGGTAGCAGTCTTCAACCCACTCCCACACATTGCCATGCATGTCAAACAAGCCGTAGGCATTCGGCAGTTTTAGGCCCACTGGATGGGTCTTGCCCTCGCTGACCGCGTGGTACCAGGCGTAGTCGCCCAGGGCGATTTGGTGGGCAAAACCCCATTCGGTTCGGGTACCGGCGCGCGCGGCATATTCCCATTCCGCCTCGGTCGGCAAGCGGTAGTTCTTCTGCGTTTTGTCGCTGAGCTTGCGTACATAGGCTTGCGCGTCATGCCAGGTCACGTTCTCCACCGGCAGGTTGCGGGCTTTGCGAAAGCTCGGGTTTTCGCCCATCAAGGCCCTCCACTGCTGCTGCGTGACTTCATGCTTGCCCATGGCAAAAGCAGGAACCTCGACCTGGTGCTGGGGCATTTCATTGGCCTGTCCCCAAGGGGCTTTGGCGGTACCGGCTGCATTCACACCTGCTGGCGAGCCCATCCAAAAACTGCCGCCTGGCACCACCACCACGTCTGGACACTCAGGGCAATCTCTCATGGCCGTTCCGGGGGCCATCGGTGGCTGCGCGGGCTTTTGGTAGGCCTCCGGAATAGCGCTCTTGGCGGCTGGGGTTTGCGCCAATCCGGGTTGCGCCAATAGCAGCAAAAGCACCCATGCCCAAGCGCTACGCAGGGAAAATGTCATAGGCGCTTCGGGACCTCAGGGCGCGGGAAAGCGCTCATCCCGGGTCCAGTCATCGATGCGGAGTACGTCGACCGCTGTGGCTGCAGCGGGGCCGGTCTGCGCTGCTGGCGCAGGCCGGGTCGCGGCCAGTGCCTCAGCTGAAATTCGGGTGAACACCTTGGGGTCTACCGCCCTGGCGCTTTGCAGCCGCCCCTTGTGAAAAATACCCATGCGCTCAATCGTTTTGTCCGGCCTGTATTGGATAAACCGGCCATGGGGCTCGCCATCTTTCCACTGCCCCAGCCAAACCCGGCCGTCCCGCCAGGTGTACACACCCTCGCCGCTTCGGCGGTTGTTTTTCCACTCGCCTACATAGGTATCGCCGTTGGCGTCTTTGTAAACGGCTGTGCCGGTCTTCTGGTTGTCCTTCCAAGTGCCCTCGTACGTGCTGCCGTCGTACCAGGTGTAACTGCCGTAGCAATTCCGAAAATAGCCATAGTCCGGACAGCGCACAAGCCCAAACGCTTGCGGCGCAGGCGGTGCCGCTGTCTGGGCCGTTACCACCGCCGGCCGCCAGCCAGATCATCCAAAATAAGAGCGCCCTGAGATACATCTGACGCATCCTACCCAAAAGCCGTATTCTTGTTGGAACCGTTCATAAAGGTACTTGTATGCAGCCCACCCTGACCCGCTTTGCCGCCCCATGGCTTTTGTTTATGCTGCTTTTTGTTCTGCTGCTTGTGCCCCTAGCGGCCCAGGCCTATCAACCCGCTGGCAAATTCCAAACCGAAGACCAGGCCAAAAAACGCTGCCCCACCGACGTGGTGGTCTGGCTCAACCTGGCAACGCGTCTGTACTACCCCAAAGGCCATCTGTGGTACGCCACCAGCAAGGGCGGCGCATTTGTGTGCCGCAAAGAGGCCGACGAAGAGGGCAACCGCCCCGGCTAAGCCGGGCTCCGGTGCGCCGTCAGCGCGCCGCGCTCATTTGCCGCAAGCAGCGCGCAGGCGCGTGTCGAAAATCGTGCCCGGCTCCACGTCCTCCCAGCCCTCGGGGTCTTCGCCCAAACGGTTCAGCTCTTTACCGGCAGCCATGCGGTCGGCAAAAGCCAGCATCTGCAGGCCCCGGCTGCGCGCGCCCTTGCAGTCGTATTCCATTTTGAAGCGCAAGGACCGCACACCATCCACATCCGGCTCCGGCATATCCAGCAGCTCCCAGGCCTGGCGCGTATCGCCCGTTCCGGTAACCGTCTGCAAGTCAATATAAAAAGACGCCCCGTTCTGTTCGCCCAAAACAAGCCAATCGGCGTGGGCAAGTTGGGTGACGATCAGCAGCGCGAGGGCGACAAATTTCTTCATAGCAGCACAGGGTTGGTTGAAAGATGGAACACAGTTTAAGGCTGCGCCGCGCTCGCCGGTTCGGACGCAAGGCCATTCGGGACGACGGGGGTATTCGCACCATGGGCCCCGAGCGGCTCCATCGCCAGCCACTCGATGAAGCGCTCCGGAAAGGCCTGCGCGTAGCGCGCCTTGTAAAACGCCACCTCATCCGCGCGGCCCAGCAGTTGCGCGCTCTCCAGCACCCGCTCAATCACCCGCGGCTCCGCCGAATAATGCAAAAGCTGCTGCGCCAACGCGTACTGGTCCTGCGGCCGGCCGTTCTGCACGGGCATGGACAGGCGCGAAAAAGCCACTTCGTTCACGAACAGAAAAATGTCGTGGTACTGCAATTCATTGAAAGGGTCGAACACCACCGCGCGCACCGCTTCAATGCTGTACAGGCGCGACACCCGCTCATAACTTTGCGCCGCCGCCCAGCAAAACCCGGCCAGTGCCAGCGCCGCCACAGCCCCTACAGCGCGGGCCCGCGTGCCACGCAGCAAGGCACGGTCGGCCTGCGCTGGTAAGGCCTCGCCCGCCGCCAACTGCAACACCGCCAACAGCACCGCTATCTGAAACGGCCCGTACCACAGCGGGTACTCCAGCAAACTGTGCAAGCCGACCACGCCCAACACCGCCCAGGCCAGGCGCGCGCCCGGCTGCGCCGCCCGCCACGGTTGCCCGCGCCACACCAGCGCCAGCACCAGCGCCACCAGCAGCAGCGCCAGCGGCAGCCCAAAACTCACCGCCAGGTGCAAAGGCAGGTTGTGCGCGTTGTCCAGCAAATCGCAAAAACGCGGGCCTGTTGTGAGGGTCATGAACTGCGCGTAGCCCAGCTCACCCCAGCCCCAGCCCAGCCAGGGCTTTTGCATCACCGCCTGCCAGACATTGGCCCACAGCGTCAGGCGGCTGGCGCATGTTGTGTTGCCCTCCCACACCCGCGCCAAAGGCCCCGCCCCGCCGTCACCCAAGCCCGGCACCAATCCCAATGGCCGCCAGCCCATACGCCAGCGTCGCAGCTGTCAGCACGGGCCAAACCCGCCCCGGCGCAGGCGCTGCCAAGCGCCAGACCAGCGCCAGCAACCACAGCAACACCAGCTCCAGCAAACCGGTGCGCGAGCCCGTCAGCCCCCACACCACGCCAATCAGCGCTGCCGCCAACAAGCCCAAGCCACCCCGCATGCGCTGACCACGCCCGCCACTGCCGTGCGCAGCGTAGCCCCAGGCCACAGCCGCCACCCCGATAGCGCACAGCGTTGCAAACTGGTTGCGCTGGCGTAAATTCGCGTAAATATTTCCAGGGCCCGACTGGTTCACCCAGGGCGCGAAGTCAGCCGCCAGTTCCAGGTACTGCAAAAGGCCCATGCCGGCGCTGAGCACCGCCGCCGCCACCCAGGCCGACACGGCGGCCCGCCACAGCACCGCGCTGCTCACCCGCCCCACCGCCACCAGACCCAAAGCCAACGCGGCGCTGGCCCAACTGATCAAGAGCGGCTGCACATTCGGAGTCGGCCCCAGCGCAAACGGATTGAGCCAGGGCAAGACCAAAACCACGGCCAGGGCCAGGGCAAAGTCTGCGCCAGCAGGCAGGCGGAGAAGAGAGGATTGAGTAGGAAAAGTTCACCGACGCTCGATTATCCGGGGCGGGGTTCGCCGATGCCATTTGTCGCGCGAGGCCTGCGGGGCGGGGCGCGTAAAAAGCCGCAAGGCTTTAAGCTGTTGCGGCTTGGTTGGGCATATCGTTTATAGGTCTGCAATGCACACCTGCAAAACCCTATGCCCTTAGAACGGACACTTATTAGGGGGCATCTGCCAGGATAGTTCCGTTCGTTGAGCAGCCGGTAGGCATTTGCGCTGCCAAAGCCGAGAGCCACATCACCGACGACACGACCACGTACCCGAGGCTGTCGCTGTGTCTGCAGAACGTTGTAGCTGCAATTTTTCGCCATTCTACGCCCGTTGAGCCTTTCATCGTGCACGTAATAATGCTCGAGCCCGATGCTTTGAATTCCACTTCGGTTGCGCTGCAACGCGATGAAGAGCTGGAAAGGTTCGCGAGAGTGAGCGCGTCGTGAGCCTGTAGCACCGGATGCAGTGACTCGCCGCGGCTGCGGATTAATGCCGGTTTTTCCTGGGTTAGTTTCGTGCCAGAGCGGCCCCGATTTGCGTTTTGATGGTGTAGTTCTGGTACTGCGGCAAAGCCACCGCCGCCAAGATGCCGATGATGGCCACGACGATCATCAGCTCGACCAGGGTAAAACCCTTTTGTGTGTTGCGTTTCATAAAAAACTCCTGTTGAAAATAAATAGAAAAACTGAACCGCGCACCCGCGGGTTGCGCCTGACTCCCTGGCAAGCTGTCAAACCCGGACTGGGCGAAATAACAACTTGAGTTGCGGAATGTACGCACACGTGCGCACCCGCACATCCCCCGCATGGGGGAAATTCAGGCGGTTTTTCTCAGGAAATGGGCGGCTAGTGGCCGGGGCCCGCTTACGGGGCCGTCGGGTCCGCCTGCGGGTGACGCCGCGCCAGCAGGGTGCCCACACCCAGCACCGCAGCAGCGCCCAGCACCGGGCCGGCGTAGTGCAGCCAGTGCGCGCCCTCTACCGTGCTCAGGAGCACGTTGTCGCTGATCATGGTCTCGCCACCCACCCAGCCGATCAGGCCCGCGCCAAAGGTGATAACGATGGGAAAGCGCTCCATGAGCCGGATCATCAGCGTGCTGCCAAAAATCACCAGCGGAATGCTGATAGCCAGGCCCAGGATGAGCAGCGTGGTGCTGCCTTTGGCGGCGGCGGCCACGGCAATGACGTTGTCCAGGCTCATCACCAGGTCGGCGATGAGAATGGTGCGCACCGCCGTCATGAGCGAGCCGTATTCTTTGACTTCGCCTTCGCCCTCGTGGTGATCGCCCAGCAACTGGATGCCAATCCACAGCAGCAGCGCGCCACCCACGATCTGCAAATACGGCAGGGCCAGCAGCTGCGCCGCCACCACGGTGAGCACAATGCGCAAGACCACCGCCGCGCCGGAGCCAAAAAGCACGGCCTTTTGCTGCTGCGCGGGCGGCAGGCTGCGCGCGGCCAGGGCGATGACGACGGCGTTGTCGCCCGAGAGGATGATGTTGATCCAGATGATCTTGAGCAGACCAATCCAAAACTCGGGGTTGTTCAGAAATTCCATGGGGCGTTCCTTGTTATCGTTATAAAACCGCCCTGCGGCAGAACAGGCTGCTTGTGCCTATAGCAGCGCTTTGAGCAGCTTGGCCATTTCTGAGGGGTTGCGGGTG
>CAXNME010000004.1:0-139955 GCA_964203415.1 Rhodoferax sp.
GCGGACTGGGTGGTGCTCGATGGCGAGGCTGGCGCGCTGTGCGGCGTGCCGCCCGAGAGCGCCTTGGACGCCACGGTTTTCTCCAGCCCGGGTGCGGCCCCGCTGGCGGTGTATGTGGCGGGGCAGCGGGTGCGTACTGCGCCGCGAGATGACGACGGTTTTACGCAGACCATGCGCGCCTTATGGGCCGCTTAAGCCCGGCAAGGCGTCAAACCGAACACAAATCAACAGTCAGGCTGGCGCTGCCTGCAACAAAGCGCAAAAGCGCGGCATATCGATATTGCCGCCGCTGAGAATCACGCCCACGCGCTGGCCCTGCAGTTGCGCGCCCATCGCACGCACCGCCGCCAGCCCCAGACAACCGGTAGGCTCCACCACCAGCTTCAAATACGCGGCCATGAAGCGCATGCCCTCCACCAACTGCGCGTCGCTTGCGGTCACCACGGCGTGCACATGGCGCTGGATGATGGGAAAGGTCAGCCGCCCGACCTGCTGGGTTTGCGCGCCGTCGGCAATCGTCACCGGCACAGGAATCTGCACCCGTTGCCCGCTTTGTATCGACTGCTGCACGTCGTTACCCGCTTCAGGCTCCACGCCGTACACGCGGCACTGCGGCGCGAGCGCGTGGGCGCTGAGCGCCGACCCGGCGATCAAACCGCCACCGCCCACACACACAAACAGCGCATCCAGCGGGCCATGGTCTTGCAGCAACTCCAGCGCGGCCGTACCCTGCCCGGCAATCACGTCGGCATGGTCAAAGGGCGGTATCAGCGTCATGCCGCGCTCTTGCGCCAGGCGTTGGCCGATGGCTTCGCGGTCTTCGGTGTAGCGGTCGTAGAGCAGCACCTCCGCGCCATAGCCGCGCGTGGCCTCGATCTTGGTGGCGGGCGCATCCTGCGGCATCACGATCACGGCGGGCATGCCGAGGATGCGGGCTGAGAGCGCCACCGCCTGCGCATGGTTGCCCGACGAAAACGCCACCACGCCGCTGCTGCGCTGCGCGGTTGTGAACTGCGACAAGGCGTTGAATGCACCGCGGAACTTGAACGCACCCATGCGCTGCAGGTTTTCGCATTTCAGAAAAATCTGCGCGCCGACTTCCGCATCGAGGATGCGCGAGCGCATCACCGGCGTGCGGTGCGCATGGCCTTGCAGCCGCTGGGCTGCGGCCTGCACATCGGCGAAGGTGGGCAGCGCCAGATCAGCCGTCATGCGCTTGCAGTCGGCAGCAACGCGCGTGTCGCTAGGCCCACAAGGCCCGGGTAGCGGCTTGCCGCCAGACGGGGTCCGGGCCATAGGTCTTTTCCAGCGCGCGGCAACTGTCCACCAGGCAAATCGCGCGTGGGTCACGGCAGTCGCGCACCCGCGCCAGAATCACGCGCCAAGTGCGCGGCTCGGGCGGCGGCGCATCACGCAAACCGGCCACACACACCACCGCCGCGAATGCGCGCCAGTAGTCTTGCAAGGCAGCGGGTAGCGCCTCGTCGTCGATAAATTGCAGCAGCACATCCAGCGCCTGGGCGCTGATCACCAATTGCGCGGCCAAGGGTGCGCCGGTGGCTGCAAAAGCCTGTGCAGCCAAAGCGGACAAACGCTGTACCAACTGCGCATCGGGGACCAGCATGGCCACCGCCTGCTCAAACGCGGCTTCACGCGCCACCGCTTGCACAGCGTGGTCCCAGCTGCGCCGGGACGGCGGTGCCGCATGCAGGCGGCGCAGGGCCGGTTCTGGATCGGCGCTGGGCCGCGCAGCCGCACGTACCCCGTCCGCTTTCGGCAGTGCCAGATGGCAACTCGCCCAATAGGCCAACGCATCCGCCAGCTCCTGGCGGTGGTGCGCCTGCACCGCGTAGGCGGTACGGATCAGGCCGGCAAAACCGGCCCCGCCAGAACCCCGCAGCAGAGGCGGCAGCGTCTGGTAGAGCATGTCGCCGGCGTCTTCATAAAACAACCATTGACCCATCAGCTTGCGGTACGGTGCCCAGGCCTCGGCCTTGCCCAGTCCTTCGGCCCAGGCATCGCCTGCAGGCCAGGCAGCGGCCTCTGGCGCGGGCTGCAAACGTGCGTCCTGCTGCGCCGCGAAGTCCTTCAGCGCGGCCTCATCCGCACCCAGGCGGTCGAGCGCCAGCAAACCGGCGCAGCGCTGGTTGGGGTGTGCGTCCCGGTCAAGCGGCCCGAACGCGGCACCGGTATCAAAAAAAGCCCGCAAAACCGGGTTGGTGGGTAGGTACTCGGCCATGGCTCAGCCTCAGGCAGCACGCGCCAGCGGCGCAGCGAAATGGGCTTCCATCTCGCGGCGCAACTGGTAGGCGCGGGTGCTGGTATCAATGGCGACATCGGCCCAGCAGAGCGACTGGCCCTGGCGCACCGGCCGAATGAGCTTGATGTCGTGCGCCAAGCCCAGCGGCAAGCCGCCGAGCGTGCGGGAGGTTTCGGCGGGCAGCAATTTGCCCCACACGGTGTAACCGCCCTCGCCGTCCAGCATTTCGCCGGGCTGCAAATCGCGCTTGGCGGTAGCCACCACGTCGGCGTTCCAGCCGGTGGCGACACCCGTGGGCTCACCGCGCAAGGCCACGCTGGCCACCGACATGCCGACTTCCAGGCCAATCAAGTGCCAACGCTTGTACAGCGTGAAGTAGCGCCCGCTCGGGTCGGTGTGCGCGTTGTATTCCTCAAAGCAGTTTTTGATGTAGTCGGTCTCGGCCTCGACCGTGACCCACACGCCCATGCGGATGTCATACGGAATCTTGCGGCCGTTGGCCTCCAGCGAAGAGATCACCTCGACCATGCCTTTGCGCTCCAGCACCCCGCCCTCGCTGATAGGCCGGGTGACGAAGGGAATGTCTTCCACGCTCGCCGGTGGGTAGAGCAAACCGTTGGACGGCACGCCCAGGCCCGTGGCGTTGGAGACAGCACGTGCTTTCAATCGAGGGCTTGGAGCCATCCAGAAAGCTGTTGAACATTTTGGGGTTGAGCCCACCGCGCGCGGCCTGCTCGGGCGTCAGACCGTAGTAGCCCCACACGGTATCGGGCGTGGACTCGGTTGAAGTGCGGCAGCCATTTGTGGCCGCGCCCGGCTGCCACCACGGGGAAGCCGCAGGTGCGCGCCCAGTCCACCAAATCACAAATCAGCGCCGGCTGGTCGCCGAAGGCCAGCGAGTAAATCACGCCGGCTTGCTGCGCCTTGAGCGCCAGCAGCGGGCCGCAAAAGGCGTCGGCCTCCACCGTGACGTTGACCACATGCTTGCCGTGCGCAAACGCTTCCAGGCAATGATCGACCGCAGCAATCGGGTGGCCGGTGCATTCGACGATGACGTCAATCGCCGGGTGCGTCACCAGCGCGCGCCAGTCTTCACCGATATGCGTGCTGCCGTCTTTGACCGCAGCGTCCAGCGACGCGGCCTGCAAACGCTGCGCATCCCAGCCCACGCGCTCCAGGTTGGCGCGCGCGCCAGTCGGGCGAGAGGTCGGCAATACCGACCAAATGCACGCCGGGCGTACGCGGGACTTGCGCCAGGTACATGGAGCCGAATTTGCCCGCGCCGATCAGGCCGATGCGGATCGGGCGGCCCTCGGCCTGGCGCTGCTGGAGTTTTACAAACAGACTCATGCGGCGGCTTTCTGGTCGTCAAAGGGAACGGTGGAGGTTTGCAGCGCGCTGCCGGGCATGCCGTCTTTCCACGGCAGATCGACGGGATAGTCTTTCAGCAGGCAGTCGTCGGGCAGGCATTCGATGGGGGTGAAATCGCGGTGCGCGATGTATTCGGGGCGCATGTGGCGGCGGATGTGGTTGCTCACCGCGCACAGGCTCAGGTACACGGCCACGCGGTTCCAGGGCGAGAGGTTGCTGGTGGAGGCGTGCACCAGGCAGCTGTGGAACAAGATCATGGAGCCGGCCGGGCCCTTGGGGCTGACGATGCCACCGTTTTTGCCACCGGCGCGCTCGACCAGAGTGGTGATGAGTTCGTTGTCCACGGTCCACAGCGGGTAGCTGGTGGTCGACAAGTCGTGCTTGGCCGCGACCACGCCGCGCTTGTGGCTGCCGGGAATGAACATCAGCGGGCCGTTGTGCTCGTTCACGTCGTCCAGAAAAATCGCCACGTTCATGGCGCGCTCGGTGGGCATCATGTCGTCGTTCAGCCAGGTGCCGTAGTCCTGGTGCCACTGCCAGACGTCGCCCTCAAAAGCCATCTTGCCGTTGATCTTGAACTGGTGCATGTAGAGCTTCTCGCCCAGCAGCGCTTCCACCGGCTCGACCATGCGCGGGTGCCGCGCCAGCGTGCCGAACTCTTTGCTCACCATGTGCGCAGCAAAGTTGGTGCGCACCGCGTCACGCCCTTTTTCCCGCACGTTGAAGGCATCGCGCCGCTCGTAGAGCGCGGGCACTGCGTCGAGCAGGTTTTGGGTTTCTTGAGGCGAAAACAGGCTGGGGAAGAAAAGATAACCGTCGCGGTCAAATTGTTCGAGTTGTTCGGGTGTGAGTTTCATGGTGGGTCTGCCTCGGTGGTTGGAGTTCAGCCTTGCACCCCAGACCTTGCGCCTCAAACGGGGTTGCTGACAGCCAAACAGGCAGGCCGTTGGTACGGCGCTGCCTGTATGAAGTGTACGAAATCGCCACAACCGCGCGGAGTGCGCCCCGCGACAGAAACTATTTTCAGCGCGTGCGTGAACCGCCCATCATGTGCCGCAAGGTCACCTGGTCAAAGGTTTTTTGCTGCGCTTCGGTCAAGGTCGCAGCCATTGCCACGCGCCATACCCTGAGGGTGCGCGCCCTTTAGTCAACGCTGTGTTGCGGCAAGTCAAAGTTCAGGCAAATGTGTGGGTTGCACACCGGACGGGCATTGAATGATCGGGAACACCATCGGTGATGGGGCACCTGGGTACCTTGGGAGAGAGGCAGCTAGGGTTGCGTCAGCTCACGCAAGATTTCGGGGTGGCGTTGCGCCAAGGTGATAAGGGTTCGCGCCGCGCCCGAAGGCTGCTTGCGGCCCTGCTCCCAGCCTTGCAGGGTGCGTACTGAAACCCCCAAAAGCTGGGCGAAGGCAGATTGCGACAGGCCCGAGTTTTTTCGCGCAGCGATCACAGGCGAATACACCACGATGCCCTCACCGCGCTTGAACTGCCGCACCGACTCCAGCAACTCAGCTTCCAGGTCCCGACCAGCCTCCCACTCTGCGAGTTGCGCGTCTGTCATCGGCGGTTTGGTTTTGGTGTTGACACCACCATCATTGGTCAAAAGCATCACGTAATTCCTTCAAAGTACTCGCCTTGAGCGTCTCGATGTGGCTCTTGGCGTAAATGGTCAGCAACACCAATTCACCGGCTTGACTGCGGGCGACATAAATCACCCTAACTCCGCCTGACTTGCCCGCCCCGGCGCGGCCCCAACGCAGCTTGCGCCAAACGCAATTTTTTATCTATTTTTAACGATATGTTGAGACGCAGCATTTCACCCCTATGGGTGCATCGCCGTACATGAACCCGCTACATTGCATTTCCCCCCAACCAAGGAGCCACCCATGCAATCAGTCAAATCCACCCTTCTCGTGTGCGCCAGTGCGCTGGTCTTTATGGCAAGCGGCGCGGGCCATGCCGATACGCTGAATTTAGGCGCCACGCTGTCGGGCGCGGCAGAGGCGCCCCCGGTTAATAGCGCGGGCATGGGCCAAATGCAAGCCGAGTTCGACAAGGCCACCAGCACATTCAGCTACACCTTGCGCTACAGCGGCCTGAGCGGGCCGGTGAAGGCCGCACATTTCCACGGCCCGGCTGAAGCTGGCAAGAACGCGGGCGTGGCCCTGGGCATCAGCAACGCAGGCCAAAGCCCCGTGCAGGGCCGCGCTGTGTTGACCGCCGCCCAAGCAGCGGACCTGCTGGCGGGCAAGTGGTACGTCAACCTGCACACCGCCGCCAACCCCGGCGGCGAGGTGCGCGGCCAGGTGATTGCCGAGTAGCGCGCCCACATCCCGGCCCGGGCGGGGCCGGATACCCCCGCCCTGTCCTTTGCTGCCCCGGCTCGAATGTGCATTCATAATTGGCAACTGTTATACGATTTGGAGATGGCCATGGAAACTTATGACTGCCTGGTTCTGGATCTGGAAGGCGCATCAGACGTCTTTGCACTGGCGCAACGGGCCTTGGGAAGTTCGACCAAGGTGGGGCAGCTGGCGGTGGCTGATTTCTTCAAGCTCGACATCAAGTCGGACTCGGAAATAGGACTCGTGGTCTTTCCGGTCAATGGCTCCTCAAACCTGATGCCTTACCAAGAACTGGTTGAAGGCTACCGGGCAGGCGGTGCCCACCTCAGCACCCTGCTGGTGGTGGACTCGCACGAGACCATCAAAAACATGCCGGTTGGCAGTTGTTGCGACGGCATGGTTTGCGCCGAGTGGCCCAGCGCCGAGCACCTGCTGCGCATGGCCTTCAGAGACCACAAACTGCGCTCTGAAAACCGGGCCTTGAAAATTTTCATGGACCATTCCGCCGACGGCTATTGGATTTGGGACATCAAGCGCGATGCCATTGAATGGTCCACGCGAACCGCTGAACTGATGGGCCTGGAACCGCACGGCGCACCCAAGACCATGTGCGCATTCAGCGCGCTGATACACCCCTTGGACAAGGACCGCGTCAAGCAGGCCACCGATAACCATTTTTTACACCATGCGCCCTACCGCGATATTGAGATGCGGATGCAGCGCGCCGATGGCACCTACGGCACGTACGTGGCCAACGGCATGGCCTTGCGCAACCAGGACGACACCCCGGTTCTTCTGGTTGGCAGCTTGAGCGACCGCACCCTGATGCAGCGGGTCGAAGCAAAAGCTGGAAAACACGCAAAAGCGTTTTGACCTGCTGTTTCACCACATGAACGACGCCGCGGTTCTTGCCGATATCGAAACCGGGCTCATCCTCGAAGCCAACCAGCCCTCCGAGCGCTTGTGGGGCAAGTCGATCTCCCAGCTCGTGGGCTCGCACCAAACAGAGCTGCATCCGCCTGCTCTCAGCGAAGAGGCCCGGCAGGCCTTTACCGACCATATTGCAGCGCTGATGAAAAACAAGCGCGCCACGATCCAGGTTCCGATTCTGCGCATGAATGGCGAAGTGGTTCCTGCCGAAATCAGCTCCAGCCTGCTGGAGATTGAAGGCAAGACCCGCATCCTGGGCGTCTTCCGCGATATCTCAGACCGCGTGCAGGCGGACAAGGACATCCGGGAGCGCGACGCACAAATCCAGCTGTCCTCGCACCTGTCATCGATTGGCACGCTGGCGGCGGGCGTGGCGCATGAAATCAACAATCCATTGACCTATGTGCTGGGAAATCTGGAGATGCTCAAGGGCCTCACACAGGCGCAATGGACCCAGAACCGCGAAGCCCATGAACTCATTGACGCGGCGCTGACCGGTGCGGGCTATGTGCGGGAGATCGTGTCGGACCTGAAAGCCATCAGCAGCCGGGGTGAGCATGAGCAAGCCAGCGACCCCTGCGAGGTGATTCGCATCGCATCGCGCATGGTGATGGCCGACCTCAAACACCGCGCCACCCTGAAACTGGAGCTCAACAGCAGCGCGCGGGTTCCACTTTCCTCGGCCCGTATGTCACAGGTGGTTCTGAATATTTTGAGCAATTCCGCGCGGGCCTTTAGCGACAACGACCTGAGCAAAAACCACATTGAACTCACCACGCAGGAGGCGGGGGATTGCGTCCACATCGACATCAAAGACAACGGTGCAGGCATTGCGCGCGAAGACCTGGAACGCATCTGGACGCCGTTCTATACCAAGAGCCGGCGCCAGGGCGGCACGGGCTTGGGGCTGGCCATTTCGCGCCGGATACTGACCGAGGTGGGTGGCGCCATCGACATCGAATCGGAAGTCGGGGTGGGGACAACAGTCCACATCCAGATACCTGCATTGAAGGAAGCCATTTCGACCGAAAAAACAGCGGTTCCGCCGCCTACACCGCTCCTGGTGCCCCAACGCAAACCCAAGCTTCTGGTGGTCGATGACAACGCGCTGATTCTGGCGCTGGTCTCCAAAATTTTTCAACAGGATTTCGACGTCACTAGCTGTTCCGATGCCCGCGATGCGCTACGGCACATTGACGCAGGCCAGCAATTTGACCTGGTGGTGAGCGACCTGATGATGCCGCACATGAGCGGCAAGGTGTTTTTTGCCGAGATGTGCCGCCGCGGTGCATACGAAGACCGTTTCTTGTTCATCACGGCCGGCTCTGTGACCGAAGAAGACATGGCTTTCGAGCAGCGGATGTTCGATAAAGGCCGCGTGATTCAAAAGCCCTTTCAAGCGAATCAATTCCGGATTGCGGCCAAGGAACTAGTGGCCAACTAATCAGCTACCCAAGGTTGAAAGCCGATCAGCGCCTGCGCTTTGATCTACATCAGAGCGCAGGCGTTTTCTTCAAAGCCACTTTTGCATCAACACCGCCTGCCCTGCCGCCGGGTCCAGCTGGTAATTGGCAAACCCAAAGCGCGCGTAACTGCGCATGGCGACCGCATTACCGCTGAGCACTTCCAGCGTGAGCTTGCAACAGCCGCGCGCGCGCGCTAAATCGTGCGCCGCGCCCAGCAAAGCCTGGCCGACTCCGGCCCCACGGTAATCGGGATGCACCACGATGTCGTGGATATTGAGCAGGGGCCGGGCCTTGAAGGTGGAATAACCCTCGAAGCAGTTGATCAAGCCGACGGCCTGCAAGTGCGGCGTATCCACATACGCAAGAAAGCTGAAGGCGTCTGCGCGGGCTGCGAGATCGCCGCACAGACGGCCCAGTACATCTACGTCCAGTGCCTCGCCCCCACCCATGGGGTCACGGGCATACAGATCGAGCATGGCGCGCACATCGGCCGCGTCCTGCGCAGCGCGGTAATCCACCGCATGGATACGCACCGGTGCGGGCTGCCTCATGCCAGTGCGGGCAAGGCGGATTCCATGGCCTGCAGCTCTTGCAGGGGCGGGATGGTGGCCAGCATGTGCGGGTCCAGCAAATCCCAGACGATGCCGCAGCGCGGCTTGTGCGGGTTGGACACTTCGATGGTGCGGGTGGGTGTGAAGATGGCGTCGGCCACGGTATCAAAAATTTCCGGGTGCAGGGTCTCGGTCAGCAACTGGCAATCATGCACCAGCGCGGCGGTAGGGCGTGGCCGACGAGATGGTGCCAATGCGGTAGAGCATGCCCCATTCGGCGTCAAAAAAGCCATGGCCTTTGCCAAAGCGCACGCCCTCTTCGTTGATGGCACCGGTGCCGGTGATCATGTAGTCCAGCGCGGGCAAGTGGGCGCGGATGTCGGCCAGGCTCACGGGCCGGCCGTGGCGCTCCATGCCGTCCAGCGTGGCGGCGTGCCAGTAGCGGTCTTTGGCAATCGTGGCCGGGTCCAGCAGCCAGAAGCCCCGCTTGATGGAATAGGTGGTCATCAAAATCAGCTTGCCATCGCACAAGGTGCGGTAGCGCAGCTCTTCCAGGCAGTTGTCGGGGGTGATGAAGATGCAGCGCGCCTGTTGGTAAAAGCGGTGCGCCATCAGCCGGTCGGTGGCCGCGCTGCTGCCCTGAAAGTCGGCGATGAATTCGCCAAAGTCGTAGTGGAAGCGGCTGTCGGGCAGCGCCACCTCGCGCAACTGCGTAAACACGCGGTCGCGCACGCTGACCTTGTGTCCGGCGTGGCCCTCTTCACTGTGGTCGCTGTGAGCGCTGTCGGCGGTATGGCTGGGGCTGATGGGCATAGCAGTCTTTCTAAAAAATGGTGGTTTGTGTCAAACGCCGGCCAGCGCGTAGCGGTGCAGCACATAGCGCTCCAGCGCCACCACCACGCCGTTGAGGAGAACGGCAATGGCGATCGCCACCACCGCCACGGTCCAGATCATTCCGAAGTCCAGCACGCCGCGCGAGACGTTGAGCAGGTTGCCGATGCCGGTGCCTGTGGCCAGCCATTCGGCAATCATCACGCCCAGAAATGCGCGGGGCGCAGCCAGCCGGGCGGCGGCACACAAATAGGGCAAAGACCACGGCAAGGCCACCAGCTGCAACTGCCGCCAGCGCCGCGCACCGTAGACCCGCACCAGGTCAGTGGCGCTGGCGGGTACCAGCGCCAGGCCCTGGGCGATGGTGACAAAGGCCGGGAAAAACGTGACGGATACCGTGACCACCAAAATGCTCAGACTCGCCGCGCCCGAACACCAGCACCACCAGCGGCGTGAGCGCCACCAGCGGCATGGACTGGCTGACCAGCGCCAGCGGCAGCAGCGTACGCCCCAGGCTGCGCCACACCGTGGTAGCCACCGCAAACGCCAGCGCCACGGCCAGGCCGGCGAACATACCCAGCAGCGTGATGGGCAGGGTTTCGCCCAGGGCCAGCCACAAGCTGTCGCGGTTGTCGGCCGCCGCCTCGCTGGTGAACACATGCTCAAACACGCCCTGCGGGCCGCGCAGGACGATCTCGGATACGCCCAGCGATTCAAAAAGTCCGATCACCGCCAACCACAACACAAAAGGCATAGCCAGCGCGCCAGCAAGTAAAAGCCAGCGGTACAGCGCAGACTCTGCAAGCGGGCCGGCTTGACGCCCGGGCGTGAGGCTGGCGCTGACTGTGTTGCCGGCGAAGCGGCGCGCCAGCAGACCGGCCAGCGCATACGCCAGGCCGCTGATGGCCGTAGCGGCCAGGCCAATGCCCCACAGGCGCGCCGGGTCGGCGCGGCCCAAAGAGCCGATCAAATAGGTGCCCAAGCCCGCGCTGCCGCCGCTGCCGAACTCCGCCAACAGCGAGCCCAGAACGGCTGCCGGTGCGGCCACACGCAAGCCCGCCAGCACCGTGGGCAGGCTGCTGCGCAAGCGCACCCAGCGCATCACGCTCCAGGAACTGCCGCCGTACACCCGCACCAGATCGGCCAGCCGCGCATCCACCTGCGTCAAGCCCAGCACCGTGGCCACCATGGTCGGGTAATACACCGACAAAGCCGGACAAGACCACGCGCGGGCTGTCGCCCGGCAAGGCAATCACCAAGATAGGAACCAGCGCAATCGCCGGCATCGCAAACAGCGTCACGTTGACACCGGCCATCAGCCGCTCAAACGGCCGAAACCAGGCGAACAACACGCCCAGCCCAATGGCACAGACGTTGCCAATGACAAAACCCGCCAGCGCGGTTTTGAGCGTGCCCCAAATATGCGCGGGGTAATCGGCGCGGTCGCGGTACCAGGCCTGCAGCACCGCGCTGGGCGCGGGCAGCGCGCCGTCACCTACCCACTGGCGTTGGCCCGCCACTTCCCACAGCAGCGCCAACAGCACAAAGCCCAGCAGCGTGCTGTGCTTGCGCGCCAGGACCGTCAAGCCCGACATGGCTCAGGCCGCCTCGCTGCGGTACAAAAGCGCCGACACCTGCGCCTCCAACTGGCGGAACTCGGGGGTGTTGAACAACCCGATGTGGCGCGGGCGCGCGAAGGGCACATCGATCACCTCGGTAATGCGCCCGGGCTGGCTTTGCATCACCGCCACCCGGTCGCTCAGAAACAGCGCTTCATCAATGCCGTGCGTGACCAGCACCGTGGTGGTGGGCCGCTCCAGCCAGATGCGTTGCAGCTCCAGGTTCATGCTGCGGCGCAGGATCTGGTCCAAAGCGCCAAAGGGCTCATCGAGCAGCAAGACCTCGGGCTGCGTCACCAGGGCACGGGCAATCGCCACGCGCTGGCGCATGCCACCCGATAGCTGCGAGGGCAAGGCCTGCTCAAAACCCGCCAGACCCACCAGCTCCACCAACTTACGGATGCGTTGCAGATCAGCGGCGCTGGCGCTGCCGCTCACATCCAGGGGCAAACGCACGTTCTCCAACACACTGCGCCAAGGCAGCAGCGCCGCGTCCTGGAACGCAATACCGAGCTTGCCCTGGCGCTGCAAGGCCAACGGGGGCTCGTCGCCGATGCGCAAGCTGCCCGCGTCGGGCTGCTCCAGCCCGGCAATCAGGCGCAGCAAAGTGGACTTGCCGCAACCCGATGGGCCGATCAGCGCGGTAAACGAACCGCTGGGGCAGTGCAATGACACGCCATCGAGTGCCACCAGCGGCGGCGCACCCGCCACCGCGAACGTGCGCCGAACCTGGTCTATGCGCAGTTCGCGGTTGTCCATCTCAGATTTCTTTGAGCAGGCTGGTGTCAAAGTGAGACTTGGTCGCCTTCACGTTGACGGCGTTGAGCGCGGCAATGCAGCGGCCGATGGCGTCGTCGCTCATCGCGAACACACCCTGCGGATGGGTCATCAGCGCCTTTTGCGCCTGGTTGAAGTACAGCTCGTTTTCCACGGTGCGGCCGGTGCCCTTGAACCAGGTGTCTTTGAACTGGGGCGGGTAAGCGGCCGTGTCTTTGAAGTTCTCGTCCCAGCCCTTGCGGCTGGCGCGCATAAAGGCGACAAGGTCTTTGCGCCGGGTCTTGAGCGTCTCCTGGGTGACCACCACCACATCGTTGAACAGCGGCAGCTTGAAGTCGGCCAGCAAGAAGCTCACGGCGTCTTTGCCCATGCTCTTGATGGTGAAAGGCACGTTGGTCGTGAAGTCCAACGAGCCGTCGATTTCGCCCTTGATCAGCGGGGTCGGGTCGTAGGCGTAGGGCACGATCTTGACCTTGGATTTGTCGATGCCGTTGAGCTTGAGCATGGCCTCCACGGTCAGGCGGTTGACCGGCGGCACGGCAATGGTTTTGCCCACCAGATCGGCTGGGGTCTTGAGCGGCTTGGAAGCCAAGCTGACGATGCCAACCGGGTTCTTCTGGTACTGCGCGCCGATGATGACCAAGGGGGCTTTCTGGTCGGTGATGGCTTTGATGGCGGTCTCTACGGTGGTCAGGCAGACGTCGGCTTTTTTGGATAGCAGCGAAGCCTCAGGAATCACGTCCGGGCCGCCGGACAGGTAGGTCAGCTCCAGCCCTTCGGCTTTGTAAAAACCTTTGTCCATGGCGATGAAGTAGCCCATGAACTCGGCGTCGTTGACCCAGGCGGCTTGCAGGGTCAGCTTGGCCATGTTTTGGCTCCAGCCCGCCAGCGGCGAGGCGGCCGCCAAAGCGGCGGAGGTGGCGAGAAAATGTCTGCGGTTAGCTTTCATGGTGAAGTCCTTTTGCGGTGGTTGTGGAACAGGGAGGGAACGGGGCTCAGGCCAGCCCGATGGTGCGGCGCAGCTCAGCCAGCGCGGGAATGGCCTTGATTTGCTCGGGGGAGATGTCTTTCCATTGCACGCCGCGCGGGCGCGGGGCCTCACGCTGGATTTGCAAGGTGCGGGTGGGGGTGCAAATCCAGTCGACCAGCACATCGTCAGGGCTGGGATAGAGTTTTTTGTCCAGCACCTGGATGTCGTGCACGGCGGTCACCAGCGGGGTGTGGTTGTCCACCAGGCCCATGTCGCTGAAGATGCGCCACTCCAGATCCAGAAAGCCATGGCCGCGCCCAAAGCGCACGCCCGATGTCGCCACGGCGGACGCGCCGGTGGCCACCAAATCAAAGCGCCCCAGGTCCGCCAGCGCCTGCAAACCCAGGGGTTCGCCGAAATGCGCCAGACCGTCGGGCCAGGCCCCGTACAACTCGTGTCCGGCGGGCACCGCGCCCGGGCGCAGCAGATAAAAGCCGCTGGCCATGTTGTAGCTCGACACCACCAGGCTCACGCCCGCACACAGCAAGCGCCGGCGCAGCTCGGTCAGGCTGTTGTCGGGGGTCACAAAAACATGGCGCGCCCGCGCCAGCGCAGGCAGCGCGAGCAAACGGTCGGTAGCCTGCGCACTGCCCTCAAAGTCGGGGATGAACTCCGAGAACCGGGTGTGAAAGCGCGAATCGGGCACAGCCACCGCGCGCAGGCTGTCCCACATCGGCTCACGGGCAAAACTGGCGTTGGGCAATCGGACTTCCTTCGCGGCTGGCGGGGATGGGCGGTCGGCTGAGTTGAAACCACTGTTTCAGCATTTCATCGTAGCATGAAATTCTTGTTTCATAATGCCGCATGCGCTCTGCATTCCGCTTATCTGCGCCGCAACCCTCCGGCAGCACACAACCATGACCACCCGCCTGACGCTGGCCATCCAGGAGCGCTTTGACAAGCTCTCCCCCAGCGAGCGCAAGCTGGCCGCCTTGCTGCTGGACCGCGCCGACGACATGCTGACCTTTTCCGCCACCGAGCTGGCGGCCATGGCCGAGGTCTCCAAGGCCACGGCGGCGCGCCTGTTCCGCAGCCTGGGCTACGCCGATTTCAACGAAGTGCGCCTGCAAGCCCGCGAAGAACGCAACCTGGCACCGCCCTTCCAGTCCCAACCGGCAACGGCCAGCGCGCCAGTGCGCAAGCATTCGATCACCGCCCACCTGCAAACCGAGGCCGACAGCCTGGCGCGCACCTTCGAGTCCCTGCGCAGCGACACCTTGCTGGCAGCGGCCAGCCAAGTGGCCAAAGCGCCCAAGGTCTGGTTGCTGGGTCTGGGGCTGGACGACGGGCTGGTGCGCTTTGTGCGCCCGCAACTGGCGCGCATCCGCCCCGAGGTCTATTGCATGGGCAGCCAAAGCGGGGTCTGGGCTGAAGACCTGGCCATGGCCGGGCCGCGCGACACGCTGCTGCTGGTGCTGACACAAACCCGGCACCCCGATATCGAGCGCTTGCTGGCGCACGCCTCGGCCACGCTGGTGGAAACCGTGGCCGTGGTCGATGTGCGCAACGCCGCCTGGGCCCAGCGCTTTGCCAAAGTGGTGCTGCCCTGCTACAGCAGCAGCACCGACCAGGCCTTCTCCGCCATGGCTGCGGCCAGCATGCTGCACCTGCTGGTGCAAAACGTGGCCGCCCGCATGGGCAAACGCGCCCAGCAGCGCCAGCAGGTGGTGGACGATTTGCAGCGCGAACTCAGCGGCGACGAACGCTAAAGCAGCCCAAAAATCGTGCGGGCTATCATCCCGCCATGCCAGTAACGCCCCCTTCCGACATCGCCTGGGTAGATACCGCCCGGGAGCACGTTTTCACCCACTGGCTGCAGGCGCAAACGCCGCTCTTTCAGCTCCAGCCCCACAGCCTGCGCATGGCCTCGGCAGACGCCAGCTTTAGACGCTACTTCCGCATTGACAGCGCCGACGCTGCGGGCAGCCGCATCATCATGGACGCGCCGCCCGACAAAGAGGACAACGCGGCGTTCGTGCGCATTGCAGCGCTCCTGCGCGAGGCCGGTTTGCGCGTGCCCGAGGTCTTGAACTGGGACCAGGAAAACGGCTTTTTATTGCTCAGCGATCTGGGCGCGCACACCATGATGCAAAGCATGGACCCGCAAGGTCCGCCGCCGCTGGTGCGTTACCAGGAGGCGGTGGATGCACTGATCGCCTGGCAACTCGCATCACGCCCCGGCGTGCTGCCCGCCTACGACGAGCCGCTGCTGCGCCGTGAACTGCAACTGTTCCCCGACTGGTACATCACGCGCCACAAAGGGCAAGCGCCCACGCCCGCGCAAGACAAGGTGCTGCAGGCCGCGTTCGACGCCATCGTCACCGAGAACCTGGCGTGGCCCAGCGTGTTTGTGCACCGCGACTTCATGCCGCGCAACCTGATGTACACGCCGGGCCAGGCCCCGGGCGTGCTGGATTTTCAAGACGCGGTCTATGGGCCGATCACCTACGACATCGCCAGCCTGATGCGCGACGCCTTCATCAGCTGGGACGAAGACTTCTGCCTGGACGTGACCGTGCGCTACTGGGACCGGGCGCGCAAAGCCGGGCTGCCGGTGGGCGATGACTTCGGCCAGTTTTACCGTGGCGTGGAATGGATGGGCCTGCAGCGCCACCTCAAAGTGGCCGGCATTTTTGCCCGCCTGACCCTGCGCGACGGCAAACCCAAATACCTGGCTGATGCGCCGCGCTTTATCCACTACATCCGCGCCACCTGCGCCCGCTACGTGGCCTTGCGGCCGCTGCTCAAACTGGTGGAAGACCTGGAGGGCATCACCCCGGCGATCAATCTGGCGCCGCCCGATTTGCGGCGGCGCGACTGAGATGCCGCGCCTGTATTGCCCGCTGCCGCTGGTCTGCGGCAGCACCCTGGACTTGCCCGCCGCAGCCGCCCGCCATGTGCAGGTCTTGCGCCTGCAGCCGGGCGATACGGTCACGCTGTTCAACCACGGTGCAGGCTGGGACGGGCCCATGCAAAGCCCCGGCGGCGAGTTCAGCGCCACGGTTACCGCCATGGGCCGCAGCAGCGTGCAGGTGCGGGTTGATACCCACCACGCGACCGAGCGCGAAGCGGCGCGCGTAGTGCACCTGG
Source organism: Rhodoferax sp. (assembly GCA_964203415.1). Taxonomy (GTDB): domain Bacteria; phylum Pseudomonadota; class Gammaproteobacteria; order Burkholderiales; family Burkholderiaceae_C; genus Allorhodoferax. The sequence continues at coordinate 16,273 of CAXNME010000004.1, forward strand.
CGGTGTGCATGCCGGCCAACGAACGCATGGACTGGCTGGTGGAAAAAGCCACCGAACTGGGCGTGGCCAGCATCCAACCGCTGATGAGCGAACGCAGTGTGCTGCGCTTAAGCGGCGAGCGGGCCATAAAAAAACAGCAGCACTGGCACAGCGTGGCGGTATCGGCCTGCGAGCAGTGCGGCGGTAACCGGGTGCCGCTGGTGCATCCTGTCGCAAGTCTGGCGGCTTGGCTGAAAACGGGGGCCACAGCCGACGCGGGCGCGGGCGTTCAGCGCCTGCTGCTGGCACTGCACGAAGGTGCTACGCCGCTGCGCGACACAGCCCGTTTGACTCAAGGCGGCGTCACGCTGCTATCCGGCCCCGAGGGTGGTTTGAGCCGCGCCGAGGAAGCGGCGGCGATGGACTGCGGCTTCGCGCCCGTGTCGCTGGGCGCACGGGTGTTGCGCGCGGAAACAGCGGCGCTGGTGGGTCTGGCCTTGCTGGTTTAAAACGGCGCTACGCCATCAGGGCGCAGCGGCAATCACCTGCGCCACGGCTGCCGTGAGCTTTTTGGCGTAGGGCACGTGCAGGAATTCGTTGGGGCCGTGGGCATTGCTTTTGGGGCCGAGCACGCCGCACACCATCATCTGCGCACTGCGGAAAACCCAGGCTCAGCATATTCATCAACGGAATCGTGCCGCCCTGCCCGATGTAGCCGCAGGGCGCGCCAAAGTGCGCCTGCGAGGCAGCGTTGAGCGCCTGTTCCAGCCAGGGCGCGGTATCCGGCGCGTTCCAGCCGGTGGCGCCACCGCCCACCTCAAAAGTCACTTTGGCCTGGTAGGGCGCGTTGTCTTCGAGCAGGGTTTTGAGTTGCTGCACTGCTTGCGCCGCGTCCACCAGCGGGGGCAGGCGCAGCGAGAGCTTGAAGGCGGTGTAGGGGCGCAGCACATTGCCGGCGTTTTTCAAGTCCGGCAGGCCGTCGGCACCGGTGACGCTGAGCGTGGGGATCCAGGTGCGGTTGAGCAGGGCTTGCAGCGGGTCGGTGGTGGTGGGCAGGGCGAACTGGCTGGCGCCGCCGCAGTCGTAATGCGCCCAGGGAAAGCGCTTGTACAACTCCTCGCCCAGAATTGCTGCCGTGGCCTGCGCCTGTGCCAATCGCTCGGGCGGCACCTCGCAATGGAAGCTGGCGGGGAGCAAGCGCCCGCTGGCGCTGTCCTCCAAGCGGTCCAGCACCTGGCGCATGATGCGAAAGCTCGAAGGCACCAGCCCGCTGGCGTCGCCCGAATGCACGCCTTCGGTTAGCACCTCGACTTTCAAAACCCCGCTGGCCATGCCGCGCAGGCTGTTGGTCAGCCAGAGCTGGTCGTAATTGCCCGCGCCCGAATCCAGGCAGACCACCAAGCCCACATCGCCCAGGCGCGTGCGCAGCACGTCGATATAGGGCATCAAATCGTAAGAGCCGCTTTCCTCGCAGGTCTCGATCAGCCCGACGATGCGCGGGTGCGCCACGTTCTGGGTTTTCAGGGCCTGGATGGCGGCGATGGCCGCATAGGCGGCGTAACCATCGTCGGCGCTGCCCCGGCCGTACAGGCGGCCGTCTTCGTACTTGGGCGTCCAGGGGCCGAGGTCGGCGCGCCAGCCGGAGAACTCGGGCTGCTTGTCCAGATGCCCGTACATCAGCACGGTGGGGTCTGAGGGCTGCGCGCCGCTGCGGGTCGAGGCGACTTCAAAAAACAGCACCGGCGTGCGCCCGGGCAAGCGCACCACTTCCAAGGTCAGCCCCGCCACGCGCTGCGCCTCTATCCACTGCGCGGTGTTGCGCACCACGGCCTCCAGCAAACCGGCCTCTGCCCAATTGGCGTCAAACGACGGCGACTTGGCCGGGATCTCCACATAGTCTTTGAGGCGCTGAACGATGTCGCTATCCCAAGCGTGGCTGACCTGCGCCAAAGCTTGGTCGGCATTGAGCAAGGGGGCGGTAGCGGAATCGGGAAGGCGGGCGCTCATAGGTATCTCCAATGTTCAAGGTGTGGGATGAGCTTACGCGCAAACCGTGAGAGGGTAGGCGGCTGAGCGAACGAGATTGTCCTGCTTGGCGCTCATGCGCCGCCGACCATCAGCCTTGATGTCCTTCATCAAAAGGAACAGGTGCAAGGGATCCGACGGGCTGGGATCAAACTCCCAGTTCAGATACCAATTCTTGGCTAGCCTCGTCCTTGGCATGGACCAGCAGAGCGCGAATTCCAGCAATGTCTGCAGCCTGAGCGCTTCGTAGCAAGGCATCTTTCAGAAGCGCTTTACCCAGCCCGGCACCCTGGTGCTGCAGGTCCACGGCAAGCCTGGCCAAAATCATGACCGGCACAGGGTGCTGCGGGATACCTTTGGTCACGCGCGCTGCAGCCTGACGCGGCTCCACGCTGCCAACGGCCAAGCTGTAGAAGCCAACAACCGACCCGGCGTGGCAACTCACATAGGTTTGCGCGGTGTTGGATTTTTGGTTGACCAGCGCAAAGCGCTGCAAAAACTGGTTCAGCGTGGCCTGACCGCAATCGAAAGCTGCGACGGCATCGGCAGCAGCCAGTTTGCGAACCGGCTCGTAGTCCTGCGCACTCAACCAAGCAGCCCCGGCTCAGACAGCAGCTTCTTGAGCTTGGGCTTTGCCCGCACGGGTTGGTCCAGGGCGGCGTGAAACGCAAGCCACTGGTCCTCGCTCAATACAAAACGGGTGCGCTCTGCCAAGGTTTGGTTGGCCGCGTGGATACCCGCGTCAAGCAAAAACTCACTGACATTTTTGTGCGCAACCCGCGCTGCTTCCTGCAGCAATTGCTTGACCGGCGTGCTGGCGCGCACGTCGATGCGTTCGGATTTGGGATGCACAACAGCGGTCATAAAGCCTCTTTTCTTGGTAACTCGCTGGATCATATCGTCCGGACATGGTACCGACAATTCATTTTCAACAAAGGCAGCCGCAGCGAAAAATTGCGCTACCTGTACTATTTACTTGGCTGAGCGCTCTAGGGATAGAGCACACTTTTCCTTGACCCGCCCTTTATGCAAGACCCCTCCCCCCAACCACCAGACGAGATCCAGGTCCTGGCCTTTGACGTGTTCGGAACCGTGGTCGATTGGCACGGCAGCATTGCGCGGGAAATGGCGGCCAATTACCCGCATGTGGACGGCAACGCCTTTGCTCTGGCGTGGCGCGCGGGCTACCAACCGGCGATGCGCCGGGTGATGGCGGGCGAACTGCCGTGGACATTGATTGACGATTTGCACCGGCTGATTTTGGACTGCATCTTGAGCGCCGAGGTCTTTCGCGCCTACAAGCCCGACCCGCGCACCTACGGCGGCGTGGCCAGTACCTTCGGTGTGCGCCCCGATCAGGTGATGCTGGTGGCGGCGCACCACGACGACCTGGCCGCCGCGCGCGGCTGCGGCTGGCGCGGACTGCCTCGGCGCATACTCCGGCCAACTATTAACCGTTGGAGTGCCGCGTGAAATATCCCGTCTTAGGTCTCGTTCTTTTCGCCTTCACCTGCGCGACACACGCAGCCAGTTTTGACTGCAAAAAGGCGCAGTCCAAAATGGAAAAAGCCATTTGCGAGAATCCGAAAATCTCGAAGCTGGACGAAGAGCTTGCTGAAAACTACCAGGCGGCTAAGGGCAAGTTGTCAGCGGATGCGCAAAAAGTATTTGTGAATGGGCAGCGGTCGTGGGTCAAGTTTTTAGCGGCGTCCTGTTTCACCGACTTCCAAGCCAAACCGGCCAGCAAGGAAGACGCCGCGCAATGCCTCGAGTCAGAGTACAAAGCCCGTGTGGCCGGCTTCAAGAGTACCGGCAGCTTGGTCGGCGGATTCAAGACCTACGCCTACTTTGAGGGCGATTTCAAAGCCTATCCCAAGGACGAGGAAATCGCATTCAACCGAATCAATCTGGTTTTGATCGACGACAGTTCTGACAACGCCAACGCGATCAATTCGGTCATCAAGACGTCGGCCGGAAAGACAGGCATCGACAAAGAATCGACGGGTGCTTTCACCTCCGATTCCTCAAACAGCCTGACCAGTCTGAGCGCAGATCTCATCATGCTCACACAAATAGACATTGCTTCCGGCGGCGCGCACCCCACGGACTACACGGGCTACAAATACTTTTCCAAAGAGCTCAAGCGATTCGTAAAAATAGCGACGTTTTCAGCAACCCGAAGTGGAAAGCTGTGGCCCAGCAAATAGCCAAAAAGCATTTTGACAAAGAAAAAACCATGGACGATGTCATCAGCCTAGAAATTACTGCGCAAGAGAATGACGCATTCAGTTTCATGCTGACGGAAAAAAGTTTTCTGGTTGACGGCTTCACCAACTATGCCGCACGCGCCAACGACGGCGTGACAATCAAATGGGAAGCGTTTTCAAAATTTTTGACGCCCAAGGGCAAAGAGTTGTCCTTGGTGCAAGCCCCCAAATAGCAAGGGGATTCAGCCCTTACCGCCGCGCCAACTTGTAAACCGAAGTCCCCGCCAACCAGTTCAATTGGTCAACTGCCGTTGCGCGGCGAACCTGTACCAGCAGCTTGCTCAGATCGGGACGCTGCAGGGTGACATTGGCTGCGCCCTCATTGCAAACCGAGCAAATGGCTTTGAGGTTAGAAGCCTCGTCACTTCCGCCCAGGCTCTTGTCGATAACATGACCGATATGCAAGCGCGTCTTACGCTTTTCGTCATAAGGGTGCGGCTCCCCCGCTACGGCACCACACATTTGGCAGGTAAAACCGTTTCTATTTAGTACGAAAGCCCGCGTCTCCTTGGAGATGGCGCGAGCAAAAGCGGGTTGCGGCTTGGCGACTTCCAAAAGGTATTCACCCGGCTTGAGATCGGCGCGGTCGTGGTGGGTGAGGATTTGAAAACCTTCTTCGTTACGTAACTCACGCACCCGGCGCGCCCATTCGCTGATGCCGCCAGCGACGGCCCGCAACTCAGGGCCTTCCATGACCCGGCCTAGGTTCGTCAGAAAGTGGGCCCGCAATTTTCGCACGTGAGCCTTTACTGCTTTTTGATGTCTTCGAAGCCATGCTTATGACTAGGCCACTAGTTTTTGCATTCGCTGTTGTGCCGCCTCTTGAATAGCCGAGGCGATCGCGCGGCCCACCGCATGCGCCACGGGTGGTGGAAATGCATTGCCGACTTGCCGGTATGAGGCAGTTTTTTTCCGGCAAATATCCAGGAATCTGGAAAGCCCTGGATGCGGGCGCACATGCGAACAGTCAGGCGTGGACTCCCGGCAAAGTCGGGGGCCGGTGCATCATCGGCTAATCCCCGACCATCGACGCCCAATGCAGCCCAAGCAGCGCGGGAACGGGTGGGTCCCAATCCGGGGCCGCCATGCTTTGCTGCCTCCCACCAAAGTAGGTGCAATCGATGAAGCAAGCCTGGCCCACTCAGGAAGCACCCTCCCATCCGTTGGCTTGCATCAGATCAATTAACAACTCACCCACAGATACTGGCGCTTGCTCCAAAGGGTCTGGCCACCGGAAATAAGGCGCTATGTCTTTGCGCAGGGCGACACACAGAACCCGGGGACGAAGCTGACTAACTCCGAAATTGGCGGCATTGAACAGACGCCAGTCGGACCAGTACCCCATTTTTAAAAGCTGCTGCCCCAGCGCTTGGCGATAACCATCAAACTGCAAATCCATCAATCCCCGTACGTTTTCGAGCATGACAGCTTGTGGACGTGACTCATCAACGCGATACGCACAGCCTGGGGGAACATATCGCGCTCGTCTTCAGCACCCAACTGTTTCCCAGCTTTTGAGAAAGGTGGGCAAGGCACGCCGCCAGCCACGAGATCAACACCACGGTAGCGACCAGCAGAAAAATGGGTGAGGTCTGCCTCCACCACGTTCCAGCCAGGGCGGTTTAGCCGGAGGGTATTGCACGCCGCTGCGTCAATCTCTACCAAACCTAGATGCCCAAAACCAGCTCGCTCAAGCCCAGGGCCTGTCCGCCTGCGCCTGCACGTAAGTTCATGTGAGTTGCATGCTATCTGTATTTTTTACATGTTTTTTTGTACACCGATTTACCCCTGGGCTAACGCGCCAATTTGTAAACCGAAGTCCCCGCCAACCAGTTCGGCAGCAAGCGCACCGGTTGGCCGTTTTGCAGGCCGAAGCTGTCCAGCACCTGCAGGCCGTTGCGCCGCGCCAGGGTGCCCAAATCGGCATGGGTGCCGACGCGGATATTGGGCGTGTCGTACCACTGGTAGGGCAGGCGTTTGGTGACCGGCATACGGCCCATGAGGACACTCAGGCGGTTGGGCCAGTGGGCGAAGTTGGGGAAGGCGACGATGCCCACGCGGCCAACCCGCACGGTCTCGCGCAGCATGACTTCGGCGTTGCGCAGGTGTTGCAAGGTGTCGATTTGCAGCACCACATCAAACGACGCATCGTCAAACATGGCCAGGCCCTGATCCAGGTTGAGCTGGATCACGTTGACGCCGCGCTTCACACAAGCCAGCACATTGGCGTCGTCAATCTCCACGCCATAACCGCTACAACCACGCGTGGCCTGCAAGTGGGCGAGTAGCGCGCCGTCGCCGCAGCCCAGGTCCAGCACCCGCGACCCCTTGGGAACCAGGGCGGCGATGGCGTGTTGAATTTGGGTGTCGCTCATAGGCCCACCTCAGCAGCCAGCGCCGCAAAATACGCGCGGACCACGCCGTGGTAGCGCGGGTCATCCATCAAAAAGGCATCGTGCCCATGGGGCGCGTCGATTTCGGCGTAACTCACATCCCGCTGGTTGTCCAGCAAGGCTTTGACCAGTTCACGGCTGCGCGCGGGGGCGAAGCGCCAATCGGTGACAAAACTGACCAGCAGGAATTTACAGGTGGCGCGGGCCAGCGCCTGGCTCAAATTGCCGCCATACGGCGCGGGCCGGATCGAAGTAATCCAGCGTGCGGGTGATCAGCAAATAGGTGTTGGCGTCGAAGTAATCGGCAAACTTATCGCCCTGGTAGCGCAGGTAGCTCTCAATCTGGAACTCCACCTCTTGCGTGCTGTAGCGGTAATCAGGGCTGGCTGCCGGCTTGCGCAAGCACGCTGCGCAGTTCGCGGCCGAACTTGGCATTCATCACGTCGTCGCTCAAGTAGGTGATATGGCCAATCATGCGGGCGATGCGCAGGCCGCGCTTGGGCACCACGCCGTGGCGGTAAAAGTGGCCGCCATGGAAGTCGGGGTCGGTGACGATGGCACGGCGCGCCACTTCATTAAAGGCAATGTTTTCCGCCGTGAGGTTGGGCGCGCTGGCCACCACCACTGCGCGGCGCAGGCGCTGCGGGTACAACAAGGACCAGGCGGTGGCCTGCATGCCACCCAGGCTGCCACCCATCACCGCCGCCAGCGTCTGAATACCCAATCGATCCAGCAGCAGCGCTTGGGCATGCACCCAGTCTTCCACCGTGACCACGGGAAAGTCCGCGCCATACACGTGGCCGTCGGCACTGTCAGGGTTGAGATGCATGGGGCCGGTGGAGCCGAAACAAGAGCCCAGGTTGTTGACGCCGATGACAAAAAACCGGTCGGTGTCGACCGGCTTACCCGGACCGACCATGCTGTCCCACCATCCTTCGGACTTGGCCTGTCCTTCGTAAACGCCCGCCACATGGTGCGAGGCGTTGAGCGCGTGGCAGATCAGTACTGCGTTGCTCTTGTCGGCGTTGAGCGTGCCGTAGGTCTCGAACACCAAGTCGTACTGGCGGATGGACGCGCCGCTTTGCAGCGCAAGCGGCGCATCAAAATGCATGGACTGGGGCGTGGCAACAAGCATAAAAAACAAAACCCGACAAAGCTCAACGCGGTGCCGGGTCAGAAAGGGTGTTCTGTCGTCCGTGTTTAGCTGAATTTATTGAGCGCCCGCAAGCTAGGGCAAATTGGCGCTGGGAGACCATTGTAGTCCCGCGCAAGATCGAAGCAGATCGTCCGGTATAGTCCAAACGCGTTATTCGCTGACGATTGGTCGCAATCTCCGCTGAATCCTCTCTGCTAAACCGCCATTTTTATGGAAGAAACCAAGGGATCATGAAAAGCACCTACCTGCGTTACCTTGCACTTGCGAAAGTTGTCCAGGAAACCGACAAGAATCTCACTGCGGTGGACGAAACCGCCAAACGCTTATTGGAAGTCATTGCCCTGAGCCACGCTGAAAACCGGCCCCTTACGGTCTCCGAAGCCATGGCACTGGAGCCCATCGCCAGCCCCGGAACCATCCACCGCAAGCTCGATCGCTTGCGTGAACTGGGATTGATCGACCAGATTTTTCAGGGTGACAACCGGCGCACCAAATACTTGGTACCCACGCCGGTCACCGACCGCTACTTTGACAAGCTAGGACAGGTTCTGGAAATAGCGACAGCGCAAAGCTGATTCAAGCCGCGTCCAACACATAGCCCGCTTCGCGCCGAAGGGCACCTGCGGCCTGTAACTCGGCCAGCACACCGTCGATGCATTCTGCAAGCGACATACCCGCGAAATGCTGCAGATACAGCCCGTAGATGTAAGGAGTGTCCTCAGCCCACCGGTACAGCTCGGCCAGCGGCCAGGTCTGCAGCTCCAATAGCTTGAACTTCACCAGCACCTTCAATCCATAACGCAGGTGGCTCAGGGGTTTACGCCGGAAGTGCTCCAGCCGGGAATAGGCCCGCGCCAAGGCAGCAGGCGCATCAACAAACGGGGCACCGTGGCCAGGGATGACCAGACGCGGCTGCAGGCGCGCAATCAGGTCCAGGGTGGCGCCAACCGCATCAAAAGCCTGCCCGCCCTCTAGTTCCGGAAAAACCACGCCAAACCCGTCTTCCCACAGGGCGTCGGCCGACACCAGCACCCCGGTGGACGGCGCAAACAGGACCACGGAGTGCGGGTCATGCCCCGGTGCAGCGTGAATATCCCAGGTTTGCCCCCCCAGCTCCAGGCGCTCGCCGGGTTGCAGCAGCCGGTCCGCAGCAAAGCGCGGGCAGTGCTGGCCAGTGGCCCAAAAGTGCAAGCCCTGTTCGTCCCAGTGTTCCACAGCCTGCGCTTGGCCCGGCGCAATCCAGGTCTGCAGCGCCGGGTAACGCGCTGCCAAGGCCGCATTGCCGCCGCAGTGGTCGCTGTGCAAGTGGGTGTTGAGCAGCAAATCCAGTTGGCGACCTTGGAGTTGCTGGTGCACCAGGTCCAGCAGCAAGGGAGCATGGGTGTGGTAACCGCTGTCCACCAGCACGCTCTGTTCGGCACCCTGCAAGAGCACGCTGTTGGAAGAAAGCCAGCCGCGCTCGAACACGTGGACGCCTTGGGGTAAGTGCGTAGAGGCGGGCATCGCTTGACTGTAACGGCTTGCGCTATTCTTCGTGCCATCCCAACCACGGCGCGCCGCGCCCCTCCATAGTGTCCGACCCTGCCCCGACGCCGACCGACCATAAACACGATAAGCGCACGTTTCTGCGCAAATTGGCCGAGTTTTTACACCCCGGCCCCGACTCCGCCGAAGAGCTGATCCAAACACTGGCAGAGGCTGAACACAACCAGATCATCGGACCCGAGGCCCGCGCCATGCTCGAAGGCGTGATCCGCCTGGCCGATATGAGCGCTGGCGAGGTGATGGTCCCGGCCACCCGCATGGACTGGATCGACATCCAGGCACCGCTGGACGACATCATGCACACCGTGATCGACACCGCGCACTCCCGGTTTCCGGTGTTTGACGGCGAGCGCGACAACATCCTGGGCATTTTGCTGGCCAAGGATTTGCTCAAACTGCAGCGCGCGCCCGAATTCAATATCCGCGCGCTCCTGCGCCCGGCGGTGTTCGTCCCCGAGACCAAAGGGCTCAACGATTTGTTGCGCGACTTCAAGGGCACGCGCAACCACCTGGCCATCGTCGTCGACGAGTTCGGCCGCGTGGCCGGTTTGATCACCATCGAAGACGTGCTGGAGCAAATCGTCGGCGAAATCGAAGACGAGTTCGACACCGCGGACGACGAAGGCGACATCTTTGCATTGGCAGACCGTACCTACCGGGTCAACGGTGACACCTCGCTGGAGCGGGTGAACGAGGCCTTTTCCACGGAGCTATCGGACCCGGATGCCAACTTTCAGACCATTGGCGGCCTGATCTCGCACGCCATGGGCCATGTGCCCAAGCGCGGCGAGCGCCTGAGCCTGGGAGGACTGGACTTTATGGTGATGCACACCAAGGGCGGCGCGGTGAAATGGTTCCGCGTGACGCCCAGCACGGGCGCGCCGGGCTGATGCAGCCAGCACCCCCGTTGTGGCGCACCGGGGTGCTATCGGCCTGCGCCGGGCTGTTACTGGCGGCCAGCGTAGCCTGGCCACTGCCGAGTAGCTGGTTCTCACCAATCGCTCAAGGAACATCGTTCTGGTGGCTGCAGCCGCTGGCGCTAGCCCTCTTGTGCAGGGGTTTGCAGCAGTCACGCAGCCGGCGCCAAGCTTGGTTTACGGGCTGGATTTTTGCCAGCACCTGGCTGGCCGCTACTTTTTGGTGGCTGGTGGTGGCCATGCACGTATACGGCGGTATGAACGCGCCACTGGCCGTCTTCGCAACCCTGCTTCTGGCGGCTGCGCTGGCGTTGTATTACGCGCTGGCCGGGCTGGTCTATTGGCGCTGCACCCGGCGCAGAGGCTTTGCCGGGCTGACCGGGCATGGGGCGCGATGGGGTGCCAGCAGCCTGCTGTTTGCCGCGCTGTGGACCGCAGCCGAAATGGCGCGCGGCACCTGGTTGACCGGTTTTGGCTGGGGCGCAGTGGGCTACGCCCATGTGGATGGACCGCTGGCTTTTTATGCGCCCTGGGTGGGGGCTTACGGGCTGACGGCGCTGGGTGCCTGGCTGGCCGCGGTGCTCGCGCAGGGCCTGCGGCTGCGCTGGGCCGCCGCCGCCCTGCTCGTTCTGGCCCTGCCATGGGCGGCGGCGGTGCCGGATTGGACGCAGTCCACCGGTTCGCTGCGCGTCACCCTGCTCCAAGGCAACATCAGCCAAAGCAACAAATTTGACGCACCCACAGTGGAGCAAGCGCTGCGCTGGTATGCCAGCCAGATTGCCGCCGCGCAAGGCGCGCTGGTGGTGCTTCCTGAGACCGCGGTTCCCCTGCTGCCCGCTCAATGGCCACCCGGATACATGCAAAACCTGCAGGCCAGCCTTAGTGGCCAAAAACCAGAGTGCGCTGATCGGCGCACCCTTGGGTGACGCGCAGAGTGGCTACACCAACGCCGCCCTGGGCCTTGGGCTTGGGGTGGAACTGGGGGCCGAATACCGTTACGACAAACACCACCTGGTGCCTTTTGGCGAATTCATTCCACCGATGTTCCACTGGTTTATCGACCTGATGCGCATACCCCTGGGTGACTTCAATCGCGGTCCGCTGGCGGCGCCCTCCTTCGTCGCCCAGGGTCAGCGCCTGGGGCCGCATATTTGCTACGAAGACCTGTTCGGTGAAGAGCTTGCCACCCGCTTCGTCCAGCCCGATCTGGCCCCAACCGTACTGGTCAACCTGAGTAATCTGGGCTGGTTTGACGACACCGTGGCGCTGGACCAGCACGCCACCATCGCCCGCATGCGCGCCCTGGAATTCCAGCGCCCCATCGTGCGCGCGACCAATACCGGCTGGACCGCCATCATGGACCACCGGGGCTACATCCTGGCGGCGCTTGCGCCCCTGCAAGCCGGCGCGTTGGAGGGCTTGGTGGAAGGCCGCACGGGCACCACGCCCTTCGCCTGGTGGGCCGGGCGCTTCGGGCTGTGGCCGCTGTGGATTCTGTGCAGTCTGATCGTGGGCGCGTTCTGGGTGCGCAGGCATCCATGAACGTATCGCTGCGCCAGACCTGGTGGTTTTGGCTGAAGATCGGCTGCATCAGCTTTGGCGGCCCTGCGGGTCAGATCGCTCTTTTGCACCAGGAACTGGTGGAGCGCAGGCGCTGGATTTCGGAGCGCCGCTTTCTGCATGCGCTGAACTACTGCATGGTGCTGCCCGGCCCGGAGGCGCAGCAACTGGCCACCTACCTGGGCTGGCTGATGCACCGCAGCGCGGGCGGCATCGTGGCAGGTGTCTTGTTTGTTCTGCCTTCGCTGTTCCTGCTGATTGCGCTGTCCTGGGTCTATCTGGTTTTTGGCAACACGCCGCTGGTAGCGGGTTTGTTTGCAGGCATCAAACCCGCCGTGACGGCCATCGTGCTCCAAGCCGCCTGGCGCATGGGCACGCGCGCCCTGCGCAACCCGGTACTGTGGGTGCTGGCCGGCTTGTCCTGGGTTGCGCTGTACCTGCTGCACGCACCCTTTTCCGGCCATCGTGCTGGGGGCGGGCCTGATCGGCTACCTGGGCGGTCAGTTTGCGCCGCGCTGGTTCCAGACCGGCGCGGGTCACAGCGGCACAGCAGCGGCCCACGCTCCGGCGCTGATTGACGACGACACACCCGCGCCGGAGCACGCGCGCTTCAGCACGCGCGGCCTGCTCACCGTGCTGGCCTGGGGTATGTTGTTATGGGCCTTGCCCATGGCGGCTTTGGTGCTGCTATGGGGCTGGGACCACACCCTCACGCAGATGGCCTGGTTTTTCACCAAGGCGGCGCTGCTGACTTTTGGCGGTGCATACGCCGTGCTGCCCTATGTGTACCAAGGCGCGGTGGAACATTTCAACTGGCTCACAGCCGCGCAAATGATGGACGGTCTGGCGCTGGGTGAGACCACGCCGGGGCCGCTGATCATGGTGGTGGCGTTCGTCGGCTACGTGGCCGGGCATACGCAGGCGCTGCTGGGCGATGGGGCGGTGTTCTGGGCCGGCGCGCTGGCGGCTACCGTGGTGACCTGGTTCACCTTTTTGCCCTCGTTTATCTTCATCCTGGCCGGTGGCCCCTTCATCGAGTCCACCCGCAAAAACCTGCAGTTCACCGCGCCGCTGACCGCCATCACCGCCGCGGTGGTCGGCGTCATCGTCAGCTTGGCCCTGTTCTTCGGGGAGCACGTGTTCTGGCCGCAAGGCTTGGACGGGCGCTTTGACTTCAGCGCCGCGCTGATTGCAGTGGCCGCCGCCGTGGCGCTGATCCGCTTCAAGCGGCCAGTGGTGCAGGTGCTTGCCGCCTGCGCGCTGATCGGGTGGGGCTTGTCGCTGGGGGCTTGAGCAGCCCCATGGAACTGTCGAATTTGCGAAATTTGTCGATTGCATGACAATGGCATCACGCAGCGCTTGTGATGGGCCATACAGCCTCCGGGCGACACCGCGTACCGACGCAACAAAAATGGAGACCTCGACCGTGAACGAACTGAAAAATACTTTTCCCCAGCCCATGCACCGCAGGAGTCTGCTGCAGGCTGCCGCCGCTGGCGCTACCAGCCTCGCATTGCCGGCCTGGTCCCAAGCGACCTGGCCGACCAAACCGGTCACACTGGTGGTTCCTTTTCCGGCGGGTGGCGGCACGGATGCATTTGCGCGCCCCCTGTCTGCCCAATTTGCCCGGCTCACCGACAAGCAGCTCGTTATCGACAACAAAGGCGGCGCTGGCGGCACCCTGGGGGCCGCCGTGGCATCCCGCGCGGCACCGGACGGTTACACCCTGTTTATGGGTGCGGTCCACCACACGATTGCGCCCAGCATGTACCCCAAGCTGGAGTACGACTTGGAGCGTGACTTTGTACCGCTCATCAAGGTGGCCAGCGTGCCGCAGGTGCTGGTGGTCAACCCGAAGAAGGTTCCGGTAGCCAACTTTGCGGAGTTCCTGGCATTTGTGCGGAAAAACCCCGACAAACTCAACTACGGCTCTGCCGGTAGCGGCACCTCGCACCACCTCGCGGGCGAATTGTTCAAGCTGCAGACCAACACCCTGATCACCCACATTCCCTACAAAGGCGCAGGCCCTGCGTTGCAAGACCTGATTGCCGGCAACATCGACATGATGTTCGACGGCCTGGGCTCATCGGCAGCCCATATCAAAGGCGGGCGAATCAAGGCCTTGATGATCTCGGGAACCAAGCGCAACCCCGCATTCCCGGACGTGCCCTGCTCCGCAGAGCTGGCGCTACCCGAGTACATGGTCAGCACCTGGTACGGCGTTTGGGCACCCAAAGGCACACCGGCCGACCTGCAAGCACGCGCAATCGAAGAAATTCGCCGCGCCTGCCAAACCGACGAAGCGAAAACCACCTGGGCCAACCAAGGTGCAGACTTCCCGAACCTCACCGGCGCCCAATTCGATGGCTTCATCAAAACCGAATTGGCGAAGTGGGCAAAAGTCGTGAAAGCCTCGGGCGCGAAGCTCGACTGAGTGTCTGCGGGGTTTGCACGGCGGCATCAGTCCGGCGCCAAGGCTTTGTTTCAAGCAAACAACACCGTGCAAATACCACGCAGCGGCACCTGGCCCGCTGCGTTGGCTTGCAGCCGCTGGCGAAAAATCCACAGCAAACCGGATGCACCGCGCTGCGGGCAATGAAGTAATCCCGCTGTACGCCGGGCGCATCGTCCCAACCCGCCGCTTCAATACGCTGCGGCCCCGCCAGCAGGGCCAAAGGGCCGTGGAAGCGGGGCGCGCCGTGCGCGTCGGTCTGCAAAGGCTGCGGGCTCTCGCACAACCAGGTGGGGTACAGGCCTGCGTCGGCATCGCACAACGTCATCGTGCTGCGCCACACTGCCGGGATCCGGCGGGTGCGGGTTCTACCGCCCGCCAATGCTGCATGGATTCGGGCCGGTGCTCGTCTTGGAGCGCCACGCGCAAAACGCTGCCTGGCCCTAAGCGGGCGGTCACCCGCTCCAGCATCTGGTGCAGCGGATCGCCCGGGCGCTGCGCGTCCGGTAAGAGGCTGCGGCTCTCGCCTTGCAGTGGTTGCGTGGCAGGCGCGCGCAGGCGCAAATACAAAACCGGCGCAGGCAGCGACACACGGGCCAGTTGCTCGGCGAACAGGCGCTCCCAGTGGCGTATGTCCTGGCTGGCCTGGGCGGTGCGCAGCTGCAAACGCCCCCAGCCATCGCCGTTGTGGTGGGCATCGGTATGGGCGGCATTGCTGCGCCGGGCGTCGAGCTGCCACTGCAAGTCCAGCGCCAAGGCCCCGCGCTGGCGCAGACGCAACCAAAGACCCAGCTGCGCCAGCAAGCGGCGCGCGCCAAACAACAAAGCGGGTGCGGCATCGACCTGGGCGGCGAGTTCCAGCGTCTGGTCAAACACCTCGGGCACGGTGAGCCAGGGGTAGCGCTCGGGGCGTTGGCCGTAGGCGCAATCCAGCGCGTCCAGCAAAGCCGCACCAAAGCGCCGCGCCATACCGCCACGCGGCAGCGCCCGCAAGCTGCCCCAATCGTGTACACCCAGCCGCGCCAGCGTTGGCAGATGCGGAGCCGCTGCGGCCAGCGTGTGCACCGGCAGGGCATTGATCGGCAAGCGCGGCAGCGGTGGCAATTGCAAACGCGCCAGCGCCACCAAGGCTGTGCGGCCCTGGGCCAGCCGTGGCGAGGATGCGACCGGGGCCGGCGCATCCTCGTCGTGCAGCAAAGCCTGTAGCAAAGCCGCACCGCCGCCAAACAGGCGCACGCTGGCCGAGACTTCCAGCACCAGCGCCGCATCCACCTGCGCGACCAAAGGCGTCAGCCGCAGCGCCCGCCAGGCCCAGACGCGCAGAGCCTCAGCCCCATCCGCCTGCGCCGCAGGCTCAGGCTGCAGCGCGATCCAGTGCGGGCGCATCGGCAAAAACATCCGGGGACGCCATTTCGGTCACCGCCGCAGCCACGGACACATGGGCTGCAGCCAGAACACCTGCCAGTCGTCCCTGCGACAGGCAGGATGTGCAGGGCCTGCGCCAGCGGCGGGCCCCGGCGTTTGAGAATTTCCACACGCAGGCCCGTGGCATGTGTGGCGCAGGGTGCGAGTTGTAAGCGCAGCACCGCAGGCGATGCGGTGTGCGCCGCCTCACTGGGGCGCATCACAAACAGCAGCTTGTGGTGCTGCGCGGCGGCCAGTTGCAAGCGGCGCAATTCCTGCGGCCGCGCCTGCGCCAGCCAGAGCAGCACCGCGTCCACCGGCGCGCAGCGCAAGGCCTGCTCGGCCACCCAGAGTTGCGCCTGCGCAGCGCGCAGCCACAACAAGCGCTGCCAGGGCAAACCCAATCCAGCCAGCGCGGGCGCAAACGGCAGCAAGGCCGCAGCCCCCAGCGCGGGCGCGCCCACCAGCACCACCGGCCCCTGCCCGCAGCGCAACAAAGCGGGCAGCAGCAAACGCCACTCCAGGTGCACACCCGGCGCTTGCACCAGCTCGGTCAGCGCGCCGACCGGCCAGCCACCGCCGGGCAGTTGGGCATCGAGCACGGCGTCACCGCTGGAGACCGTGTCCGCCTGCGGCGCAGCCAATGCGTCGGCGCGCCAGACCTGATCGGGCAGGTCGGCGGCGTAGGCATAAGGGGAAGAAGGTGCGGCAGACATCGCATAAATACTGTATTTAATTACAGTATATGCCAGCACCCTCCCCGGCGCAGGTCAGCGATTCAGGCCTGGCCGATTTCAGGCCAGCGGTGGTGCAGGTACATCCAGGACACGAGGCCGACGGACATCAGCCCCAGAGAAGCCACTGCCAGCGCCACCGGGGAATGCATCACCAGCGGCGAGACCAGACCGGCGACGATGGCGTTGGCCGACGTACCGACAAACATCTGCAACGAAGAGGCCATACCCCGGCGCTCGGGGTGTAAGTCCAGCACCAGAATCGTCACGGCCGGCACCATCAGCGCCCAGCCAAAGGCAAATATGCAAACCGGCAACATGGCCCACCAGACGTTGGGTATGAACACCAGATTGGCCGCCACATTGAGCACGCCCACGCACAGCATGACCAGAAAGCCGTCGCGGATCTGCCGCTTGGGCGTACGCCGCCCCGCCACCCGCCCGCTCACCCAGGCGCCGGCCATGATGCCGCTGATGGTGAACATAAAAAACACAAAAAACTGCTGTGGCAGCAAATGCAATTGCTCGCTCAAAAACACCGGCGCACTCAATACATACAAAAACATCCCATTGAAAGGCACGCCGCTGGACAAGGCCAGCAGCACAAAGCGCCGGTCCCCACCGAGTTGCCAGTAGCCGGCCAACAGATTGCGTGGGTGGAAACGCTGGCGCTGGCTGATGTGCAAGGTCTCAGGCAGCCAGCGGAAATTGGCCAACCACAAGGCGACGCCCACGGCGGTGAGGAACCAGAAAATCGCCTGCCAACCAATCCACACCAACAGCCAGCCGCCGATCAGCGGCGCAATCGCCGGGGCAATGCCGAAAAACAGCGTGACCTGGCTCATGACTTTCTGGGCCTGGGCGGGCTCGTACATGTCGCGGATCACGGCACGGGCGATCACAATGCCCGCGCCAGTGGCCAGGCCTTGCAGCGCCCGGAAAAAAACCAACTGGGCTATGGTTTCTGACAGCGCGCAGCCTGCCGAAGCGAGGGTGAAAACCGCCATGCCCCACAAGACCACCGGGCGGCGGCCAAAGCTGTCGGAAATCGCGCCATGGAACAAGGCCATGAATGCGAAGGCCAGGAGGTAGGCCGAGAGGGTTTGCTGCATTTGCAGCGGCGTGGCCTGCAGCGACGCGCCCATGGCGGCAAAGCCGGGCAGATAGGTGTCGATGGAAAACGGCCCCAGCATGCCCAGCACCGCCAGCAAAATGGCAAAAGCCCATTGCGGGGCGCGCCACAGGGATTGGGCGTCGGGATTCACGGAGTCAGCAGGGCAAAAGGCACCGCCCATTGGAACACGGTAAGAACACGGCGAGAACACGGGGAACATAATCCTCGCATGACCTCCACCGCGTTTGCCAGCCTGCCCTTATCCCCCGAAACACTGGAGAACCTGCAGCAACTCGGTTATCTGGAGATGACGCCGATCCAGGCCGCCGCCCTGCCCCCGGCGCTGGCTGGGCAGGACCTGATTGCCCAGGCGCAGACCGGCAGCGGCAAAACCGCCGCCTTTGCGCTGGCCCTGCTGGCGCGGCTCAATCCGCGCTGGTTTGCGGTGCAGTCCCTGGTTTTGTGCCCCACGCGTGAATTGGCCGACCAGGTGAGCGCCGAAATCCGCCGTCTGGCGCGGGCGCAGGACAACATCAAAGTAGTGACCTTGTGCGGCGGCGTGCCGCTGCGCGGCCAGCGCGCCACGCTGGAAAACGGCGCGCACATTGTGGTGGGCACGCCCGGCCGCGTGATGGACCATCTGGCGCGGACCACGCTCACCCTGGAAGGGCTGAACACCCTGGTGCTGGACGAGGCGGACCGCATGCTGGACATGGGCTTTCTGGACGACATCCGCACCGTGGTCAAGCAGGCTCCAGCAGAACGCCAGACCTTGCTCTTCAGCGCCACCTACCCGGACGGTATTGCCGCGTTGGCGCAGCAGTTCATGCGCACGCCACAACGCATCAGCGTACAAGCCACGGCGGCGCAGGTGACGATTGACCAGCAATTTATCGAGATCACGCCGCCCCAGCGTCTGGACGCGGTGGCTGCGCTGCTGCGGCATTTCCGCCCGGCCAGCACGCTGGCCTTTTGCAACACCAAGCAGCAGTGCAAAGACCTGGAAGTATTTTTGCAAGCCCAGGGCTTTAGCGCGCTGGCGCTGCACGGCGAACTGGAGCAGCGCGAGCGCGACCAGGTGCTGGCGCAATTTGCCAACGGCAGCTGCTCGGTGCTGGTGGCCACCGACGTCGCCTCGCGCGGACTGGACATTGCGCAACTCGAAGCCGTGATCAACGTCCACATCACACCCGACCCCGAAGTGCATGTGCACCGGGTTGGCCGTACCGGCCGCGCCGGGGCCAGCGGGCGCGCCATCAGCTTGGCGACCATGAACGACATGGGTCGCGTCGGCGCGATCGAGGTTTACCAAAAGTTCTCCAGCGTGTGGCTGGCGCTGGACAGCCTCACACCGGCGAGCGGCCAACCCTTGCTGCCGCCCATGCGCACGCTGTTGATGCTGGGCGGGCGCAAAGAAAAAATCCGTCCCGGCGACGTGCTCGGTGCGCTGACCAACGACGAGGGCGGGGCCGCCTTCACCCGCGAACAGATTGGCAAGATCCAGGTCACCGATTTCTGCACCTTCATCGCCGTCGCACGGGAATTGGCGGCCAGCGCCAGCGCCAAGCTCAATGCCGGGCGCGTCAAAGGCCGCTCGGTAAAAGTGCGGATCTTGTAGGTTCGCAGGCGGAGCGCAGCTGCGCTGCGGCGGCGCGTGTCCCGGTGCGGACGCCAACCGTGCGACAATGCGCGCAGTTGCGGTGCTTCAGTTACCCGCAATGACAGCACCATGCTGAATTTTCTGTATCTACCAGCCAATAACTGACTGGGCTCCCCGCCCCGATCGGCCGGTATGTGAAGCGTCCTCAGGACGCACCCTTATGACTTTTGAAGATCTCCAATTGGCTCCGGCCTTGTTAAAAGCTGTGCGCGAGCAAGGCTACGACGTTCCCACCCCGATCCAGGCGCAAGCCATTCCGCTGATTCTGGAAGGCCGCGACCTGCTCGGTGGCGCGCAAACCGGCACCGGCAAAACAGCAGCATTCACCCTGCCGCTGCTGCACCGCCTGACCATGAGCCGCAGCGCCCAAAACAAATTCGGTGGCACCGGCATCCGCGCGCTGGTGCTCACCCCCACCCGCGAACTCGCCGCGCAGGTGGAAGAATCCATCCGCACCTACGGCAAGTATTTGCAGCTGACCAGCACCGTGATTTTTGGCGGCGTGGGCATGGGCCCGCAGGTCAGCAAACTCAAAAAAGGCGTAGACATTCTGGTAGCCACGCCAGGGCGTCTGCTGGACTTGCAACAGCAAGGCATGCTGGATTTGGGCCAGGTGCAAATCCTGGTGCTCGACGAGGCCGACCGCATGCTGGACATGGGCTTTATCCATGACGTGAAAAAAGTGCTGGCGCTGGTTCCCAAAGAAAAGCAAAGCCTGCTTGTTCTCCGCCACCTTCAGCGACGAAATCCGCGACCTGGCCAACGGCCTGCTCAAAGACCCGCAAAGCGTGCAGGTCACGCCACGCAACACCACGGTGCAGCGCATCACGCAGGTGATACACCCGGTCGGGCGCGGCAAGAAAAAAGCCCTGCTGGCGCACATCATCAACGAACACAACTGGAGCCAGGTACTGGTGTTCACCCGCACCAAGTTCGGTGCCAACAACGTGGCCGAATTTTTAGAGAAAAACGGCATCAGCGCCATGGCCTTGCACGGCAACAAAAGCCAGTCGGCGCGCACCCAGGCGCTGGCCGGTTTCAAAAGCGGTGATGTGCGCGCCCTGGTCGCTACCGACATCGCCGCGCGCGGTATCGATATCGATGAACTGCCGCACGTCGTGAACTACGAAATCCCCAACGTCTGCGAAGACTATGTGCACCGCATCGGCCGCACCGGGCGCGCTGGGTCGGATGGCGCTGCCGTCAACCTGGTGAGTTTGGACGAAGAAGGCTTTATGGCCGACATTGAGCACTTCACCAAGCAGAACATCGAAGTGCGCCTGATCGAGGGCTTTGCCCCCGAGCCGGGTGAGCGCGCAGAGCCCATCGCCATGGGCCGCCAAACCATTTGGGGCGGCGCGGGCAAACCACCCAGCCGCGATGTCATGCAAGCCGCAGCCAAAGCCGCACGCACCGAAATGCTGGACCGTGTGCGCGAGAAAAAAGGCGCTGGCGGTGCGGGCCCACGCCATGGTGGCGGGCGCAACGGTGGCGGCGGTGGCGCAGCCCGTGGCGGACCGCCACGCGGTCACGGCAATGGCCCAGGTCATGGTGGCGCACGTCCGCCCCAGCCGCGCAATGATTTTGTGAACCTCGAAGAACAACCTCCCTTGAACCACGACGCTCCGCGCGGGAATCGCAACGGCGGCGGCCGTGGCGGCATGCCCGGCGGCGCACCGCGTCCAGCGGGCGGTGCTGGCGGACAGCCCGACCCCATGCGCACCAGCGTGGATTTGATGGCCGAACGCGGCGCGCGGCGCAACTACGGCGGCAACCGCCCACGCGGCGCATCCGCTGGTTTCGGTGCCGGTTACGGCGGCGTGCCTGAAGGCTTCAACGGTCCCGGTGCGCCCAAGCCTGCGGGCGCGGGTGGCCCGCGTCGCAGCGGTGGTGGTGGCGGTGGAAACCGCAGCGGCGGCAACCGGGGTCGCAGTGGCGGCGGCGGCGGTGGTGGCTTTGGTGGTGGCGGTGGCGGCGGTCCTGCTGGCTATTGAGGCCCACCCGCTATCAACACAAAGGGCTCCATCGGAGCCCTTTTTTCATCTCACACCCGTACAAACAAAGTGGTCAATGGCTGATCGCCCACCTGGCGGCTCCAGTGGCCGTGGATGGCGGGGTCAAACACAGCGCCCTCGGGCAAAAGATCGGCGCTGAAAAAATGGCTGCCGGGGCCGAAGACGCGGCTGTAACCGCCGGGCGACTGCGCGTCGCCGTGCACGCCGATTTCCATCTGCCCTTCCAGAATGAACACCCACTGCGGCGCACCGGTGCAATGGAACTCGCTGCGAAAGCCCACCGGGCTGCGGCGCAACTGGTAACCGCCGCTGGCAAACACCTCGGACAGCACAGCCGCAGGCTTGCCCTGGTTCAAGGGAATGGCTTCTTCTTTGAAACGCGCCCGGCCGTCAGCGGCTGTGTACAGAATGGTTTGTTGGAAGACGGCGAGGGGGTCGGCGATGCGCAAATCCATGTTCGTTTACTCCTTGGCGATGAAGTGGGGCATGGCGCGCTTCATGAACTCATCAAATAGCGGCACCGTGAAGGCTATGTCGCCATAGGCCGGGCTGTAGATCATCCCCTTCTTGATCAGTTTGGCCCGCACCGGCCCGATGCTGTTGACTTTGACACCCAGGCAGTTGGCAATATCGCCCGATCGAATAGCACCAGACCCCAACTGCGCCATAGCACGCAGAAAGTTCTTTTCTCCTGGCGTCAACCGATCAAACCGAACCCGAAAGAAATTCTGATCGAGCCGCTTTACCACCGCCTCGGCTGCAGATTGCACAAGCTCCAACTCAATGGGACTGGTCACCGCCAGATTCCACATTTGGTAGCCCCATTCTTGGATGAAATAGGGGTAGCCCTTGGTGAGGCGGTAGGTTTCCGTCAAAGCTGCGGCGGTCAGGGTGACACCCTCTTGCACTGCGGGTTCGCTGATGGCCTGGTTGGCGTCAGCTTCTGACAAGGCGCCGATATCGGGGAAAGCAAACAAGCGTTCCGCGTACGACTTGGACTCTCCCGCCAATCCGGGCAATACCGGCAAGCCAGCACCCAGCAACACCACGGGCAATTGGCGCTGCTGCATGCGGTGCATGGCCATGATGATGGCGCCCAATTCTTTTTGGCTCAGATACTGGATTTCGTCAATCAAAATGGCCACTGCACTGTTTTTCTCTTTGGCGGCCTCACCCAGCGCTTCGAACACATTGGGCAAATCGATTTCTATATCGCCACTATCCGCCGCACCGGTCTCAGGTTCAATATCCAGACCGATTTCCAGCTCGCCCACTTTGACTTTCAGTCCGCCCAAGAAACTGCGTAACACCCGCAAACCGCGCTTGACACGGTCGCCCGTCTGCGCCATCCGGTCCAAGTCAAAGAACACCGCTTTCAAGGGTGCGGCAATAAGCGGCCCCAGTGCTTTTTCTTCGTGTGCTTCGACCAATACGGTGCGGTAGCCGACCTCTTGCGCCATGCGGCGCACCTCGTTGAGAAGCACGGTTTTGCCCACCCCGCGCAGCCCGGTCAACATCAGGCTTTTCTCAGCTTTGCCCATCAATACGCGGCCAAGAAGAACGCGGGCCTGCTCCAGCACCGGCGCCCGACCGGCCAACTCCGGCGGCGGTGAACCCGCGCCAGGAGAAAAAGGATTTTTGATAGGGTCCACGTTCTAAACAGTGATTGATAGTTCTAATCAAATATCAGTATAACTATATATAACTAAATAGAACCCAAAACCTATCGTGACCCCACCAGTTTACGGTCGGAAGGGAATCGGGCGCATCTTCAAGCACCGCTCCCGACCGCGCTTTGCAAGCCTATGCCATCGGTGACAATGCCAGCCGACCCAAAGCAATTCCAACTTTTAAACCCACCAACATGCCACATTTGCTCCACACCATGCTGCGCGTCGGCGACTTGCAACGCTCCATCGATTTTTATACCCAGGTCATCGGCATGCAGCTGCTGCGTAAATCGGAGAACGCCGAGTACAAATACACGCTGGCGTTTCTGGGCTTTGGCAGCAACCCGGAGCATGCCGAGTTGGAGCTGACTTACAACCACGGCGTCGACTCCTATGAGATGGGTACGGCCTACGGCCATATTGCGCTGGGCATGGGTGACATCTACGCTGCCTGCGAAAAAATCCGCGCCAGCGGCGGCAAGATCACCCGCGAACCTGGCCCCGTCAAAGGCGGGACCACGCTGATCGCTTTTGTCACCGACCCCGACGGCTACAAGATTGAACTGATTCAGCGCACCGGCCCGGTCTGAGCATGGAGCATGCGCGTTTAGACCGCGGTGCGGCGCTGCTGGTGCTGGGGTCGGCTACGGCCTGGAGTTTTGGCGGGGCGATTGCGCGGTTTTTGACGGTGCAAGAAAGCTGGACCGTGGTGTTCTGGCGCTCCACCTTTGCGGCACTGTTTCTGCTGGCTTTCATGCTCTGGCGCGACGGACTGCGCGGTACCCGCACGCTGTTTCTGGCCATGGGCTGGCCGGGGCTGGCAGTGGGTGCGTGTTTCGCCATCGCGTCTACCTCCTTCGTCAGCGCTCTGGCTTACACCAGCGTGGCCAACATTCTGCTAATGCAAGCCGGGGTGCCGCTGATTGCGGCGCTGATGTCGGCGCTGCTGTTTCGTGAACATGTATCCGGCCCGACCTGGCTGGCGATTGCGGCGGTGATTGCCGGGGTGGCGATCATGGTGTCGGATTCGCTCAGCGGCAGCGTCTCGCCGATTGGTGACGCGCTGGCGGTGCTGATTGCCCTGGCCTTTGCCGGTGCGACCGTGATCACCCGCCGCCACGCCCATGTGGCCATGATGCCCGCCGTGTTGACAGGTTGCACGCTGGCGGCGCTGTTCGCGGGCTGGAGTCTGCCCCCGGCGCTGGTGAGCGGGGGCGACTTTGTTTTGTTGTTTGCTTTCGGCGCGCTGAATCTGGGCCTGGGCATGGCGCTGTTTGTGACCGGGGCGCGGCGCGTACCGGCAGCGATTGCCGCGCTGATCGGCATTGCGGAACCGGTATTGGGGCCGCTATGGGTCTGGCTGATTCACCAGGAGACGCCGCGCGCGGCAACGCTATGGGGCGGCGGCGTGGTGTTTGTGGCGCTGCTGGCGCACGTGCTGTGGCAGCTGCGCGAAGCGCCCGCTACCGAAACCTGATCACATACCGCAGCGCAGACTCAGCGCTGGTGCGTCTGCCACTTGGGATGCACGTAGTACGGCGCATCCGAAGCCGGCAACGGGCGTGCGCCCGCGCACCGCGTCGGCCAGCTTCTCGGCCATCATGATGGTGGGGGCATTGAGGTTGCCGCTGGTGATTTGCGGCATCAGCGACGCATCGACCACGCGCAAACCGCGCACACCGTGCACACGGCCTTGGCCATCGGTGACCGCCATCGGGTCGGTGCCCATGCGGCAGGTGCCCGCAGGGTGGTACGCAGTTTCGGCACTTTGGCGGATATGGGCGTCGATCTCGGCATCCGTTTGCACTTGCACGCCGGGTGACAGCTCCTCATCTCGGAAGCGGTCAAACGCGCTTTGCGCAAAGATTTCGCGCGTGAGGCGAACAGCGGCGCGCATTTCCTTGCGGTCTTGCTCAGTGCCCATGTAATTGAAGAGGATGCGCGGCGGCTCCAGCGGGTTGGCGCTCTTCAGCGTCAGTTCGCCCCGGCTGGTCGGGCGCATGGGGCCGACATGGGCCTGGAAGCCGTGGCAGGTGGCGGGCGAGTTGCCGTCGTAGCGCACGGCCATGGGCAAGAAGTGGTACTGCAAATCAGGGTGCAAAACACCGGCATCGCTGCGGATAAAGCCGCCCGACTCAAAATGGTTGGTCGCCCCCAAGCCGGTGCCAAACAACAGCCACTGGATACCGATCTTCAGCTTGGCCAAAGCCCCCATAGCGGAATACAGGGTGATCGGCTCTTTGCAGCGGTACTGCACATAGGTTTCCAGGTGGTCATGCAGGTTTTGCCCGACGCCGCGCAGGGGCGCGACTACGCCGATATCGAGCGCTGTCAGCGCGTCTGGGTCGCCCACGCCCGAGACCATCAGCAACTGCGGCGAGTTGATCGCGCCGCCGCACAAGATCACCTCGCGCCGCGCACGCGCGCTCTGCGGGCGGCCCTTTTGCAGGTACTCCACGCCCACGGCCTGGGGCTTGCGCTCCCCGTCTTCAAACAGAATGCGCGTGGCCACGCTGTGCTTGTGCAGTATGAGGTTTTTGCGTTTGAGCGCTGGGCGCAAGTAGGCCATGGCCGTGCTCCAGCGCCGACCTTTGTGGGTGGTCATGTCCATAGGCCCCAGGCCTTCCTGCTGGTAGCCGTTCATGTCTTTGGTGAACGGGTAACCGGCCTGCTCACCAGCGTCGATGAAGGCGCGGTACAGCGGGTTCTTGCAGGCGCCGGTGCTCACGTTCAGCGGGCCGGAATCGCCCCGGTACGAGTCACCGCCGATGGCGCGGGTCTCGGCTTTTTTGAAGTAGGGCAGACATTGGGCGTAAGACCACTCTTCCATGCCAGGCGCGCGGGACCACGCTTCGTAGTCCATGGCGTTGCCGCGCACATAGGCCATGCCGTTGATGGACGATGAGCCGCCAATCACCTTGCCGCGCGGGCAGTGGATACGCCGGTTATCCATAAAAGGCTCGGGCTCGGACTCGTACATCCAGGTGTAGCGCGGGTTGGCCATGGGGTAGCTCAGCGCCGAGGGCATGTGGATGAAAACGCTGTGGTCATCACCGCCGGCCTCCAGCAGCAGCACGCTGAGCGTCCCCATCTTCGCTCAGGCGATTGGCCATGACGCAACCAGCCGAACCGGCACCCACAATGATGTAGTCGTATTCCTGCACTGCCATTTAGCGTGTGGCCCTTAGGCGCGACGCGGACCGCGACGGCTGCGCGCGTTCTGCTCGGTCGCCACCGCCAGGCGTTCGGGCAGCGTGACCACGTCTTGCAGGCGCTCGAACGGATCGGTCAGGTGCGGAATGGCCATGGCTTCGACAAAAAATTCCTGGAATCGTGGCTCTACGGCGGTCTCGATTTTCTCGACCCGGCGCACCAGGTCTTCAATGACTTTGCGCGAGCCTTTGTCCAGCAAGGCAATGCGCGCGCCGGTACCGGCGGCGTTCCCCGCCGAACTCACGTTACCCAAAATGCAATCGGGAATCATGCCCAGCACCATGGCGTATTTCACGTCGATATGGCTGCCAAAAGCACCGGCCAAGCGGATGCGATCGACCTTTTGCACGCCCATGCGTTCCATCAAGAGGCGTACACCCGCGTACAGCGCGGCTTTGCCCAGTTGGATGGCGCGCACGTCGTTTTGCAGAATCCGCAGTGCGGGTTTTTCGGCGGTAGCGGGGGCGAGTTCGTAGCAGAAGGTGCGGCCGTCTGGCTGGACGCGCGGGGAGCGCGCGGCCAGGTTGCCGTCAATCGTGCCCTCGTGGCGGATGATGCCGGCCAGGTACATCTCGGCCAGCGCTTCGATGATGCCCGAGCCGCAAACGCCGGTCACGCCGGTGTCGGCTACCGCAGCGGCAAAGCCGGGGTCGTCGGACCACAGGTCGCAACCGATCACTTTGTAACGCGGCTCCAAAGTCACCGGGTCGACGCGCACGCGCTCAATCGCGCCGGGCGCGGCGCGCTGACCGCAGCTGATTTGCGCGCCTTCAAAAGCCGGGCCGGTGGGGCTGGAGCAGGCCAGCATGCGCTGGTTATTGCCCAACACAATCTCGGCATTGGTTCCCACATCCACCAGCAAAGTCACCGGCGAATCCAGGTCCGGCCGCTCGGCCAGGATCACTCCGGCGGTGTCGGCGCCCACATGACCGGCGATACAGGGCAGCACATAAATACGGGCGTTGCGGTGGATCGCAAAATGGATCTCCGAGGCCCACAGGGTGATGGAGCGGTCAGTGGCCAACGCAAACGGCGCGCCGCCCAACTCCACCGGGTTGATACCCAGCAGCAGGTGGTGCATGATGGGATTGCCGACAAAGGTGGCTTCCAAAATATCGGTGGGCTGACGCCCCGACCCGCTGCGTCACCTCCACCGCCAGGGTGTTGAGCGCCTCGCGCACGGCGGCGGTCATCTCGACCTCACCGCCCGGATTCATCATCACGTAAGACACCCGGCTCATCAGGTCTTCGCCAAAGCGGATTTGCGGGTTCATCACGCCAGCCGAGGCCAGCACATCACCCGAGGACAAATCACACAAATGGGCGGCAATGGTGGTGGAGCCCACATCCACCGCCAGCCCGTAGGCTTTCTCATGCAAAGCAGGCCACACAGCCATGATTTGTTTGCCAGCGTGCACCGCCACGGTGACCTTCCAGGCCCCCGTGCGCAGCGCGGTTTGCAGCTGCTGCACCACCAGAATGTCACAGGCCAAATCGGTGAGCGCCCACTCGAACTCCAGCGCATCTTCCAGGCGGCGCAGGTCACCCGAGGGGTCGTGCATGTCCGGCTCTTGGACTTCCACAAAGTACAGGCGGATCAGCGGGTCGAGGTGGATGTCGTGCGCCTCGGCTTCTTTGCGCACCACCTGCTTGTGCACCTGGCTGCTCGAGGGCACGTCGATCACCACATCGCCTTGCACCTGCGCGCAGCAGGACAGGCGGCGGCCTTCGGCCAGCGGCTGGGTGGCGCAATAGGCTTCTTCTACGGCGGAGACGGGCGACAAATTGGCAGCGTCGGACACCACGCCATGTTTTGCAAATTCGCCTTCGGCGACCAGCACCTGGCAGCGCCCGCAAATACCGCGCCCGCCGCACACCGAATCGATGTCGACACCGAGCGAGCGCCCGGCTTGCAACAAGGAAGAACCCCGGGGGAAACGCCCCCGTCGCCCCGAGGGCGTGAAAACGACTAAGGCGTCAGCAACTTCCATGAAGGCTTACCCTTCCCGGCGGCGGCGGTTGGTGGTTTCGCGGCGGCCACGGCCCATTTCGCCGTCGGCACCCATGGCGGGCGCTTCGCGGAACTTGCGGATCCAGCGGAAGCAGTCCGGGTCATGGCCCATCATCACGTCAGCGGCCATGATGGCGCGCACGACTTCGGCGTGCAGCGGATTGGTGATGGCGGATGTCATGCCGGAAGCCATGGCCATGGTCAGGAAGCCGGCGTTGATGCCGTTGCGCTCGGGCAGGCCAAAGCTGACGTTGGACGCACCGCAGGTGGTGTTGACTTTGAGCTCGGTACGCAGGCGGTGCACCAGGCGCATGACCTGTACGCCGGCCTGGTTGATCGCGCCAATCGGCATGACCAGCGGATCGACCACCACATCGCAAGCGGGAATGCCGTAATCGGCGGCGCGCTCGACAATTTTCTTGGCGACCGCAAAGCGCACATCCGGGTCTTGCGAAATACCGGTCTCGTCATTGGAGATGGCCACCACAGCAGCGCCGTATTTTTTGACCAGCGGCAGCACGGTTTCCAGGCGGTCTTCCTCGCCGGTCACCGAATTCACCAGGGCCTTTCCTTTGTAGACAGCCAGGCCGGCTTCGAGCGCGGCGACGATGGAGGAGTCAATCGAGATCGGCACGTCGGTGACACCTTGGACCAGCTGAATCGCCTTGGCCAGCATGCCCGGCTCATCGGCCAGCGGAATGCCCGCGTTCACATCGAGCATGTGGGCCCCGGCTTCGACCTGCGCCAGGGCATCGGCGATGACGCGGCTGTAGTCACCGGCCATCATTTCGGCGGCCATGATTTTGCGGCCGGTGGGGTTGATGCGCTCGCCAATGATGACGAAGGGGCGGTCAAAGCCAATAACGACCTCGCGGGTCGCGGAGCTGATGATGGTATCGGTCACGCTACATCCTTTGGGATAGAAAAAACAAACAAAAAATAGACCCGCCGATCAGGCCGCAGCCGTGGCGGGCGCAGGAATATGCGGCACCTCAGGGCCAGACCCGTCGCGCCCCGGATACCAGGGCACACGGCCTTGCAGCACGCCGGAGTTGGTCACGATCTCAGGCACCGAATCCTCTTGCCGGTAGGCCATGATGTGCACGCCAGCGACGCCTTTGATCTCTTTGACTTCCTGAACAATTTCAGTGCAGATTTTGCGCCCTTCGGCTGCGGGCTTTTCGGCCCCGGCCATGCGCTTGATGATGGAATCGGGAATATGCACGCCGGGCACATTGCTGCGCATCCACTCGGCAACTTTGGCCGAGCGCATCGGGCCTACGCCCACCAAAATGAACACCTTGTCGAGCAAGCCCAGGTCTTCGACTTCTTGCATAAAAGTGCGCAGGCGCGGCACGTCATAGCAATACTGGGTCTGGATGAATTGGGCACCGGCCTCGACCTTTTTGGCCAGCCGCTGGGCGCGCCAGTCAAACGGTTGGCCAAAGGGATTGGCCGCCGCGCCGAAAAACACGCGGGGCGCAAACGTGACCTTGCGCCCGCTCTGAAAACGGTGGGCGTCGCGCATATCGCGGCCGATTTCCAGCAGCGACATGCAATCCAAATCGAATACCGGCTTGGCTTGCGGGTGGTCACCGCTTTGCACGCCGTCGCCGCTCAGGCACAACATATTGCACACGCCCATGGCCGCGCCGCCCAGGATGTCGCCCTGGATAGCAATGCGGTTTTTGTCGCGGCAGGAAATCTGCATGATCGGCGCATAGCCCACGCGGGTCAGCAGCGCGCACACCGCCAAGCTGGACATGTGGCAGTTGGCACCACTGCCATCGGTGGCGTTGATCGCGTCCACATAGCCGTCAAACACCTTGGCGCGGCGGTAGACCTCGCTGGGGTCGGCCGAATCCGGCGGCTCCAACTCGGCGGTGATCGCAAAGCCGCCGCTGCGCAGCACGCGCTCCAGGCGCCCAGGCGATGTATGGCCGGGCAAGATGGGCAAGGGGTAACCGGGCACCGGCTCGTCGTCGAACTTCATGCTGCTTTCTCCTGCACCGGCTTGGGCGCCTTGTCTTGTGCCACCTTCAACCAGGATGACTTGCCTTTGAGGCGGGTATCCACCGCAAACTGCACAACCTTGATCGCCTCGCGGCCTTCGCGCATGCGCTGGCTGCCGGCAAAACCTTCGACCCAGACGCAACGCATCTCGGGCTTCACCTCACAATTGCCATTGGCCCGCACACCGCCGCACGGGCCGTTGCGTATGGTTTTAGGGCAGTTCATGGAACACGACATACCCGTGGAGCTGAGCGCGCACTGGCCGCACATCTGGCAATCAAACAAAAAGCCTTTGACCACCTGCTCTACCGCAGCCACGGGTTTTTCCAGGCGCTCGTAGCCGATGGCTTTCCACAGCGGGTGCAGGGCCACGAACACGCGCTCAAAGCCTGCATAAAAAATTTCCATCCCGCGCGCGTGGCGCACCGACCACCTGCGAACCGCGTACATCAGACTGCCCCGCTGTCGCTGGCCACGTCCGCCGCAGGTACCGAAGGCGACGCCAGGGTTTCGTCAACGCCGTGGGCGCGGATGATGCGCAACAAGTCTTCGTCGGAGTAATGGGCTTCGATGCGGGCGGCTTCGGCATGGGCCTCGGCTTGCAAATCGTCGCCACAGGCACGCGGGTCGCTGCGCTTCCAGTCGGCCAAGTAGTCGCCCGAACTGGCTTTGCCCGCACGCATGGCGGCGCGGTCAACCGCTTCTTGAAAACGGTGCGAAAGCTGGATCTTGGCGGTCTCACGCCCGGCCTTGACCAGCACCTGGGCGGGCACATCGCGCCACGAAATTACGATCAGTTTTGCCATTGGATCACCTGTGTATGCCCGGCAGCGGGCGGTCGAGAAAATGCCTGTTGGGCCTGGCCCAGGCTGCTGGCCAACTCACCGTAGCCGGTGAGCTTGATTTCGCACACAAGCCCTAAACGATCAGCTGCCGCTTGGGCCTGTGCGTAGGCCTCGGGCTTGGGGGCTTGCGCCAGATAAACCAGCTTGCGGTAATTACCGAAATACTCCTGCAGCAGCTGCGGATGGCGGTCTATGCCCAGGCCACGGATCACCAGCCGGTCAAAGTGGCGCAATAAAAAATCGGTGAGGTAAAAGGTGCCTAATTCCTGCTCGGCCATCTCGGCAAAGGCCGCGCTACCCGCGTAAAACTCGTAGCAGTGCGCGCCAGCAATGCGCTCCACGCCTTCTTCCTGCAACACCGTGTCCAGCAGTCCGCCCGTGCCGCAATCGGCATAGGCCACGAAGATGTTGTCGTAGCGCGCGCGCAGGCCCCGGATCTTGGCTTGCACCGCGCCCGGAATTTTCTCGGGCCGGTTGTGCAATTCAGCGGGCAGGCAGGTCACGTCCACATGGCTCCAACGGTTGGCTTGGGTGATGGCGATCACTTCACGGGCAATAGCGCCGCAGGCAATCACCAGGGTGGAGGCGGCGACGGCGGTCATCGGTGCGTGTGCGCAGACTGCCGGGCGCGCCCGGACCTGTCAGGCGTGGGCTGCAGCGCGGCGCGCAGCGATCAGGGTTTTGGCCGTCTCCACCGCCATACCCGCATCACGGCAGTAAGCGTCTGCGCCTACGGCTTTACCGAATTCTTCATTCAGAGGCGCACCGCCAACCAGCACAATGAAGTCATCGCGCAAGCCCTTTTCCTTGAGCGTGTCGATGACCACTTTCATATACGGCATGGTGGTGGTGAGCAAGGCCGACATACCCAAAATGTCGGGCTTGTGCTCTTCCAGCGCGGCCAGGTATTTTTCGACGGCGTTGTTGATCCCTAAGTCGATGACCTCGAAGCCTGCGCCTTCCATCATCATGCCAACCAGGTTTTTGCCGATGTCATGGATGTCGCCTTTGACGGTGCCAATGACCATCTTGCCAATCGGCTCCACGCCGGTTTCGGCCAGCAGAGGGCGCAGAATTTCCATTCCACCCTTCATGGCGTTGGCGGCCAGCAGCACTTCGGGGACAAACAAAATGCCATCGCGGAAATCCACGCCGACAATGCGCATGCCTTCAACCAATGCGTCGTCCAACACGCGGCTGGCAGACCAGCCCCGGCCGAGCATGATGTTGGTGGCTTCAACCACCTCTTCGCGCAAACCGTTGTACAGATCATCATGTACCTGCTCGGTGAGCTCTTCGTCGTTCAGCGAGTTCAGGTCCAGATCGTCAAATTCTTCAGCCAAAGCAGACTCCTAAATGGTGCGCCGCAGGGGGCGGTTGGCAGGATGGGAAAAATAGTACGGTTCGCACTGCAAAACGCCTTGCAGTTTAGCGACGTGCGATTGTCGCGATACGACAGCACCCTGAGAGGGGCGCAATGCGAGCAATTGTCCGGTCCCTACGCGTCGGCGTCCGATTGCGGCGCGGACCCTTCCAGAATCTGGCGGCGGCTGTTCTTGCGTTCCGCGCTGGGCGTGTGCCCGAACAGGTCGCGGTAGCACTTGGAAAAATGCGGCGGCGACTGGAAATCCGCAGGCCACGGCAATTTCCATGATCGACATGCCGGTCTGCAACAGCAAGCTGCGGGCGCGGCGCAAGCGCATATCGAGGTAGTACTTGGTGGGCACTTCGCCCACGTAGCGCTTGAACAAACGCTCGATTTGCCGACGCGACACACCCACCAGCGAGGCAATCTCATCCAGTGACAAAGGCTCTTCCAGGTTGGCCTCCATCAAGGCGGCGGCCTCGATCAGGTTCTCATGGAACAGGCCCACGCGCGACATCAGGGGCACATGCTGGCGGTCCTGGTCATTGCGGATGCGCTCCAAAATGAACTGGTCCGAAATCATGGGCGCGATGTTTTTGCCCAGATGGCCTTTGATGATGTGCAGCATCAAGTCCAGGGGCGCCACGCCACCGGTGCAGGTGTAACGGTCGCGGTCGATGGCGAAGAGCTGGCGGGAAAAAATGACTTTAGGGAATTTTTCTTCCAGCGCGGTCATGTTCTCCCAATGGACCACGGCCTTGTATTTGTCCAGCAAACCGGCTTTGGCCAGGGCGTAGCCCCCGGTGCACAAAGACCCTAGCGCCACATTGCGCTGACCGATTTTGCGTAACGCAGCCACTACGGGCGGCGTGCAAGCGGCTTCAATCTCCACACCGCCGCACACAAACACAATGTCAGCCTGCCCGATGTCATCCAAGGCCACGGTCGGCGACAAGGTCAAGCCATTGCTGGCCGGCACCGACTGACCGCCCAGGCTGGCCAGCGTCCAGGTGTAGACGTTTTGCTGGCTGATCCGGTTGGCCATACGCAAAGCCTCGACCGCGCTGGACAGGGCAATCATCGAATACTGCGGCAGCGTCAGGAACACATAGTGGTAGGAGGCGTGGACCCGGGCAACAGCGTTTTCAGCGTTTTTCATGTCGCAATTAGAACGCATTTACCCGCCCAGTGCCGGTCGGTCGCATCCGGGCCGTGGGTGGCGTTTGCGCCCTGCCCGCTGGGGCAAAATAGTTCGCCAGGAGCAGCTTTTCCGCTCACACCACCCGCACACCTCCGACCAAACCATGAACCAGCCGCCCAGCACCCGCCCGAAGATTTGCGTTCTTGCTGATATGGAGCAAGCGCTTCCCCGCCTGGCAGATTGGAGCGAAATCCACGCGCTGGCCGATGTGGAATTCATCAACGACCCGCCATCGGGCGCAGGCATTGCACGCACGCATCAAAGACGCCGACGCCCTGGTTCTGATGCGGGATCGGGTGCCGATGAATGCAGCCCTGATTGCGGAGCTGCCCCAGCTGCGCTACGTGGTTTTCACGGGCACCCGCAACACCACCCTGGACTTAGCAGCGCTGCAAGCGCGCGGTATTCCGGTCAGCCACACCGAATGGGGCCCATCCAAAGACAGCACCTGCGAGATGACCTGGGCTCTGATCCTGGGGGCGGTGCGGCAAATGGAACGGGAAACCGCGCGTCTGCGCGCCGGCCTGTGGCGCCCCAGCGAGTCCCGCGCGCTGGGTGGGGTGTTACACGGGCAGACGCTGGGCTTGATCGGCTTGGGTGAAATCGGCAGCCGGGTCGCCCGCGTAGGCCAGGCCTTCGGCATGCAGGTCCTGACTTGGAGCCCCAACATGAGCCCCGAGCGCGCAGCGGCCCACGGCGCGCACGCGGTGAGCCTGGAAACATTGCTGGCGCAATCCCACATTGTCAGCCTGCATCTGGTGCCGTCACCGGCAACCCGGGGGCTGCTGAACGCGCAGCGGCTGGCCAGCATGCGGGATGACGCGATTCTGGTGAATTCGTCCCGCTCGGCCTTGATAGACCACCAGGCCCTGTGCGCCGCATTGCGATCTGGCAGGCCCGCATTTGCCGCGCTGGACGTGTTTGATGTGGAGCCCTTGCCCGCGGACGACCCGCTGCGCACCCTGCCCAACACCCTGCTGACGCCGCACCTGGGCTTTGTCACGGAACCGGTCTTTGCGCGCTTCGCCCAAGGCGTGGCTGAGGGTTTACTCGCGTGGTTACGCGGAGAAAAACCGCCGAGAATGCTAGGCTGAATCTTTTCGGCAAACCCCCGTCAAACTGGAGGACTTCTTATGCGCAAGTTGTTTTATTCGATTACCAGCGGCTGCATGGCGCTCGCCGCACTGGCTGCCCCCAGCCTGGGCCTGGCGCAAGCATGGCCTAGCAAGCAGGCTATCAAACTGGTGGCGGTGTTCCCGCCAGGCGGATCGGTCGACCAAGTCGCTCGTATCCTCGGCCCAGCCCTGTCGCAACAGTTGGGACAGTCGGTGGTCGTCGAAAACAAAGGGGGCGCATCGGGCACCATTGGCACCGCTGCGGTGGCCGCCAGCGCGCCGGACGGCTACACGTTCGCGGTGGTGTTCGACACCCACGGCGTCAACCCCAGCCTGATGCCCAGCCTGCCTTACGACACCAAAAAAGACCTGTTCCCCATTATTTTGGTCGGCACTGCGCCCATGGTGCTGGCAACCAACGTCAACACGGAGTACAAAACCTTCGCCGACGTGATCAATGCCGCCAAGAAAAAACCCGGCCCGAGCTACGGCAGCATTGGCTCGGGAAGCCTGGGGCATGTGTCCATGGCGCTGCTGGGCAAGAACAACAATTTGGACTTTGGTCACATCCCCTACAAAGGCGGCGGCCCGCTCATGAACGATGCGCTGGCCGGCCACGTGCCCTTGGCCATTGGCTCTGTGTTCCTCGTCAAACCGCACATCGATAACAAGCTGATGCGGCCCCTGGCGGTCACCACGACCAAACGCGCAGCCGGATTTACCTTCGGTGCCCGACGATTGCTGAAAGTGGCTTCGCAGGTTTCGATGCACCCGCCTGGTGGGCGGTTCTGGCACCAGCCAAAACGCCTCCAGACATCCTCAAGCGGATGAATGAGGAGCTCAACAAGGTTCTGCAAAACCCAGACATTAAGAAGCGTCTGGATTCACAAGGAATCGATATCGTCGGTGGAACCCCGGAAGCCGCACGCGTGTTCATTGAGCGGCAAATCGACATCTGGGCCAAGGTCGTTAAAGACAACGACATCAAAGCAGACTGAGGGGGAAATAGGTGGTGCGGCTGGCAGGAATTGAACCCACGACCCCTTGGTTCGTAGCCAAGTACTCTATCCAACTGAGCTACAGCCGCACTGCTGGCGATTGTAGCATCGGGGTTCTTCAGACCAGAGCATCCGGCAAAGCGGTAACACAGCAGCGGCGCAAACCGTGAAGACGCCCTTTGAAGTCGCTGGTGTTTACATACCGGTTGCGGATTCCGATGCGTTCTTTCCGGTTCGCCGGATTTATTGCATCGGGCGCAACTACGCGGCCCATGCGCGCGAAATGGGATCAGACCCCAGCCGGGAACCACCCTTCTTTTTCCAGAAACCCACGGACGCCGTGCAATTCGTGCCGCCAGGCACGGTTGCCGACCATCCCTACCCAGCACTGACCAACAACTACCACTACGAGGCTGAACTGGTTGCCGCCTTGCACAAGGGCGGACGCAATATTGCGGTCGCCGATGCCCTGAACCATGTGTACGGCTACACCCTGGGCCTGGATATGACCCGCCGCGATTTGCAACGCGCCTTGGGCGACCAGAAAAAACCGTGGGAGATTGGCAAGAGCTTTGACCATTCGGCCCCCTTGGGCACACTCCACAAGGTCGGCCAAGTTGGCCATTTTTCGCAAGGTGCCATCTGGCTCAAAGTCAACGGCCAAATGAAACAAAACGCCAACCTGAACCAGATGATCTGGTCCGTGGCCGAGCAAATCAGCAAACTCTCCGAGGCGTTTGAACTCTATCCGGGTGACATCATTTTCTCAGGCACCCCGGAGAACGTCGGCCCCGTGGTGCGCGGGGATGTGATCGAGATGCATATCGACGGCCTGCCAAACCTGAGCGTCAAAATCGTTTAACGAGACCCGCTTTGCGCGGGGCACTTATCAAACCGCGCCGTGCGGATGCGTGGGGTCTACCCACAAAACCGTCTGCGGCGGCTCGGCGGGTTCAATGTCCAAATTGACCGCGACGGCCTGGCCGTCGCTGCGGCATAAAACGCATTCCAGCATCTCGTCGGCGCTGGCGTTGATTTCCTGGTGCGGCACCCAGGGCGGCACGTAAATAAAGTCGCCGGGCCCCGCCTCCGCCACAAACTCCAGCTTGTTACCCCAGCGCATGCGGGCGCGGCCCTTGATGACGTAGATCACACTCTCCAAGGGCCCATGGTGGTGGGCGCCGGTTTTGGCATCCGGGTGGATATGCACCGTGCCGGCCCACAACTTTTGCGCGCCCACGCGGGCAAAGTTGATCGCCGCTTTACGGTCCATGCCCGGGGTGGACGGAACATTGCCATCGAGCTGGTCTCCAGGAACCACGCGCACACCATCGTGCTTCCAATCACTTGAATGGCTGTGGCCTGCTTCGTCAGTCATGGGGAACTCCGTCTGCTGCAATAAAAGGGCATCGTATCGCAAGCGAGGGCTTTTATGCCTTCACAGAATTGGCAATTGATGTACAAATCGCGTTACCGACTGACCACTGCCCCATCGCACAAGGAGCCCCCGCAAATGCCCAAGCCTCATTCACATGCAGCGCGCTGCTGGCTAGCGCTGGGTGCCATCGTGCTGCTGGGTTTTTTGCAGGCCGCATCGGCCATGAGCATTCGCGAGTTGCGCGCGTTGGAGCGTGACAACCCCAAACAGGGCGCTGATTTTGTGGTGTATTACCTCGTGGGCGCGATGGAGGCGACAGTGCAAGTAGACGCAGCGGCCGTTCGCGCCGGTGATTCCCCGCGCATTTGCCTTAATGGCCGCCGGTTGGAGCCTTCCATGGCCCTGTCGCTTTACCGCACCGAGTTGCGCCGCAACGCCGAACTCTACGAGGCGGATATGCCGGTTCCCTTGGTCATGCTGAATGCCTTGGAGAGGGTTTACGCGTGCTAGGGGGCAGCACACCACGGCATCGTCTGGCCATGAACTCCAGAGCACTGCGCCACCTTTGAGCGCTGAAAGAAACCTGATCCCTTTTCATTGTTATCCCTGACTGGGTAAAGTTCGGCTCCAGACGGAGCATTTTTTCGCGCTATTTTTTACTCACAGACAAGGCAACTTTGTATGACTTTACCGATCCGCTTTTCAAAAACCGGGCCAGACGGTTGGCCTAATTTGGCTGATCTGCCCCTGGAGCACGCCGAGCTTTTGGCGGGATTGCCTCTTGGACAGGACTTTGCTTACTTTCAGCGTCCCGAGGCAAAACTGCGCGCCGGGATCTGGCGATCGACAGCCTACACCGAAAGGTATGAAAGTTATCCAACCGACGAATTCATGGTCATCTTGAAAGGTGAGGTGACGCTGGAAAATGATGAAGTCAGTGAAACCTTCCGGGAAGGCGATTCCTTTTTCGTTCCAAAGGGATTCAAGGGCGTCTGGCGCCAGCCGGTGGACATGGTGAAGTTCTATGTGATTGTCGAATGACTTCGGCAAGCATGGATACCGCGGTACGCGACGAAGGGCACTACGACTACATCATCGTCGGCGCCGGGTCGGCGGGGTGTGTATTGGCCCACCGGCTGGGCGAAGATTCAAACCTTCGTATTCTGGTTCTGGAGGCCGGTGGCAGCGACCGGGCGACGATTGTTTCCATGCCGTCGGCGCTATCTATTCCCATGAACACGACCCGCTTTAACTGGGGCATGTCCACCGAACCAGAGCCCGGTTTGGATGGGCGCGTGATGAACTTGCCGCGCGGCAAAGGCTTGGGAGGATCCTCCTCCATCAACGGTATGTGCTGGGTGCGTGGCAACCCCATGGACTATGAATTGTGGGAGGCCCTGGGCGCAGAGGGCTGGCGATGGTCCAACGTGCTGCCCTATTTTCAGCGACTCGAAACGGTGCACGGCGGTGGGCCGCTGCGCGGGACTAATGGCCCCATGAAAATCACCCGGGGTCGGGAAAAAAATCCGCTGTACCAAGCCTTTGTGCAAGCGGGCGTGCAAGCCGGCTATGCGCAAAGCCCGAATATGAACCAGCGCCAGCACGAAGGCTTTGGGCCGATGGAGATGAACGTCGGCGACGGCAGACGCTGCAGCGCCGCCGTTGCTTATTTGCGTCCCGCTATTGCGCGGGGCAATGTGCGGGTGGTAACCGGGGCCTTGGTGGACAAGGTACAGATGACCGGTCGCCGTGCCACCGGTGTGCTGTTTTCAGTCAAGGGGCACGCCTGTCGCGCCCACGCCGGGCGAGAAGTTATCTTGTCTGCCGGCTCCATCATGTCGCCTGCGATTCTGAAGCGAACCGGCATCGGACCTCAACAAGAATTGCGCGATCACGGAATTGCCGTGCTGCACCACAGCCCCGGGGTTGGTGAAAATTTGATGGACCATCTGGAGCTGTATATCCAACAGGAATGCACGCAGCCGATCAGCTTGTATGCAGACGTCGGATTGCTGGGTAAAGCCAGGATTGGCGCGCAATGGCTGCTCACCCATAGCGGTTTGGGTGCCACCAACCATTTTGAAAGCGGCGGCCATATTCGAAGCCGCGCGGGCATCGTCTATCCCGACATTCAGTTCCATTTTTTGCCTCTGGCCATTTCCTATGATGGCAAATCCATGGCCAGCGGCCACGGCTACCAGGTCCATGTGGGCTCCAAGCGGTCGAAAAGCCGGGGTTGGGTGCGGCTTCGGGACAGTCGGCCTGAAAGCCTGCCGCGTGTGCGCTTCAATTACATGACGCATGAAGACGACTGGCTGGAGTTCCGCGCATGCATCCGCCTGAGCCGTGAAATCTTTGCGCAGGCGGCGATGGCGCCCTACCGTGGCAAAGAACTGGCACCCGGAGCCGACGCGCAGAGCGATGAACAACTGGACGCGTTTATCAAACGCAAAGTGGAAAGTGCCTATCACCCCAGCGGCACCTGCCGCATGGGGGTCGATGAGGCGGCAGTGACGCAGCCGGACGGCCGGGTGCGCGGGGTCGAGGCGTTGCGGGTGATCGACGCCTCCGTCATGCCCCAGGCCACGGCAGGGGATTTGAACGCCCCCACGTTGGTGATGGCAGAACGGATGGCCGACCTGATTCGTGGCCGCCATCTTCCAGAGGCCACCGATGCCCCGCTTTTGGCCGCATCCGACTGGGCCGGCTCACAGCGCACGGCCACTATTCAACGCGACTATTCGGGCGACCGCGCGAGCTTGCGCGAAGCGCTGCTGGTCAGCAACGCCTAAGTCCCGCTGAGTCACCACAAAACTGAGTGACGTTACGTGGGGTTCAAAACTTCAGGAATATCACGCGCGCCGTGCAATATGCGAACGATGGTGACCTCCTCTGTCGTGGATGCAAAAAAGATCACGTAGTTGCCGTGCGCGCATGACCGCAAGTCATCAGAAAGCTCCGGCCGTCGCCGACCTCCTCAAGATCGGACGCCGCCAGGGGCGTTATCAGCAACTGCATTAGCGAGCTTTGCGAGTCGCCTGCGGTGCGTATTTGGCTTGTAGTCGATCAAACACAGGTTCCGCCGCAAGCGCTGCGCCGCTGGCCTTGCCTACGGCGATGTCATTTTTCAGCGCTTGGAGTTGGATGGCCTGCTGGCGCTCGGTGTCCTCGAGCAATCGCAATCCAGCACGCACGACTTCACTGACGTTGTTGTAGCGGCCGCTTTCGACTTGGTCGCGGATAAAGGTCTCAAAATGAGGGCTCAGGGCAACGCTGGTGGGCATGACGATTTCCTAACAGTTAATAACTATTATTATTTACCTGCCAGCTCATCACGTCAAGATTGACCGGGCCGCTGCGGCAGGCCGCGGTCAAACCGCATCGCGGCTGCGCGTTGTCGCACTCGCGCCGCAGATCGACTGGATACTTGGCTTCACATTTATTTTTTCTTGGATTAAGATGTACACGTACATCCAAAAAGGTTTAGCCATGGCCAACACCAAACTTTTCAAGAACGGCAACTCGCAAGCCGTTCGCATTCCTGCCGAACTGGCCTACAGCACGTGGGACCTTGATCTGGTCATTGATCGACAAGGGGACGAGCTGCGCATCCGTCCGGCCCAGCGCCGCATGGGCGATGTGTTGGGCAAACTTGCCAAGTTCTCACCTGACTTCATGGCCCAGGGCCG
Source organism: Rhodoferax sp. (assembly GCA_964203415.1). Taxonomy (GTDB): domain Bacteria; phylum Pseudomonadota; class Gammaproteobacteria; order Burkholderiales; family Burkholderiaceae_C; genus Allorhodoferax. The sequence continues at coordinate 56,993 of CAXNME010000004.1, forward strand.
GGGCGAAAACATGGAGGGCGAGCGCGAGACTTTATGACATCCGAAGTACATGCTCGACACCAACATCTGCATCTACCTCATGAAGCACCAGCCGCCTGGGGTGCGCGAGCGGTTTGCCCAGTGCTTTGTGGGCGACGTTGTTATTTCTGCGGTGACTTTGGCTGAGCTTGAATTTGGTATCGCGTGCTCAAGCACTGCGGCACAGCACTCCAACCGGTCGGCACTGGAGAGCTTGCTCGACGACATCAAGGTTGCGCCTTTTGATGCACAAGCTGCCAAGGCTTATGGCCCCATCCGCGCAGCCTACAAAGATCGCAACCGCGATGCGCTGGACAAACTCATCGCATCGCACGCGGTCGCTTTAGGTGTGACACTGGTCACCAACAACGAAGCGGACTTTGTGAACTACGCTGGGCTGCGTGTTGAAAACTGGGTTAGCAACCACTGAAACCCAATCTCTTTGTTCATCTTTCTAGATATTGATACTTTTGACGTAAAGACTGCAATGTGCCGGTATCACACGCGCTGGTATCACAATTCTGATGCTATGAACTCAAAAATGCATGAGCGGGCAAATTGTTGGGTAGAAATGAAAAACGCGCCCGAAGGCGCGTCTTTGCTAGGTCACTTGGCGGAAACGGAGGGATTCGAACCCTCGATGAGGCTCTACACCCCATACTCCCTTAGCAGGGGAGCACCTTCGGCCACTCGGTCACGTTTCCAGCGGTCAAATTATCTCACGGCGCGCGCCAGCGAAGTCAAAGGGCCGCAATGGCGGGTCAGGCGCTGGGCTGCTCCAGCTCAAAGGCTTTGTGCAAAGCGCGCACCGCGAGTTCCATGTACTTCTCATCAATGACCACCGAGGTTTTGATCTCTGAGGTGGAAATCATCTGGATGTTGATGCCCTCTTCGCTCAGCACCTTGAACATTTTGGCCGCAATGCCGACATGGCTGCGCATGCCGATGCCGACGATGGACACCTTGCAGATCTTCGGGTCGCCGACCACATCGCTGGCGCCGAGCTTGGGGATGACCGTGGTCTTGAGCAAATCGATCACGCGGGCGTAGTCGCCCCGGTTCACGGTGAAACTGAAATCGGTGATCCCGTCTTTGCTCAGGTTTTGGATGATCACATCCACATCGATGTTGGCGTCGGCCACCGCGCCCAGAATTTGGTACGCGATGCCGGGACGGTCGGGCACGCCCAAGACCGAGATTTTGGCTTCGTCGCGGTTGAACGCGATGCCGGAGACAACGGCTTGTTCCATGTTTTCATCTTCCTCAAAAGTGATCAGCGTGCCCGATTGGGCTTCTTGCGTGATGTCGATATCCCAGGGCGTGAAGCTGCTCAGCACGCGCAAGGGCACGCGGTACTTGCCCGCAAACTCCACCGAGCGGATTTGCAAAACTTTGGAGCCCATGGAGGCCATTTCCAGCATCTCTTCAAAGCTCACGGTTTTCAAGCGCCGGGCTTCGGCCACCACGCGGGGATCGGTGGTGTACACACCATCGACGTCGGTGTAGATCAAGCACTCTTTCGCCTTCAGCGCCGCAGCCACCGCCACCGCCGATGTATCAGACCCCCCGCGACCGAGCGTGGTGATATTGCCCTGCGGATCAACGCCCTGGAAACCGGTGACGATGACGACCCGCCCCGCTTGCAGGTCCGCCCGCACGCGCACGTCATCAATCGATTCAATCCGCGCCTTGGTATAGGCCATGTCGGTGCGAATGGGGACTTGCCAGCCTGCGTAGCTGACCGAGGGAATGCCCTCGGCCTGCAAAGCAATGGCCAAGAGCGCGCTGGAGGCTTGTTCGCCCGTGGCCGCCAAGGCGTCGAGCTCGCGGGCATAGGCGTCATCGTGGTGCTGGGGGGCCAGTTCTTTGGCAAGGCCTAAAAGGCGGTTGGTTTCGCCGCTCATGGCCGAGGGAACAACCACCATGTGGTAGCCCGCCCGAACCCATTTGCCGACCCGTTTGGCGACGTTGCGGATGCGCTCGGTAGAGCCCATCGACGTGCCGCCGTATTTGTGAACAATTAATGTCATCTACGGTTATTTTTGGCTAAAGCGCGGAATTGTACCAACGCAGTACCGCGCCATCGCGCCGCACAAAGCCGCTTCCGACCCGGATATCAATGTGGTGACCACGGGTGGTGCAGGCAGTAATTTGGGCGAGCAAGGCCTGTAACTGCGCGGTGCTGGGCGTGGTGGCAAAACGGGTTTTCAGCCAATGCCGCAGCGCATTCGCTTGCCGGGGGGCGCGCAGTAATTGCAAGGCCTTGATCTGCGGCGCATCAGTGGCCGGGTCGAGCACCGCCAGCAAATCAATGTCCGCCAGCTCATCCAGCAGTTCGCTGGCCGCCGCGCTGTGCTGCGCAGCGCGCGCAAAGGTGTCGCGGAAATGGGGGAAGCAGGCTTGCAGCGGCGGCAATAAATCCGCGCGAATGCGGTTGCGCGTGAAGCCAGTATCTGCGTTGGTCGGGTCTTCAACCCAGCTGATGGCGCGCTCCTGCAACCAGTGCCGAATATCGGCGGCTGCCACCTCCAGCAAAGGCCGGTGCCAGTGCAAGCCCATGCGCTCCCAGTGGGCCGGCATCGCAGCCAAACCCGCTGGACCAGCGCCGCGCGACAAGGCCAACAACAGGGTTTCAACTTGATCATCGGCGTGCTGGGCCAAGGCAATATGGGCGATGTGCACCGCGCTTGTCGCGTCACCCGCCAGCGCGGCCAAGGCCGCGTAGCGCGCAATCCGCGCCGCGTCCTCCGGGCTTTGGCCTGGGGCATGGCCGGCGTTGACGCGCGCAACACGCAAAGGGATATTCAAATTCGCGCACAGTGTTTGGCACGCCGATTCAAACTGGGCTGCCGCCGCTTGCAAGCCGTGGTTGACATGAAGCGCGATGACCTGACCGGGCCAGCGTTGCGCACAGCCCGCAAGCAGTGCGCTGGAATCCGCGCCGCCACTGAGCGCCACGCCCAGGGGCAGCACCGGTTGGAACCGGTCCAGCGCTTCGTCAACAGAAATCGTCATGGCAGGCTACTGATGCCGCCACGGCAGGCGCTCAGCGCGCGGCGGCTTTGGTGTCGGTAAAACGGCCGTAGCTTTGCAGGCGCTGGTAGCGCCGCTCCAACAACTCGTCCACACCCAGGGTATTGACCTGGCGCAAGGCGTCGATCAGGGCGCGCTTGAGAAAAGCGCAAGCCTGGGGCATATCGCGGTGCGCGCCGCCCACCGGCTCGTTGACAATTTTGTCCACCAGCCCCAGCGCTTTGAGGCGGTGCGCCGTAATGCCCAGCGCGTCCGCAGCATCCTGCGCGCGGTCTGCGGTTTTCCACAAAATCGAGGCGCAACCTTCGGGGCTGATCACCGAGTAAATGGCGTACTGCAACATCACGACCTGGTCACCCACCGAAATGGCCAGCGCGCCGCCGGAGCCGCCCTCACCGATGACCGTGGTGATGATGGGCACCTCGAGTTGCGCCATCTCAAAGATGTTGCGTCCAATGGCTTCCGACTGCCCCCGCTCTTCGGCGTCGATACCGGGGTACGCGCCGGGGGTGTCGACAAAGGTGAACACCGGCAGTTTGAATTTTTCGGCCAGCTTCATGAGGCGCAGAGCCTTGCGGTAGCCCTCGGGCTTGCTCATGCCGAAGTTGCGCAGGCCGCGCTCGCGGGTGTCGCGGCCTTTTTGTTGACCCAGGACCATGCAGGGCATGCCATTGAAACGGGCCAGCCCGCCGACGATGCTCAGGTCATCCGAAAAATGCCGGTCACCGTGCAACTCCACAAAGTGGGTGAACATCTGGCTGATGTAGTCCAGCGTGTAGGGGCGCTCGGGGTGGCGGGCGATTTTGGTGATCTGCCAGGGCGTCAGATCGCTGTAGATGTCTTTGGTGAGCTGCACGCTCTTTTTGGTGAGTTGCTCGATTTCCAAGGAAATATCGACAGCAGACTCGTTCTGCACATAGCGCAGGTCTTCGATTTTGTCCTCCAGCGCCGCAATCGGCTGCTCAAAATCCAAAAAAGTTTTTTTCGCCAAGGCGTTTCTCCAGTTTTCGCTCGCGCTTGCGGTGGCCTAGTACGCCACAGGCACAGGGTCTAGCGAGCGCCAAATATACCAAGTCGCCACGCTGCAATACGGGGCCCAGGCGGCGGCCACCTCGCGCGCGTCGCTGCGGCTGACGGGCTCGCCCGAAAAATAGTTGCGGCTGATGCCGTTGATCAAGCCCACATCGTCCAGCGGCAGCACGTTGGGGCGCATCAGGTGAAAAATCAAAAACATCTCGGCGGTCCAGCGGCCGATTCCGCGGATCGCGATCAGCTCGGCAATCACCGCCTCGTCGTCCATCTCGGCCCACTGCTGCACATGCAATTGCTTGCCGCTGAAATGCAGCGACAGATCCACCAAATATTCCACCTTGCGCGCGCTCAAGCCGGCAGCCCGCATGTCATCGACCTTGAGCTTGAGCACCATGGCCGGGGTCATTTTTTTCGGCAGCAGCGCAAAGCGGTCCCACACCGTCTGCGCCGCCTTAACCGAAATTTGCTGCCCCACGATGCTGCGGGCCAGGGTGACAAATGCATCGCCCCGCGACTCCAGCGCGGTCTGACCAAACAGCGGGATCAAGCGGCGCATCACCCGGTCTTTTTTCATCAGGTGTTCACACGCTGCGGCCCAAAACGGCGGCTGTGCGCTCGCGCTGGCTGGGACGAGGGCTTTGGACGAAGGCATCAGGACGCCGCTTCCCAAGTCGTACCCAGCGCGCTGTCTTTCAGAGACAATGCCTTGCGCCAGCAGATCCTGGCGAATCGCATCGGCGCGGGCGAAATCGCGCTGCGCCTTGGCCTGGGCCCGCTCATCGATCAGCACCTGAATCTGTTGCGGGTCCACCCGGACGCCGCTTTGCATGAAATCTTGGGGGTTGCCCTGCAGCAACCCGAGCACACCACCCAGCGCTTGCAGCAAACCTGCGAGTTGCGGCGATTGGCTGCGGTTGACCTCGCTGGCCAGATCGAACAAAACGGCGATGGCCTCAGGGGTGCCTATGTCGTTGTCCATTGCCGCCTTGAAAGACGCCGCGTATGAGGCCGACCAATCAATGGCCTGCGGCACTTGCGGCGTAGTTACCGCCAGCGCGGTATACAAGCGCTTGAGCGCGGCTTGCGCGTCCTGCAGGTGCGTGTCGCTGTAATTGAGCGGGCTGCGGTAGTGGGTGCGCACCAGGAACAGCCGCACGGTCTCGGGGTGGAACTTTTCCAAGACCTCGCGGATGGTGAAGAAGTTGCCCAGGCTTTTGGACATTTTTTCGTTGTCCACCCGCACAAAACCGTTGTGCATCCAGACATGCGCCGGGGGCTTGCCGCTGGCACCCTGGCTTTGGGCGATTTCGTTCTCATGGTGCGGGAACTGCAAGTCTGCACCGCCACCGTGGATATCGAAGGTTTCGCCCAAAGTGGCGCAACTCATGGCCGAGCACTCAATATGCCAACCAGGGCGGCCGGGGCCGAAGTCATGGCCCAGCGCGGCACTGTCCCAGACCGCATCGGCCGGTTCACCGGCTTTGGCGGCCTTCCACAAAGCGAAGTCAAAGGGGTCATGCTTGTCCGACTGCACCGCCACCCGCTCACCGGCACGCAACTCGTCCAAAGATTTACCGGAAAGTTGTCCGTAACCAGCAAACTTACGTACCGAAAAATTCATGTCGCCATCGTCGGCCTGGTACGCCAAGCCTCGCTCACGCAGGGTGCTGATAAGCGACAACATCTGCGGCACGTAATCGGTGGCGCGCGGCTCCAAGGTCGGCGCCTCAATACCTAAGCGCGCAGTGTCCACATGCATTTCGGCAACCATCGCATCGGTCAGCGTGCGTATAGCTACGCCTCGCTGGACTGCACGCTGGATGATCTTGTCGTCAATGTCGGTGATGTTGCGCACATAGGTCACCGCATAACCGCTGGCACGCAGCCAGCGTTGCACCACATCGAAACGCCATCATCATGCGCGCATGGCCGATGTGGCACAGGTCATACACCGTCATGCCGCAGACGTACATACCCACCTGGCCCGGACGCAGGGGCACAAATGCTTCGCACTGCCGCGTCAGCGTGTTGTACAGGGTCAAACTCATGGTCTATCGCACGAAAAAGAACGTTGCTTGCGCGGGGACAGCGGCGTGAAGTGGGGCATGTTCAGAGGATTGCACAGCAGCAGAAAAGCCTTCTGGCACTGGGTGCTACGCTACAATGACCTCAGTATAGGCCCCACGCTGGGCGACCATAATTCCAAGGCACTATGAAGTACGCCCACGTCGTTGTCCAGATCATTTTCCCTTTGTTGTTTTGGTGTTTTGGCATGCTGCCGCTGGCTGCCTCTGCCGATGAGTATTCCGACGTGGCGCAACTCACACGCGATGGCAAGTTCACCGAAGCCCTGAACAAAGCCGACGCTTACCTGGCAGGTAAACCGCGCGATCCGCAAATGCGCTTCTTGAAGGGCGTTACGCAAAAAGATGCAGGCAAGACAAGCGGAAGCGATTACGACATTCACAAAGCTCACCGAAGACTTTCCGGATCTGCCCGAACCCTATAACAATTTGGCCGTTTTGTACGCCAACCAAAACCAGTTTGAAAAAGCCAAATCGGTCCTGGAGCAAGCGCTCAAAACCAATCCCGGCTACGCCATTGCCTACGAAAATCTGGGCGACGTGTATGCCAAACTGTCCAGCCAAGCCTACAACAAGGCCCTGCAAATTGAAGGCACCAACCCGGCCATCACGCCCAAGCTGGCGATGGCACGGCAACTTTTTAACAGCAACTCCGGGCGCATCGCCGCGATTGGCACCAGTCCCACGGTAGTGCCGGAGAAAGCTGCACCGGCAGTCATCCCCAAACCCGCTGCGCCCGCTGTGGTGACAACGCCGCCAACGACCACCCCGCCTGCACCAGCAGCACCGCCCGCCAAGCCCCCCGCAACCAAGGCCGACGATGAACCAAGCCAGGGCGACACCAAAGCGGTTGAAGCAGCCGTTCGGAAATGGGCGGAGGCCTGGTCCGACAAAAACCTCAAGGTGTATTTTTCCAGCTACGGCAAAGATTTCGAGCCACCCGGGGACAGCAAGCGCAGCGCCTGGGAAAATGACCGGGAGGCCCGCATCATGGGCAAATCGAAAATCAGCGTGCGCCTGGACGGATTAAAAATCACGGTGAACGGCAACAAAGCCATCGCCAAATTCCGTCAGTACTACAAAGCCGACGAGCTGGCCGTATCCAGCCGCAAGACGCTTGAGTTAACCAAGTACGGCGATCAGTGGCGCATCACCCGTGAATCTGTCGGCTCCTGATTTGCCAGCGCTGTACCGCCGCGCAGCGGGGCTGTCGGCGCGGGCCTTTATAGGGGCTGTGGTCCTTGTCTGCCAACTGCATGCCGCGCCGATAGCGCCCGCCCCGGCCAACGGCGGGCCATCTGACGCCGAGCTGAACGCCGACTTCCAGGCAGAGAAACGCCTGCTCGGGGTATATGAGCTGATCGGTTCCGGCCGATACCGGGAAGCCCTGAAAAAATCAGAGCAACTGGTGAAAGATGTGCCGCATTTCCAGTTGGCCCAGCTGGTCTATGGCGATTTACTGGCTTCGCGCATCCACGTGGTGAAAACTCTGGGGGACGTGACCCCGGAGGCCGCCGCCGCCGCCGGGTTGACCCTGGGGGAATTGCGCCAGGAATCTCAGCGTCGTCTGGAGGCGCTGCGCGAACGCCCGCCGGCCAATGCGATTCCTTCGCAGTTCCTCAAGATTGCCATGCGCAGCAAGCATGTGATTGCGGTTGATGCGTCGCGTTCGCGCTTGTACCTGTTTGAGAACACCCGGTCCGGTCCGCGCCTCTTGCGCGACTATTACGTCTCGGTGGGCAAGGCCGGCGTTTCCAAATCCATAGAGGGCGACCAGCGTACCCCTCTCGGGGTTTACTACCTCACCGGGCTCCTAAGCCGAAAGACCGTCGGCGATTTTTACGGCAGCGGCGCGCTGCCCATGAATTACCCCAATATGTTGGATATGCGCCGCAGCAAATCCGGGCGCGGCATCTGGCTGCACGGCACGCCCTCCGGCCAATTTGCCCGCGCGCCCCAAGCAACCGACGGCTGCTTGGTGATCTCCAACCCCGACCTGCACCATGTGAGCAGCACGGTCGAAGTCCAGACCACCCCTATCGTGGTCGCCACCAAACTCACGTGGGTGAGCCCCGCCTCGCTGGAACCGGTTGCGGACAGCTTTGAGGCGACCCTCAATGAATGGCGCAACGCCAAGACGCGTGGCGCTTGGACGCAGGTGCAGGGCTTCTACACCTCTGATTTCAATAGTTACGGTCGCAACCTCAGCCAATGGCTGCCGGAACTCAAGGCCGAGATGGGCCGGGCCGGTTCGCGCCAAACGCAAATCAAAGACCTGACCCTGCTCAGTTGGACCGACACCGAAGAGGTGATGGTCGTCACATTCAGCGAACTGGGACGCGGCGCGGCCAGCGGCCCGCTCAAGCGCCAGTATTGGGTGAAAATCGACAAGAAATGGAAGATATTTTTTGAGGGTGTTATCGGATGAACAATTTTTTCTTCGCTGCCGCAGCGCGCACACTGCTGGCCATCAGCCTGGTACTGCCAATAACCGGGCAGGCACAAAGCACCACGCAAGTGCGCTTTCAAACCACGCTCGGTAATTTTGTGGTCGAGCTGTATCCGGCCAAAGCGCCCAAAACCGTGCAAAACTTTGTGCAGTACGCGCAAGACAAACATTTCGATGGCACGATTTTTCACCGGGTGATCGACGGCTTCATGGTGCAAGGCGGTGGTTTCACCGCCGACATGGCACAAAAACCAACCCGTGCGCCGATACTGCTGGAAATCGACCGCAGCCTGAAAAATGAGCGCGGCACCATCGCCATGGCCCGCACCGGCAACCCGAACTCGGCCACCGCGCAATTTTTTATCAACCTGGTGGACAACGCCAATCTGAATGCCCCGCAACCGGATGGCTATGGCTATGCCGTCTTTGGCAAAGTGATCAGCGGCATGGAGACCATTGACGCCATTCGCAGCGTGGCAACCCGCAAGCAGAACGGCTTCCAAAACGTACCCGCAACCCCCATCACCATCAACACAGCCACCGTGCTGACATCACCATGAGCAATCCCCAGATCGAACTGCATATCGCCCACCTGGGCACCATCACCTTGGAGCTGGACGCTGAAAAAGCGCCCAACACCGTCGCCAACTTCCTGAGGTACCTGGAAGATGGGCATTACGACAACACGATTTTTCACCGCATCATCCCCGGCTTCATGATCCAAGGCGGCGGCATGTCCACCGGCATGAAGCAAAAGAAGACCCACCCCACCATCACCAACGAAGCCGACAACGGCCTGAAGAACATGCACTACACCGTGGCCATGGCGCGCACCAGCGCGCCGCATTCGGCCACCGCGCAGTTCTTTATCAACACGGCCGACAACGACTTCCTGAACTTTTCCGCACCGACCCAGCAGGGCTGGGGCTATGCGGTGTTTGGCAAGGTCATCAGCGGCATGGCGATCGTTGACGCCATGGAGAAAGTCGCGACCGGGCACGTGGGCATGTCCGACGATGTTCCGCTGGAAGATGTGCTGCTTGAAAAAGCCGTTCTGAAAGCCTGAGCGCCGCCCCCGGCGCGGCATCGGTTTGATCGGTTTACCCCATGGAACTTGACGCGCCCACCCGCTGGAAAACCCTGGACTTTGTGTCCGACCTGCATCTGCAGGACAGCAGCCCGCGCACCCTGCAAGGCTTCATCGACTACCTGGACAAGACCCCGGCCGATGCGGTGTTTGTGCTCGGCGATTTGGTGGAGTACTGGATTGGCGACGACTGGATCGAAGCCCCGCAAGATGCGCACCGCCGGTGCTTTGACGCGCTGGCGCGTGCGGGTGCGCGGCTGAACCTGTACATCATGCGCGGTAACCGGGATTTTTTGATGGGTCCGCGCATGATGCGGGCTTGCCGGGCGCAAGACCTGCCGGACCCGACCACCCTGGTTTTTGGCGGCCAGCGCATCGTGCTCAGCCACGGTGACGGACTGTGTACCGGCGACACCCGTTACCAGGAATTCCGCCGAGCTCTCCCGCTCCCCCGCCTGGCAGCGCGATTTTCTGTCGGAACCGCTGGCTGGCCGCAAGGACCGCATGCTGGGCATGCGCGCGCAGAGCGAGGCCAACAAAAAAGCCAGCACGGAATTCTTTGATGTCGATAACCGGGCCGCTTTGGCCCTGTTACAGGCCTGCCGATCGCACACCCTGGTGCACGGCCACACCCACCTCCCCGACTGCCACAGCCTCAGTGCGCAGCATGTCCGTTGGGTGCTGAGCGATTGGGACCTCGACGCGGCCACGCCGCGTGCCAGCGTGCTGCGTTTAAGTGCAGACACTGCGGGCACAGATTCCGCACCCTTGCGCTGGGAGCGTCTGTCCCCGGCAAACGCCGGTTAACCCCAACTAGCGCCGCAACAGCACCTTAAAAGCTGCCTGCAAGCGCCGGGCGCTGCCAGGCTCGTGGCCGGATGCGAATACCGTGGCGGCATCGTGGGCCCAGGTCTGGGCCGGCGGCGGATCATTGCGCCGGGTCAAGAGCTTGAGCTGGAACGCGCGGCGCGCATCCACAAACTCAGCCGGCGTGGGCACTTCAGCCGCCATCTCCAAACGCAATAAAGCCTCGCCCGCAGCCTGCGCTTGCGCCGTCGGTCCGCTGGCCAATACAGCACGCCATTGCGGGCGGACGCTGGCCGCCTGCTTGGACCCCAGCGCCTGGGCCGCAGGCAGCATTTCGGGGTCGCGTTGTTCCCACGCCGCCAATAGCTGCACCAGAACCTCGCCATGGGCCTGCACCGCCATGCGGTTGAGCGCCTGCTGCGCGCCTTCCAAAGCCTCCCGCTGCGCGCGGAACGCCGCGTCACCCAGACGCGGTGGCGCATCCGCCGCATCGGCGCGTGGTGCGCGCCGGTCGTCAAAGCCCCGGCCAAAACCTCGGTCATCCCTGGGCGCACCAGCCGCGCCCGGCCGTCCCCCCATGCCCGGACCCGCACCGCGTGGCGCACCTGAGCGCTCGCCGGGGCGGTCCCCCGTACGCCGGGCTCCGGCAGGGGCAGGCGCAGCCTCGCGCTGCTGGCCGGGACGGTCATCGCCACGGCGCGCCACCACCACCGGCCGGGGTGCGGGTGGTGGTGGCGGCGGTGAGACCGGTTCGGCCTGGACTTCGGCCACGGCCACGGCCACGGCTTCGGCTTCAGCGGCAGCCTCGGGCATGTCGCTGAGAGCCACTTCGGATGGCGGCGCAAGCCCGTCCACGGAGCCCGGATCGACCAGATCGGCAAGCGCTACAGCAGCATCACCGGTATCTGCGGTGTCTGTGGCATCTGGCGAAGCCGTTGGCGCAGCAGATGCGAGGGCGGCTGCCTCCGTCAACTGCGCGCTGGCGGCTTGTTCTGCGGCGCGGGCCTGCAATTGACCGCGCAAGGCCGCGTCCAGATCGGCCATAGCTTGGCGGATGCGCTGGGCGTCATTACTGGCGTTAGCCGCCTGCAAGGCCTGCGAAGCGTCGATCACCGCCCGGTCACGGGCGCCCAAATGGGCTTGGGCTTTTTCCCGCTCAGCGGTCTTGCGGTTAAAGGCCTCGTCAATCGGCCGGCGGAAAGCATCCCACAGCTTTTGCTCCAGACGCCGGTCCAGCGGCACGCCCTGAGCCAGCCGCTGCCAGCGCTGCTGCAAGGACTTGACCGCGTCAATCCGCAGCTCCGGCGCAGCGCCCAGCGCCTGCGCCTCGTCCACCATGGCCCGGCGCAAGGCCAGGTTCTCTGCTTGGACCGCCTCCAAGGGCGCAGCGGCGTTGTCGATCGCGGTCTTCCACAGGGGCTGCAGTTCGGCGAAAGCTTTTTCGCCCAGGTGTCCACCGTTGCGCCAGCGGTCGCCAAACTGCATCAAGATGCGCTGGAAACCCTTCCAATCGTCGTCCAAGGCGGTGCGGTTGTCAGCGGCCCAGGCGTCTACCTCGGCAATCAGGGCCAGGCGCTGGGCGCGGTGCTCCACAGCATCGGCCTTGATTTTTTCCAGCCAGGCTTCCACCACCTTGTAGGCATCGTTGCAGGCGTGGTCAAAGCGCTTCCACAGGCCGTGGTTGGGTACCCCGCCCTGGTCGGTCAGCTTCCATTGCTCGCGCAAGGTGCGCAGCGACTCTTGCATCTTGCGCCCGCCTATGGTCTGGCCCTCGGGGCGCTGCAACAGGCCTTCGGCCTTGGTCACCAGCTCCTGGCGCAGCTGGTCGGCGCGCCAGCGCTGCCAGCCCTCCAACTCACCGGCCGCAGCCAGCGCAGCTTGGGCGCGGGCCTCCAACTTGGCGTCGATCAACTTGCCGTATTCCTTGATGGCCTGGCGCAAGGCATTGGCCGCACCGGCACTGGCTTTGCCGTGGCCCTCGGCAATTTCGGTCTCCAGTTTGTCCAGCGCCGCTTGGGTCGCGGCGACTGCCTGCGCGCGGACTTCCGGGTCCACCGCTGCCTTGGCCGGCTTGGGCGTCACGGCCTCGCCCCGTGCGGCGCGCAAGGCCTCCGCCCACACCGGCACAGGCGGCAGGGGCGCAGCCGGGTCCAGGGAAGCAGCTACCGCCATCTGCGCGGCCGCATCAAAAGCGTCGGATACCAGCGTCAATTGGCGCAGTGAGGCGTCCAACATGCCGGCGAATTTCACATCGACGCTGGGCCAGCCCGGCTTGGCTTGTAATTCCAGCGCCTGCGCCTGCCAGTGCGCCACATCGGCACGCAGACCGGTAGCGGCAGCCTGTGCTTCCTGCCAGGACTTGGTCGACAAAATCTCGATGCGCTGGGCCAGCAAAACCGCCGCTTCGCGCTGGACCTGGGTGTGGTGCTCCAGGTCTTCAATGGCCCGCACCCGCTCCGCGAGCTGGACCTTGAGCGCTGCCAGCGGCTCTTTGCTGAGCGGAGCGCCGGCCTTGGCCGCATCACGCTGCCAGGCCATGGCGTCAGCCATATGGATCTTTCCTGCATCCAGCAAGGTCTGCGCGCGCAGCGCCCACTCGGCCATCAGCTGCTCCTGGCCTTTGGCGCGGCGGGCCTCGTCCAGCCGTTCTTTGATCCAGCGGGCCGCCCCCTTGTCCTTCACGCTCAGTTCCTTGAATACGGCTTGCTGCAGCTCAGTGTCTGGGTTGCCCGCCAACCACTCCTTCACCCGGGCCGCGCGTTCGCCGGAGGTGGGCGCGCTGAAGGCCCCACCCGTGATGCCATCGAGCTGGGCGATTTCAAAAGTTTTGGGGGCTTGGGTTGGCATGTTCTGAAAGCTGGGCTGAAAAATGAGACAGGAGAATATTTTGACCGCTAAACGCATGCCCGGTCGTGAACCAGGCGGGCCAATCGATACAGAACCGCAAATAGCCGGGGCAAGCTGACCAATTAACCACAGATTGCGCGCCATCACCCGGCCCGTGCAGCAACAGCATGCAACATGGCCGAACGCTTGCGGACGGCCATCGATATGCTTTTAAAACCCGATATCTGCGCAGTAATATAATATTGCCCCATATAGACAACGCAAAAAGAGGTCGGATGAAAGCAGTCGAACGCGTGGCCAAGAGCCTGCAACTCATGTTCAAAGACACCACGAGCGGGTTTTTGTACCTTGCACGTAGCGGGTTTACCCTGATTGGCGTAGCGATAGTCGGCTGTGTGTTGGCGTTGGCCCAGTACCCCGAAATTCAGGATCTAGGGGAGTCCCAGCTGGCCGAATGGGTGCATGAGCGCCAAGACGCGCTGAGCAGCCTGGTCCGCATTGACAGCCGCCAGACCAACGCGGCCGACCCCGCAGAGCTACCCAAACAGCAATCCGCCCTGGCGTTCTGGCTGGCCAAAAAATACGGTGTGGCCCCAGAGCCGCTGAGCGCGCTGATCGTTCAAGCCTACGCGATTGGCGGCTCCCAAAAGCTGGACCCATTGCTGATTTTGGCCGTGATGGGGATCGAGTCCGGCTTCAACCCCTTTGCCCAAAGCCCAGTCGGCGCCCAAGGCCTGATGCAAGTCATGACCAAAATCCACAGCGACAAGTACGAGCGCTTTGGCGGCAAGTTGGCCGCATTTGACCCGGCGGCGAACCTGCGGGTCGGCGTGTTGATCTTGCAGGATGGCATCAAGCGCACCGGCTCGGTCGAGGGCGGCTTGCGCGCCTACGTGGGCGCCACCAACCTCGCAGACGACGGCGGCTACGTGGGCAAAGTCTTGGCCGAGTACGCCCGCTTGGGCGCTGTCGCTGAAGGCCGCAAGGTTCCCTTCAATATGGAGCTATTTGTGCCCGCCTCCCAGGAAGGCACGACGCCAACCATAGCTGCGGTCGAAACCGAACTGGCCGACAATCCCTGAGCATTTGTCAGCGCCGGCCAGGGGCCACAACCCCCAGGCTGGCAAGGCCACCGCGCGGCCGCTTCGGGTTCCGATCCCGGCTCCGGTAGAATTTTCGGCCTTCCATTCATCCACCAACACGGAAAACTGATCCATGTACCACCGCAACACCCTCATAGAGCAGACAGACCCCGAGCTTTGGTCCGCTATCGTGGCTGAAAATGCCCGTCAGGAACACCATATTGAACTGATTGCCAGCGAAAACTACGCCTCGCCCGCAGTCATGGCCGCCCAAGGCAGCCAGCTCACCAATAAATATGCCGAGGGCTATCCCGGCAAGCGCTACTACGGCGGCTGCGAAAACGTCGATGTGGCAGAGCAGTTGGCCATTGACCGGGTCAAACAGCTCTACGGCGCGGACGCGGCCAATGTGCAGCCCCATTGCGGCGCTTCGGCCAACCAGGCCGTGTTTCTGGCATTTTTGAAGCCCGGCGAGACCATCCTGGGCATGAGCCTGGCCGAAGGCGGGCATTTGACGCACGGCATGGCCCTGAACCTGAGCGGTAAATGGTTCAAGGCAGAGTCCTACGGCCTCAACGCCAAAGAAGAAATCGACTACGACGCCATGGAAGCAAAAGCCCATGCGACCCGCCCCAAATTGATCATTGCCGGGGCTTCGGCCTACAGCTTGCACATCGATTTCGCCCGCTTTGCCAAAGTGGCCAAAGACGTCGGCGCGATTTTCCTGGTCGATATGGCGCATTACTCCGGCCTGATCGCCGCCGGTGTCTACCCCAACCCGGTGCCCCACGCCGATGTGGTGACATCCACCACCCACAAGAGCCTGCGCGGTCCGCGCGGCGGCATTATTCTGATGAAGGCCGAGCACGAAAAAGCCATCAACAGCGCGGTCTTCCCCGGCCTGCAAGGCGGTCCGCTGATGCACGTGATTGCGGCCAAGGCCGTGGCCTTCAAAGAAGCGCTGTTGCCGGAATTCAAGCAATACCAGCAACAAGTGCTTGCCAACGCGCACACCATTGCGCAAACCCTGACCGAGCGCGGCCTGCGCATCGTCAGCGGCGGCACCCAAAGCCACGTCATGCTGGTCGACCTGCGCTCCAAAAACGTCACCGGCAAAGTCGCCGAGGCCGTGCTGGGCGATGCGCACATGACGATCAACAAAAACGCCATCCCCAATGACCCGGAAAAACCCATGGTCACCAGCGGTGTGCGCATAGGCACCCCGGCCATGACCACGCGCGGCTTCAAAGAGGCCGAGGCGCGCATGACCGCCAACCTGATCGCCGACGTGCTGGACAACCCGCACGATGCCGCCAACATCGAGGCGGTGCGCGCCAAAGTGCACGCGCTGACCGCGCGCTTCCCGGTCTACGGCTAAAGAGACAGCACCCGGTGAAGTGCCCCTTCTGCGGCCATTCGGAAACGGCAGTAGCCGAAACCCGGGTGGCCGAAGACGGGGACTTCGTGCGCAGGCGTCGCCAGTGCAACGCCTGCGACAAGCGCTTTACCACCTACGAGCGCCCCGAGGTCAGCTTCCCCAACATCGTCAAGAAAGACGGGCGGCGCATCGACTACCAGCGCCCCAAACTCGAAGCGTCGATGTACCTGGCGCTGCGCAAGCGCCCGGTCAGCACCGAGCAAATTGATAGCGCCATTGAGCGCATTGAAGAAAAACTGCTGAATCTGGGGCTGCGCGAGGTGCAGTCCACCCGCATTGGCGAGCTGGTGATGCGCGAGCTGAAAAAGCTCGACAAAGTGGCCTATGTGCGCTTTGCCAGCGTGTACCGCAATTTTGAAGATCTGGATGCGTTTCGCTTGCTGGTGGATGAGGTCAGTAAGTGAGTGCTCCATAACCTGAAGCTCAGTTCTGTCTGCAAGGGTTCTGGCCGCTGGCAGAGGAAACCACGCCGGTCGCCACCGTTGCCGTGAAGCCCCGTGCCCGGCCGGTGTCACTGACCACCACGCAACTGGCTGTGGCGCTGCCACTGCGGTAAATGGTGAAGTGGCCATTCCCTGTGCCGACCGAGCGGGGGCTGAAGGCCACATAGTTGTAAAGGCCCAGATAAGCATCCACCTTCCAACCCGGAGGAAGCGCTTGGGGCTGGCGCAGTACCAGACCCGCAGCAGCGCTGGCAGGTGTCAATCTGTTTGAACTCCCGATGTAGGTATACCAGCCCTTGCTCCAGTCTGTGGGGTAAGGAGTCCTCGCAATACATTCATAGGGCTGTGTGCTGTCGCTGCCGCACAGCGCCACGGAGCTGGACAGCGCAATTGCGTGGCGGCGCGCAAACACCAGGTCTTCCATGAGCTGGTTGCTGATGAGGGTGCGGCGATTCGATTCGATAACCGATATCAAACTCGGTGCCGCCACAGCCGCCAAAATGCCGCTGATCGCCACCACGAGGAGTATTTCTATCAGCGTGAAGCCCTCTCGCGGCAGGGCCCATGCAGCGCGTTGGATGCGAACAGGCGCTTCATAGCAGAACCCCGGGAAAGGATGAAGAGCGGCACAATGGAGTAATATTGCCAACTAAAGTCCATTATCAGGGATTGTGCGATGTCCAAACCACCAGTCTTGCAGCGCCACCAGCGCACAATTTGCCCGCAACGCGGCACGACGATGATCGAGGTCATGGTGGCGGCCTTGGTTTTGTCGGCCGGCCTCTTGGGCTTGGCGGCCATGCAGACCAGGGCTCTCAAAACCGCCAGCGGCTTGGCCACACAGCAGGTGATGGTCCAAACCCTGAGCGCTTACAACGAGGCCAGGCTGTCCGCGCCCAACACCAGCATCTCAGGCGGCACTAAAACGGATCTTGAAACACAACTGGTAACCATCAACGGCGATCTTTCCTCCTGGTGTACTGCACTATGGCGTGGCGTGTCCGTAATTACGTCATTCCCCAATCCGAACACCTCCGATTTCACTTATTTCAATACATTTCTCGGCACCTACACCCCCTGCGGGAACACCGCATTGACCGACTATGCGGAATACTGGAATCGATATGGCGGCAGCGAATTTCAACAAGGAAGAGAGTGCGACTACATCGTTCCGGAAACGCACTTGATCACCTGCACCCTTGCGACGGGCGACCAGATCAGCATGGAGAATTTGGTGTGGGTTCGCTGACAGCTTGCGACTATGCAGGGTTTAGCAACACGGCGGCAAAGGACTAGGCAGGCAGGGATCAGCCTGGTCGAGACCCTGGTGGCCCTTGCCTTGGGCTTGACCTTGGTATCGGTCGCCTTCAACCTGTATGTGAGCAACCGCTCGGTGTTCCGGCAGATCGAGGCCATGACCCGCCAGCAAGAGTCTGCCAGCATCGCAGCAGCGCTGCTGGAAACCGATCTCCGCCATGCGGCAGGCGTCTTGTGCCGCAAGGGCGCGCCGCTGACCAACCTGCTCAGGGGTAGCACAACTTACGAAGCCCATCTGGCCCTTGCGAATGGCGTGCAGGGTTACGAATCGAACACAAACCGATGGCATCGCCGGGCACATCGCGCCTTGCGGGCGACTCCATCTCCATTCACAGCGCCAACGCGGGCGCGGTTGCCAGGGTCACGGCGTCAGCAACTGCAACGTCGGATTCGTATACCTTCACGGTGGACGAGGCGAGCAACTTTCCCGTAGGCACCGTAGCCCTTGCCTGCGACTACGACCGGGCCGTTTTATTTCAAGTCACTGGAAGCACAACGTACCACGCCGCGGCAAACAACATTCAGCACCACCGGCATGACACCCGGTAACTGCGGCATCGCTATCAGGGCCAGCGCCCCCGCGTCATCGGGCACCGTGGCGCTGCCCCGTTGCGCGACCGAGTCCGCCGCCTACGCAGCCTCTGCCGCGAGCTATACCTTTGGCCCGGGCAGCATGATCGGAAAGTACAGCTTCAGCCATTGGTACATCGGAGCCAAAACCAGCACAGACAGCGGCTCGGTCAACAACCTGGCTTTGCGGCGCGTCACCACAACATACAGCGCGACCGATGGCGTCGGGAAGACGGACGAGGAGATAGTGGAAAACGTATCCGACATGCAAATCACCTACCTCGTGGATTGGGACAGGCAGCGGTTATCCGGGCACGACCACATACGTCGCGGCAGATGCTGTCACCGATTGGACCCGGGTGATTGCAGTGCGCATGGTGCTGACACTCTCCAGCCCCGAGCGGGTTGGGCTGGCCGCGGGAAACGTCGCCAGCGCAGCGGCCTACACCATACCGCTCAATGTGACAATCCGCGCCCGCATGCCGGGCGTGCTTCGGAGGTGACTGTATGAAGCGCTACCCTACACGGCAGCAAAGCGGCTTTGTTTTATTGACCATCATGGTTTTCATGTTTGTTGCTGCGTTGCTGGCTTTGGGCGATATGCGCACGCTGACCGCACAGCAAACCCTGGTTGCCACACTCTACGCTGCCGAAAATGCCTTGGCGGAAACCGAAAGTGCGCTGTCCACCATGGAACAGTTCGCGGCCTATGAGGGAGCGGAGTTGGGTGAAGGCTCAAGCCCAGGCGTACGACAGCGTACGCCGACCCTCACTAACAACAACGCAAGCTGCACCAGCAGCGCGGTTTCTGACACAGCCAGCTGCGCCAAGGCCCGTTGCAATAGTTTTCTCTATGCCAAATCGTCCGTAAAGGGAGACGACAACGTGCTGGGCAACGACGCGGGACGCTACCGCCAAGTCAGAACCGGCGAACTGGCAACCGAATGCAGTTTCTGCGCCCCCCCAAGCCTGGGCTGCAAAGCGCGGTGGGATGAGACGCCAGGGACTCCAGGCAGCCCTTGGGCCGAATTTCATGTGAATTTCTACCGTACCGCTTCGGCCGTTCAAACAAAGGACGCGTCTTGGTGGTTCTCGCCCCAAACCGAGGTTCACTTCAGAGAAAATTTCTACGGCATGGTGGAATATGTGGGCTGGGCACCCTGCAACTTGAGCGGATCTGGCACCCAAGCGGAACCAACTTGGACGTGTATCGATTCATTCCGCCACGGCAGCCGACCAATCGCGCGGCTGCCGGGTGATGCGCGTCACCGTGCGCAACCAGCCCCCGGAGGCCAGCGCGCCGGTCATCACCTTGCAATCCACCCTTTTGGTGACGTCTGCGCTGTACCTGCCTCCCTATGACACCGATGCCTATTTGGCGACCGGTCCCGTTCCACTGTGCTGTTACCTCGCCCCAGCAAGCCCCACCGCCAGCTGCCATTTCCAAGAGAGCGCACAACCGGCTCGGTTGCGCCCTGGTCGGCGCAATCGATGCCGAGCGCATATCATGGCGGCAGATTTTCCCTGACTGAGGACCCCCAAACGCATGCGCCCATTGCACAACAACCTGCCGCGCTTTACCCGCACCGTACGGGGCCTCACCCTGATCGAAATCATGGTGGTCGTGGCCCTTGTCGGAATTTTGGCGTCGATTGCCTTGACCTCCTACCAATCGAGTACGCGCAAAAGCGCGCCGGTATGCGGCCCAATCCTGCCTGATGGAACAAGCGCAGTACATGGAGCGCTACTACACCACAGCCAACAACCCGATGAGCTACACCGGCGCAGTGCTGCCGGAGGCCGCCTGCAAAACCAATCTGGCTTCGTACTACACCTTCAGCCTGACCAGCGCCTCGCAAGCGTTCAGCGTTCAGGCGGTTGCCTCGGGCGCGCAAACCGGTGACACCGACTGCCGCACCCTGGCGCTGAACCAAGCCGCGCAGCAGTCGTCGTCATCTGCAACGGCCTCCACCACGGGTTGCTGGCCCTGACCGTGCCGGCCCCTCAGCCCGCCCCCGCACACGGGCACCCCGCGCAAGCCCACCTGGCGCAGGCGCTGCAGCAGGCACACGCCGCGCTGCTGCGGGCCAACCCCAACCCGCGCGTAGGTTGCGTGCTGGTGAGCCCTGGTGGCGAGGTGATAGGCCAGGGCAGCACCCAGCAAGCCGGTGGCCCGCACGCTGAAGTCATGGCCCTGCGCGATGCCCAGGCGCTGGGCCACGCCCCCGCCGGTGCCACCGCCTATGTGACGCTCGAGCCCTGCTGCCACCACGGGCGCACCGGGCCGTGTTGTGACGCCTTGGTACTCGCCGGCATCAGCCGCGTGGTCGCCGCCCTGCCCGACCCGAACCCGCTGGTGGCGGGGCAAGGCTTTGCGCGCCTGCGCGCGGCCGGTGTGGCGGTGGAGATTGCCAGCGACAGCGACCACCCTGATATGCGCGCATGGGCGGCGGCCGCGCGGGAACTCAACATCGGGTTTTTCAGCCGCATGCTGCGCCGCACGCCCTGGGTGCGCCTCAAAACAGCTGCCTCGGTAGACGGTGTGACCGCCCTGCCCAATGGCCAAAGCCAGTGGATCACCGGCGAAGCGGCGCGCGCCGACGGCCACGCCTGGCGCGCCCGCGCCTGCGCCGTGCTGACCGGCATTGGCACCGTGCTGCAAGACCGGCCGCGCCTGGATGTGCGCGGCATCGACACCCCGCGCCAACCCGCGCTGGTGGTGGTGGACAGCGACTTGCAAACCCCGCCTGATGCACCGTTGTTTGGGCCCAGCCGCCCGGTGCTGATTTACGCGGCCACGCCGCATGCCGCGCGCCAAGCCGCGCTGGAGCGCAGCGGGGCCACGGTGGTCTACATGCCAGACGCGCACCGCGCCCGGCGCTGCGAGCCCCAAGGTGGACTTGGCCGCTATGCTGCGCGACCTGGCGCTGCGCGAGATGAATGAAATGCATGTGGAGGCCGGCCACAAGCTCAACGGCTCGCTCTTGCGCGCGGGCCTGGTGGATGACTTGCTGGTCTACCTGGCGCCGCTGTGGCTGGGCACCGGCGCCGGTATGTCGAATTGGGGGCCGCTGACGCAGCTGGCCGATGGCTTGGCGCTGGAGTTTCACAGCACCGAGATGGTGGGCGCGGATTTGCGGGTGCTGGCCCGCGTGGCCGGGCGCGGTGTTTTTTAATGGCTTGAATCGAAAGCGGGAGCGGACATGTTCACAGGCATCATCAGCGGCGTGGGCCGTATTGCGCAGGTCGCCGCGATGGGCGAGACGGCCGTCCACGGCAAGCGCTTGCATGTGCAATGCCCGGCGGGCTACCTGGACGACGTGGGCCTGGGCGACAGCATCGCGATCAACGGCGCGTGCATGACGGTGACCAGCCTGGAGGCTGGTGGTGCCGCACCGCAGTTCACCGTGGACGTGTCAGCCGAATCGCTGGACAAAACCGCTGGTATGGACGCCACCGGCGCGGTCAATCTGGAAAAAGCCCTGCGCGCCAACGACCGGCTGGGCGGGCATTTGGTCTCCGGCCATGTGGACGGTATCGGCGCGGTCACCCACTTTGCGCAGGTGGGCGAGAGCTGGGACTTGCGCGTGCTGGCACCGGCCGCTCTGGGCAAGTACCTGGCCTATAAAGGCTCGATCACCATCAACGGCGTGAGCCTGACCGTGAACCGCATTGCCGACACGGCCGAGGGCTGCGAAGTCCACATCAACCTGATACCCCACACCGTGACCCACACCGCGCTGAACAGCCTGCAGCCCGGCACGCCGGTGAACCTGGAAATTGACCTGATCGCCCGCTACGTCGAGCGCATGCTCGGCAGCGGCGCGCTCAAAAGTTCAGCGTCTTGACGCCTTGCGGCGTGCCCAGCAGGCAGACCTGCGCGCGCTGAAAAGCAAAAACCCCAACCGTCACCACGCCCGGCCACTGGCTGACCTGGGCCTCGAAAGCCAGCGGGTCGCGGATGTGCAGGCCGCTGACATCCAGGATGTGCTGGCCGTTGTCGGTGACCAGCGGCTGGCCGTTTTTCAGGCGCAGCACAGCCCGCCCTCCCAGCGCCGCAAACTGGCGCACGATGCGCGCACCCGCCATGGGGATCACCTCGACCGGCAAGGGGAATGCACCCAGCACGTCCACCAACTTGGATGCATCGGCAATGCACACAAAGCGCTCAGCCAGGGCGGCGACAATTTTTTCCCGCGTGAGCGCTGCGCCACCGCCTTTGACCATATAGCCGTGGCCGTCGATCTCGTCTGCGCCATCGATGTAGACGGGCAGGTGCTGCACCGCGTTGGCATCAAACACCGCAATGCCCAGCGCCCGCAGACGCTCGGTGCTGGCCACCGAGCTGGACACCGCGCCCGCGATCTGGTCTTTGATGGTGGCCAGGGCGTCAATGAACATATTCACCGTGGAGCCGGTGCCCACGCCGACCAAGGCACCGCGCTCCACGTACTGCAGGGCGGCCTGAGCGACCAGGGCTTTGAGCTGGTCTTGCGAGGGTGCGCCGGGGGCTGTGTTCATGGGGGAAAATCGCCTTTGCTGTAAGTTTGTTTCAACCGGAATTATCGATGCCTCTTGTGCCGTACGGCGTGCTGCGCCCCTTTTTGTTCCGGATGGACCCGGAAGCGGCGCATGACCTGACCCTGCGCTTGATCGAGCGCACCCAGCACAGCCTGCTGCGCCACGCCTATGCGCAAGCGCGGGTGCACGACCCGGTGACGCTGGCGGGCTTGCAACTGCCCAACCGGGTCGGCTTAGCCGCCGGGCTGGATAAAAACGCGCGCTGCATCGCCGGTTGGGACGCGATGGGCTTTGGTTTTGTCGAGTTGGGCACGGTGACGCCGCTGGCGCAAGCGGGCAACCCCAAGCCCCGCATGTTCCGCCTGCCGCAGGCCCAGGCGCTGATCAACCGCTTTGGCTTCAACAACCAGGGCTTGGAGCCCTTCGTGGCCAACGTGGCCGCCGCCCGCCGGGCCAGCCGCCGGAGCTTGGTGCTGGGGCTCAACATTGGCAAAAACGCCGCCACCCCGATGGAGCACGCCAGCGCCGATTACCTGGCGTGTCTGGCGGCGGTTTACGCGCACGCGGACTATGTGACGGTCAATATTTCCAGCCCGAACACCCAAGGCCTGCGCGGCTTGCAAAGCGACGATGCACTGGCGCACTTGCTGGAATCGCTGGCCGAGGCGCGGGCGCAGTTGGCCCAGGCGCAGGGCCGGCGGGTACCGATTTTTGTGAAGATTGCCCCGGATTTGGACGGCACGCAGGTGCAGGCCATTGCCACGCATTTGCTGCGCTACGGCATGGACGGCGCGATTGCCACCAACACCACGCTGGAGCGCCAGGCGGTGGCGCATCTGCCACACGGCGCGGAAGCTGGCGGCCTGTCCGGCGCGCCGGTGCGTGCGGCCAGTACCCGGGTGATTGCGGCGCTGCGGCAAGCGACTGGATCCGATTTCCCCATCATCGGAGTGGGTGGAATTTTCAGTGGCGCAGACGCCCAGGAGAAGATCGCGGCGGGGGCCCAGGCGGTGCAAATCTACAGCGGCCTGATCTACCGGGGGCCGGGGCTGGTTGGCGAGATTGCTGCGGCGCTGGCGGAAACGGGCTATGCTTGAAAAAAACCAGGCAGCGGAGGCAAAAGGGTCCATGAATACCGACACCAGCATCAAGGCACAGCATGTGCGCGCATCGTTCACGTCCCTGGATTTGAAGCCGGGAATGGCTATGCAAACCCAGCGCCTGATCGAGGGCGCGCACAAACAGGAATCGCAGTATTTCGGGGTGATCGCGGGCCAGGGCGTGATGGTGCGCCCCGTTGGCGAGACCACGCCGCGCTCGCTGCTGTCACCGGGCGATATCTGCATGGTGCGCGGCTTCTCCGGCCGCTATGAATACTCTTTTTTGTCCGAGGTTCTGCAGATTGCGCAGGAGCCCTGTACCTACGCCGTGCTGTCGCACCCGCCCTATGTGGAGGCCCGGTCCGTGCGCCAGTCCCTGCGCGCTAAAGCCGCATGGCCCACCCGTGTGAAACCGGCAGGTGCTGCGCGGTGGAACACGGTCGAAATGGTCGACATCGGAACCGGTGGGGCCATGGTGCAAAGCGAATCGCTGAAGGCCCAGGTCGGTGGCTTGGTCGATGTGCAGTTGGAATTGATGGTGGAACACCAAGCCTTGACCCTGCAATTGCAGGCTACGGTGAAACACAGCTCCCCCTCGCCGCTGGGTAAGGCCCAGTTTTTCGGGCTGGAGTTCATTGCGCCAAGCACCCAGGACTTTTTGGCTTTGTACTATGTCACCCAATCTGCAACGGAATAAGCCATGGACCACAGCCAGCAACGCAAGCAACCCTCCCCGCATCGCACCCGTTCCAGACTCGGCGTTGGGCCCGCCCGCGCTGGTGCAAGCGATTGCGCAGCGGCGCGGTGGCACGCTGCTGAACCTGGACCGCATGCTGCTGCGCAGCCCGGTTTTTGCGTCCGGCTGGAACGGGTTCATAGGGGCGATCCGCACGCAGTTGTCGCTGGACCCGTGCTTGCGCGAACTGGCGATCTGCACGGTGGCGGTCGAGACCGACGCGGCCTATGAATGGAGCCAGCACGCCCCGGAATTTCTGGCCGCTGGCGGCAGCCAGGCGCAGCTGGATGCCCTGCAGGGCGACAAGCCGTCCGCGAATACGCAGGCCTTTAGCGCCACAGAGCGCGCGGTGATTGCGCTGGCGCAAGCGATGACGCGGGACGTGCGCGTGGACGACGCCGTGTTTGCTGCGGTGCAGGCGCTGCTGCCGGACGCACAGCAGCAGGTGGAACTGGTTGGGGTGATTGCCAGCTACAACATGGTGTCGCGCTTTTTGGTGGCCCTGCAAGTACAAATGGAGACCGACATGCCCGGCTCCAGCGCGTAAGCACGCGGCACCACGCAGGCGCTGCGCTCAGCGGGAGATTCTGATTTCCGGCACCACCATGATGGGGGTGCTTGAGACGGGCTCGACCTGGACCACGCGCTTGGCCTGGCGTGCGGCGCTGGCGTAGGCCATTTCAATCGTCATGATCTCCATCTTGATATGGTCGTTATTGCTGATGGATTTATTACCCACGCGGGACATCAGCGCGTACAAATCCTGGGCCATTTTCAAAAGCGGCAGCTTCTGGGGATTGCGGTCGGGGACCTCGTTGGAGGTTTCACGAAAGAGTTTTTCTGCGCACAGCTTGGCGTCGCTGGCCAGCTTGGCAGCGGCCACGCAGTTATCCCAGTGCGCACGGGCCGCGTCTGCCGCGTTGGAATACTGGGCCTGCGCCACACCGGCGCACAAAAGACACAGCAGGGACAAAAAGCTTCGCATGATCGGCACACTGTAACTTACGCAGAATCCCGCGCACCCAGCGCCTGCTCGCGGGCCCGCGCAGCGGTCTGGCGCGCGGTGTACACGCCAAACACCACCACCGCTACCGTGACGATCAGCATCAACAATGCGGCAGCCGCATAAATAGAGGGGTTGATACCCCGGCGGGCATAGCCAAATATCACCTGGGGCAGCGTGGTGACGCCGGGGCCGGACAGGAACTCCGAGATCACCACATCGTCAAATGACAGGGTGAAGGTCAGCAGCCAGCCAGCGGCCAGCGCCTGGGTCATATTGGGCAGCATCACCAGGAAAAACACCGACTCGCGGCGGCAGCCCAGGTCCATGGCGGCCTCCTCCAGTGTGCGGTCCAGCTCTTTGAGCCGCGACTCGATGACCACGGCTGCATAGGCCATCCCCAGCAGCGTGTGCCCCAGGACAATGGTCAGCGCGCCCCGGTCCGGCCAGCCCGCCATGCGTTCAAAGCCCACGAACAAAAGCAAGAGCGACATGCCGATGATCACCTCGGGCATCACCAAGGGTGCATTCAACATCGCTGACATCCAGGAGCGGCCGCGAAAAGCGCCGGAGCGCACCAGCGCATAGGCGGCCAGTGTGGCCAATACGGTGGCCAGCGTGGCACTGGTGAGCGCCACCTTCAACGACAGCAAAAAGCCATCCACGATCCGGCTGTCTTCCATCAAGGCGCTGTACCAACGCAAGGAAAACCCGGTAAATATGGCGTCCTGGCGGGTGCTGTTGAAAGAAAACACCACCAAGAAAGCCAGGGGCGCGTACAGAAAAGCGAACACCGCGCCCAGCCAGACGCCGGAAATATGCCGGTTCAGCCATTTGCTCATCGCACCTGCTCCGCGGCAGCCTTGCGGGCGACCCGTTGGTTGAACCAGGCCAGGGGCGCGATCACCAGCACAATCATCGAGATCGACAGGGCGCAGGCGCGGGGCCAGTTGTTGCTGCTGAACATCTCGTCCCACACCACCCGGCCTATCATGATGTTGTCGGCTCCACCCAGCAGCGAGGGAATGACAAACTCACCCAGGCAGGGAATAAAAACCAGAATCGAACCCGCCACAATGCCCGAGCGCGACAAGGGCACGGTCACCAACCAAAAGGTCTTCCAGGCGCTGGCACCGAGGTCCTGCGCAGCCTCAACCAAACGGATATCCGCCTTGACCAGGTTGGCGTACAGGGGCAGCACCATAAAGGGCAGGTAGACGTAGGTCATGCCAATCAACATCGAAATATCGTTGTAGAGCAACTGCACCGGCTCGTCGATGAGCCCGAGCGCCATCAGCAGCTGGTTCACCACGCCCTCATCGGCAAGAATGCCTTTCCAGGCATACACGCGCAGCAAAAACGAGGTCCAGAACGGCAGCATCACCATCAGCAACAACAGCGCGCGGTAAGCCGGACGGGTGCGGGCCAGAAAATAAGCGAATGGGTAACCCACCAGCAGGCACAGTGCCGTGGTCAAAAACGCATACCGCAGCGACAGCGCGTAGGAGTCCAAATAAAGCGTGTCGAACCAGCCGTCATCGGGGCTGCGCAGCAGGGAGATAAAGCTTTGGACCTGGACGAAGACCCCGAGTTGGCCGTTAACCGTGCGAAACAGCGAGGCAAATGGGTCGAGCTGCTCGCCCATGTCGGTGATGCTGATGCGCAGCAAGATGACAAAGGGCAGCGCGAAAAAAAACAAGAGCCAGCCGAATGGCAAGCCGACGACCAGCGGCCGCATGCGCCCCCATACAGAGGGACTAGGGGCAGGTCGGGGGGACATCAGGTCAGGTACACAGAACGCGGGTGGTACAAGTTCAGGATTGCACCACCCGGCTGCGGATCAGACTATTTGCCCTTTTTGAACTCCGTGTACACGGTGGTCATGGACTCGCGTGCGGCATTGCCCAAGGCATTGGGCGGCACCATGGCGTTCAAGGTGGCGGCGTCCGGGAAGATGGACTTGTCTTGCGCCACTTCGGGTGCCAGCAAGGCGACACTGGCTTTATTGGCCGTCGGGTAGCTCAGCTCGTTGGTGTTGGATGCCGACACTTCGGGCTTGAGGAAGTAGTTGATAAAGGCCAAGGCATTGCCAGGGTGCTTGGCATCTTTGGGGATAGCCAGGTTGTCAAAAAAGATCAAGCCGCCGGTGCTGGGCAGCAGGGCTTCGAGTTCGATGCCATTCTTGTTTTCGATGGCACGGCCGCGCGCAATATTGATGTCGCCCGCCCAGCCCAAGGCCACGCAGGCCTTACCGCCGGCCAGGTCGTCGATCATGGTGCTGGAGAAGAAGCGCACATCCTTGCGCACCTTGGCCAGCATCTCACCGGCCTTCTTGTGGTCTTCCGGTTTGTCGGAATAGGCGTCCAGGCCCAGGTAATGCAGAGCCGGGGGCAGCACTTCGGTCGGGGAATCGAGGTAGGCGATACCGCAGGACTTGAGCTTGGAGGTGTACGCCGGGTTGAAAACCAGATCCCAGGCGTTATCCGGCATCTTCATGCTGCCCAAGGCCTTGGCGACCTTGACCTTGTTGATGCCAACCGTGGTGAAGCTCCACGCCCAAGGAATCAGGTGGGCGTTGCCGGGGTCGACCGTCTCGAGCTTGGACATGAGGGACGGATCCAGGTTAACCGCGTTGGGAATCTGCGCTTTGTCCAGCTTCAGCAGCAGGCCTGCTTCGATTTGCGACTTGGAGAATGTGGAGCCTGGCACCACGATGTCATAGCCGGTATTGCCGACAACCAATTTGGCCTGGAGGGCCTCGTTGCTCTCGAAGGTCTGGTAGTTGACCTTGATGCCCGTTTCTTTCTCGAAATTGGCCACCATATCTTTGGCGATGTAATCCGGCCAGTTATAGATATTCAGAACCTTTTCCTCGGCTGGCGCAGGTGCCGCTGCGGGCGCCGCGGGCGCCGCGGCGACTGGCTCTTCTTTTTTGCCACAAGCCACCAATACGGCTGCCAGTGCGCAGCCTAGAAACCAATGTTTTTGCATCACAAATCCCTCAAAAAAATAGGAAAAATTGGCCTTACGCCACCACACCTGATCGCGCTATGGAGCCCCTGAATGGAGCTTGCGAAGATAGCAGAAAAACGCGGAAAACGCTGACCTATCCGGATTGCAGCGCGCCGTGCGGCATGAAGCTCTCGAACAGGAGCAGCTGCGTGGGCTCATAGACGATTCGGTGCCGGTTTGCCTTAGACCGGGCCTGGATTCCGTCCGTTTTGTAAAAGTCGTCCATTTTGTCGGCCGTATACCGCTCCTGCCAAATATGCAGATCCCCGCCATGCTTATTTTCATACTGGGCAGTTTTTTAATTGAAACAATACAGGAATAAGCACGCGTGTTTAAGTTAAATATACTCCCTGGGTATTGCAATAGTCCCTCGGTATCAATATGAATGTTGTACGTATTAAAACTTTTTATCTGTATTTTGAAACCGGCAACAAGAAAGTATTTCTTATCCCTGGGAATAACTGGAATCGCGTTTACTGCGAGCCCGGATTTCTCAAGTATGCATTCACCCATCTGGCGAATCAGGTCTTTTACTTGCGGGAAATTTTTCAACAGAAACTGATTATGTTTTTCGGCGAAGCGGTAATAACTTTCATTCAAGCCGGCCTCAATCATTCCGTAGTAAGCCGCCATTTGCCCGTATTTGGGTGCCATATCGGGCCCAAATGTATCTAAATTGTCAAAAATACGCCTTTCCCAATCTACGCAGATTTCCGGACTGAGAAAACCAGGCTCCTCAAAAAATTGTTTCGTCAATAATTTTTTCATAGTCCAGTCGGCAGGGAGACACCCCAGTCACCCACGCCAGCACTACAGCCCCGGCAGAAGCAAGCGGACAGGTGAGCTAGGGTGCTTGCCACACCCCGGTGGCACAATGGCGGGCTTGAAATGTTATTTCCAACCCAGCCCCAGAGCCGATATGTCCAAAATCAAAGAACAATTACTTGCCCATCTTCAAAATGAAGTTTTCTGCCGTTTGGGGGTGTCCACGGTTCACGGGATCGGAGTATTTGCAATACGCACCATCCCCATGGGTGAAAACCCGTTGGCATCAAGCTTGAGCTTCAAGGAAGTTAAATTTTCACACGCGGAATTGAAGAAGCTTCCGCGCGGTGTACGCAAAGAGATTGAGATCTTTTGCTACTACGATAAAGACGCTGTTTTCGTTCCTGAAATCGGCTTGAATTCCATGAACATGTCGGTTTACCTGAACCACTCCAAACAGCCCAATGTGCGCTACCGCAAGAACGGGAAACTGAAGGCTTTGAAGGACATCGAAGCCGGCGAAGAACTCTTTCTAGACTACGACCAGAGCTACGGCGAAAAGCACACCTTCAAGTAGTGCTGCGCGCGAGTGGGTTGCGGTAAATCTGGTTCCACTCGGAGCGCTTGAAATCCGTGTGCAAGGGCGAAGTTTCATCCAAGACCAAAGCGTGATTCAAGTCCGTGAGCGCCAGGCCATAGATGGGCTCAAAGTCTGTCACAAAAAGCGACTTGTAACCATAGTCACCGACTGGCCCCAAGTTGTAATACTGGTAGTTGTTTTTCGCCGTCCAACGGGCGGCCAGCAAGCAGGCGTAAATGCCGGGTGAGCGGTTGCGGTAGTCGGGGTTCCATTGGCAGAAGCTGCCATACACCTGGTTGCGCTGCGGCAGCACCACCGACACGTCATGCAGCACCACATCGCCGTTGGGTGCAGTGACCTTGATCACCACCACGTCGAGCTTGCGGACATAGTCCACAAAGCCTTCAATTTCACGGTCATGGATGTCGTAGGAGGCGAAGTGCACCTCCCCAATTTCGAACAGGTACTGGGCCGTGATCTCGCGCCCGGGGATCACCATTTCGGTGACCTCAAATCCACGGAACATCTTGTCGAGTTCACGGAACTTGCGCTCACGCCGTGCATCGACCCAGAAGCCGGGCGCAGCCACATCCACCAAACCATACTTGTCGTTGATCGGCACGCCATACGGGCCTTCCGGTGGCAGGGCGTAGACAATGAAAGGCTTGCGCGCCAGCCGCAACATATCCGGGTTCACGTCCACATAAGGACACAGGGCATCCCAGCGCGATGTGAAGTAGCGTGTTTCTTCGTGAAAGCTCTCCACGCACAGGTTGTCCTCGGTCCAACTCTGGTAGCCCAACTCGTGGGCACCCGGCTCGGGCGCTGATTCGGCGACGGCTTCCGCCAACTCAGACCATGCAGAAGAAAAACTGTTCATAGCGTGCCTTCCTTTGGAGCAGAAACGGTTACGAGGGGCTGTAGATCGAAGTAGTCTTTGTCGACGGCGAAGTTGCTGCGCAGAAACTTCGGATCGGTCTTTTCGTGGCGGTGCACTGCCTCGGTGATGCGCGACAGGTGCGCCCGGGCCTCGCTGCCCGGCTGCGCCAGTTGCAGTTGGTACTCGGGCATCAAAGGGCAATCCTGGTCGTAGAAAAAAGTGCGCGCACGGGGGTCGTACGAGAGGGGATAAATTTCGCAGCTCAAGGGCTTGGCGCTACCCAGCGTGCATCCCTTGTCGCCGAGCAGTTCACAACGGGTTTCAATGCAAATGCTTCCATGAGCCTTACGCTCCTGAGCGGTGAGCGTGACTTCCAAAGAGGGGTATCCCGGATCGATATTGCAGCAGCGCTGGCACTGCGCGCAATGGTCAAACAGCATCCGCAGCACCGGTTTGCAAAGGCATCACAGCACATGGGCCGGGGTGAGTGGCTTTGCCGGCATCGCGCCGTTTTCCAACAATTTCTAAGCTCTTCGCATGCATAGCTTGTCTTCTTTTTGTATGCCGCCGCTCCTACTGCTTTGGCTTCGAGGGCGTACTCTAGCAGAGTCATCGATTGTTCATACAGATATTTTCAAAAAATTGACGCGCAAAAACGCAGTCCGCAGCATGTCCCGGGACACACCATCAGCTTCATCGATACTCGGGGTTTTATGAGAAGAAACGCCATGCTCCATCCGCCCATCTTGATGCATCTGGCTCGCGCGCTGCGGGCTGTGGTGGGGCGTGAACTGAACAAGTTTTTGCGCCAGCCATCGCGGCTCGCCTCCTCACTGGTACGCCCTCTTTTGTGGTTCGTCGTCTTCTCGGCTGGCTTTCACAATGTCTTCGGCGTGGCCATCATTGCGCCCTATGAGACCTATGTGGATTACAAGGAATACATGCTGCCCGGTCTGCTGGGCATGATCGCCTTGTTCAACGGCATGCAAAGCTCGCTGTCCATGGTCTACGACCGCGAGATGGGCGTGATGCGCTTGCTGCTGACCGCCCCACTGCCACGGGGCTGGCTGCTGGGCTTCAAGCTGGCCGGCAGCACTGCCCTGTCCTTGGTGCAGATGCTGGTCTTTATGGCCGTGGCCTGGGCCTTCGGTGTCGACGCCACCTGGGGCTGGCTGGCCGTCTTGCCCGCCATGCTGCTGTGCGCCACCATGCTCGCAGCGCTGGGGCTGATGTTGTCGGTCCACATCCGCCAACTGGAGAACTTTGCCGGCACCATGAACTTCGTGATCTTTCCCATGTTTTTTATCAGCACCGCGCTGTACCCGCTGTGGAAATTGCGGGAGTCCGGCGCGCTGTGGCTGTACCAACTGGCCCAGTTGAACCCATTCACGGCGGCCGTGGAGCTGATGCGTTTCGCCCTTCAAGGCCAGCTCAACTTCCAGGCGGCAGCGATCGTCGCCCTCACCGCAGCGCTGTCCTTTGCGCTGGCCTTGCGTGGCTACGACCCGCAACGGGGTTGGGTGCGGCAGAGGGGCTGAGACGTGCAAAAAACCCTCACCCACACCAACCCGGTTCTGCAAGCCCAAGGTTTGCGCAAATCCTACGGCCCGCGGCTCGCATTGCAATCGGTAGATGTGCAATTGCAGGCCGGCGAAATGGTCGCCCTGCTGGGGCCCAACGGCGCGGGCAAATCAACACTGGTGCAACTGCTCAGCGGCTTGTTTGTGCCGGACCAGGGGTCCATCCACATCCTGGGGCACGATATGCGCACCCAAGCCCCGCGCGCACTCGCAGGCCTGGGCGTGGTGTTCCAACAAAGCGCGCTGGATGCCGACCTTTCTGTGCAGGCCAACTTGTTGTTTCACACCGATCTGCACGGCATCCCGCGCCGCGTCGCACTGCAGCGGATCACCGAAGGCCTGGCCCAGCATGGACTGCAGGCCGAACGCCATGCGCCGGTGAAGGCGCTATCAGGCGGCAACCGGCGCAAAGTCGAATTGGTGCGGGCTCTGCTACACCAACCCGCTTTTTTGCTGATGGACGAGGCTACCGTGGGACTGGACCCGGCTTCGCGCAAAGCATTGGTCGACTCGGTCTACGCACTCACCCGCAGCGGCGCGGTGGCAGCCTTGTGGGCTACCCACCTGGTGGATGAAGTAGAGCAGGCCGACCGGGTGATCGTCTTGAACAAGGGCTTGGTTCTGTTCGAAGGCACGCCCGCCGGGCTGTCTGAGCGCTGCGACGGCATCAGCATGGAGCGCGCCTTTTTGCAACTGTGTGCCCAAGCCGGGCCCGGAGTCTGACCCTTACGCTTGTGGCTAGAATGCGCCGGTCAGGAGAGAGTCGCAAGACCGCCGAAGGCTGAACGCTCAGGCAAAAGGACTGACAGTTTTATTCTGTTGGAGAGTGGCGCACCGCCAGGCGGTCGCCCACCGAAGGGGCAAACCGGCTGCAAGTGCAGGTGGTGAATCTCTCAGGTAAAGCGGACAACAGGGTTCCCGGCCCCCATGGTGGGTGGCCGCACGCATGGAGCCCCTTTTGACCGACACACCGACCAGCACCGCCAGCCCCGAAACACCCCTGCTCCGCACCCCGCTGTACGACCTGCACCTGGAACTGGGTGCGCGCATGGTTCCCTTTGCCGGTTACAGCATGCCGGTTCAGTATCCGGCAGGCCTGATGGCCGAGCACCTGCACACCCGCGCTTCAGCCGGTCTATTTGATGTCTCCCACATGGGGCAGCTCAGCATCTCCGGCGACGATTCCGCAGCGGCGCTGGAGTCGCTGATGCCGGTGGACGTGATCGGCCTCGCACCCGGCCGCCAGCGCTACGGTATGTTGCTCAATGAAAACGCGGGCATCCTGGACGACCTGATGTTCACCCGCCGGGCCGCGGACTTTCTGGTCATCGTCAACGGGGCATGCAAGGTGGCAGACACTGCCCATATTCAAGCGCAGATCGGCACGCGTTGCCAGGTCACGCCGCTGCCCGATGCGGCGTTGCTGGCCCTGCAAGGGCCGCTCGCCGTTACGGCCCTGGAGCGCTTGGTGCCGGGCGTGGGCGCGCTGGTCTTTATGTCCGGGCAGGGCTTTGTCTGGCAAGGGCACGAGCTCTTCCTCACCCGCAGCGGCTACACCGGCGAAGACGGGTTTGAAATCTCCATCCCCTCGGACGCGGCGCTTGCCTTCGCCCGCGCGCTCTTGCAACAACCCGAAGTCAAGCCCATTGGATTGGGTGCGCGCAACTCGCTGCGGCTGGAAGCCGGCTTGTGCCTGTATGGCAACGACATCGATGAGCAACACCACGCCCGCGCAAGCGAATCTGCTGTGGGCGGTGCAAAAAGTACGGCGCACTGGCGGCGCGCGTGCCGGTGGCTTCATCGGTGCACCCATTCTGCTGCCACAGATCGACGGCGGCTGCGCCCGCGTGCGGGTCGGTTTGCGGGCGCTGGAGCGGGTACCGGTGCGCGAGCACACGGCTTTGCATCTACCCGGCGGCGCAGCGATCGGCGAAGTCACCAGCGGCCTGCTCGGACCTAGCGCCGATGCACCCATCGCCATGGCCTACGTCGACGCAGCGCACAGCGCGCCCGGCACCCGCCTGGATGCGCTGGTGCGCGGCAAACCGGTTCCCATGCAAATCTGCCCCATGCCCTTTGTGCCGCATCGCTACCACCGCGGCTGACGTCTTCCCTTTCCTTCTTGTCCCTCAACCCCACACCATAGGATTTTTTATGAGCCTGAAATACACCGTCGAACATGAATGGGTCGCTGCCGACCACGCCCTTGCCACCGTGGGCATCACCCACCACGCGCAGGACGCGCTGGGCGACGTGGTCTTTGTTGAACTGCCCGAAGTGGGCAAGAGCTTTGCGCAAGGCGAAGTCACTGGCGTGGTCGAGTCGGTCAAAGCCGCTGCCGACGTGTACATGCCCGTTTCCGGCGAAATCGTGGAAGTCAACGAAGCGCTGCGCGATGAGCCGGCGCTGGCCAATACCGACCCGCTGGGCGCGGGCTGGTTTTTCAAAGTACGCCTGAGCAACAGCGCCGAGCTCGACGCGCTGATGGACGAAGCGGCCTACAAGGCCTTGACCCAATAGCCTGCCCTGACAGCCCTGCGTGCGCTTAAACCATCCCCGAACAAGGACACACCATGCTGATGCACACCCCGTCTGAAACCCTGTGGGCCGATCTGGAAAACCCGGCCGAATTTGTCGCCCGCCACATCGGCCTGACGCCCGCTGATGAAGCGCACATGCTCAGCGCCATCGGCGAGGCCTCGCGGCGCAGCCTGATCGAAGGCATTGTCCCTGCCAGCATCCGCCGTGCCACGACCATGCAGATTCCTGCGGCGGTTACCGAAGCCGCAGCGCTGGCCGAACTCAAGGCCATGGCCGCCCACAACCAGGTGCGCACCAGCTGCATAGGCCAGGGCTATTACGGCACCCACACGCCTGGCGTGATCCTGCGCAACATCCTGGAAAACCCGGCCTGGTACACCGCCTACACGCCCTACCAGGCTGAGATCAGCCAGGGGCGCATGGAAGCGCTGGTCAACTTCCAGACCATGGTCTGCGACCTGACCGGCATGCCGATGGCGAACGCCTCGATGCTCGATGAAGCCACCGCCGCGGCTGAGGCCATGACGCTGGCGCGGCGCAGCGTCAAAGCCAAAGGCAATGTGTGCATCGTGGCTGGCGACTGCCACCCGCAAACCATTGCCGTGATCCAGACCCGCGCCGCGCCGCTGGACATCACGGTCAAGCTGGTCCACTCCAGCCAGGAATGGCAGGACGCAATCGCGCAAGACGACTACTTTGCCGCCATCAACCAGTACCCCACCAGCAGCGGCGCTTTGGCCGATTGGCAGGCCTCGGCCGACCAGATCCACAGCAAGCAGGCGGCGCTGATTCTGGCCGCCGATATGCTGGCGCTGACCCTGCTCAAACCCCCGGGCGAAATGGGCGCTGACATTGTGGTCGGCAACACGCAGCGCTTTGGCATGCCCATGGGTTGCGGCGGCCCGCACGCCGCTTACCTGGCCTGCCGCGAAGACTACAAACGCTCCATGCCCGGACGGCTGGTGGGCGTGAGCATCGATGTCCACGGCAACCCGGCCTACCGGCTGGCGCTGCAAACCCGCGAGCAGCACATCCGCCGCGAGAAAGCCACCTCCAATATCTGCACCGCGCAGGTTCTGCCCGCCGTGGTGGCCAGCATGTACGCGGTCTACCACGGCCCGCAGGGTCTTGATGCGCATCGCGCAGCGCGTGGCCAGCTATACCGCTGTGCTCGCCGCTGGCCTGCGCACACTGGGCCTGGCGCTGGTGCACGACAACGCGTTTGACACGCTCACGCTGGACCTGGGCAGCGCGCCCGCAGCCGACGCCTTGTGCACCCGCGCCGAAGCGCAAGGCATCAACCTGCGCCGCTTCACCGGCGGCCGGGCGGGCTATGTGGGCATCAGCCTGGACGAGACCAGCACCCGCGAACACATCACCCAACTCTGGTCGCTGTGCGCCAGCCCCGGACAGACATTACCTGCATTTGAAGGTCCCGGTCCGGGCGTCCCCACGATGATTCCCGAATCGCTGCGCCGCAGCAGCAGCTTTTTGACCCACCCCGTATTCAACAGCTACCAGTCCGAGACCGGCATGCTGCGTTACATCCGCCGCTTGAGCGACAAAGACCTGGCGCTGGACCGCAGCATGATTCCGCTGGGCTCCTGCACCATGAAGCTCAACGCGACTAGCGAGATGATTCCGATCACCTGGCCCGAGTTCGCCGAGATTCACCCCTTCGCGCCCGCAGACCAGCGCCAGGGCTATGCCCTGCTGGACGCACAACTGCGCGCATGGCTGTGCCAGGCCACGGGTTACGCGGGCATCAGCCTGCAGCCCAACGCGGGCAGCCAGGGCGAATACGCCGGGCTGCTGGTGATCCGCGCCTACCACGCCGCGCACGGCCAGGGCCATCGCCATATCTGCCTGATTCCTTCGTCGGCCCACGGCACCAACCCGGCCAGCGCGCAGATGGCGGGGCTCGACGTGGTGGTGACTGCTTGCGACAGCCACGGCAACATCGACATGGACGACTTGCGCGCCAAGTGCGAGCAGCACAGCGCCAACCTGGCCTGCGTGATGATCACCTACCCCAGCACCCACGGTGTGTTTGAGATACGCGTCAAGGAACTGTGCGCGCTGGTGCACAGCCACGGCGGACGGGTCTATGTGGACGGCGCCAATATGAACGCGCTGGTCGGCGTGGCCGCACCCGGCGAATTCGGCGGCGATGTCAGCCACCTCAACCTGCACAAAACCTTTTGCATCCCGCATGGCGGCGGCGGCCCCGGCGTCGGGCCGGTGTGTGTGGTCGAGGACCTGGTGCCGTATTTGCCGGGCGGATCCAACGCGGCAAGCGTGGGGGCCATCTCCGCCGCCCCGCTGGGTAACGCGGCGGTGCTGCCGATCAGCTGGATGTACTGCCGCATGATGGGCGCGCAGGGCTTGCAGCACGCCACCGAGGCGGCGATTCTGGCGGCCAACTACATCAGCCACGAACTGCGCGACCACTACCCCACGCTATACGCCAGCGACAACGGCCGGGTGGCGCATGAATGCATTCTCGATTTGCGCCCGCTCAAAGAGGCCTCGGGCATCAGCGCCGAAGACGTGGCCAAGCGCCTGATGGACTACGGTTTCCATGCGCCCACCTTGAGCTTTCCGGTACCGGGCACGCTGATGGTGGAACCGACCGAGAGCGAAACCCTGACCGAGATCGACCGCTTCGTCGCCGCCATGGTTGCCATTCGCAATGAGATACGCCAAGTGGAGGCCGGCGTCTGGCCGCGTGACGACAACCCGCTGACACATGCGCCGCATACCGCCGCCAGCGTGCTGGCCGACGACTGGGCCCGGCCCTATGCCCGCAGCCTCGGCGCGTTTCCACTGGAGAGCCTCAAGCACCACAAATACTGGCCCGCAGTGGGGCGCGTGGACAACGTCTACGGCGACCGCCACCTGTTTTGCAGCTGCGTACCCATCAGCGACTACCAAAGCTGACGCCCGGCGGCGAGGGTCGGGCAACTGGCGCTTAGTGGGCCCGGTGGCGCGCCACCACGTGGCGGGCGAAGTTGTCCAAAATAGCTTGCCAGCCCTCGCGCTGCGCCTCTTCGGGGTGGGCGGACTCGGCATCGAATGTGATCGTCACCGTGACGCCCGACGCGCCCGGCACAAAGGTCACGTCTGCGCTGCGATCACCAAAGGTGTACACCAGTCTGTGGGGCGGATCGACCAGGGTGTAGGTGCCCGCAAAGTCAAATCCAACGGAGCCGTCTCTGGCCTCCATACGCGAAGAAAAGGTGCCGCCAACCCGCAGGTCCACCGTGGCCGAGGTGGTGTGCCAGTCGGCGGACGCCGCGTTCCACTGCTGGATGTCCTCGGGCGCGGAATAAGCGCGCCAGACCTTGTCAATGGGCGCTGCGACGAGGGTGGAGACAGTGATTTTCATAGGCGCTCCTGCTGGGGGTCACGATCAATGATGGCAGGGTCATCATAGGCCAGTCACCCTGGTCAGCCTAGAGCCAGCGTTTGCGACGCCGGTAGGATTTCATGCCGCGGAAGCTCTTGCGGCCCTCTTTGGCCAAGCCCAGGTAGAACTCTTTGACGTCGGCGTTCTCGGAAAGCTCCTTGGCGGTACCGTCCATCATGATCCGGCCGCTTTCCAGAATGTAGCCATAGTCGGCGTACTTGAGCGCCACATTGGTGTTCTGCTCAGCGAGCAAAATGCTGACGCCTTCTTTCTGGTTGAGCTCGCGCACGATCTCAAAAATCTCGGCCACGATTTGGGGGGCTAGGCCCATAGAAGGCTCGTCCAACAACAACATGCTGGGCTTGGCCATCATGGCGCGGCCAATCGCCACCATCTGCTGTTCGCCACCGGAGGTGTAGCCGGCCAGGCTGGTGCGGCGCGTTTTCAGGCGGGGGAAATAGTCGTAAATTTTCTCCAGCTCATCACGGACCTGGGCCCGGTTGATCGGACGCGCATAGGCTCCCGTGATCAGGTTGTCTTCGACAGTCAGATGTCCGAAGCAGTGCCGGCCTTCCATGACCTGCACCATGCCCATACCGACCATCTCGCCCGGGGCCAGCGCTTCGGTACGCTTGCCCCGGAACTCGATCGAACCCTTGGTCACCTCGCCCCGCTCCGATGCCAGCAAGGTGGACACCGACTTCAAGGTCGTGCTCTTGCCCGCGCCGTTGGCACCGAGCAAGGCGACGATCTTGCCCTGCGGCACCTCGAAGGAGACACCGCGCAGCACCAAGATCACGTGGTCATAGATGACCTCGATGTTCTTGACGGCCAGGATAGGCTGCGCCGCTGCCTGGGTTGGTGCGGCGCTGCCCGTCAGGGAAGCAGAGGCGGTTGCGGTGTTCACGAGCACTTTTTCGGCGTGATCTTGTTCTCACCGGCGTATTTCGCAGCCGACTCTACGATGAGCTTGCGGATGAACGCGGGGTCTGGCGCCGGATTCCAGGAACTGACCATCACGAACTTGCTGCCGTCCCACTGCATCACGCGGAAACTCTCGGCACCGTCGTGCTTGGAGCAGGACATTTTGAATGGCGCGGACATGCCTTGGATGCCGATTTCTTTGAGCTTGGCCTCCGTAATATCCAGCGCTTCGTAGCCATCAC
This sequence comes from Rhodoferax sp., assembly GCA_964203415.1. Lineage (GTDB taxonomy): Bacteria > Pseudomonadota > Gammaproteobacteria > Burkholderiales > Burkholderiaceae_C > Allorhodoferax. Next base: position 96,493 of record CAXNME010000004.1, read on the forward strand.
GGAATTCAGGTCCGGTAACGGTTTTGCCGTTCTTTTTGTGGATACGCTGTGCGTTCTTCAAAGCTTCCACCCACATCGCTGCCGCACCCACGCCACGGTTGTAGTACACCGTGCCGACGCGCTCAACATCTTTCATGTTGCCCTTGCCGGCTCCGTACACCACTTTCTGGATGTCTTGAATCAGCGGGAAGTCGCCCGGAACCGCGTTGGCGGTCACATAGGTTCCCTTGGCGGCGTCACCAGCGGGGACCATGTCCTCTTCAGCACCGCCGAAGGACACATACACCATGCGGTTACGCGGGAAACCGACGCGGGCTGCGTTGGTGATGGCGGTGGAATTCATGCCCGAACCCGCACCCCAGAATGTCACCCAGTCAGCCTTCTCACGGCGGATTTGCAGCCACTGCGACTGCTGCTCCAAGCCCGGTGGCGGCACGGGGATTTCCAGCAGACGCACGCCCCACTGCTTGGCGATCTCACGCATAGCGGGCAGCGGCTCGCGGCCGAAGGCGCTGTCGATGTGCAGGTGCACCACGGTCTTGCCCTTCATCTTGTCGATGCCACCCTCTTGCTGGGCCATAAAGGACAACTGCACCGCAACCTGGCCCCAATAGTGACCAGCGGCGTTAAACACCCAGGGCCAGACCGTACCGTCAGCTGCATCGGTGCGGCCGTATCCGTACTGGGCCAGCACCACGTTGTCCGGCTCCATGCGGTTGATCACCGCATAAGCGCCTGGCGTTCCCAAGGTGTCAAACACCACCATGCGCTGGCTGCCCTTGGTGAGCAGGCGCTGGTAGCACTCCACCGTGCGCGAGGCGTTGTATTCGGTTTCGCACTCTTCGTAGGTCAGCTTGACGCCGTTGACGCCGCCGAACTTCATGTTCACATAGTTCAGGTAGTCGATGATGCCGCCGTAATAGCCAGTACCCATGGCGGAGTACGGGCCAACCCGGCTGCTCGGAATACCGAAATACTGTTCCTGGGCCTGGGCCATCACGGCCGTGGGCGTGGCAGCCGCAAAGGCCAATCCTGCCGCAAGCAAGCCGCGCAAGATCACGCTGCGAATCGAGTGGTTTCTCATGTCCATGTCTCCTAATGGTTGGTGGTGGGGTGCTCAGTACTTGAACGGCCACAGGCGCAGCCGCTCCTTCGTGATCTGCCACAGACGCGCCAGACCAAGGGGTTCATAAATCAGAAAAATGATGATCAAAGCGCCGAAGATCACTTGCTCCAGCGCCGAGGTGATGGTCGCATCGACAGCCGCACCGAATATCGCGTGAAACAAGATATTCAGGAAAATCGGCAGCAACAGAATAAATGCCGAGCCGAGAAAGGCCCCCAATATGGTGCCCAGCCCACCGATGATCACCATGAAGAGAATGCGGAAGGACAACTCGATGTTGAAGCCCGTGGGCTCCGCCGTCTGCAAGTACGCGAACAGGTAGAGCGCGCCGCCTACACCGCAGTAAAAAGAGCTGATGGCAAAAGCCTGCAGCTTGGTACGCAGCAGCGACAAGCCCATGGCTTCAGCCGCCACATCCATATCCCGCACCGCCATCCAGCCGCGCCCCACACTGCCTCCGGCCATGTTCGCCGCCAACCAAGCCAGCACGGCAACGATGGCAAACACCACCAGGTACTTCTCTGCCGGGGTCCCCATGGTGTAGCCGAAAATCACAATGGCCTGGGCATTGATGATGCCCGAGGTGTCGTAGTTTTTGAACCAGCCGAACTTGTCCAGCCCCCAGACAATGAAGAACTGCGAGGCCAGTGTGGCCACCGCCAGGTACAGCCCCCGAATACGCAAGCTGGGCAGCCCGAACAAAATACCGATGACGGCCGCAATGAGCCCGGAAAGCAGCACCGCTGCGACAAACGGAATACCGGGCACGCGCAGGATCAGGTTGTAGCAAGCAAATGCACCAGCAGCCATGAACCCGGCCGAACCCAGCGACAGCTGGCCAGCGTAGCCCATGAGAATGTTCTGACCCAGCGCCACCAAGGCCAGCACCAGCCAGGGGATCAGGATCGCGCTGAGCCAGTAATCACTGGCGAAAAAGGGGATACCCACCACACCGGCGGCCAACAGCACCACCATGCCAATGCGGTCTTGACGCAGCTGCAGCAGCTGACGATCCTGCACATAGCTGGTTGAAAACTGGCCGGACTCTCTGTAAAACATAAGGTATTTGCCTGGGTTGAGCCGCGTCGTCAGACGCGCCGAATAATCTTCTCGCCGAACAGGCCCTCAGGCCGAACCAGCAGGAACAGAACCGCCAGCACATAGGGCAGCCAGCCTTCGATACCACCGCCGACAAAGGGCCCCGCATAGACCTCGGCAATTTTCTCGGCCGCCCCGACGATCAGGCCCGCCACAATCACGCCCGGCACCGACGTGAAGCCGCCGATGATGAGCACCGGCATGGCTTTCAAAGCCACGCCTACCAGCGCAAACTGCACCCCGCTGCGTGCACCCCACACCATACCGGCCACCAGCGCGACCACGCCCGCGGTGGCCCACACGACTACCAAAATCTGCTTGAGCGGGATGCCCACCGACAGCGCTGCCGCGTTATCGTCCGCCACGGCCCGCAGGCCACGACCGACCTTGGTCTTGGAAAAAATCAAGGCCAGCACCGCGACCAGGAGCCCTGCCACCAGACCGGCGGCCACATCCAACTGGCTGACCAGGATGTCGGCATTGTCAGCAAGCCAGCCCATAGGCACATCCGCTATGCCCAGATCCAAGCCACGCACTTTCACGCCCCATGCCAGTTGCGCTGCGCCCTCAATCACGAAGGCCAAACCAATGGTGGCCATCAACAAGGTGTCTTCGCTTTGGCCCACCAGGGGCCGCAGCACCAGGCGCTCGGTCGCCACGCCCACGGCCACCATCAGCGCGACTGTGACAGGCAAGGCCGCCCAAAAATTCAGGCCCAACTCCATGAACCCGACAAAGGACAAGACCGCAAAAAACACCATCGCACCCTGGGCAAAGTTGAACACGCCCGAGGCCTTGTAAATCAGCACAAAGCCCAGCGCCACCAGCGAATACATCACGCCGGACAGCAAGCCACCAACCAGCACCTCAAAGAAAAAATTCATATTCCCTGGCCCCTCTAGTCTGCGACGCCCAGATAGGCTTTGATCACTTCAGGGTCGGCCCGCACTTCGTCAGGCGGGCCATCACCGATTTTTTTGCCGTAGTCCAGTACCACCACGCGGTCTGACAAATCCATCACGACGCCCATGTCGTGTTCAATCAAAACGACTGTGGTGCCGTAGTGGTCGTTCACGTCCAGAATGAAGCGGCACATGTCCTGCTTTTCCTCGATGTTCATACCGGCCATCGGCTCATCGAGCAGAAGAATTTTGGGTTCGGCCGCCAGTGCACGCCCGAGCTCGACGCGTTTTTGCAAGCCGTAGGGCAGGCGCTTGACCGGCGTCTTGCGGATGTGCTCAATCTGCAAAAACTCAATGATTTCTTCGACTTTCTCGCGGTTGGCCGTCTCCTCGCGCTGGGCGCGCGGCAACTGGAAAGCCACCTCGAGGAAGTTGGCATGCTCGCGCTGGCTACAGCCGGCCATGATGTTGTCCAACACCGTCATGCCTTTGAACAACGCAATGTTCTGGAATGTGCGCGATATCCCCAGGCTCGCCGCGCGGTTGGGCGTCATGTCGCTGAGCTTTTCGCCCCGAAAGGTGATCGTCCCTTCTTGCGGCCGGTAAACGCCGTTGATCACGTTCAGCATGGAGCTTTTTCCCGCACCGTTGGGGCCAATGATGGCGCGGATTTCGTGCTCCAGCACGTTGAACGAGATGTTGGTCAGGGCCTTGACGCCGCCAAACCGCAGCGATACCGAATCGAGCTCCAGGATGGGCTTGCCAATGGCAAAGCCCCGCTGGATGGTCGCGGTGTCGTCGCTGTGCGCGGGGTTGTGGGTTGCCATGTCCATATCAGGCTGCCTTTTGGCGTGTTTGCGCCGCGAAAGTCTTCGCGTCGCGGATCTTGATATCGGCAGAAATAGCGCCTACGCTGCCATCTGCGTAACGCACTTCGGCATCGACATGCCCCATGGAACTGCCGTCGTACAGCGCCTGCACGAGGCTAGCGAAACGGCGGGAAACTACATCGCGGCGGACTTTTCGCATACGGGTGAGCTCACCGTCATCCGGCTCCAGGCGTTTTTGCAGCAGCAGGAAGCGGTGAATTTGCGCATGCGCGAGTTGTGGGTCTTGCGCCAGTGCGGCGTTCGCCGTGGCGATGACGTCGCCAATCAAGCCGTAGACCGCGTCGAGGGTGGCTAAGTCGGCAAAGCCGGTGTAGGTGAGGCCTTCTTTGTCAGCCCAGTTTCCCACCGCTTCGGCGTCAATATCGACCAACACGCACACATGGTCGCGACCATTTCCAAAGGCCACCACCTCGTTGACATAGGGGGAAAACTTGAGTTTGTTCTCGATCAACTTGGGGGCAAACAGCGTGCCATCCTTTAGCGCGCCAACATCCTGCACCCGGTCCACGATGTGCAATTGACCGTCCTCGTCCAACCATCCGGCGTCACCGGTGTGGAACCAGCCATCGGCGTTGGTGGCGCGCTGCGTGCCTTCGGCGTCGCCGTGGTAACCCAGAAAGAGACCAGGAGAACGCACCAGCACTTCGCGCTCGGCCCCGAATGCGATTTCCACACCCGCTGCAGCCACGCCCACGGCACCAGGCTTGAACCGGCCTTCGGGTTGCGCGGTGACAAACAAACCGGTCTCGGTGGAGCCATAGAGCTGTTTCAGGTTGACACCCATGGCCCGGTAGAACAGCAGCAGATCAGGGCCTGTAGCCTCCCCGGCGGCGTAGGCCACCCGCAAGCGGCCCATGCCCATTACATCGCGCAGCGGACCGTAAATCAGAAAGTTGCCCAGGCTGTAGGCCACACTGTCGGACAGCGCAAGGGACTCGCCGGCGAGCGTGCGCTGCCCTATGCGCTGCGCCACCGCCATGTAGTGTTCATACAAATCGCGCTTGAAGCCACCGGTATTGTTGATGCGGGTGGTGACCTGCGTGAGCAAGGCCTCCAGCACCCGCGGGGGTGCCAGAAAGACCGTAGGGCCCATCTCGCGCATGTCGTTGAGCATGGTCTCCGACGACTCGGGACAGCACACACACGAGCCCGTCACCATAGGCAGGGCATACGCAAACATGTGCTGAACCATCCAAGCCGGGGGCAGATAGGCCACCGATGTGTCATCGTCGTTCAGCCCATCGACTGCGGCGGCGGCACGCGCACGATCAATCAACGCGCCATGTGCATGCACCACGCCACGCGCAGGGCCGGTCGTACCTGAGGTAAAAAACAATGCCGCTGGGTCCTTCGCGCTGCCGCGTGCCAACTCCGCATCCAAATGTCCAGCCATCTGCGCCATGGCATCGCGCCCTTGGGCCAGCAGCGCGTCATACGCTTGCACATGCGATTGCCGGTAATGGCGCATACCGATGTCATCGTCGTAAACGATGTGGCGGATCGTTGGGCATTGCGGCATCGCGGCCAGCAACTTGTCCACCTGCTCTTGGTTCTCGGCGAAAACCACGCCGATTTTCGCGCTCTGGATCGGGCCTGCGATTTCTGCCGCAGAGGTGTCGGCAAAGAGCGGCACCACCACACCGCCCAGCCACTGGACGGCAGCCATCGCTGCAAACAGGCGCGGCCGGTTCTCGCCGAGCAAACCCACGTGGTCACCACGCTGCACACCAGCAGCCGACAAGCCGGCTGCCAACACGCGCACCTCGTCAGCCAAGCCACGCCAGGTGACCGTCTGCCAGATGCCGCGGCTTTTCTCGCGCACGGCCGCCCGGTCAGGGCGCGTCTGGGCGTTGTGAAGAAGAATTTGGGGGAAAGTATTCATCCGCAGCTGCTCTTGTGGACTAGGTCCGCACTGCTACCCGCACAGCAGGCACCGCACAGATTGTGCGTGCATGCTTCGCGCATTCAACATCAAAACAGTCTTTCATTCGGAGTTACTTTTAAGAAAAATCGAACCGTGTGTCCCGGACAAAAAAATCAAGCAGCGAGACTAACGGATTTTCGGTCAATTCAATTAGGTAATTACCCGAGTGCCCGATCACGCACAAATAGAGTGCATGTACGCCGTCAATGGGGAGGCCCAGCGCGAAGCGCTTCAAGCAGAGATAAACCTATTCAGCCCGCCAACGCACCGGCAATCCCCGCCTCCAAGACCAAGCGCTGCGGCGCGCTAAAGCACAGAAAACGCTTGTTGGTAGCACGTCCAATTGCACACAAGTTGAGCCGCTGCGCGACAGCGTGGCCCATCTGCGTGATGCCGCTGCGCGAGATGACGATGGGCACACCCATTTGCGCGGACTTGATCACCATCTCGCTGGTCAGGCGACCGGTGGTGTAGAACACTTTGTTATCCGCGCGCAGTGCCGCTGCGTTGCTGAGCACTATCGGGCGGGCTGTCGCTGGGCTGCAGTGCCATCCAACCGGCAATCGCGTCGATGGCGTTGTGGCGGCCCACGTCTTCCACAAACATCAGCAGCGTATCGCCCTGGAACAGCCCGCAGCCGTGCACCGAACCTGCCGTTTTATAGACGCTGTCGTGCAAGCGGATGGTGTTGACGATGCCGTACAAAGCGCTTTGGGTGAGCGTGGCATCGGGAAGCGCAATCGTGTCCACATCGGCCATCAGGTCACCGAACACGCTGCCCTGGCCGCAGCCCGTGGTGACCACGCGCTTGGCGGTTTTTTCTGACAGGTCGGTAATGCCGTGGTGGGTTTTGACGGCGGCAGCACCGACCTCCCAATCGACGGTGATCGACTCGACCTCGTTGGCGGCGCGGATCAGCCGCTGATTGAGCAGATAACCCAGCACCAGCCATTCAGGGTGCGCGCCCAGGGTCATCAGGGTGACGAGTTCGCGCTTGTCCACATAGACGGTGAGCGGGCGCTCAGCGGGGATCTCGAGCTGGCGGGTCTGGCCGTGCTCGTTGACGACCTCGACCGCGCGCGTGAGCGGCGCTTGGGCCTGCGTCAGGCGCGGCAGGTCTGCCGTGGACATTTAGCGGGTGAGCGCTGCGTCGTTGACGCCAAAGCCGGCGTTCTCGCGCGTGCTGCCGCCTTTGCGGATAGCGACAGCGCAGTACTTGAACTCCGGGATCTTGCCCACCGGGTCCAGCGCGGAATTGGTCAGCTCATTGGCTGCGGCTTCGTAGTAGGCAAAGGGCACAAACACCGCGCCCTGCGGCGTACCGTCGTCGCGGCGCACATGCAAGCGCCACTTCGCCCCGGCGCGAGGCGATGGTGATGATGTCGCCCGCCTCCATGCCCAGCACTTTAAGGTCTGCGCCGCACATGGACGCAGTGGCCATGGGCTCGATGGCATCGAGCACCTTGGCGCGGCGCGTCATGCTGCCGGTGTGCCAGTGTTCCAGCTGTCGACCGGTGATCAGCACAAAGGGGTATTCGGTATCCGGGCGCTCGTTGGCGGGAATGATGTCGGCCGGCACCAGCTTGACCCGCCCGCTGGCGGTGGGGAAGCTGTCGATGAAAACGGTGGTCGTGCCGGGATCGTCTGCGGTCAGGCAGGGGTAGGTGACGCTGGATTCACGCTGCAGCCGCTCCCAGGTGATACCGGAAATCGACGGCGTGCATGGCGCGGCGCATTTCGTCGTAGACAGCGGCCACACCATCGTGCTCGCCCTGGTAATCCCAGGGCAGGCCCATGCGCTTGGCCAGGTCTTGCAAGATCCACAAATCAGCCCGCGCCTGCCCCGGTGGCCTCAACGCTTGCTTGCCGAGTTGCACCATGCGGTCGGTGTTGCTCACGGTGCCGGTTTTCTCAGGCCATGCGGTGGCGGGCAGCACCACGTCGGCCAGCCAGGCGGTCTCGGTCATGAAGATGTCTTGCACGACCAGATGCTCCAGCGTGGCCAGCGCGTGGCGCGCGTGGTTCAGGTCCGGGTCGCTCATGGCGGGGTTCTCGCCCATGATGTACATGCCGCGGATCTTGTGCGGATCGCTGTCCTCGGCCAGGGCTTTGCGCATGATCTCGACCACGGTGTAGCCGGGCTTTTCGTCGAGCTTGGTGCCCCAGAAATCTTCAAACCAGGCGTGCGCGGCGGCGTCGTCCACGCGCTGGTAGTTGGGGAACATCATGGGGATCAGGCCGGCGTCGGACGCGCCCTGCACATTGTTCTGGCCACGCAATGGATGCAGGCCGGAGCCGGGCTTGCCGATCTGGCCGGTGACGCTGACCAGCGCGATCAGGCAGCGCGCGTTGTCGGTACCGTGTACGTGCTGGCTGATGCCCATGCCCCACAGAACCATGGCGCCCTTGGCTTTGGCAAAGGCGCGGGCGACTTCGCGCAAGGTCTCGGCGGGGATGCCGCAAATCGGGGCCATGGCTTCGGGGCTGTAGCCTTTGACGTTATCGCGCAGCGCCTCGAAGTTGCTGGTGCGCGCGGCGATGAATTCCGCGTCCACCAGGCCTTCGTCAATCACGGTGTGGATCAGCGCATTGATCATGGCCACATCCGTGTCGGCTTTGAACTGCAGCGTGCGCCAGGCGTGTTGCCCGATGTCGGTGATGCGCGGGTCGGCCAGCACGATTTTTGCGCCGCGCTTGGCGGCGTTTTTCATCCAGGTGGCAGCCACCGGGTGGTTGGCGGTGGGGTTAGAGCCGATGATGAAGATCAGGTCGGCGTGTTCCACATCATTGACCTGGTTGCTCACCGCGCCCGAACCCACGCCTTCGAGCAATGCGGCCACGCTGGAGGCATGGCACAAGCGGGTGCAATGGTCGACGTTGTTCGAGCCAAAACCGGTGCGCACCAACTTCTGGAATAAGTACGCTTCTTCGTTGCTGCCCTTGGCCGAGCCGAAACCGGCCAGCGACTTGGGGCCGTGTTGGTCGCGCAGGCCCTTGAGGCCACCGGCGGCCAGCGCCATGGCTTCTTCCCAGGTGGCTTCGCGGAAGATCTCAGACCAGTCGGCGGTATCGCGGTTGAGGTGGTTGAGTTGCTCGGGGTCTTTGCCGACACCGGCTTTGCGGATCAGCGGCACGGTCAGGCGCTGCGGGCTGTGGGCGTAGTCAAAACCGAAGCGGCCCTTCACGCACAGACGGCTGTGATTAGCCGGGCCGTCGCGGCCCGTCGACGCTGATAATTTTGTTGTCTTTCACGTTGTAAGTCAGCAGACAGCCCACACCGCAGAACGGGCAGACCGAGTCGACTTTCTTGTCCACGACCTGGTCGCCGACGTGGGTCTTGGGCATGAGCGCGCCGGTGGGGCAGGCTTGCACGCATTCGCCGCAGGCCACGCAGGTGCTGGTGCCCATGGGGTCGTGCAGATCGAACACGATTTCGCTGTGCGCACCGCGCATGGCGTAGCCGATGACGTCATTGACCTGCTCTTCGCGGCAGGCGCGCACGCAGCGGTTGCACTGGATGCAGGCATCCAGGTTCACCGCCATGGCGGGATGCGACATGTCGGTGGCGGGTTGTTCGCGGCGCAGGGCTTTGAGTTCGGGGCGGACCTGCACGTCCAAGCGATTGGCCCAGTCGCTCAGCTCGCCGTGCTGGGACGTGGCATCGGCCTCATTCCATTTGTAGCCGGTGTCAGGCATGTCGGAGAGCAGCATCTCCAGAATCATCTTCTGGCTTTTGACCGCGCGTTCGCTGGTGGATTGCACTTCCATACCGGCGGTGGCGTTGCGGCAGCAACTGGGGGCCAGGGTGCGCTCGCCTTTGATCTCGACCACGCAGGCGCGGCAGTTGCCGTCGGCGCGGTAGCCGTCCTTGTAGCAAAGGTGGGGGATGTCCACACCATGGCGCTTGGCGGCTTTGAGAATCGTCTCGCCCTCAAAGGCGTGGATGGTTTTCTGGTCGAGCGTGAACTCCACCGTTTTCAGGGTCACTTCGGACAACTTGGCGGGTGCGTTCATCTCAGGCCACCTCGTGGGAGAAATATTTCTGAACACAGCGCACCGGGTTGGGCGCTGCCTGACCAAGGCCGCAAATCGAGGCGTCGGTCATCACGATATTGAGGTCTTCCAGGGTTGCGTTGTCCCAGACCGGCGCTTGCATCAGCGTGGCGGCTTTGTCGGTGCCGACGCGGCATGGGGTGCATTGGCCGCAGCTCTCATGCGCAAAGAAACGCATCATGTTCAGCGCCGCATCACGCGCCCGGTCTTTGTCGCCCAGCACAATGACCGCCGCCGAGCCGATAAAGCAACCATGCGGCTGCAGCGTGTCAAAGTCCAGCGGCACATCGCCCATGCTGGCGGGCAGGATGCCGCCGGATGCGCCGCCGGGCAGGTAGCCGTAAAAACTGTGACCCTCCGCCATACCGCCGCAGTATTCGTCAATCAACTCACGTACCGAAATACCGGCGGGGGCCAGCTTGACGCCGGGCTGCTGGACGCGCCCGCTGACGCTGAAACTGCGCAAACCCTTGCGCCCGTTGCGCCCAAAGCTGCTGAACCACTGCGGGCCTTTTTGCACGATATCGCGCACCCAGTACAGGGTCTCGAAGTTGTGTTCCAGCGTGGGCCGGCCAAACAAACCGACCTGCGCGATATAGGGCGGGCGCATGCGCGGCTCGCCGCGTTTGCCTTCGATGCTCTCGATCATGGCCGACTCTTCACCACAAATATAAGCACCCGCGCCACGGCGGATATAGATAGCAGGCAGCGGGCACGGCGGATTGGCCTGCAAGCGCGCGACTTCGCGCTCCAAAATCTCGCGACAGCCGTGGTATTCGTCGCGCAGGTAGATGTAGCAAGCGTCTATGCCCACCACCTGCGCGGCCACCAGCATGCCTTCTAAGAAACGGTGCGGGTCGCGCTCCAGGTAAGTGCGGTCCTTGAAGGTGCCGGGCTCGCCTTCGTCAATATTCACCGCCATGAGCTTGGGCGCGGGCTGGTCACGCACGATGCGCCACTTGCGACCGGCCGGAAAGCCCGCCCCGCCCAGGCCGCGCAGGCCGGAATCTTCCATGGCTTTGACAACGCCTTCTGCGTCCTGGGTGCCCGCTGACAAGGCCGCAGCCAGGGCGTATCCGCCAGCGGCGCGGTAGGCGTCCAGACCGACGTAGGCCGGTGCGACTTGCACCGCAGAGGCGGCGGGGGACACCGCTTTTTCGCTCCAGCTTGAACCCTCAAAACTTCCTGTATCCGAGGCCAAAGGATGCACGCCCGCATGCGCCTGCACCGCCAGCGCCACCGACTCCAGGGTGGCAAAGGGCACCGGGTTCTGGTGCACGACTGCGGCAGGCGCCTGCTCACAACGGCCAATGCACGGGGCGGGAATAACGCGCACATCAGCGCGACCCAAAATTGCGGGCAAACGGGCCAGCAAATCCCGGGCACCCGCCATCTCGCAACTCAAGCCGTCACACACGCGCACCGTCAGCGCCGCAGGTTCGGCATCGCCCTTGAGAACTTCGAAGTGGTGGTAGAAAGTGGCGACCTCAAATACCTCGGCCATGCCAATGCGCATTTCTTTGGCCAGCGCCACCAAATGCCGGTCGTGCAGGCAGCGAAAGTGGTCTTGGAGGCGGTGCAAATGCTCGATGAGCAGGTCTCTCGCGTGCGGGCCGGTGCCGAGCAAATCGCGCACCTCCTGCACCGCGGCGTCATCCGGCTGGCGGCCTTTGAGCTTGCTTTTGCTGCGGATGCGCTGGCGCATATCGTCGACTGAGCCCAGGGGCACGCTGGAGACAGGACGAGGGGGTGTTGGCATGTTCATCGGGTAATTGTTGCACAATAGTAAAAATAGTTTCACATCCCTACGCGCTTTTAGACAACCCCTGCTGAAACCGCCGCTTTTTTATGCGCCAGGTGGTGCTCAGCGCGCCATTTTCATCGGTCACCCGCCATTTGTCGTCGAATGGGCGAACCAAAAGATTGCAAATGAGACCGACTGCCACTGTGCCAACCGGAATACGCCGCAACCGGGCCCTTGCTATGATTTCTGTTCGCCGCTCGAAACGGTGCAGGCCCAGGGTGAACCTTTGTGGCTGTACCGAACGCGGATGTCAACCATGCAACACTCCACCCACCCCATCCAGTGCATGCGCCCTTTCGTAAGCGGCCTGGTTCTGGTGGTGTTCGCCACCTGCGCCGGGGCCGATGTGTTTGTCAGCAGCGAAAAAGACAACGCCATTGTGGTCTTGCAGAGCGACGGCAGCTACATCAAGAGCATACCCAGCTGCAAGCGTCCGCGCCACATGGCGTGGGTCAACGCGGGCAAACAAATCATGGTGGCCTGTGGCGACAGCGACCAAATCGGTGTAGTGGATATTGCCGCTGGCAAGCAAGTCGACACGCTTCCCACCGGCGAGAGTCCCGATATGTTCGCGCTGTCGCCGGACGGGAAAACCGCCTACGTATCGATTGAAGAAGGCAGTCAAATGGTTGCCTACGACATCGCCAGCAAAAAATCGGTTTTTTCGGTGAAAACCGGCCTCGAGCCTGAGGGCGTGCTGGCCACGCCAGACGGCAAACTGGTTTATGTGGCGTCCGAGGTCACCAACCTGGTGCATATCGTAGACGCCGTCACCCGCAAGCAACTGGGCACAGTCAAGGTGGGTAAACGCCCCCGGCGCTTTGCCCTGTCACCCGATGGAGCCGAACTGTGGGTATCCAATGAGTTGGGATCGAGTGTCAGCATCATCGATACGGCCAGCCGAAGCGTCAAACACACCCTCGTTTTCGAGATCGCCGGGATGCGCAAGAACGACATCAGCCCCGTCGGCATACTGATCACACCCGATGGCAAAACCGCCTGGGTTGCCCTGGGGCGTGCCAACCACGTGGCCGAAGTGGATATCGCCACGCGCTCGGTGCGCAAAGTCATATTGACCGGCAAGCGGTCCTGGGGTCTTGGCCTGAGCAGCGATGGCTCACGCCTTTATGTAGCCAACGGGCTCTCCGACGATCTCACCATCGTCGATGTGGCCAGCGGCAAAGCGATCAAAACCGTGCCCGCCGGGCGGGTTCCCCACAGCGTGCTGACCAATTGATGGCGGCCCACCCAAGCGGCTTGGTCCGCCACATATTCGTTTGGGCGGCGCTGCTGCTGATGCCGACATCCATCTGGGCCGCGAGCTGGAATATTCTGCTTGTCGGGCTGCGCGATGACCCGCGCTACGAGCGCAAAACGCTGGAGCAGGCATTCATCGGCAAGCCCACCGGCAGGCCGCTGGTGGCGGCGCAAATCGCGATCGATGAGCTCAAGGACAACCTGCAAGATGCCGGCCACCAAGTGAAATTGCAGGACCTGCAGTGGGACGGTAGAAGCACCGCCGAACTGCTGGCTGAGATCACCAAGCGCAAGGCCCAGGTGCTGTTGCTGGACCTGCCCGCAGAACAGCAGAAGGCGTTGATGGAGGTATTCGCAAAAATACCCACCGCGCCCATCGTCTTCAATATCAGCGAAAGCAGCGATGCCTTGCGCGGCGCGTTCTGCCACCCGCACTGGCTGCACACCCTGCCCAGCGAGCGCATGCTCGCCGACGCGACGGCCCAATGGCTGGCGGCGCGCAACTGGCGCGATGTGATTGTGTTGGTCGGCTCACAGCCGCAAGACCAGGCGCTGCGCGATGTCTGGATGGCATCCATCAAGCGCTACGGAATCAAAGTCAAAGCCGAGCGTAAATTTGTGCTCTCGGGCGATCCACGCCAACGCGAAGCCAGCAGCCCGAAATTGCTGACGGCCGAGCCGGCGCACGATGTGGTGATGGTGCTGGACAGCGTGGGTGAATTCGCCAAAGCCCTGCCCTTTAATACCGCCCTGCCCCGCCCGGTGGTGCGGCAGCGGCGGCCTGGTGCCGCTGGCCTGGCACACATCGTGGGACCGTTATGGCGCGCCGCAGCTGAGCAACCGGTTCCACAAACTGAGCAACAAGCCAATGGCCTCGCAAGACTGGGCCTCGTGGATGGCGGTGAAAAGCTTCACGACCGCGCTGGATGAGGAGCCCAAAGCCACCCTGGCGCAGTTGCTGAGCAAGCTGCGCAGCGGCACAACCACGTTGGACGGTTTCAAAGGCACAGCCCTGAGCTTTCGCCCCTGGGACGGGCAACTGCGCCAGGGCATTTTTATGGCGCATGGCCAGGCCGTCGCCGGTATCGCGCCCGTGGAAGGCGTGCTGCACCCCAAGGAGATTTTGGATACCCTCGGCGCCGATGAACCCGACAGTCTGTGCAAGCGCCGCTGAGCCCGCTCCAACAGACCCCCCCGCTATACTTCGGCGCACTTTTCAGACGGGTTGCTCATGCACTTTCGATTGGATTCGACCTATGGCCGGGTCATGGCCTGGCTCAATATGCACCTGGTCGATCACGGTTTTATCCGGGTCATCTACAACAATCTGTATGCGATTGGCGGTGGCATGCACCGATCCAGCCAACCCAGCCCCGCGCAGATCCGCGATTACAAAGAACGGCTGGGCCTTAAAAGTATCTTGAACTTGCGCGGCGTCAACGAGTTTGGCTCGTATGCGCTGGAAGCCGAGGCCTGCGATGCACTGGGCATTCACCTGGAAACTTTCCGTCTGTACTCGCGCCAGCCGCCCACGCGCGATGAAATCCACGGCATCAAGGCCGTGTTTGCGAACCTGGAATACCCCGCGCTTCTGCACTGCAAATCCGGCGCAGACCGCGCCGGTATCGGCGCAGCGCTGTTCCGCATCCTGCATTTGGGCCACGATGTGCGCGATGCGCTAACCGAACTCAACTGGCGTTATGGCCATTTCCGCCGTTCGCAAGCCGGGGTGCTCGAATTCGTTCTGGAAACCTACGTGGCGCGCGACGCCCGCGAGCCCATCGGTTTCATGGAATGGGTCGATAGCGAATACGACCCGAGTGCGCTGGAGAAGCAGTACCTTGCCGAAGGTTGGGCCTCGCTGCTCAACGACAAGTTGCTGCAGCGCGAATGAAAACCTCCTTGCAACTGTACGGGCGGCTGATCTTGACGATTCGGCCCTACCGTTCGGTGGTGGCGCTTTCGGTGTTGGCGATGGTCGCCGCCGCTGCGCTCGAGCCGGTGCTGCCCGCCTTGCTCAAGCCGCTGGTAGACCAAAACCTGATCGCCAAAAACACCGAGACGCAGTGGTGGGTGCCGGTGGCGCTGGTGCTGTCCTTTCTGGCAAAAGGCGTGGCGGAATATGTGGCAAACGTAGCAAGTCAGTGGATTGCCAACAAAGCCATTACCGATTTGCGCCGCCAGGTGTTTGCGCACCAGATGGAGCTGCCCTTGGCCGAACACATGGCGCAGTCGCAGGGGCGCATGCTCTCGCGCTTGTTGTACGACATCCCGCAGGTCGGCGCGGCACTGTCTTCCGCTTGGATTGTGGTGGTGCGCGACACGCTCATCATCATCGGCCTGACCGGCTACCTGATCTACACGGCGTGGGAACTGACGCTGTTGATATTTGCGATTGCCCCCATCGTCGCCTGGCTGATCACCATCGCCAGCAAAAAACTGCGTGGCGGCAATGAGGCCATGCAGGAAAGCGCCGGTGCCATGACTGGCGCCATTGAGGAGAGTCTGGCGGGCGTTCGGGAAATCAAGATATTCGGCACCCAGGCCCATGAGGCAGCGCGCTTTGCCACGATCACCGAAGACCTGCGGGCCAACACCATGCGCACGGTGCGCATCAGCGCGCTGAACGTGCCGCTGGTGCAAGTACTCGCCGCATTGGCAGTGGCCGCCGTCATTTGGATGGCGTCCAACCTGTCGGCGCAAGACCGCTTGAGCCCGGGAACCTTTGTCGCTTTTGTGGCGGCTATGGCGATGCTGTTTGAGCCGATCCGCCGCCTGACCAATATCAACGATGTGATCCAGCGCGGCCTGGCCGGTGCCCAGTCGCTGTTTGAGTTGCTCGACACGCCACCCGAACCAGCCAGGAATGCGATGGGACACGCTGTCCCACGTGCACGCGGGCATGTGCGCTTTGAGGGTGTGAGTTTTCGCTACCCCGGTCAGGAGGCCTGGGCGGTGCAGGACTTCAGCCTGGAACTGCGCCCCGGCGAAACCCTGGCCTTGGTGGGCGCATCGGGCAGCGGCAAAACCACCATCGTGCAATTGATGGCGCGCTTTTTTGAGCCGACCCAGGGCCGCATCCTGCTCGACGGCCAGGACATTGCGCAGATGGATTTGGTCGCCTTGCGCACCCAGCTGGGCTGGGTCGGGCAGCACGTGGTGCTGTTTGACGACACGGTGGCGGCCAATATCGCCTACGGGCGTCCGGATGCGACGGCAGCGCAGATCGCGCAGGCCGCTGCCAGCGCGAACGCCTTGGAATTCATCGAGGCCCTGCCCCAGGGCCTGCAGTCGCGCGTGGGCGTCAACGGCGGCCAGCTCTCCGGCGGCCAACGCCAGCGGATTGCGATTGCGCGGGCTTTTGTCAAAGATGCGCCCATTCTGTTGCTCGACGAAGCCACCTCGGCTTTGGACAACGCATCAGAACGCGCGGTGAAAGACGCGGTCGCCTTGTTGCGCCAGCAGCGCTCGGTGCTGGTGGTGGCGCACCGCTTGTCGACGGTGCGGGATGCAGACCGCATCATCGTGATGGAACACGGGCGCGCCGTGGAGTCGGGCAGCCACGACGAACTGGCAGCGGCCAATGGCGCCTACGCCCGCTTGCTGGCCAGCGGAACTGACGCACTCGCACCCTGAACAGCGCCATGCGTCGATCCGCTGACAGCCTACCCCGGATACGGCGCTCGCTCATCGCGGGCTTGGCCTGCTGTGCCTTGGTAGCTGTGGAACTGGGCTTGCGCGACGACCCCCTGCCCCCGGCGCAAGCGCTTGTGCAGGCAGCGGCCGCTACCCCGTCGCAACTGGTACGCACCGGACAAGGCCATATTCCCATGCCCCCAGGTGACCCCAGCGCGCACGCTGCCGACCTGCTGGTCATGCCCGAAGGCCACCCCTGGTCTCTGATGGCCTTCTGGTTTTCCGGTTCCCGCGAAGCGGCTCCAGACGTTCAAATCGCCAGCGCCCACCTGGTGCGCGGCAGCGACAGCTGGAGCCCCGCCCGCTACGCCGTGGGGCGTCAAGACCTGGGCTTTGGCACGACCCGGCTGGGTAACCCGGTTTCCTGGGTGGACAACAAAGGGCGGGTGCACTTGTTCGTTGTCGCCACCGGACTCGGCGGCTGGGCGGCGGCGCGCATCGTGCACCTGCGCCAGCGGGATGCGCAGTCGATCGCCCAGCCACACGGTTTTGAGGTGCAGCAGGTACTGCCACTGTCCTGGCTGTGGAACTACAGCCACCTGGTTCGCAGCACGCCCCTCCAACTCAGCGACGCCGGGATCGTGTTGCCTGCCTACTTTGAAATGGGCCACCCCAGTTTTCCGGTCGCGCTGCGCTTTGACGCAGAAGGCCGCATGCGCAGCATCACTCGCATGGCGCAAAGCCAGCAAATGATGCAGCCCGCGCTGCTGCCCTTGAGCGAAACCCACTGGCTGGCTTTGCTGCGGGACGGCAGTCCGCAACGCCGCATCCGGGTCAGCCAGACCCTGGATGCCAGCGCGCACTGGCAGGATGCACCCAACCTGGATCTGCCCAACCCCGATTCCTCGGTGGTCACGCTGCGCTTGCCCGACGGCACGATGCTGCTGGCGCACAACAACACCTCGGAAGGCCGGCATATCCTGGACTTGAGTGCATCCGTGGATGGACGCCAGTGGCAGCACATAACGACAGTGGCCCAGGGCGGCCCCGGCACGGAATACTCCTATCCCTCGCTGGAGTGGGCTGATCAACAGGTGTGGTTGAGCTATACCGACCAGCGCCGCCAGATCGCCTGGCAGCGTTTTGCGGTCGTTCCCCACAAGCCCTGAAACATGGTGATCGCGTCTGAATTAGCCCAGTTGTTCCAGCCTTTGCTGGACATGGACAGCCCGGTGCTTCCAACCGCTGCGCTGCGCCAGCTTGGTGTGCACATGCTGTGGGGCGTGGTTTTGGCTGCGGCCGGCTGGCGAATGGCTTACCTGTTGCAGCCGCATTGGCGACTGGCTTGGGCCGCTTGTGTAGGCATTGGTTCGTCCCTTCCCGGCCCGCTGTCGCCAGCGTATTGGCTGGAACTGGCGTTTGCCTCACCCAGTTGGACCAGCGTTCTGCTGTGCGGCCTGTGGTTGTGGCGGCAAACCCGGCCGCAAGCCGTGTTCAGCGACCCCTGGTCGCCCAGGCCGATAAACCATATTCCCATACGCTGGGTGCTGTGCGGCATCGGCTTGGGCTGGGTACTGGCGCTGGACACCTTTGCTGCGCTGCCGGTCCAGCAATCCATCTACGGCTGGGGCTTCAGCCCGCTGGCCAGCGTGGTGCTGATGATCGGCGCGGCGGCAGCGTGGATCATCTCGGCCCGCTGGGTTCATGCGCTGCCATTTTTGGCCATCGCGCTCTTTGTACTGACGCGTTTGCCCAGCGGCAATGTGTGGGATGCGGTTTCCGATCCGCTGCTGTGGCTGTACCTGCATATCCACCTGGCTGCCCAGGGATGGCGGTACTTACGCGGCCGATAACTCAGGCGCGTGCGTGCCCGGCCTGCTCGTCGGCGTGGTAGCTGGAGCGCACCATGGCGCCCACGGCAGCGTGCTTAAAACCCATGGCGTAGGCCTGCGCTTCAAAGACCTTGAACTGGTCCGGGTGCACATAGCGGCGAACCGGCAGGTGGCTGCTGGAAGGGGCCAGGTACTGACCAATCGTGAGCATGTCGATGCCGTGGGTCCGCATGTCGCGCATAACCTGCAGCACCTCCTCATCGGTCTCGCCCAATCCGACCATGATGCCGCTCTTGGTCGGGATATCGGGGAACAAGGCCTTGAATTTCTGCAGCAAGTTCAAACTGAAGGCGTAGTCTGATCCCGGCCGCGCCTCTTTGTACAGGCGGGGCACGGTCTCTATGTTGTGGTTCATCACATCCGGCGGTGCGGTTCGCAGAATCGACAAGGCCCGGTCATCGCGGCCACGGAAGTCGGGCACCAACACTTCGATTTCGGTAGCCGGTGAGGCGGCACGAATCGCCTCAATGCAGGCGACAAAATGCGCTGCACCGCCATCGCGCAAGTCGTCACGGTCCACGCTGGTGATCACCACGTAGCGCAACTGCAAAGCGGCAATGGTCTTGGCCAGGCTGGCGGGCTCGTCGGGGTTCAGCGGGTCGGGGCGGCCATGGCCCACATCACAAAAAGGGCAGCGCCGGGTGCACTTGTCGCCCATGATCATGAAGGTGGCGGTTCCTTTGCCGAAACACTCGCCGATGTTGGGGCACGAGGCCTCCTCGCACACGGTGACCAACTGGTTTTCGCGCAGGATTTTTTTGATGTCGTAGAAGCGGCTGCTGGGGCTGGCGGCCTTGACGCGGATCCAATCGGGTTTTTTGAGGACTTCGGCAGCCTGGACTTTGATCGGAATACGGGCCAGCTTGGCTGCGGCCTTTTGCTTGACGCTGGGGTCGTGCAGTGCGGGGGTCATGGACATGGAATGCTTCAGGGTGATAGACCCTGAACCAAACGCTGGCCCAGGGCGGCAGCGGCTTCTTCCCAGCCGATATCCACGCCGATTGTAGAAAGGTCCACGGTCCGCAAGCCCGCGTAGCCGCAAGGGTTGATGGCCTCGAAGGGCGACAAATCCATCGCCACGTTGAGCGCAACACCGTGGTAGGCGCAGTGGCGGCTCACTTTGACCCCAAGCGCAGCAATTTTGCCCAGGCCGGCAAAGTCCGGCTGCTGGGCGGTGCGCGCAGTTTCCAGACGGGCATGGCCGCCGGGGTCATCCAGCCGCACATAGATACCAGGAGCACCCGGCACGCGGTGCCCTGTGACATTCCAATGGCGCAAGGTGCGGATCACCGCTTCCTCGGTGCGGTAGACATACTCTTTCACGTAATAGCCCGCGCGCCTGAGGTCTAGCAACGGATAGGCCACCACCTGCCCCGGCCCGTGGAAGGTGACCTGTCCCCCGCGGTCCGTGGCCACGACCGCAATCGCAGTCGGTGCAAGCAAGTGCTCGCTGCGGCCGGCAAGGCCCTGCGTGTACACGGGTTCATGCTCGCACAACCACAGCGCGTCCGGCGTCAGGCTGTCGCGCGCTGCGGTGAATGCCTGCATCGCGCGGTAGGTCGGTTCGTATGCGCAGCGGCCCCGGATATGGGTTTGCATAGGTCCCACCGAGGCGCACCCTAGAGGGTCACCTTCACGCGTGGGTGGCCCGACAGCGCCCGGTACACATCATCCAACTGCTGGCGGCTGGTAACCCAGACATGCAGGGTCAGGCCCATGTACTTTCCACCACTGCTATGGCGGATCTCTACGCTTTCGGCAGGCATATCCGGATCGAAACGCTGCACCACAGCAAGCATCTCTGCCAAAAAATCGTCCGCGCGCTCGCCCATGACCTTGATCGGAAAACGGCAGGGGTAGCTGATCAGCGCGTTGGCGTCGGGCGACTGTTCAGGGCTAGCGTTGTAGGCGGACATGCGATGTGCGATGGTAGGTTTCCGGGGACATTATGGCCACAGCAAAGCGCAGTGTGGGGTCTTTCCAGCATGACGCGTGGCTTACAAAACAGGGGCTGCACAATGCCTGCTATATACTCGGAGGCTGTACTGAAAAGCTCTGAAGTATCAGAGCGTACAGATCCCCAACCGAGCGTAGTGCGTGTGACAAACCGCTGGCAAGACGAACCCGAAGAGGAGTTCAATCCACTCAGCGCTGAACAAGCGCGGCAGTGGCGGTTACGGCAAGCTCCAAGTTCAAGTTGGCATTCGCTGGCTTGGCAGATTGGAATGGGCCTGGTCGCTGCGGCAGGGATTGGATTGGTATGGCAAAGCGGAATGCTGGCGCGGTCGGCGGCGTACGGAATGTTCGCAGTCGTATTGCCCCAAGCGTTGCTGCTGCGCGGTATGGCGGGTGTGCAAGGACGCTGGAGTCCCGGAGCTTTGTTGCTTCGCTTCTTCGTCTGGGAAATGGTCAAGATTGCGCTGACCGTTGCGATTTTGTTCAGCGCCGTCAGGGTGCTTGGTGAAATGAGTTGGCCTGCTTTGATGGCGGGCTTGGTTGTAACAATGAAGGCGAACTGGTTGGTGCTGGCTCTTCGGACCGCAAACCGTTCTCCCGATGGCAAAGGCTGATTGATTTATGGCTGCTGAGCAAGGACCGAGCGCTGGTGAGTACATCGGCCATCACCTTACCCATTTGCAAAACAAGCCTATGGGCGGCATTGTTGACTTCACCGTCTTCAACATGGATTCCTTGTTCTGGGCGATATCGCTGGGCGTCTTGGGCTGCTTGGTGATGTGGCTAGGCGCCAGCCGCGCAACCTCGGGCGTTCCGGGTCGCTTGCAGGCAGCGGTCGAATTGCTGGTCGAGATGGTCGACGCGCAGGCCAAAAGCATCGTTCACAACGCCGAAAGCCGCAAATTTGTGTCCCCGCTAGCGCTCACGGTTTTCGTCTGGATTTTTCTGATGAACGCCATGGACTTGCTGCCGGTGGATCTGATCCCCCTGATCTGGGAAGCAATTTTCGCGGCTAACGGCGGCGACCCACACCACGCTTACATGCGCGTGGTTCCCACCGCCGACCTGTCGTCCGCTATGGGCTTGTCGGTCAGCGTTCTGCTGATTTCGCTGTACTACTGCGTCAAGATCAAAGGCCTGGGCGGCTGGTTGCACGAGCTGTTTACCGCGCCCTTTGGCAATCACTTTTTGCTGTACCCCTTCAATTTTGCGATGCAGATGATTGAGTTCGTCGCCAAAACCGTGTCCCATGGCATGCGGCTGTTCGGCAATATGTATGCAGGAGAGCTCGTGTTTTTGCTCATCGCATTGATGGGTGGCGCGTTTACGCTGTCATTCACAGGCATCGCACTGTCCCTTGGCCACATCGTTGCTGGCACCTTTTGGGCCATCTTCCACATTCTGATCATCACCCTACAAGCATTTGTTTTCATGATGTTGACCCTCGTGTACGTGGGCCAAGCACATGATCACCACTGATTGTTAACCCTGCTTTTCTGTTTTTTTTAAGGAGCTACCATGGAAAGTCTTATCGGTTTTGTCGCGCTCGCCGCTGGTTTAATCATTGGTCTGGGCGCCTTCGGTGCCTGTATCGGAATCGGCATCATGGGCAGCAAATACCTCGAAGCAGCAGCGCGCCAGCCTGAGCTGATGGGCGAACTGCAGACCAAGATGTTCCTGCTGGTCGGTCTGATTGACGCGGCCTTCATTATCGGAACCGGCGTGGCTTTGTGGTTCGCCACTGCCAACCCATTCCTGGCCCAGTTGCCCAAGTAATCCATCTGCCCTTTGGACGTTGCGACGCAGACTGCGCCGCAACCCGCCTGAGCCCTATGGAAAAGGATACGACGTGAGTATTACCGGTACCCTCATTGTTCAGATGATTGTGTTCCTGATTTTGGTCGGGTTCACGATGAAGTTCATCTGGCCCCCCGTGGTCAAGGCCCTGGACGAGCGCGCGGAAAAGATTTCGCACGGCTTGGCTGCTGCCGAGAACGCGAAAATCGAACTCTCCAACGTGCACCGCGAAGTCGAAAGCCAACTCGCTGCGACCCGCACCGAGTCGGCCGCTGTGTTGGCCGATGCCGAGCGCCGGGGGCAGCAGATCGTGGACGAAGCCAAGTCCCGTGCAACAGCCGAAGGCCAGCGCATTGTGGACAGCGCCCGCGCCGAAGCTTTGCAACAGGCGATCAAAGTGCGCGAATCGCTGCGCGAAGAAGTCGCTGTCATTGGCGGTCAAAGGGGCTGAGCAAATCCTTCGTAAAGAAGTCAATGCCCAGGTCCATGCTGACTTGCTGTCGCGCCTGAAGAGCGAACTCTAGAGGCGCGCATGGCTGAACTCGCAACCATCGCCCGCCCCTATGCGGACGCGCTCTTCAAGTCCAGCGCACATGCGCACGCTGCCACCTCGCAGTGGCTGGATCGCATGGCCGCTGTAGCGGGTGACCCCGACTTGTTGCGCTTTGCCGACAACCCGAAGTCCACCGTGGACCAGGTGCTGGGTCTGGTGGAAAGCGTCATGCAAGAAGGTACCGTGCGAGAGCCCTTGACCGCAGTGGCTCGGCAATTTTTGCGCACGGTGCTGGAAAACGGCCGACTGAGCGCCCTGCCGGAAATGGCGGCGCAGTTTCGCGCGCACATGAATGCCGAGGGCGGTGCCTCTGACGCCACGATTTACAGCGCTTTCCCCATGGAAGACGCAGTGCTGGCGGATGTGACCCAGTCGCTGGAGAAGCGCTTTGGACGCAAGTTGTTCGTGTCGGTGCAAGTGCAGCCCGAGTTGATTGGCGGAATCCGCGTATTGGTGGGCGACGAGGTGCTGGACACCTCGGTCAAAGCCCGCCTGGAACAGATGAAAGTGGCGTTGGCTGCGTGATGCGGCCAACAACTGTGCTTTAGTTTTACCAAGAAAGAGGGAAAGAGTCATGCAACTCAATCCGGCAGAAATTTCCGAACTGATCAAGAGCCGTATCGAGGGACTGTCCGACAGCGCCGATATCCGCAACCAGGGCACCGTGATCTCGGTGACCGACGGTATCGTGCGCGTCCACGGCTTGTCCGATGTGATGCAGGGCGAAATGCTCGAGTTCCCGAGGAACACCTTCGGCCTGGCGCTCAACCTGGAGCGCGATTCGGTCGGCGCGGTGATTTTGGGTGACTACGAACATATCTCCGAAGGCGACACGGTCAAGTGCACCGGCCGCATTTTGGAAGTTCCAGTCGGCCCCGAACTGATCGGCCGCGTGGTCAACGCCTTGGGCCAGCCAATTGACGGCAAAGGCCCGATCAACGCCAAGATGACCGACGTGATCGAAAAAGTCGCGCCTGGCGTGATCGCCCGTGAATCGGTCAGCCAGCCGATGCAAACCGGCCTGAAATCTATCGATTCCATGGTGCCAGTCGGACGCGGCCAGCGTGAACTGATCATTGGCGACCGCCAGACCGGCAAGACCGCCGTGGCGATTGACGCGATCATCAACCAAAAGGGTCAGCACATGACCTGTATCTACGTGGCTATCGGACAGAAAGCCTCGTCGATCAAAAACGTGGTCCGCGCTTTAGAGCAAGCTGGTGCCATGGCCTACACCATTGTGGTTGCCGCCTCCGCCTCTGAATCTGCCGCGATGCAGTACGTGTCGGCCTACTCCGGCTGCACCATGGGCGAATACTTCCGTGACCGTGGTGAAGACGCGCTGATCGTTTATGACGATTTGTCCAAGCAAGCCGTGGCCTACCGCCAGGTGTCGCTGCTGCTGCGCCGCCCACCCGGCCGCGAAGCCTACCCCGGCGACGTGTTCTATCTCCACAGCCGTCTGCTCGAGCGCGCAGCCCGCGTCAACGCCGACTATGTCGAGCACTTCACCAAAGGCGAAGTCAAAGGCAAAACCGGTTCATTGACCGCCCTGCCCATCATTGAAACCCAGGCTGGCGACGTGTCTGCCTTCGTTCCTACCAACGTGATTTCGATCACCGACGGCCAGATCTTCTTGGAGACCTCGCTCTTCAACGCCGGCGTGCGGCCCGCGATCAACGCCGGTATTTCGGTGTCGCGCGTCGGTGGTGCAGCGCAAACCAAACTGATCAAAGGCCTGTCCGGCGGTATCCGTACCGACCTGGCGCAGTACCGCGAATTGGCCGCTTTTGCCCAGTTCGCATCGGACCTGGACGAAGCAACCCGCAAGCAGCTCGACCGCGGTGCCCGCGTGACCGAATTGCTCAAGCAAGCGCAGTACAGCCCGCAAACCATCAGTCTGATGGGAGCCACGCTGTTCGCGGTCAACAAGGGTTTCTTGGACGACATCGAAGTCAAGCAGCTTCTGGCTTTTGAGTCCGGTATGCATGCCTTTTTGAAGGACAAACATGCTGCGCTGCTGGCCAAGCTGGAAGCTGCCAAGGCCATGGACAAAGATGCCGAAGCCGAACTGAGCGCCGCCATCACGGCGTTCAAGAAGAACTTTGCATAAATCCCGCCCTGACGTCACAAGGAGCCTCTGATGGCAGCAGGTAAGGAAATACGCGGCAAGATCAAATCGGTGGAAAACACCAAGAAGATCACCAAAGCCATGGAAATGGTCGCCGCTTCCAAGATGCGCAAGGCGCAGGAGCGCATGCGTGCGGCCCGCCCCTTCACGGAAAAGGTGCGCAATATTGCCGCCAACCTTGGCCACGCCAATCCCGAATACGTACACCCGTTCATGGAATTGAACGATGCCAAAGGCGTTGGATATATCGTGGTCACAACCGATAAGGGCTTGTGTGGTGGACTGAACACCAACGTCCTGCGCGTGCTCACGCACAAGCTGCGGGATGGACAGGCAGCGGGCCTCACGCCGCAGGCTGTGGCCATTGGCAACAAAGGGCTGGGATTTTTGGGCCGCAACGGCATCAAGGTGGTGGCGCAAGTGACCCAGTTGGGCGATACGCCGCACCTTGAACGTCTGATCGGACCGGTCAAGGTCTTGTTGGACGCTTACGTCAAAGGCGAGGTCAGCGCGGTGCACCTGTGCTACACCCGCTTCATCAACACCATGAAGCAGGAGCCGATGGTCGAGCAGCTGCTGCCGCTGTCCTTAGAAGGCATCCAGAAAGACAGCAAGCGACCCAGCTGGGACTATGTGTATGAGCCCGATGCCCAGGTGGTTATTGACGACCTGCTGTTGCGTTACGTCGAAGCCCTGGTCTACCAGGCTGTAGCGGAAAGCATGGCGTCGGAGCAATCGGCCCGCATGGTGGCCATGAAGTCGGCCACCGACAACGCCGGTAGCGTAATCGGCGAACTCAAACTCATCTACAACAAGACGCGTCAGGCTGCGATCACCAAGGAATTGTCCGAGATCGTTGCGGGCGCAGCGGCTGTTTGATTTTTAATTTTGGAGCGGAATAACATGGCGCATGAGACCACCCACACGAACGCTGGCGTTCAGGGAAAAATTGTTCAATGTATCGGCGCAGTGGTTGACGTGGAATTTCCGCGTGACCACATGCCCAGGGTGTACGACGCCTTGAAACTTGCCGGCACCGCTTTGACGCTGGAAGTCCAGCAGCAACTCGGCGACGGCATTGTGCGCACCATTGCGCTGGGCAGCTCCGACGGCCTGCGCCGTGGCCTGATGGTGAGCAACACCGGCGCTGCGATCACGGTGCCAGTGGGCAAAGGCACCCTGGGCCGCATCATGGACGTTTTGGGCAGCCCGATTGATGAGCGCGGCCCGGTAGACCAGACAAAAACCGCGTCCATCCACCGCAAAGCGCCCGCCTACGACGAGCTGTCAGCCCTTCGCAAGAGCTGCTGGAAACCGGTATCAAGGTGATTGACTTGGTGTGCCCCTTCGCCAAAGGCGGCAAGGTGGGTCTGTTCGGCGGCGCCGGCGTGGGCAAGACCGTGAACATGATGGAACTGATCAACAACATCGCCAAGGCGCACAGCGGCTTGTCCGTGTTTGCCGGCGTGGGCGAGCGTACCCGCGAAGGAAATGACTTCTACCACGAGATGGCCGACTCCGGCGTGGTGAACCTGGAGAACCTGGGTGAGTCCAAAGTGGCCATGGTCTACGGCCAGATGAACGAGCCTCCGGGCAACCGTTTGCGCGTGGCTTTGACCGGTTTGACCATCGCAGAATCGTTCCGCGATGAAGGCAAAGACGTGCTGTTCTTCGTGGACAACATTTACCGCTACACCCTGGCTGGTACCGAAGTGTCGGCGCTGCTGGGCCGTATGCCTTCTGCCGTGGGTTACCAGCCCACGCTGGCGGAAGAAATGGGCCGCCTGCAAGAGCGCATTACCTCCACCAAGGTCGGCTCCATCACTTCGATCCAGGCCGTGTACGTGCCAGCGGACGACTTGACCGACCCGTCGCCCGCCACCACCTTCGCCCACTTGGACTCCACCGTGGTGCTGTCGCGTGACATCGCCTCGCTGGGTATCTACCCCGCTGTGGACCCGCTGGACTCCACCAGCCGCCAGCTCGACCCGCTGGTCGTCGGCGAAGAGCACTACAACACCGCGCGCGCTGTGCAGGGCACCTTGCAGCGCTACAAAGAACTGCGCGACATCATCGCGATCCTGGGTATGGACGAGCTGGCACCGGAAGACAAACTCACCGTGGCCCGCGCCCGCAAGATCCAGCGTTTCCTGTCGCAGCCTTTCCACGTGGCCGAGGTATTCACCGGTTCGCCCGGCAAATATGTGTCGTTGGCTGAGACCATCCGCGGCTTCAAAATGATTGTGGCCGGCGAATGCGACCACCTGCCCGAGCAGGCCTTCTACATGGTCGGCACGATTGACGAAGCCTTCGAAAAAGCCAAAAAGGTCTAAGCCATGAACACCATCCACGTCGATGTGGTGAGTGCCGAAGCGTCCATCTTCTCGGGCGAGGCGCGCTTTGTCGCCCTACCTGGCGAATCGGGCGAACTTGGCGTCTATCCGCGCCACACGCCGCTGATCACCCGGGTCAAACCGGGCTCGGTGCGCATTGAGTTGGCCGACGGTAGCGAAGAATTTGTGTTCGTGGCAGGCGGCATCATCGAGGTTCAACCCGACCGTGTCACCGTTCTGTCCGACACCGCAGTTCGCGGCAAAGACCTGGACGAAGAGCGGGCCAACTTGTCGCGCCAAGCGGCACAGGAAGCCGTCAAAAACGCCAAGACCGATATCGATCTGGCCAGCGCCCAGGCCGAACTGGTGATGATGACGGCCCAAATCGCCGCCATCCGTCGCCTGCGCGGCAAGCGCTAATCCGGTCGATCGGGCCTGGCGCAGCGCAGGCACAGGGAGCTGAAAGCGCCACTACTGGAGGTTCCGCGATGCGCACGCCCCCACCTTTCGCCGCCATTTTGGGCGGCACCCCCGATGAAGTAGACGCGGCTTTTTACGAGGCGCTGCAGTCCGGCGACATAGCCAAGCTCATGGCCTGCTGGGCTGACGACGAAGAAATTGCCTGCATCCACCCCGGCGGCGCGCGCTCTATCGGCCCGGCAGATATACGCTCCAGCTTCGAAGCTTTGTTCGCCAACGGCGCATCCATTGACGCGCGTCCGCAGTGCGTTTCGCGCTGGCACAGCAGCCACACGGCCGTGCACCATCTGGTCGAGAGCGTCAACGTCATGACCTCAAGCGGCCGCGGCACCGCACTGGTCACCACCACCCACGTATTCCACCGCAGCGCGCAAGGCTGGCGTCTGGTCGTGCACCATGCCAGCCCCGGCACACCGCAAGATGCCCGAGCGCCGGAGCGCGCGCCCCAGGTTTTGCATTGAACCCTGCGGCGCCTGCCCCACGCCGCCTGGAACTACACAGCGCCCTGGTGGCTGCCCGGCGGGCACGCGCAAACCATCTGGGCCTCGCTGTTCAGCCACGCGGGGCCGGACCCAGACCACGCTGCCCTGCTATACCGACGCGTGCGCTGGGACACGCCCGATGGCGATTTCATTGATCTGGATTGGCTTACCCACCCAAAGTCCACTTCCGCCGCTACCGCCGCAGCCGAAAGGCCGCTGTTGGTTCTGTTCCACGGCTTGGAGGGGAACTCCGGTGGGCATTACGCGCAAGCCTTTGCCCGCACCGCGCGTGCTGCAGGAATGGACTTTGTGGTGCCGCACTTTCGCGGCTGCAGCGGCGAGATCAACCGCGCGCCGCGCGCCTACCATTCGGGCGACTACGTCGAGATTGGCTGGGTGCTAGAGAGGCTGCGCCAAGCGCATAACGGGCCGCTGTATGCCGTGGGTATTTCGCTCGGCGGCAACGCTTTGCTGCGCTGGGCCCAGGAGTCGGGCCACGCCGCCCGCGCCACGGCCGCTGCTCGTCTGCGCGGTGTGCTGCGCCACTGGACTTGACCGCCTGCGGACTGCACATCAGCCGGGGTTTCAACCACTGTGGTTTACGGACGCCGTTTCTTGCAAACCATGAAGCCCAAGGCCTTACAGAAGTGGGACCAATTCCCCGGCTTGTTTGACCGCGAAGCCCTGTTGCGCGCACGCACCGTGCTGGACTTTGACGAGGTCTTTACCGCCCCGCTGCATGGCTTTCATGGCGCGTTGGACTACTGGCGCCGCGCCTCCGCCAAACCCCACCTGGGCAGCCTGCGCCTGCCGACCCTGGTGGTTCATGCGCGAAACGACCCCTTCATCCCGCGCGACAGCCTGCCAGCCCTGAGCGACATCGCGCCGGATGTGCAGCTCTGGCAACCGGAACAGGGCGGGCATGTGGGCTTTCCCAGCGGCGCGCCGCCGGGGCATCTGGGCTTTTTGCCACAGCAGGTGCTGGGCTGGTTTCAAAGCTTGGCTTGAGCGCGCAGCACGAATCCAACGCCGCCCGATGCGGGCTCCAGCACCCAGGCGCGCGTGTGAAACGCAGCCAGCCCGTCGCGGTGGGCAATCGACACCATGCCGCCGCCGCGCTCGGTGGTCATCGCAACCAATTGGCCGTACACCGCCGCCTGCGCCGCGTCGTCCAACGCGCTGGTCGCCTCATCGGCAAACACCCAGGCCGGGCGCTTGAGCAAGACGCGGGCAATCGCCAGCCGCTGCTGCTCGCCGCCCGACAGCGTCTGGCCCCAGGCCGCCTGCCGGTCCAAATCGCCCACCAGCGCGGGCAGCTGCGCGTCGGCCAAAGCCTGTTGCAGCTGCGCGTCGCTATAGCGCGACGGCAGGTCCGGATAGGCCAGTGCCTCGCGCAGCGCGCCGTTGGGGAAATACGGGCGCTGCGGGATGAACATGGCATCCGGGCTGCGCTGCACCGCCCCGCTGGCAAAAGGCCAAATACCCGCCAGCGTGCGAAACAGGCTGGACTTGCCGCTGCCTGATGGCCCTTGCAAAAGCACGCGCTCGCCGGCCATGGCGCGCAAGCCGTCTGCCGCCAACACCAAGCTGCCATCCGGCAGGCAGACCCGCACCGCATCGGCCTGCACGCCACCATCCGCACCAGCGGCTGACGTGGGCTGAACGCGCGTTCCCCGCGCAATGCTGGCGAGGCTGCTGGAAAAACCGGTCAAACGGTCGGTGGTGGCGCGCCAAGTGGCCAGGCTGCTGTAGCTATCGACAAACCAGCTCATCGCGCCCTGCACCTGGCCGAAAGCGGACGAGATTTGCATCAGGTCGCCCAGCTTGATCGCGCCGCTGAAAAAACGCGGTGCCGCCACCACAAACGGGAACACCACCGCCGCCTGGCCAAAAAAACTGGTGAACCAGACCAGGTTTTTTTGCGCCCGCAGCAGCCGCATGAAGTTGCCCAGCACGTCATCAAAGCGCCCGCGCAGGCGCTGGTTCTCGTTGTCCGCGCCGCCGTCCAGGGCAATCGATTCGCTGTACTCGCGCACCCTAATGAGGTGGTGGCGAAAGTCAGCCTCCAGCCGCTGCTGCTGGAAGTTCAGCGCGATCTGCGAGCGGCCGATGTAATGCGTCAGCACGCTGCCCACGCCGCAATACAGCAGCGCCATCCAGACCATGAAGCCGGGAATCGCGTAGTCCGATCCGCCCAGGCTGAAGCCGAAGTCACCGGACAGCGCCCACAGAATTCCCACAAAGCTCGCCAGCGTGACCACCGCGTGCAGCAGCCCCATCGCCAGCCCCAGCGTCATCGCCGTGAACTGGCCGATGTCCTCCTGAATCCGCTGATCCGGGTTATCCGCCTGCGCGCCCTGTGCCGGGCCAAAACGCGCCAGCTCCATCACATAAAAAGCCTGGTCGGATAACCAGCGCGTCAGAAATTGCTGGGTCAACCAGGCGCGCCAGCGGATCTCCAGCAACTGGCTCAGGTAAAACTTGTAGACCGCGATCACGATGTAAATAAAGGCCAGATAGCAAAAGCGCCACAACTGCTCCCAAAACACCACGCTGTTTTTCTCTTGCAGGCTGTCGTAGAAAACCTGGTTCCATTGGTTGAACAGCACGGCCAGGTAGACAAAAGCCAGGTTCAGCGCCACCACCGCCGCCAGCAGACCGCAGGCGACCCAGCGCTGCTCGGACACAAAGTAGGGCCGGGTCAGCGCCCAGGCGCTGGCTGCCGTGTGGCGGATCGTTGTCCAGCGGCTCACGGGGTCAGTTCCTCACGCCGCTGGCCACATGACCGGCCGGTACGTGGCGGGCAGCGGACTCGATATGGCCGGTCTGGTCGTCAAAGAAAAAGTCCGGCGCGAACTCGCGCAGGAACGCGCCCTTGTCCAGCCCGCCCAAAAACATGGCCTGGTCGACCTCGATGTTCCAGTCCATCAGCGTGCGGATCGCGCGCTCGTGCGCCGGAACGCTGCGGGCGGTGACCAGCGCGGTGCGGATGCGCATGGCCGGGCGTGCTGCCTTTTGCAATTGGTGCAGGGCGACCAGCAGCGGCTTGAAGGGGCCGTCGGGCAAAGGCCGGGCGGCATTGGCGGCCTCGTGGCGTTGGAACGCGTCCAGGCCGCCTGCGTGGAACACACGCTCGGCCTCGTCGCTGAACAAGACCGCGTCACCGTCAAACGCGATGCGCACCTCCTGCGGATAGGCTTGGCTGGCATGCGCCGAATGCGGGTAGACCTGCGCTGCCGGCACGCCCGCCTCTAAGGCGGCGCGCACATCGCTCAAGTGGGTGCTAAGGAAGAGATTGGCTTTGAGCGGCTGCAGGTAACGCCAAGGCGACTCGCCGCGCGTGAAGGTGCAGCGGATGATGGGCAGGGCGTAATGCGCGGCGGACTTCATGACGCGCAGGCCGCTGACCGGGTCGTTGCGCGAGAGGATGACCACTTCGACCCGCCGGGCGGCGTCCGAACTGGCGTCACTGCTGTCGTCGTTAAAGGCCAGCAATTTGCGCACCAGCGAAAACGCCACGCCGGGGGTGGCGGGTGTATCGATACGGCTGCGCTGCAGGGCCATGTAGGCGTGGTCGTCGCCCTGCTCAAACACCCGGTTTTCCTCTTCAAAGTCGAAGAGCGCGCGCGACGAAATCGCCACCACCAATTTACCGTCCAGGGTTGCTGCCACAGTCGGCCTCAGGTCTGCAAAAACATGCGGTAAACCGGGTTGGCGGTTTCTTCCACATAGGGGTAACCCAGCGTCTTCAGAAACTTGGCAAAGGCTTTGTCGTCGGCCTGCGGCACTTGCAGGCCCACCAGAATGCGGCCGTAGTCGGCGCCCTGGTTGCGGTAGTGGAACAGGCTGATGTTCCAGCCGGGGCGCATCAGGTTCAGGAACTTCATCAGGGCCCCTGGACGCTCCGGGAACACCAAGCGCAGCACGCGCTCGTCCTGCGCCAGGGTCGAAGGGCCACCCACCATGTGGCGGATATGTTCCTGCGCCAGCTCGTCGTGGGTCAAGTCCAGTGCGGCAAAACCATGGCGCGCAAAGTTCTTGGCGATGCGGCCCGATTCGCCCGGGCCCTTGGTGCTCAGACCCACGAACACATGCGCGCGCGCGGTGTCGCTCATGCGGTAATTGAATTCGGTCACATTACGCGGCCCGCCGGGCAAATCGCCAATCAACTCGCAAAAGCGTTTCAGGCTGCCCCGCTCCTCCGGAATCGTCACCGCGAACAGCGCCTCGCGCTCCTCGCCCACGTCGGCGCGCTCGGCGACAAAACGCAAGCGGTCGAAGTTCATATTCGCGCCGCACAAAATCGCCGCGAAAGTATGGCCGCGCAGCTTGTGCAGCGCCACGTATTTTTTGATCGCCGCCACCGCCAGCGCACCGGCGGGCTCAACGATGGAGCGGGTGTCCACAAAAACGTCTTTGATCGCCGCGCACACGGCGTCGGTGTCCACGGTGATGAAGTCATCGACCAGCCCGCGCGCAATGCGGAAAGTCTCCTCGCCCACCAGCTTGACCGCCGTGCCGTCCGAGAACAGGCCCACATCGGGCAGCGTCACGCGCGTACCTTGGGCGACCGACTGCATCATGGCGTCGGAGTCGTTCATCTGCACGCCAATCACCTTCACGCCCGGGCGCACCGCCTTGATGTAATTGGCCACGCCGCTGATCAGCCCGCCCCCGCCAATGGCCACAAACACCGCGTCCAGCGGCCCCTGGTGCTGGCGCAAAATTTCCATGGCCACCGTGCCCTGCCCGGCGATCACGTCGGGGTCGTCAAAGGGGTGAACAAAGGTCAGGCCCTGCTTTTTCTCCAGGGTCAGCGCGTGGTTGTAGGCGTCGGTGTAACTCTCGCCGTGCAGCAGCACCTCGCCCCCGAGTTCGCGCACCGCGTCCACCTTGAGCTGCGGCGTGGTGGTGGGCATCACGATCACCGCGCGGCATCCCAGGCGCTTGGCGCTGAGCGACACGCCCTGCGCGTGGTTGCCCGCCGAGGCGCAAATGACGCCCTTCTTGAGCTGCTCCGCGCTCAAATGCGCCATCTTGTTATAGGCCCCGCGCAGCTTGAAACTGCGCACCGACTGCTGGTCTTCCCGCTTGAGCAGCACGGTGTTATGGATACGCTGGCTCAAGGTCTTCGCGACCTCTAAAGCCGACTCCGTGGCCACGTCGTAGACGCGGGCGTTGAGGATTTTGGTGAGGTAGTCGGCGGGTTGCAAGGCCTGCGCTGTCGGGGATTTTTGAGCGGTTGGCATTGTTCTTGGTGTACGGGTTCAGAAGCTTGGGCGCATGATAATCCCCGAAGACAAAAATCACTTCAACACGGAGCACCACCATGGAATGCACAGTCAGCTGGACCGGCCACCTCAACACCCGCTCGGGCATGGGCTTTGTGGCCGAGACCGGCAGCGGCCACATCGTCAATATGGACGGCGCACCGGACGCGGCCAAGCCCGAAAACGGCGGCCAGAACCTGGCTCCGCGGCCCATGGAGTTACTGCTGGCCGGCACCGGCGGCTGCACGGCGTATGACGTGGTGCTGATCCTCAAGCGCGGCCGCCACGATGTGCAGGGTTGCAGCGTGCAGCTGTCTGCGGAGCGGGCCGATACCGACCCCAAAGTTTTCACATCCATCCATATGCACTTTGTGGTGACTGGCAATGCGCTGCCCGCGCAGGCGGTGGAGCGGGCGATTGCGATGAGCCACGAGAAGTATTGTTCGGCGAGTTTTATGTTGGGCAAGACGGCGGTGATGACTACGGGTTTTGAGGTGGTGGAGGCATGAAAAAACCCCCGCCATGTTGCCATGGCGGGGGTTTAAGTCTCTGAGAACCTGCTGGCGCTAGGCCAGCGGGAGATTAGAAGCCTTTGTACAAGAACATATGGTAGCCGTTCGGATTGACAGTGGTGCCACCGTCGTAGTTGTAGTAATGAGCAGCCAAATAGGTTTGCTTGCTCAGGTTGTAGTTCGCACCCAACAGGTAACCGTTACGGTTGTAATTGGACGAGGACGATGCGTTACCCGAAGTGGACACTTGCGCAAACTGCACACCCAAACTCAGAGCGCCCATAGGAACGTTCACACCCACCAGCGAATCCGTCTTGGAGTTGCCGTACATGTACTGAGTGGACTCATAGCCAAAACCAAGCTTTGGCGACGCCCAGGTCATAAGACGCGGCAGCACGGTTACGGGTGTTTGCGGAAGAGGTGCTCGAAGCGGTGGTGTTGTCGTAGGCGCGGTAGCCTGCGTTAACAGCCAAAGCGCCGGCCGCATAGTCGAGGCTCGCGGTGTTGTAGCGCTGCTCAGTTCCATTGCCAGCGGCACCGGTACCAGTCCAGTAGCTAGAAACTGCTGCTTCAGCGTGGGCCACCGACACGGAAACGCCTGCCATCAAAGGAATTTTTACCGAAACTGCGTCATTGATCGAGCGGCTGCTGAACAACTTGCCCGACAGGTCCGCAGTTGTAATTGGTGCCAACCGCAGCCACGCCGCCAGTCAGGTAGCTGGCGCCTTTGGTGGTGCCCATGGTGACAGCAGTGCCCGAAGCGGTCGTCAATTTGATTGTTGAGTCGTTACCGACAGCAGCGTCACCGCGTTCCGCCATTTGTAAAGCCCAGTCCTGCCGACAATTTGCCAACGCCTTCAATGTCTTCTGCAATAGCAAAATTGATTTCAGCATCATCCATACCCATACCGCTGGTCGGTCGCATTAGCGGAAGTTGTGGTCCGATGAGTAGCCGAAAGCGATATAGCCGGTCATCACGGCCTGCGCCATCGCGCCGCCGGTTGCTGCAACGGCAGCCAATGCAACTAGTGTCTTTTTCATCATGAAAATCTCCAAAGTTAAAACAAATTATCCGGAACCAACTTACTTGCCAGTCCCAGCGAACTACCCGTTGATGAGCAGTTAAGGCGTATTCCAACAGATGTCCGGCCCTTGTTGGCCCGCAGAAGCTGTAATTTGTCTTAAAAAGTACATGAACGTTGCGTAAGGGCAACGGCGCAGCGTTCAACCCGAGGCAGTTTTACGGCTGCGGCGGCTTTGCAGCAGGGCGATGTCCTGCTCGCCGGTCACCGTGCTGGCGTAGTAAGCGTTGATAACGTCAACACCAATCCCTGCGTTACGCGCCAGTGTTGCCATACCATGGACAATCGCCCCATGCATCCAACCCCAAGCCCCACCTCCCCCATCGACACCCTGATCAACACCCTGGACAACGCCCTGCGCACGCTGTTCGCCGCACCGCATGCCAGCACCGCCTGCGCCACGCTGCCCGAAGCGCCAACGCAGCTGGCCGAGGCCGAGCGCCAACAGGCCGCCGGGCTGATGCGGGTCAACCACGTGGGTGAGATCTGCGCGCAGGCGCTCTACACGGCGCAGGCGCTGGCCACCCGCAACCCGCGCTTGCGTGCGCAATACGAGGCGGCGTGCGCCGAAGAGGTGGACCACCTGGCCTGGACCGCGCAGCGGCTGGACGAACTGGGCGCGCGGCCTTCGCTGCTCAACCCGCTGTGGTACGCGGGCGCATTCGGCCTGGGGCTGCTGGCCGGGCGGATGGGTGACGCCGTGAGCCTAGGCTTTGTGGTGGAAACCGAGCGCCAGGTGGGCGCGCATTTGCAAAGCCATTTGGGCAGCGGGCCTGATGCGCTGCCCGCTAGCGACCACGCTTCCCGCGCCATCGTGGCGCAAATGCACACTGAGGAACTCGCCCACGCCCGCGCTGCCGAAGAAGCCGGAGCGGCGCAGTTGCCGCCGGTAGTGCAAGAACTGATGCGCGGGGCCGCCAAGGTGATGACCACCGTGGCACTGCGCGTTTGAATCGCGCACTGCACGCCAACACCCACGCGCAGCAGTTGTTCAGGGTCAGGGAAGGTCGGCCACGGGGTCCGGCTGCGCGGCTTCGGCTTCGCTAAGCGGGCCGATGCGGCCCAAGCGGGCCTTGATGGATTGCGGTTGGCCGCTGAGCATGGCGGCGTACAGCGTGGTGTTGGCCAGCACTTTTTTGACGTAGTCGCGGGTCTCAGAAAAGGGCACGTTCTCCGCCCAAATCGCGCCTTCCACCGTGAAAGGGCCGCTGCGCCACAGGCGCGCGCGGCTGGGGCCGGCGTTGTAGGCAGCAGCGGCCAGCGGCATGGAGCCGCCAAAGCTGTCCAAAGCAAACTTGAGATAGCCCGTGCCGATGGCGATGTTGGTGTCGCGGTCGTTGATTTTGTGCGGGGCGAAATCGGTCATACCCAGCTTCTTGGCAGTCCATTTGGCCGTGGCGGGCATGACCTGCATAAGGCCAGACGCGCCCACGCCCGAGCGGGCGTCCATGATGAAGCGGCTTTCCTGGCGGATCAGGCCATACACATAAGCCGGGTCCAGCCCGACGGCGGCTGTGCGCGCCAGCACCGATGGCCGGAAGGGCGTGGGAAAGCGCTGCTCCACATCGACCATGTTGCGGGTGCGGTCGCTGGCGTTGATGCAGCGGTCCCAGACTTCGGCGCGGCAGGCCATGTCGGCAGCGGCCAGCAGCGCGCGGTCGTCCATGCCGCCACTTTGGTGCAGGTTGGTGGTGTAGTTCCACTCGCGCACGCCCTCGGCGCGCAGGCCGATCTGGATGGCATACAGGCCGCGCTGCAGGCCGGGGTTCAGGCGCGCGGCCTCGCGCTCAGAAGCGCTGATGGGCGCTGGGCGGGCGGGCGCGGTGATGCGGCCACCCGTTTCTTCGAGGGCCAGCATTTCATAAAACCCCCGGGTGCCAGCCAGCGCCTGCAAAGCACCCATGGCAGACACGCGCGCGGGGTCGTTTGCACCGGGGCTGAGCTCGAGTTGGGCTGCGCGCATGCCAATAGGTCCAGGCCGGGTCCGCGCGCAAACCGGGTGGCATGGCGTGGATGAAAGCCTGCACCCGCGCCCACTGCCCGGCGCGCAGCGCGGCCCGCGCACCCCAAGCGAGGTGGTCTTCGTGCATTTGCGCCAGATTGCCTTTGGCAAAGTAGCCCAGCGCGTCGGCGTCCAGCTTTTGCGCTGCGCGCTTGCCGATCACGCCCCAAATCCAGCTGCGCTCCTCGGCACTGAGCTGGGCGCGCCAGCGCAATTTCTCCACCTGCTGCGCAGCCTTTTGGTAGTCGGAATCGGCCATGCGGATCATGGCCAGTGACACCAGCTCGCGGGTTTTGGGACGCATGGCGGTGAATTTGTCGTCCAGGTATTTGGCAGGCCGCTGGTACACCGTATCAAAGCCCTTGACCCACGACGGATCCAAGAGGCCGATAGCCTGCGCCGCCACCTGCGGCCGGTCGTTTTCCATGGCCAAGCGCGCCCGCACCCAGGCCACCTGGGCGGGCATTTTGTGGGCTTTGTGGAGCGCGTCAAATGCGCTGGAGCAGCCTTCTTCCGATTCGCGCAGCGCCAGCCAGTTGGCCTGCACGGTAGCGGCCACATCGGCGCGCTTGCCCACAAAATCGGCCAGCGCCGCAAAGCACTGAATAGAGCGGTCATCGCCCATGCGGTACAGCGGGTACTGGGTGTTGAAGGTCTGCCAATCCGCAGCGCGGCCCAGTTGCAAAAGCCAGTCGGCGCGCAAGCGGTCTT
The DNA here is from genome assembly GCA_964203415.1 of Rhodoferax sp. Classification (GTDB taxonomy): domain Bacteria; phylum Pseudomonadota; class Gammaproteobacteria; order Burkholderiales; family Burkholderiaceae_C; genus Allorhodoferax. The sequence goes on from CAXNME010000004.1 coordinate 134,384, forward strand.
CCTGGTAGGTGCCGGCGTAGGTGTTCAAGAAGGCCAGGATCTCGGCCTTGCTGGCCGTGTCCAGGCGGTTGGACAGTTCCCAATACGCGGCCCAGGGCTCGAGCATGTAGCCCTTGAACTGGGGCAAAGCGGCGGCCATGGCACGGCTGTCGCGGCGCCGGTAGGCCTGGGCCATGTCCAGCAAAGCGGCGTCTAAACGGGGGTTATCAGCATAGGCCGCCGGAGCCGCCTGTGCGTGCAGGGGCGCGGCGAAAAAAGAAGCGCCGAGCAGCAGGGCTGCGGCGGCAAAAAGAGTCCAACGGGGTAATGCTGTCAAAATGGTTCTTCTTCACTCAATCGACTGATTATGGACAAGTCCTCCGAATCCGCTGGCGACGCCAAAAAGGCCCTGCGCAAAGAGTTGCTGGCCCTGCGCAATGCCCTGCCCGACCGGCAGCACCGCAGCGAGTTGCTGCAGCAGGTGATGCGCATTTGGCTGCTGCGGCGCGAAGACACCGTGATCGGCGCGTACTGGCCGATCAAAGGCGAGTTCGACCCCCTGCCCGCGCTGCACCGCTGGAAGGAAGACGGCGAGCTCTTGGACCAGCCGCAACCCCGGCGGATCGCCCTGCCGGTGATCAACAAAGCCCACAAAACCATGACCTTCCACATCTGGTACCCGGGCTGCGAAATGGAAGAAGACGCCTACGGCATTCCCAAACCCAAAGACACCGAGATGGTGTCGCCATCGCTGCTGTTTGTGCCCTGCGTGGGCTACAGCGCGGGCGGCTACCGTCTGGGCTATGGCGGCGGGTTTTATGACCGCATGCTGGGCAGCCTGGAACCCCGGCCCTTCACGGTGGGACTGGGCTTTGGCGTGGGCTATGTGAGCGACTTTTCACCGGAGTCGCACGACGTGCCGCTGGACGCGATCCTCACCGATTTTGGCGAAGCCTGGCCGGTGGCCGATATCGCCCGCCCGGAGCGTTGAGCACCCGTTCGCAGCCCTTGCGCCCTCAGGGCGTTTGCGCAGCCAGCCTTTGAAAATCCCGGGCGTAGGCCGCCAGTTTGTCCGCCATGTGGCGGCGCTGGCTCGGGCTGGTGCTGGCATGGAACTCCGCAAGGTTCACGCAGTTCGCCACCATCATGCGCTCCAGATAGCCCCGGTAGACCGGGTCGGGTGACACCAGGCTGCGCTCCAACAAAGCCTCGATGGCGGGCTGGGCGCGCTCCATCGTCTGTCCGCGCTGCGTATCGATGGTCTCCACCAGGTCGGCATGGCGGCGTTGCAATTCCTTCCAGCTCAGTGGCGTGTCATAGGGTGTCGATTCCAGCTGGCTGCGCAGCAAGGCCGTTTGGGCCGCGCTGGCCGAGCCGTACCAGGTTTTGACGTTGTCCACCGCCTTGTCCAGCCGCGCGTCAATTTGCTCCGAGGGGCGCACATCCAGCCACTTGCCGCGCCAGGTCTTGGCCGATTTGGCCAGCTCGCGACGCACCCGATCCACTTGCGCAGGCTTGAGCGTAGGCACCGTGGCCGCCACCAAGGGCGCGCTGCGCTGTCCAAAGCCCCGCACATAGTCAAAGCCTTCGCCATACCAAGCGCAGATCTGTTCGGCACGCAATTCACCCGGCGCGGCGGCCTGCACGGTTTGCAGCATCTGCGTGATGCGGGGCAGGTCTTCTTTGCGGTGCCAGGCGTGTAATTGCGCCAAGTCGGCCTTGACCCGCGTGCTTTGGGCAGCGTCGAAATCAGCGTAGGAGTCCAGCCACCAGTGGATCGCAAAGGGCGCGTTGTTGTAGGCCGGGACGACGGCACTGCAGCCGCCCAGAATCAGCACACAGGCAGCGCCGATAATCCGGCGGATGGCGGCCCAGCCGCCTTCCCCCACACGCAAAGGTGTGCATAAAAAAGGCATGGTTGTGGCAACTGACAATTTGACTGGCCTCCCGACCCCCGTAGACGTGGTCATTATGGCGGCGGGTAAAGGCACCCGCATGATGAGCAGCCTGCCCAAGGTCTTGCACCGCCTGGCCGGGCTTCCATTGATCGGCCATGTGCTGCAAACCGCCCACAGCCTGCAGGCCCGCAATACGGTGGTGATCACCGGTCACGGCGCGGACGCGGTAGAGGCTGCGCTTGGCGGACCTGAGCGCACACGCCTGGCCTGCAGTTCGCCCGGCAAATGCCCCAACTCGGCACGGGCCATGCGGTGCAACAGGCAGCGCCTTTGCTGGCCGACGACGGCGTGGTGCTGGTGCTCTCGGGCGACGTACCCCTGATTCAGGCGGACACGCTGCGCGCGTTGGTCGCGGCATGCGCAGGGCAGCGGCTGGCTTTGCTCACCATCCATTTCGCCGACCCGACGGGTTATGGGCGGGTGCTGCGCGAGGGTGACGCGGTGCAGGCTATCGTGGAGCACAAAGACGCCAGCGACGCACAGCGCGCGGTGACTGAGGTCTACAGCGGCATCATGGCGGCCCCGGCGCGCGCGCTCAAGGGCTGGCTGGCGCGGCTGGACAACCACAACGCGCAAGGCGAGTTCTACCTGACCGATGTGGTGCGCATGGCCGTGGCCGATGGCGTGGGTGTGGTGGCGCACACCATCAATGACCCGCTGCAAGTGGCCGGTATCAACAGCCCGGCGCAACTCGCCGAACTGGAACGCGCCCACCAAATGCGCATCGCGCAGTCGCTCATGGAACGCGGCGTGCGCCTGCAAGACCCGGCGCGGCTGGATGTGCGCGGCACGCTGGAATGCGGCCAGGACGTGGAAATTGACGTGAACTGCGTGTTTGAAGGCCGGGTCCATCTGGCCGACGGGGTGAGGATCGGCGCGAATTGCGTCATCGCCAATTGCGTCATTGAACGCGGCGCGGTGATACAGGCCTTCACCCACATTGACGGCGAAAAGGCCGGCGTCACCGTGGGCGAGAACGCGCGGGTCGGCCCGTTTGCGCGGCTGCGTCCGGGTGCGCAGCTCGGGGCCGATGTGCACATCGGCAATTTTGTGGAAGTGAAAAACGCCACCCTGGCGGCCGGTGCCAAAGCCAACCACCTGGCCTATCTGGGCGACGCCAGTGTGGGCGAGCGCGTCAACTTTGGCGCGGGCAGCATCACCGCCAATTACGACGGCGCCAACAAGCACCGCACCGTGATCGAAGCCGACGTGCAGGTCGGCAGCAACTGCGTGCTGGTGGCCCCGGTCACCTTGGGTGCGGGCAGCACCATCGGCGGCGGCTCCACCATCACCAAAGACACCCCCGCAGGCGCGCTCACGGTGGCGCGCGGCAAACAGGTCAGCGTGGCGGGGTGGAAGCGGCCGGTGAAGAAAGCAAAACCTTAGGACGCATCGTTAGAGCGCCTTGGCCAACGGCAACGGCACCGTCGTCGTGAACTTCGCCCGCTTCAGGCTGAAAAATGCTTTCACGTTGCGCACGTTGGCGTTTTGGGTCAGCAGGCGCTGGGTGATGGTCAGGTAGTCGGGCATGTCGCGGGCCTGGATGACCAGCATGAAGTCCGGGCCGGGCGACACACGCCAGCATTGCTGCACCGCGTCCTCGGCGACGGCGCGCGCTTCAAAAGCGTCCAGGTGCTCGGCGCCCTGCGCGTCCAGCGTGACTTCCACCAATGCCGTCAAGCCATGCCCAAACGCCGCGCCCAGGCGATCTACCGACAGGTGCGCCACCTGCCGCTCAATCCACCCGGCATCGACCAGGCGCTTGACCCGGCGCAAACAGGTGGGCGGCGAGATGTGGACCAGCGCAGCCAGCGCCAGATTGCTGCGCGATGCGTCGCGCTGCAGGGCGTCCAGCAATTGGATGTCGATTGAATCGAGTGCTATTTGTTCCATAAATCAGCTATATTTAGAAATTTAATTTCTTAACTTCTATTTTATGAAATTATATTTCTTATACGTTACTAATTTATTTACTAATTTTTCTTCAAGGCTTTTAGCATCGCCACCATTCGATCCAAGGAGAAGCTATGTGCGGCATCGTCGGCGGGGTTTCCACCCGCAATATCGTCCCTGTGCTGGTGCAGGGTTTGCAGCGGCTGGAGTACCGGGGTTATGACTCCTGCGGCGTGGCTATCCACACCGGCAGCCTGGGCGCGCAGGGCGGCGGTTTGCAGCGGGCACGCAGCACGGCGCGGGTCGCGGAGTTGATGGAGCAGGTCAGCAGCGGGCAGATGCAGGGCGGCACCGGCATTGCCCACACGCGCTGGGCCACGCACGGCGCGCCGGTGGTGCACAACGCGCACCCGCATTTCAGCCACGGCACAGGCGCTGCCACCGATACGCCAGGGCGGGTGGCGCTGGTGCACAACGGCATCATCGAAAACCATGACGAGTTGCGCGCCGCGCTCCAAGCGCGCGGCTATGTTTTTCAAAGCCAGACCGACACCGAGGTCATCGCGCACCTGATTGACAGCCTGTACAACGGCGACCTTTTTGATGCGCTCAAACAGGCCACCGCGCAATTGCGGGGCGCGTACGCGCTGGCGGTGTTCCACAAAGACGAGCCGCACCGGGTGGTGGGCGCGCGCGCCGGCTCGCCGCTGATTTTGGGCGTAGGCGTGTCGGACAGCGAAAACTTTCTGGCCAGCGACGCCATGGCCCTGGCCGGGGTGACCGACCAGATCGTCTACCTCGAAGAAGGCGACCACGTGGACCTGCAACTGGGCAAATACTGGATTGAAGACGCGCAGCACAAGCCGGTGAACCGCACCGTCAAAACCGTGCAGGCGCACAGCGGCGCGGCCGAGCTGGGGCCTTACCGGCACTACATGCAAAAAGAAATTTTCGAGCAGCCGCGCGCGATTGCCGACACGTTAGAGGGCATTGTGGGCATCACGCCTGAGCTGTTTGGCGACGGGGCCTACAGCGTGTTCAAGGGCGTGGAACGCGTGCTGATCCTGGCCTGCGGCACCAGCTACCTGAGCGGCAGCGTGGCGCAGTATTGGATCGAGGCGATTGCCAAACTGCCGTGCACCGTCGAGATCGCCAGCGAATACCGCTACCGCGAATCCGTGCCCGACGCCAAAACCCTGGTAGTGGCCATCAGCCAATCCGGCGAGACCGCCGACACCCTGGCCGCACTGCGCCACGCGCGCAGCCTGGGCATGGCGCACACGCTGGCGATTTGCAACGTCGCCACCTCGGCCATGGTGCGCGAATGCGCGCTGGCCTATGTAACGCGGGCAGGCGTGGAAATCGGCGTGGCTTCCACCAAAGCTTTCACCACCCAACTGGCGGCGCTGTTTTTGCTCACCCTCTCGCTGGCGCAAACCAAAGGCCGGCTGAGCGAGACCGAAGAATCAGAACACCTGCACGCCATGCGCCACCTGCCCGCCGCACTGCAGGCGGTGCTGGCGTTGGAGCCCCAGCTCATCGCCTGGGCGCAGGACTTTGCGTCCAAGGAAAACGCGCTGTTTCTGGGGCGCGGCGCGCATTACCCGATTGCCCAGGAAGGCGCACTCAAGCTCAAGGAAATCAGCTACATCCACGCCGAAGCCTATGCCGCAGGCGAACTCAAACACGGGCCACTCGCACTGGTCACCAGCGCCATGCCGGTGGTCACCGTTGCGCCGCAT
>CAXNME010000005.1:0-132836 GCA_964203415.1 Rhodoferax sp.
AGCGCAGCGCGTCCTGAATTTCTGGCGATAAAAATTTGGACTTCTGTAGTGCTAGCAGCCGCTTTTTGGATTCGGAATTGTTCATACAAATCTCCTCATTCGGCGCATAGGCTACTACATCTTGTCTGTGAAAACCCCCGGTAAAATCGGGCTCACCGGACTCTGGCGGTGGCGTTGACTGAAGTTCAAAACGCCCACAGCGTAAAGACTCTTTACGCTTATATGCCTAGGATTTATAAGCGGGCTGAAAGCCACAACTTTTGATATCTAGTAACTATACTACTAGCATACTACTTTGGTGCCGCTGAAAATGCTTATGTTATTGATCTATAAGCAGAAATAAGGCAAAGTGCTATGAGTCTTCACACTGCAGGGGTCGCAAGTTCGAAACTTGCATCGCCCACCACTTAGAAATTCTTATATAAATCAAAGACTTAGGTGATTTTAAGGATTTACTTTCTAGACTTTTCGATTATGCTGCCCAGCAGCATCGGTTTTTTGCATCAGAAATTCGGGATATTCCCGATTAATTCTCTCTGAGAAAGACGTTATGCTCATGCCACATGAGCATTTGTTTTTGATTTATCAAAATTGCGCGAACACCAATTTCTTCCTTATGAAGAAAATATTATGCTCACACTATGTGAGCATTTTTATTAGTGCCCATTTTTTAGTTTTTCACTAGCTTAAATAAAATGTAGTGAAAAGGGATCGGCTCGGTCCCTGGATTTTTATAGGATATTGAAAACAAGCCCTCTATGATTTTTCAATGGTCGGCCAACCCTTTTAATTCCGGCGAGGGTGTAAGAAGCAGTGGAGTCGAGAGTTAGTCGCTGGCAAGCTTCGGAAAATGGTATGGAATTCGAAAAATTGAGCGAAACATTGTGAAACCTTCCCTGGCTCTTGCCACCCATCGCAGTGAAATTCGCGAAATCGTCCTGGCGCACAGGGCAGTGAATGCGCGGGTGTTTGGCTCCGTCGCACAGGGCCTGGATACAGACCTTAGCGATTTAGATATTCTCGTCGACACCACTTCCGAGACTACGCTGTTTGACCTGGGTGCCATCCGCTACAAGCTTCGCAACTTACTGGGCATGCCCGTAGATGTGCTAACCCCCGGCGCATTACCAGACAGTTTTCGAGAGACTGTCATTGCCCAAGCGCACCCTATATGAGCCGTGATCCATTGCGTTTAGGGGACTATCTCGGACATATCCTTGAAGCCATTTCGCAAATTCGTGAGCACTTGGCGGGTAATTTTTTCTGGCTACTTCAAATCCCGGTAAAAGTTTTCATGGGGTCCAACTGCCTCAAGGTAGACCAATTTAAGCTCCTCGCCGATCGTGTAGCCCAGCAAGTAAAGCTGTCCTTGGCTTCGGAATTTATAAACATACAAAGCCGCCAAGTCACCTTTTTTCTGGTCCCCAATCTTTGGCGAAGTCTCTACGGCGCTGACTGCCGCGTCTACATCTGCAGCAATGTTGTCATGCAGCTTTTTATATTGACGAGCAAATCTGCGAGTTTGAACTGCCTGATAGCGTCATGCGCGGCTACGGGGCTGAAAAGGAATCGCATCGCCACGCGGCTCTTTCATTGAAGCCTAATAGCTTGCACGACAAAATCGATCGGCAACTCTGGGTTGTCTATCGCAGCTCGCCCAACACAGGCCCAAAACTCAATCTGACCGGCAATCGTGCGATGTTCAGCTTTGGCTTCGTTTTTCGCTTGCTCGTATAAGCAAGTTGTCAATTCTTACTGGCATACCCATGTTAAAACTCCTTTGCTACAAAGGTAGCGAAGTTTACGCTGGTGCTGCTGGCGGGGAGCAGTTCACACTGGCGCATCTAACTTTTTTTCTTGAGCCCAAACGCAAGCACCAACATCCCCAACATGCTCGCCCCCATCGCAAGATAAGCGTGGCTAAAGCCCGTCAGCTCGCCGCCATCAAAGTCAGCAATGGCGCTGATGCAGGTCACAGCCAACAGTGTCCCCACGGCATTGAAAATATTGATCAGCCCCTGGGCTGTGCCGCGCAGGGCAGGGGGCGCTTCGTCAATCGCAATCGAGCGCAGTGCGCCGCTGACGACCACACCCAGGCCAATACCTACCAGTACAGACGCCACCACGAACGCGGTAAAGCCGGTCTGCGGCACTGCGCTTTGCAGGTATCCCAGCGTCAACAGCCCGAAACCAAAGATCACCATGTTGCGGGCACCCAGGCGGTTAAGCAGCCTTCCCGCCGCCATCGAGCCCACCATGGAGCACAGCACCAGCGGCAGCAGTGCCAGCCCCGCGTGCTCCACGCTGACCCCATAAGCCAGCGTGGCGATGGTGGTCAAAAACACAATGCCACCCATGGAGAACCCCACGCCCAGCGTCAGCACATAGACAAATGCCAGTTGCCGGTTTTCAAACAGCTCCATGGGAATCAGCGCTTGGGCTTGCCGTTTCTCAATGACCACCAGAGCGGCCAGCAGCACGCCACTGGCAGCCAGAAACCAAGGCCACAGCAGCATCCCGGTGGCCGAGTCCGGCAGGCGCGAAATACCCATCACCAGACACAGCAGGAACAATAAGGTGAGGGCAATACCCGCTGTGTCAATGGGCCCCGGTGCCGCGTCGCTGCGATGGCCTGGCAGGCTGCGCGCGCCCAAGACCAGCACGACCAGCGCGACGGGAATATTCACCAGGAACAACCAGCGCCAGCCCAGCGTGGATGTGAGCGCGGTAGCCAGTGGCGGCCCGAGCACAAAGGCCATGCCGTGGGTGGCACCAATCAGCCCCAAAATACGGCCCCGCCGCTCGGCTGTGAACACATCACCAATCACCGCACTGGCTACCGGCGCAATGCCCCCTGCGCCAATGCCCTGGATGGCACGGGCTGACCAGCAGCAGGTCAAAGCTGGGGGCGGCGGCGATGCACAGCGAGCCGATGGCGAAAAGCGCCACACTGGCCAGATACACCGGACGGCGGCCATGGCGGTCGCTGAAGTAAGCCATCAGCGCCGTGCTGCACATCGAACTCAGGGCAAACACGGTAGTAAGCAGTCCGGCGGTGCGGTTGTCGATACCAAAGGCCGCACGCAATGCAGGCAGGACCGGCCCCACGATGGCTGAATCGAGCGCCGCCATGAAGACACCGACAAACAGCACCTGCACCAGGCGGCGCTGTACTTGCATCAGCAGCCGGCAAAGTAGTGGGAGGTTGGGTCTGCTGGCTCATCAAAGTGACTGGCTAAGGGGCTGAATGTGGCTGATCATTTTTTGCTGTTTGCGCGCAGATGGGTGGCCTCATTCATTCCCGGAGCGCTTCAGTCATCCTACCGGACACGCCCGAAAAAGCCCAATCGCTCCGCATCGCTGAACATGACGCCTGGTTTTTCGTAATAGGAAAAAACAGCGATGAATCGGTCTATGGGGCCTTTCACCGTCGTTATGCGGTGGGCGGTGTTTTTTCCGCGAAATACGTTGAGCGTCCCCGCTTGGAGTCGGACGCGTTTGACGTGCGGGTCTCTGCCCTCTAATAGTTCTGCGACGCCCGAGTAGTTGGGATCGTTGGCCGAGCGCAGGTCGCTGCGGTATTCAAACTCTCCCCCGATTTCAGGCGCTTGCAACAGCAAAGTGGTGGTGAACTCAGAACGGTCAAAGTGCCAATTCAGCGCTTCGCCAGATCGGTATGCCATGACATTCACGCTGGCTAGCGGGTCTTGCATGACATGCAACTGGGGTTTGCCCATCGTGGCGGCAAGGAATTTGGCAAAGGGTGGGTACTGGTAAATGGCCAGAACCAGGCTGTCTGGAATTTGGTCTGCACACAGCGTGTGGTTGATGGTTTCCACCTTGCGAAGTGCAGGGTGATTGGGTTCGAGGTCCGGTATGTCCGGCTGAAAATAAATGTTGTGAAGGCGCTTGTGGGTGTAAGACTGTGTGTCCATGACCGGTTTAATGTGGTCGACCAGTTTGTGGACCGCCTCTAGCCTCACAAATCCTTCCAGATTAAACATGCCCTGGGCATCAAGCTGTGCAACCGCCTGCGCCACCATCGCATGCCACGCCTGGCTGCCCTCTTGATCCAAAGGGTAACGGTCGAGGTCAAGAACATCTCTCATTGAGGTATCTCCGAAAAAGTATTTTTTACACTTTACAGGAGCGAAGGCTTTTACATGGCTGTGCCTTACCTGAAACCCACGCGGTCCAGCATTTGCTGCACCTTGATTTGGTTCATGCCCACCGCGCTGATGGGGAGCACTTCGCTTTTAAAGCTACCGCCGGTCATGGCATTGAGGGCCGGGTTGTCCAAGCTTCAAACCTTTGACCACGGGCCACTCGTTGTTGCCGTTGGCAAAGTGGTTTTGTGCTTCGGGGCTGACCAGGTATTCCAAAAACTTCACGGCGTTCGCTTGGGTTTTTGGCGTAACGCGCCACCGCGCCACCGGCCACGTTCACATGCGTGCCCCAGCTTTGTTGGTTGGGAAACACCACGCCCACGCGCTCGATCACCGCTTTGTCGGCAGGGTTGGTGGAGCGCATCAGGCGCGCCAAATAATAGGTGTTGGTCACGGCAATGCCGCACTCGCCCGCTGGCCACGGCTTTGATTTGGTCGGTGTCGCCGCCTTTGGGCGCGCGCGCCATGTTGTCGACCATGCCTTTGAGCCAAGCCTCAGTCGCTGCAGGGCCGAGGTGTTCGGTCATCGCGCCAAACAGGCTCAGGTTGTAGGGGTGTGAGCCGGAGCGGATGCACAGCTGGCCTTTGTTTTTGGGGTCGCCCAACTCTTCGTAGGTGTCCACATCGGCCTTGTTGACCTTGAGCTTGTCGTAGACCACTACGCGCGCGCGGGTAGACAACCCAAACCAGGCGGTGCCGTCGTCGGTGGGTTTAGAGCGCAACTGCGCGGGAACCGCTGTTTCCAAGGTTTTGCGACTTGACCGGCAAGAACATGCCATCGACTTCGCCCTTCCACAAGCGTGCTGCGTCTACCAGCAAGATCAGGTCCGCTGGCGATGCACTTCCCTCAGCCTTCAGGCGGGCGATGATGCCGGCATCGTCTGAATCGACGCGGTTGATTTTGATGCCGGTGGCTTTGGTGAAGTCGCTGTACAGCAGTTCGTCTGTCGGATAGTGGCGGGCTGAGTACAAGTTGAGGACTTGCTCGTTGCCCAAGACCGATGGGCTGAACACGCCAGCGGTGAGGGCAGAAACGGCCAAAGACAAAACACGGAGGGTGCGGCGCATGAAGCGACTCCAGGTAACAAAACTTGGAAGCAGTGTAGCTCAAATGCGAATCATTATCATTTGATAAATATCAAACTTCCTTGCCGTATGCAGGGGTTTTGTCTAGGCGGCTCAGTGCCGCCGCAGTGTGCGGCTGAGCAAAATGACGGGTAGCAAGCCCACCAAAACCAAGGCCAGCGAGGGCAAAGCGGCTTCGCCCAGGCGTTCGTCGCGGGCCAGTTGGTAGGCCATCACGGCCAGGGTGTCGGTGTTGAATGGGCGCAGCACCAAGGTGGCGGGCAGCTCTTTCATCACGTCCACCAGCACCAGCAGCGTCGCGGTGGCCACCGGTTTTTTCAGCAAAGGCCAATGCACGCGGCGCACCAGCGAAAAGCCCGATGTGCCCAACATGCGCGCACTGTCGTCCAGCGAAGCCGGAACACGCGCATAGCCGCTTTGCACCGATTGCAAAGCCACGGCCACAAAGCGCACCAGGTAAGCCCACACCAAGCCCAGCACCGTGGCAGTCAGCCAAAAGCCCACGCCCGACTGAGGCCAAGTGGCTTGTACCCAACCCACAGGCAAGAGCAAGCCCACCACAATGACAGCGCCCGGCACGGCATAGCCCAAGCTCACCACACCCATGACTTGGCGCGTCAGCCAGTTGGGGTGGAGGCGGGCTTGTGCGGCCAGTAGCAAAGCCGCGCCCACAGCCAACAGCGCCGTCATGCCACCCAGCGACAGGCTGTTGATGGACCATTGCACAAAGCGTGACCACGGCAAATCCAGCATGCCGTCGCCCTGCAACAAGGCGCGGAACATGAAGAGCACGGGCAAGACAAATCCGCACAACACAGGCAGCATGCAAATCGTCCACATCACCGCGGCAGAAACGCCGTGCAACTTCAAGGGTTGCGATTCAGTGCCGTGGCGATCCACGCGGGCGCTGGAAAAACGCAAGCGCGATTGGGCGCGTTGTTCGGCCGTTAACAAAATCACCACGACGGCCAAGAGCAAGGGTGGCCAGTTGCGCGGCGGCGATGCGGTTGTCCATCACCAGCCACGCTTTGTAAATGCCGGCGGTGAAGGTTTGGATGCCAAAGTAGCTCGACACGCCAAAGTCGGCCAAGGTTTCCATCAAGGCCAAAGCTGTGCCCGCTGCAATGGCGGGGCGGGCCAGAGGCAAGGCCACGCGCAGGATGCGGCGTGACAGCGGTGCGCCCAGTAAGCGCGCTGCTTCCATCAAATGGTTGGCGCGCTCCGATAGCGCAGTGCGGGCCAGCAAATACACATACGGATACAGCGCGAGGGTGAACACACAGGCCGCACCCCACACATTGCGCACCTCGGGAAACACGCGACCCTGCAGGCCAAAGGCCTCGCGAATGGTGGTTTGCAGCGGGCCGCTGAATTGCAAGTAATCGGTGTACGCATAGGCCACCACATAAGCGGGCATAGCCAGTGGCAAGAGCAGTGCCCATTCGAAACTGCGGCGCATCGGAAAGTCAAATAACGTGACGGCGGCCGCAGAAACCGTACCCATGCTGACCACGCCCACGCTGACCAACACGCACAGTAACAGCGAGGTTCCCACGTAGTCGGGCAGAACCGTGCGGGCCATCTCGCCCAAGATGCTCCCCGATTCCGCGTTCCACTGCACCCATGAAAACAGCACGGTCAGCACCGGCAGTGCCAACAGCAAGGCCAGCACGGCCAGAACGGCCAGCACGCAGCGTAACAACAAGCGGGAGCTCACAACCATAGGGCATTGTAGGTAGCCGCACAAGGCAGGGTCACCCGATGCCCGTCTCTACAATGGAGACATGTTCTTAGATGTCGCCCAGCTCTCCGTCAGCTACCCAGAACGCAGCCGTCCCTCGGTGGACCAGCGTGACCCTGAGTTTGCGTGCTGGCGAAATGGGCGTGCTCATTGGCCCATCGGGCTGCGGCAAAACCACGTTGTTGCGCGCGGTAGCGGGTCTTGAGCCAGTGGGTGCGGGTGAAATCCGCTTGGCCCAATCGGTGGTCAGCAGTGCCAGTGTGCATGTCGCCCCCGAGGCGCGTCGCATCGGCATGGTGTTCCAAGACTATGCCCTTTTCCCCCATTTAAGCGTGCACGACAACGTGGGCTTTGGACTGCACAAGCAGCCGCGTGCCGCGCGCGAAGCGCGTGTGCGAGAGGTACTGGCCTTAGTCGGGTTGAGCACCAGCGCACAGCGTTACCCGCACGAGTTGTCGGGTGGTCAGCAGCAGCGTGTGGCGCTGGCCCGTGCCTTGGCACCCCAACCGCAACTATTGCTCTTAGACGAGCCGTTCTCCAACTTGGATGTGGAGTTGCGCGAGCGCTTGGCCTTGGAAGTGCGCGGTATTTTGAAAGAGGCACAAACCACCGCCCTGTTTGTGACGCACGACCAAATGGAAGCCTTCGCCATTGGCGATGTGATTGGCGTCATGTCCGAAGGCCGCTTGCACCAATGGGACGATGCCTACACGCTGTACCACCGACCCGCTACCCGTTTTGTGGCCGAGTTCATTGGCCATGGTGTGTTCACGCACGCAACTCTGCAAGAGGTGAATAAGCAAGTCGTGGTGCACACGCCCATGGGCGATTTGGTGGATCTGGCCGAGTGCCCACTGCCCTCCATGTTTGCCTCGGGTGAGTGCGATGTGCTGCTGCGGCGCTGACGACATCGTGCACGATGACGACGCAGCGGTGAAGGCCGAGATCATCCGCAAATCATTTCGTGGCTCGGAGTTTTTGTACACCTTGCGCTTGCAGACGGGCGAAACGGTGATGGCCCATGTGCCCAGTCACCACGACCACAAGGTGGGTGAGTGGATTGGTATTCGCGCCGAGGTGGACCATGTGGTCACGTTCGATCGCTCGGCCCTTTGAATAGCCAGCCCCCAAGCTCACTCAGATCCCGCAGCTTCGAACTCAGCAATGATCGCACTCACATGGCTATAAATTTTTAGCAGGTAATTCTTGGATTCCCACCATCATTTACTCCTTAAAACATGTCGTCGAATCCGACCTCATTCGATTTGCAATTGCTTATTCATCACTGGCAAAAAGCCCATGGGAATATCAGGGTCGGTTCCCATGACGTGGTGTAAGTCTACAGCCCGGACTGGCTGAGATGCGCATGGCGCTTCAGCTTCGGGGGCATGCCAGAAGCGCACAATGGCACCAACCACGCAAAAGGAAATCTCTATGGAACCCCACATCGCCCAAAAATCGCCCTACGCCAGCCCGGTGGAGGCCGGCAAAGACTACTACTGGTGCTCTTGCGGACAAAGCAAGTCGCAGCCCTTTTGCGATGGCTCGCACAAAGGCAGCGCATTCACGCCCGTGAAATACCGCGCCGAAGAGACCAAGACGGTGTACTTCTGTGGCTGCAAGCACAGCGCAGGCAAGCCTTTATGCGATGGGGCCCACAAGGCGCTGGCATAACACCGCGCCCTGATGCGTTCGCGCGGTCAATTCAGTTGCACCAACACCAAGATGTTTTTTATTCCAGCTTGCCCCTTTGACGCCATTGTCATCGGTGGATTCCAGGGTGATCCGCTGTGCATCAAATGAAAGTACCCTATCTTCGATTGTCATGCCCACATAAAAGAAGCCATTCAGTTCCTCGGACATCGCGTCTTTGAAGGTTTGCAGGTCATCGCCTTCCACATCCTCGCCCTGACGGCGCAGGTACACATCTTTGACCCGGGTTTTGATGTCTACGATTTTGGACGTCAAGATTTGGTCGGCTAGTTTCCACTCGGTGGCACCGCGAAAAGTGATGACGGCACCGCCCTCGACAGACACATCGTCGATGGTGTAGTCGATCTGGGCCGTCCCCTGAAAGTTGCTGATGTGATTTCGGAAGTACTCTTCGGAGCCGCAGATCTTGGTGTGCGTGACCGTGCCGCTTTCGTCAGGATCCGAAGTGCTTGTTTCCTCGGTGTACCAGCGGCCCAAGATGTCGCGATCCGCCATTTGGGCAAAAGCAAAGGAGTGTCCAACTAGCAGCGCCAGCATGAATACGACGATCTTTTTCATTCCAGCTTGCCCCTTAACAAGTATTCCATCAGTGCTTTTTGCACATGCATCCGGTTCTCGGCTTCGTCCCAGACCACACTTTGCGGCCCGTCGATCACCTCGGCGTCGACTTCCTCGCCACGGTGCGCGGGCAGGCAGTGCATGAAGAGCGCGGTGGGTGCGGCAGCGGCCATCATCTCCGCGGTCACCCGCCATGATGCAAACGCCTGCATGCGTGCCGCGTTTTCTGCCTCGTAGCCCATGCTGGTCCAGACGTCGGTGGTCACCAGGTCTGCGCCCTCACAGGCTTGCAACGGATCCGAGAACACGCGGTAGCTGCTCTGCGCGCGCACGCCAGCGATGGATTGGTCGACTTCGTAGCCGCTCGGCGTGCTCACATGCACCGTGAAGCCGAGCAAATCGGCGGCCTGCAACCAGGTGTTGGCCATGTTGTTGCCATCGCCCACCCAGGCCACCGTTTTGCCGGCGATGCTGCCACGGTGTTCGATGTACGTGAAGATGTCGGCCAGCACTTGGCAGGGGTGGAACTCATTGGTCAGACCATTGATGACCGGGACCCGCGAGTGCGCCGCAAAGCGCTCAATCTTGGTTTGCTCAAAGGTGCGGATCATCACAATATCGGTCATGCGGCTGATGACTTTGGCGCTGTCTTCAATCGGCTCAGACCGACCCAGCTGGCTGTCGCCTGTGGTCAGGTGAACCACGCTACCGCCCATTTGGTACATGCCTGCCTCGAAGCTCACCCGCGTGCGGGTGGACGCTTTTTCAAAAATCATCGCCAGCGTGCGGTCCAGCAGGGTGTGGTGTTTTTCGTAGGTTTTGAACTTGTGCTTGATCAGCGCCGCCCGCGCGAACAGGTAGTCGTAGTCATCGGCGCTGAAGTCCTTGAATTGCAGGTAATGCCTCATGCCGGCGCTCCGTTGACAGCCAGAAAGTCGCGGATCAGCGGCGCAAGAATGGCCACCATCGCATCCACCTCGGTGGCGGTGACGATCAGCGGCGGCACCAGCCGCACCACGCTATCGGCCGTGACGCTGATCAGCAGGCCTTTGTCCAGGCATTTTTGCATCAGCGCGCTGCACGGAATAGCCAATTCAATGCCGATCATCAGCCCACGCCCGCGTATGTCTTTGACCGCGCCGCTGGCCAGTTGCGCGGCCAATTCGCGTTGCAGCGCTTCGGTGAAATGGCGACCCATGGCTGCGGCGTTTTCCAGCAGGCCGTCGCGTTCCATGATGCGGATCGTCTCCACCCCGGCGCGCATGGCCAGCGGGTTTCCGCCGAAGGTGCTGCCGTGGTTGCCTGGTGAAAAAATGCTGGCGGCTTTGGGCCCAGCTACGACCGCGCCGATGGGTACGCCGGAGCCGAGACCCTTGGCCAGCGGCATCACGTCAGGGACGATGCCCGCCCATTGGTGCGCAAACCACTTGCCGGTTCGGCCCATGCCGCATTGCACCTCATCAACCATCAGCAGCCAGTCGCGTGCATCGCACTCAGCCCGCAGTTCGCGCAGATAGTCCATGTGCATGGGGTTGACGCCGCCTTCGCCTTGGACGGCCTCCAGGAACACGGCCACGATGTTGGGGTTGTTGGCCGTTGCTTTCCGCAGCGCGGCTATGTCGTTGACCGGTACCCGTACAAACCCTTCGAGCAGCGGGCCAAAACCGGCTTGAATTTTGGTGTTGGCGGTGGCGCTCAGTGTGGCGATGCTGCGGCCATGGAAGGCTTTCTCGTACACCACGATTTCCGGGCGCTCAATGCCTTTGTCGTGGCCGAATTTGCGTGCCAGTTTGATAGCCGCTTCGTTGGCCTCCAGCCCGGTGGAGCAAAAAAACACATTGCGCATGCCCGAAAGTTCCACCAACTTGGCTGCCAACTGCTCTTGCAAGGGCACGTGGTAATAGTTGCAACTGTGGATGATTTTGGTCAACTGGTCTTGCAGCGCCGGAACCAGATCCGGGTGGTTGTGGCCGAGGGTATTGACTGCGATGCCGCCCAAGGCATCCAGGTATTCGCGCCCATCGACATCCCACACCCGGCAGCCCTGTCCGTGGGATATCGCCATGGCTAATCGTCCGTACGTGTTCATCACGTGGGGGGAAGATGGGGTGGCGGCGCTCACAGAACTGCTCATGGGGGATGCTCCAGATGAAATCGCCCCGGTTATGACCGGGGCGGGGAGGCCGCATTCTAGGGGGCACGGGTAGAATCCCGCCGCTTGCGCAGCGGCATTGTGTGTTTTCGCGGCAAGGCGTTTGCGTCTATGGCTACCCCACTTCCTCCTGTTCTGTATATCCTGGGCAAGACCTCGGACGGCAAAACCTTCCGCCCCAGTGATTGGGCCGAGCGCTTGGCGGGGGTGATGAGCCAGTTTCGCCCAGGCGGCAGCCACGTCGGGCAGCCATTTGGGCTATTCCCCCTGGTGTGTTCCCAGCGCCCTGCAAGGTGTCAATTGCGTGATCTTGCATCCGGATTTACGGGACCACGATGTCATGGCCTGGGATTTTTGCGTCAACTTTGCACGCGACAACGGATTGCAGGTGGTAGACACGGTGACGCCCTGAGGGCTCCATATCCGCTGCAGTCCAAGCTACGAGAAACAGCATGCTGATACGAACCAGTCGCCACCTCACGCTCGTACTTTTGGGCCTGCTGCACACCGTTGCCTGGGCGCAATCCGCCGCCGACCCCGCTGCGGCGAACGGTTTGGCGGCGTTGGACAGTCCGTATGGCGTGACGGCATTGTGGTTGGCGTCGGACGCCGTCACCAAGGCGGTTTTGCTTCTGCTCGTGTTGATGAGCGTGGGTAGCTGGTACATCCTGCTGCGCAAAGCAATGGCCTTGCGGTCCATGGATGCATATTGCCGAGCCGCTGGCGACAAATTTTGGAAGGCCGATCACGTCGCAAATGGCATCGCACTGCTGGATGTGCGCAGCCCTTTGCGGTTCATCGCATCCAGCGCTTTGGACGCCGCGAAGCCCCAATCCGGTTTGCTGACCCATGTGGCACCAGAGGAGTGGATTTCCATGCAAATGCAGCGCGCTGTCGAGGCGGTGCAGCGTGACTTGCACAGCGGCTTGGCTTTTCTGGCCACCGTGGGTTCGGTATCGCCTTTTGTGGGCTTGTTCGGAACCGTGTGGGGTATCTACCATGCCCTGACCGCCATCGGCATGTCCGGGCAGGCCTCTATCGACAAGGTGGCGGGCCCGGTTGGCGAGGCTTTGATCATGACGGCTTTGGGGTTGGCGGTCGCTGTCCCGGCGGTGCTGGCCTACAACTGGCTGCTCAGCCGCAACAAATTGGCGATGGCGGATGTGCGGGCTTTTGCCAATGACCTGCATGCCGTGGTAGCGGGCAGTCGCAAGCCGACCTGAGTCCTGCCATGGCCCTGCTGATTCCCCCGGACGACGCGCAGGACGGCGCGTTGTTGGCTGGCATTAACACCACGCCGCTGGTCGATGTGATGCTGGTGCTGCTGATCATTTTTTTGATCACCATCCCTGTGGTGACCAGTTCGGTGATGCTCAGCTTGCCGCAGTGAGCGCATCGCAGCCAGCCAGACCCGGCCGGACAGCATCATCATCTCGGTGGACCGCCAGGGCCAGCTGTTCTGGTTTGATACCCGCTTGCCCAACGCCGATGCGCTGGCGCGCCGCCTGAGCGACGTGGCTGCAAGAGTGCAGCAGCCCGAGGTACAGATACGGGGCGACCGCCAGGCCAGTTTCGAAGGGGTGGGGCGGGTATTGGCAGCCTGCCAGCGTGCGGGTATCGCCAAGGTCTCGTTTATCACCGAGCCAGCCTCCCTACAGTAGCCGCTTTCCACCATGGCCCAGCGTTTGCAACGTTCAGAAAGTGACGATGAGCCGGGTCTGATGCTGGAGATCAACACCACCCCGCTGATCGATGTTCTGCTGGTGCTGCTGGTGATGCTGATCATCACCATTCCGGTGCAATTGCACGCCGTCAAGATGGCGCTGCCCACCGCCTCCGCGACCACACCCCCCGCCACAGGCGATGTCATCGCCGTAGAAATTGATGCCGAGAGCAACATCCTCTGGCAAGGCCAGCGTTGTCACGGCCGCGCAGCTGGACGAACGGTTGGCCCAAGTTGGCGGCGCAGGCCGAAACGCAAAAAATCCAGCCGCAGATCCAGATACGGAGCGACAAGGCGGCATCCTACGGCGTGTTCGTCCAAGTCTTGGCCAGCACCCGGCGGCATGGTTTGTCCCGGGTTGCGGTGCTGGGCGCCGAGGTGTTTGCGCCTTGACAGGCTCCAGCCTGCACTACCCGCTGGGCGGTGGTGCGCACCGGTTCAGCGCTGCCGCATGGGTGTTGCTCATGCATTTAGGCGGTACTGTGGGCTGTGATGGCCCTGTCGCCCCGGATGCCTCCGCCTGAGGAGGCAGACCTGCAGACGCTGGTTATTCAAGACATCGCCATCGCGCCGCCGCCACCGGCTGCTCCGCCTGCTGAGATGCTGGAAAAGCCGGTTTCCACCAAAGCGGTGGAGAAGCTTTTGGACGCACCCTCCGTGCCACCGCCCCCCGCCGCGCCGCGCCAAGAGACCAGCCCTCAGAAGCCAGTTCCCGCAGCGTCGCTGGAACCCGAACCCGTGCAGGTGCCTCCAACAGCACCAGCCGCCGTAGTTGCGCAAGCACCAGCACCAGCACCAGCACCAGCACCAGCACCAGCACCAACGCCAACGCCAACGCCAACGCCAACGCCAACGCCAACGCCAGCGCCAGCGCCAACGCCGGCGCCAGCGCCTGCTTTAGCCAAGCCCCAGGTTCCTGTTTTGCCAACGGAGTCCCGTCCTTCCGCGCCTGCGACGGCTGTCCTCGGGTCGCAATTCCCCGCTGCCGCCGCGCCAGTGCGGCATTACCCGCCGTCGTCGGCGCACCAGAGCCCGGTGATTGCAGAAGCACCCCGCGTGGCAAGCGCAGCTCCTGCTACGCGCCCCGCGCCCGCAGCACCAGCACCAGCACCAGCACCAGCACCAGCACCAGCACCAGCACCAGCACCAGCACCAGCACCAGCACCAGCACGCACAGCACCAGCACCAGCACCAGCACCGCCGCCCGTTCCTGCGACGGCGGCTATCGCCAGTTCGGTCGCGCCGCGCACGGCGATCGATACGGTTTGCCCGCCGGAGCTACAGGTCAAGCCGGAGATGCCGGTCAAAGCCAAAGATGAACCGGGCGATGAGTGGCTGGTGAGCGCAAGCATCACGATCCGTAACACGGTGGTGACGGATGTGAAAATTCTGTCTGGCCCCAAAGTCTTTCACGACAGCGTGCGCAAAGCCATTCGCCAATACCGCTGCAAGACCGACGGAGGCGAGGTGGTGGTCACCCAGGTGTTGCGTTTCAAACTGCAGTAACAAGCGCCTTAAATCCGCACCGGCGCGCGCGGAGCGCCCACAAAAAAGCCGTCTTGCGACGGCTTTTTGCTTTGCTGGTAGCGCACCCGTTACAAACGGCGAACCCGGTTTCGGGTTCGTGCGATGTGCCTGAAAATCAGGCGGCCAATGCCAGGGCTTTCACCTTGGTGGCCAGGCGGCTCTTGTCACGGGCTGCCTTGTTTTTGTGGAATATGCCTTTGTCGGCCACGGTGTCGACCACGGCTTGCATCTTGCCAAACAGTTCCGTGGCCTTGGCTTTGTCGCCAGCCAGAACGGCTTTTTCGACGTTCTTGACCACGGTGCGGTATTTGGAGCGCAGCGAGGTGTTCGCTGCGTTGATTTTCTCGTCCTGACGGACGCGTTTGCGGCCCGACGCCAGGCGCGGGTTCTTTTTCTTGGGTTTTCCAGATGCCATAAATAGGTTTCCTTGTGTCTGTGGATGTTGCCAGCAAAGCCCGCGAGTATACCTTTTGACCCTGAGGCGCAGGATGGAGCGCTCGCTAAACTCGGGGCGTGAACCTCCTTCGCTCCGCTTCGACCGTCTCTTTATGGACGCTGCTCTCGCGCGTGACCGGTCTGGTGCGGGAGACTCTGCTGGCAGCAACTTTTGGTGCCAGCGCCATGACGGACGCCTTCAACGTGGCGTTTCGCATCCCCAATTTGTTCCGGCGCATGTTCGCCGAAGGCGCATTCAGCCAGGCCTTTATCCCAGTGCTGGCGGCAACCCATGCGCGCGACGGGCACGAGGCGACCCAGGCGCTGGTGGACAAAGTCGCCAGCGTCATGGTCTGGGTGCTGTTGCTGGTCTGTGCAGTGGGCGTGATGGCCGCGCCGCTAATGGTGTGGGCCATGGCCAGTGGCTTGCAGCAGGATCCGCGCGGCTATGACGCGGCCGTTTTCATGACCCGCTTCATGTTCCCCTACATCGGTTTCATGTCGCTGGTGGCGCTGGCCTCCGGCGTGCTCAATACCTACCGGCGATTTGCGGTGCCTGCGGCCACGCCGGTCCTGCTCAATCTGTGCACCATTGCCGCTGCCTGGGGCTTGGCCCCGGAGTTGCAGGCGCGCGGGATTGAGCCGATTTTCGCCATGGCGGTCGGCGTGATGGCCGGCGGCGTGTTGCAGTTGGCGGTGCAAATACCGGCTTTGCGCAGGATTGGTGTGGTGCCGCGCTTGGCTTGGCGTTGGGCCGAACTGCGCAGCAGTTGGCAGGATTCCGGTACCCAGAATATTGTGCGTCTGATGGCCCCGGCCTTGTTGGGCGTCAGCGTGGCGCAGATTTCGCTGCTGATCAACACCCAAATCGCCTCGCACCTGCGTCCGGGCAGCGTGAGTTGGCTCAGTTACGCAGACCGCCTGATGGAGTTCCCCACTGCGATGCTGGGCGTGGCTTTGGGGGTGGTGTTGATGCCCCAACTCAGCGCGGCCCGCGCCCGCGGCGATGACCAGGAATATTCCGATTTGCTCGATTGGGGTTTGCGCATTGTGGTCCTGCTGGCCATGCCGTGCGCCGTGGCTTTGCTGGTGTTTGGCAAGCCGCTGGTGGCGGTGCTGTTCCATTACCGCGCGTTTACCGATTTCGACGTGCACCAAACCGCGCTGGCCTTGACCGGATGGGGGATTGGCCTCCTGGGGCTGGTGGCGATCAAGGTTTTGGCCCCCGGCTACTACGCCAAGCAGGACACCAAGACGCCGGTGCGCATCGCGGTGGCGGTGCTGGTGCTCACGCAGGTGCTCAACTGGTTTTTGGTGCCGCGCATGGCGCACGCCGCACTGTCGATGTCGATCGGCATCGGGGCCTTGGTGAATGCCGCCTGGCTGCTATGGGGTCTGCGTAGCCAGGGCAGCTATCGCGCCCGTGCGGGGTGGGGGGGTTTTTGTTCTGCGGGTACTGGCGGGGTGCGCTGTGCTGGCGGCTTACCTGTGGTGGGCAGCCACCGTGTCTGACTGGTTGCGCATGGCGGCCTTGCCGCGCATGGGGGCTTTGTTGGCTGTGGTGGCGGGCGGAGCCGTCTTGTACCTGGTCGTGGTGCGCCTGCTGGGATTGGATCTGCGCGTATTCCTGCGCCGCCGACGCGCTGAAAAATAGGCGCGACTCCCGGCCAAAGCGGAACAAATTGCGGCTATAAATCGCTATGCACCTGTCTTTTGACGTACCAAGCCCTTTGGACTATTTCCAGTCGCTGGTGGAGTCCGACGACGACCTCCCGTTGTTGGAGACGGCGATTTGTATGGCCCAGGACGAATATCCGCAGCTCGATGTGCAGGCCGCCTTGTCTACTGTGGACCACCTGGTGGAGCGGCTGCACCGCCGCGTGGGGCGCCAGGACGCGACGCTGGCCCGCTTACGCGCGCTCAACCGGTTTTTCTACAAAGACCTGGGCTTTCGCGGCAACGTCAATGACTATTACGACCCTTCCAACAGTTTTATCCACGAGGTTTTGGAGCGCCGGGTCGGGATTCCGATTTCGCTGGCGCTGATTTGGCTGGAGTTGGCGCGCTCACTGGGCTTGCCAGCGCATGGCGTGTGTTTCCCCGGCCATTTTTTGATCAAGGTGAAATTGCCTTTGGGTTTGGCGGTGGTGGACCCTCTGACCGGCGAGTCGCTGGGCCGTGACCACTTAGAGGAAATACTCCTGCCCTACCGTCGCCGCACAGGGCTGACCGATGTCCAGGATACGCCGCTATCGCTGTATTTGCAGGCGGCACCGGAGCGCGACATCCTGGCGCGGATGCTGCGCAATCTGAAAGAAATTTACCAGCAGCAAAGCGATTGGGCGCGGATGCTGGCGGTTCAGGAGCGGCTGGTTGTGCTGATGCCTGCGGCCTGGTCCGAGTACCGGGATCGCGGCTTGGCGCACGCGGCCCTGGGTCACCACGACCGGGCGGTCGCGGACCTGGAGTGCTATTTGGTGCATACCGAAGACCTGGCGGACATGGACCGCATTGCTGAGAAAGTTCAGCTGCTGCGCCGGGAAATCAGTTGATGGCCGCCGGTTTCAAAACAGCTGCCTTGTGGGCGGCAGTCGTTTTGGGTGTGGGCCTTTTGCTGTGGTTGCTCGCGCCGGTTCTGGCGCCTTTTGCGATAGCAGCGGTGCTTGCGTATGTGCTCAACCCTTCGGTCAACCTGGTCTGCCGGGTGGGTGGTGGGCTGTTGGGGCGCTGGTTTGCCGTGCTGCTGGTGGAGACCGCATTCATCGTGCTAACCACCGGTCTGGCCCTGATGATCATTCCGATTCTGGCGGTGGAAATCCCGCTCATGCGCGACCAGCTTCCGGGCCTGCTGGACGCCTTGAATGCCTGGGTACAGCCGCACCTGCTGAAGTTAGGTATCCACTTTTCAGTCGACCAGGCGGGTATCAAGGCCTTTGTCAGCACCTACTTGAATGCCAACTTTGAATCGTCCATGGCTTTGTTGATGGACTCGCTCAAGATCGGCGGCAGCGTGGCGCTGGCCCTTGTGGGTAATTTGCTACTGGTGCCGGTGGTCCTGTTTTATTTGTTGATGGAATGGGATGCTTTGCTGGGCAAAGTGCGCGACCTGACGCCGCCACGCTGGCGCACCGTTACGGACGGTTTTTTTGCCGAGGCCAATGACGTGATGGGGCAGTATTTACGTGGGCAACTGATGGTGATGGGCGCCTTGGCCATTTATTACGCCGTGGCCTTGGCCCTGTTCGGGCTGGACTTGGCGATCCCTATCGGGGTCTTTACCGGACTGGCCGTGTTTATTCCCTACATTGGCTTCGCCATCGGATTGCTGCTGGCGAGTGTGGCCAGCATTTTGCAATTTGCCTCTGGTGCGGGTTTGGAGTACGCGGTGCTTGTGGTGGCCGTGGTGTACGGCATCGGGCAGATCGTGGAGAGTTTTGTGTTGGTTCCGCGCCTGGTGGGTGAGCGCATCGGCTTGCATCCCCTGGCGGTCATTTTTGCGTTGATGGCCTTTGGGCAGTTATTCGGCTTCGTCGGTCTGTTGCTGGCCTTGCCCCTGAGTGCTTTACTTTTGGTGGCGTTGCGCCGCCTGATCACCCGGTTGCAAGACGGCCGCACCGATGGTGCCGACGCGCCCTGACGGTGGGTTCATGCATGCGGATCGCCAACTGATGCAGCAAATCACTTTGGATATCGGCACCCCGCTGACCCCCACGCTGGACAATTTTTTCGCCGGCCCCAATGCCGAAGTGGTCTCGCATCTGCGCCAGTGGTTGCATGGCGGTGCGCATGGCGCGGGACGATCGACGCTTGCGTGCTTTATTTCCGGAGCCCCGGGCAGCGGTAAGTCGCATTTGGTCAGCGCCTTGGCGCATGCTTTGGACGAAAAGGGTGAGTCCGTGGGCATCTTGCGCCCGGACTCCCCGGCCGCAGCCGATTTCAATCCAGCCTGGGCTGCCGTCATTTTGGAAGACGTACACGGCTTCGATGCCTCGCTGCAACACACCGCCTTCAACTGGTTTGTAAACGCCCAGACCTACCAGCGCGCCGTCTTCGCAACGGGAAACACCACGCCGCGCGCGCTGGTGCTGCGGGAAGATTTGCGCACCCGCTTGGGTGGCGGCCAGATTTTCCAGTTGCAAGCGCTCACCGATGCGCAGGTCCGTGCCGTGCTGCAGGACAGTGCGCGGCTGCGCGGCCTGGTGCTGGGCGAGGAGGTGCTGGACTTTGTCTTGCACCGCTTCAGCCGTGACCTGGGCAACCTGATGCCCCTGCTCACCGCGTTAGACCATTTCGCGCTGCAAACCCAGCGCGCCATCACGATTCCCTTTATCAAAACCATGTTGGAACGCCTATGACCCGCAAAAAGATCGCCATGTTCGATCTGGACCACACGCTTTTGCCCCTGGACTCGGACTACTCCTGGGGCCGCTTTACGGCCGGTTTGGGCTGGGTGGACCGCACGGAATTTGACCGGCAAAACGAAAAATTCTTTCTTGACTACCGCGCCGGCAAACTGGATATGGACGCGTATGTGGCCTTTGCGACCGCCGCATTCCTGGCCCAGGGTCAGGCCGCCGCAGAGGCCGCGCACGCCCGCTATCTGCAAGACATCATTGCGCCCGCAATCCACCCCCAAGCTGTTGAGCTGGTGCAAGACCACAGAAAGCAGGGCGCAACCACCATCGTGATTACAGCCACCAATGAATTTGTCGCCAGCCCGGTGGCGCGCTTATTCGGCCCCGATTTGGTGATGACGGTGGAGTTGCAGCGCGACGCCGCCACCGGCTGGTTCAAAGGCCTGGTGCATGGGGTACCGAGTTTCCGGGAGGGCAAGGTCCAGCGTATCGAGTCCTGGTTGGCGCAGCAGGGACTGGCTTGGGGCGATGTGGACAGCAGCTTTTATTCGGATTCGATCAATGACCTGCCGCTGCTCGAGCGGGTCAACAACCCGGTGGCGACCAACCCGGACGACACCTTGCGCGCAATCGCGCAGAATCGCGGGTGGCGCATACTGGACCTGTTTGGCACGGCCCACTGAGCGCGCGCCACCGCCCGGCAGGCTCTTCTTCCGGGCGCATCACCACACAACATGATAAAAAAATTCATCGAAAAACTGCTGGGTAAAGCGGGCGCGGGCTCCAGCTCGAAGTTCGGCAAGCGCGTGGATGTGCCCGCCAGCACCCACGGTATCGACCCGGCCATGGTGGACGAGCGCGCCGCCAACGTGGTACGCACCTTGCAGGGCGCCGGATTTGAGGCCTATATCGTTGGTGGCGCAGTGCGCGACATGCTGCTGGGTTTACGGCCCAAAGACTTTGATGTGGCGACCAACGCCACGCCGGAGCAGGTCAAGCAGTTGTTCCGCCGCGCGTTCATCATCGGGCGGCGCTTTCGCATCGTGCACGTGGTGTACGGGCGCGGCCGTGAGCACGAGGTCATCGAGGTCTCCACTTTCCGGGCCTACCTGGACAACGCCGCGGCCGAGCAGGTGGCAGGCAACGAGAAAACCAGCCGCAGCGAGCTGGCCGGCATGCAGCACGCCGTGGATTCCACCGGCCGCGTGCTGCGCGACAACGTCTGGGGCCCGCAGGAGGAAGACGCAGTGCGGCGCGACTTCACCATCAACGCCATGTACTACGACCCTGCTACGCAGGTGGTGGTCGACTACCACAACGGTCTCAAAGACGCCAAGAGTAAAACCCTGCGCATGATCGGTGACCCGGTGACCCGCTACCGCGAAGACCCGGTGCGCATCATCCGCGCAGTGCGTTTTGCCGCCAAGCTCAGCCACCTGGGTTTCAAGCTCGAGCCCAAAACCGCCGCGCCTATTCAGAAGTCCATCCAGTTGCTCGACGATGTGCCGCAAAGCCGTCTGTTTGACGAAATGCTCAAGCTGCTGCAAACCGGGCATTCGCTGGCGTCGATTGCGCAGTTGCAGACGCTGGGCGTGGCGCGCGGCATCTATCCCTTGCTCGATCTGGTGGTCGAGCGCGCGGCGCTCCCGCTGGTCGACGCTGTGCTGCATGACACCGACCGCCGCGTGGGCGAGGGCAAACCGGTAGCGCCCAGCTTTTTGCTGGCCTGCGTGCTCTGGCCCGACGTGCGCGACGGCTGGAATGCCCGCCTGAATGCCCGCGAGCACAGCCACCCGGCTTTGCAGGACGCGATTGAAGACGTTTTCAACAACCGCATTGGCGATGTCTCCGGGCGCGGCAAATTGGCGGGCGATATGCGCGAGATTTGGATGCTGCAGCCGCGTTTTGAGAAGCGCACCGGCAGCGCACCCTTTGGCTTGCTGGACCAGCCGCGATTTCGGGCCGGTTTTGACTTCATGCGTTTGCGCGCCGATATCGGCGAAGTGGACGAGGCGCTGGTGGACTGGTGGCAGGAATTCAGTACCGGCGACGCCGATATCCAGCAAGACCTGATCGAGCAGTTGCGCCAGGAGCAGGCCAAGCGACCACGTGCGCCCCGGGTGCAGCGCGCGCCGCAGCCCGAAGGTACGACTGCCCGGCCTGCCGCCCCGGATGCGCAGGCGACTGCGCCCCAGGGTGAGGCCGCTGACCCGGGTTCAGACGGTGAAGCGCCCAAAAAGCGCCGCCGCCGTCGTCGCAGCGTGGGCAAGGGTGATGGTGGTGGTGGGTCTTCAGGCGGTGCGCCCCAGTCGGAATAAGCATGCCGGATTCGGTACTCGCTGCGCTAGGCGTTGGTGCCAACTTGGGCGATCCCCGCGCCGCGGTGCGCAAGGCCATCGAGGACTTGGCGCAGTTGCCAAGCACGGTGACGGTGGCGGTGTCGTCCTTGTACGGCAGCGCACCGCTGGATGCCGATGGCCCTGACTACGTCAACGCGGTGGTGCAGGTCCGTACCGCACTGAGTCCGGACGCGCTGCTGGCTGCGCTGCAGGCCATTGAACAGCAGGCTGGTCGCGAGCGACCCTACCGGAACGCGCCGCGCACCTTGGATCTCGACATCCTGCTCTATGGCGAACACCGGGTGGACCGCGAAGACTTGCAAATTCCGCATCCCCGTATGTGGCAGCGTGCCTTCGTGGTCCTGCCCCTGGCGGAAATTGCCCCGGATCTGGTGAGCCCAGCCCATGTCCAGGCCGTTGCCGGGCAGGGTTTACACCGTTTGGGTGGGTGATTGCGCGCGTTGCTTGCGCCGGTAACCCGCCTGTTGAACAATAGCGGTGCCAGTATTCCCAGGGTATTGGGACTGTGCAGCTATTCGCGAGGATCTATCCATATGCAAATTTCTTCGAATCGTTCCATCCCGGCTTGGTGTCGGATCTGCTTTGTGGCATGCCTCGTTGGGCACGCAGCCTCGGCCTTCGCCTACAAAGTCGAAAAAGTGTGTGAGGAGATACCGGCAACCTCGAACGCAAAAGCCGCCAAGAAATGCAAGTTTGTGGTGGTGCGCCCGGTCAAAGAGGGCGAAGAAGGCAAAGAGAAAAAAGAAGAAGCGCCAGCCGCCAAGCCGGCGCACTGAGCCTCGTCAGCGTTGGTGTTAACTGGGGCGGGTATGGGGGCTTGCGCGCTCAGGTGGTGCGCGTGATCGACTGCCGCGCCAGGTGCACCAAGAACTGGGTGCACGGGCCGTCCGGCAGTTCTAGCGCAGCCGCTACGGCCAATTCTGCCTGGGCCTTTGCTGCATCCATGGCCACTTCCGCAGCTCCGGTGTTTTGCACAATCGCGACGATGGCTGCTAACTGGCTCTCATCCCCGTTTTCAATCGCCAAGCGCACCGTTTGCGCGTCCTCGGACGTGCTGCGCTCCATCGCCGCGATCAATGGCAAGGTGGCTTTGCCCTCGCGCAGGTCGTCGCCCAGGTTTTTCCCCATCAGTTCGGCGTCGCCGGTGTAATCCAGCACATCGTCAATCATTTGAAAGGCCGTGCCCAGCGCCTGCCCGTAGCGGGCGCAAGCCTCTTCATGTGCCGGCGTGGCCTGGGCCAGAATCGCACCCACGCGGGCACTGGCTTCGAACAATTTGGCGGTTTTTGACCGGATGACTTCGGTGTATTGCGCCTGCGTCAAATCGGCGTTGTGCATATTCATCAGCTGCAGCACTTCGCCCTCGGCGATGACGTTGGTGGCCTCTGCCAGCACTTCCATCACGCGCATGCTGTTGGCTTCGACCATCATTTGGAAGGCGCGCGAATACAAAAAGTCCCCGACCAGTACGCTGGCCGGATTACCAAAGGCCGCGTTGGCCGTTGCCAGGCCACGGCGCAGGCTGGAATCGTCGACCACGTCGTCGTGCAGCAGGGTGGCGGTGTGGATAAATTCGACAACGGCCGCCAGCTCCAGGCGCCGCGTGTCTTCGCAGCCCAAGGCGCGGCAGCACAGCAATAAGAGTTTGGGTCTGATGCGCTTGCCACCGGCACCCAGTAGGTATTGCGAAATCTGGCCAACCAGCGGCACGCCGGAGTGCAGACGCCCGGCGATGACCGCATCCACTTGACGCATGTCCGCCGCAATGGAGTCAAGTTCCACGTTGGGGCTGGGAGGGGTAGTAGTCACGAAAACGGGCGGTGAGTGGCCTCAAATTATAGGCTTGGCACCTGCCAGCGACAGCACCCTAAGCCCCAGAGGGGGTCGGGGTGGCTATAATCGCGGGCTCTGCAGAAATCCGTCTGCAGTAATCCTATCGAAGAGGTTCACATGTACGCGGTCATAAAAACCGGCGGCAAGCAGTATCGCGTTGCTGTCGGCGAAAAAATTAAAGTAGAACAGATTGCTGCGGATGTAGGCCAAGAGATTGTTTTCGACCAGGTTCTGGCTGTCGGTAACGGCGCTGAATTGAAGGTTGGAACACCCTTGGTGTCCGGCGCAACTGTGACAGTGACAGTTTTGTCACACGGCAAGCACGACAAGGTGCGCATTTTCAAAATGCGCCGTCGTAAGCATTACCAGAAGCGCCAAGGCCATCGCCAGCAGTTCACTGAACTGCAAATCGGTGCGATCGCCGCTTAAGCATTGCAAAGGACATAAGCCATGGCACAGAAAAAAGGCGGCGGCTCTACGCGAAACGGGCGCGATTCCAAGCCCAAGATGCTCGGTGTGAAGATGTATGGCGGCCAGCTGATCAGCGCAGGTTCCATCATCGTGCGCCAGCGTGGTACCAAATTCCATCCCGGCACCAATGTCGGAATCGGCAAGGACCACACCCTGTTTGCGCTGGTGGACGGCCATGTGGCCTTCACCGTCAAAGGTGCATTGAACAAGCCGACGGTGAACGTCACTGCGGCTTAACCGTCTGTAGCGACACCCCGAAACCCTGCGCCGCAAGCGCGGGGTTTTTTGTTTAAAGCCCGACCATGAAGTTTGTTGACGAAGCCTATATTGATATCGCTGCGGGCGATGGCGGGGCAGGCTGCGTTTCATTCCGGCATGAAAAGTACAAGGAATTTGGCGGTCCCAACGGCGGTGATGGTGGGCGCGGCGGCCATGTTTTCGCGGTAGCCGACCCCAGCCTGAACACCCTGGTGGATTACCGTTTCGCCCGCCGCCACGAGGCGCGCCGGGGAGAGCACGGCATGGGTTCCGACATGTTCGGGGCCGCAGGCGCAGACATCACCTTGAAGATGCCGGTGGGCACCGTGCTCACGGACAGCGAGACCGGTGAGGTCTTGTTCGAGCTGTTGCAGCCGGGTGAGGTCATCACGATTGCCAAAGGCGGTGACGGCGGCTTTGGCAACCTGCGTTTCAAGAGCGCGATCAACCGCGCCCCGCGCCAAAAGACGCCCGGCTGGCCGGGTGAAAAACGCAGTTTGAAGTTGGAGCTCAAAGTGCTCGCCGATGTCGGTTTGCTAGGCATGCCCAACGCGGGTAAGTCCACCCTGATTACGGCCATCTCCAACGCCCGCCCCCGGATTGCCGACTATCCCTTCACGACGCTGCACCCGAATTTGGGCGTAGTCCGGGTCGGGCCGGAGCAGAGTTTTGTGGTCGCCGATTTGCCGGGCTTGATCGAAGGCGCGGCCGAGGGCGCTGGTTTGGGTCACCTGTTCTTGCGCCATTTGCAGCGCACCCGCTTGCTCTTGCACATTGTGGATATCGCGCCGTTTGACGAGGGTGTGGACACCGTGGCGCAGGCCAAAGCCATTGTGAATGAGCTCAAAAAGTACGACCAGGCGCTGTTCAAAAAGCCACGCTGGTTGGTGCTCAACAAGCTCGATATGGTCGATGCCGAAGTGCGCGCCGCCGTGGTGGCTGATTTCGTCAAACGCTACAAATTCAAAGGCCCGGTTTTCGAGATTTCGGCGCTCACCCGCGAGGGTTGTGAGCCGCTGATCAAGGCCATTTACAAACACATCAAGGCGCAGCAGGTGGCCGAGCTGCCCGAGGTGGATGTAGATCCCCGTTTTGTGGCGCAGGATCCTGAGCTGCCAACCCCGGGTGCTGTCGCCTGAAAGAGGCTGCCGTGAACGCCGCCAAAAAGTCCTCCATCCTGCGCAAAGCCAAGCGCGTGGTGATCAAGGTCGGCTCGAGTTTGGTCACCAACGAAGGCCGTGGCCTGGACGAAGCAGCCATCGGCGAATGGTGTCGGCAAATGGCCCACCTGGTGCGCCAGGATTGCGAAGTCATCATGGTCTCCAGCGGCGCGATCGCCGAAGGGATGAAACGCCTGGGCTGGACCCAGCGGCCGCACGCGATCAACGAGTTACAGGCCGCAGCTGCGGTCGGGCAAATGGGCCTGGCGCAGATGTACGAGACCAAACTGCGGGAAAACGGTTTGGGCAGCGCCCAGGTGCTGCTCACCCATGCGGATCTGGCCGACCGGGAGCGCTACCTCAATGCCCGCTCCACGCTGCTCACTCTGATCGGGCTGGGCGTGGTCCCCGTCATCAATGAGAACGACACAGTCGTCAACGACGAAATCAAGTTTGGCGACAACGACACCTTGGGCGCGCTGGTGGCCAATCTGGTCGAGGCAGACGCTCTGATCATCCTGACCGACCAGCCCGGCTTGTTCAGCGCCGACCCACGCAAGGACCCGGCGGCGCAACTGATTGAGCAGGGCCGTGCGGGCGATCCGGCGCTGGAAGCCATGGCCGGCGGCGCGGGCTCCAGCATTGGGCGTGGGGGCATGATCACCAAAATTCTGGCTGCCAAACGGGCGGCGGGTTCGGGTGCCTCCACGGTGGTTGCCTGGGGGCGTGAGCCCGATGTACTGATCCGATTGAAAAATGGTGAAAGTATTGGGACGCTGCTGGTTGCGCCCACGCAGAAGACCCGGGCGCGCAAGCAGTGGATTGCTGACCACCTGCAAATGCGCGGTGCGGTCTGGGTCGACGCCGGCGCCGCATCCAAGGTGCGCGAGGAGGGCAAGAGCCTGCTGCCCATCGGCATGTTCCAGGTCGATGGCGAGTTTTCACGCGGCGATGTCATCGCGATTCGGGACAAGCAAGGCGTCGAGATTGCGCGGGGCCTGGCCAACTACGCCAGCGCCGAAGCCCGGCTGATGTGCCGCAAACCCTCGTCGGAGATCGAGGCTTTGCTGGGCTACGTGGCCGAGCCGGAGATGCTGCACCGCGACAACATGGTGTTGACGCGCTGAGCGCGCGCCAATCAGCTAAGCAATGGCCCGCGCGGTGCGGCCGCTTGACGCAACTCGCGGGGCGGGTTGTTCGGCCGGGGCAGGTAGCGCGAGAGTTCGGTCAGGGCCATCTCGTAGACACCGCGCTTGAACTCCACCACCGCCTCCAGCGGAATCCAGTAGTCATGCCAACGCCAGGCATCGAACTCCGGGTGCTCGGTGGCACGCAGGTTCACATCCCAGTCCTGGCCGACCAGCGCAAGCAGGTACCAGATTTGTTTCTGGCCCTTGTAATGGCCCCGCGCATCGCGGCGGATGTAGCGGTCCGGCACCTCATAACGCAACCAGTCACGGGTCCGGGCAACGATGTCGACGTGTTCGGGCTGCAGCCCCACTTCTTCATGCAGTTCGCGGTACATGGCCTGCTCAGGCGTTTCGCCCCGGTCGATGCCACCTTGCGGGAACTGCCACGAATGCGTCCGTATCCGTTTGCCCCAAAAAACCTGGTTTCTCTGGTTGAGCAGGATGATGCCGACATTGGGCCGAAAACCGTCCCGGTCAAGCATAATCAAACCCCAATTTCTAAACTTGCACCATTATGCACGGGCGCATTTTCTTCACCAGTAACCCGCCCGCTGCTGGAAAAATCGCCCGATGAAAGCCTCCCAGTTCCTGATCTCCACCCTCAAAGAAGCCCCCGCCGACGCCGAGGTCGCCAGCCACAAACTGATGATGCGCGCCGGGATGGTCAAGAAGCTCGGAGCCGGTATTTACAGCTACATGCCCATGGGTTTGCGGGTGATCCGCAAGGTCGAAGCGATCGTGCGCGAGGAGATGAACCGGGCTGGCGCTATCGAGATCAGCATGCCGGTGGTGCAGCCCGCAGAGCTGTGGCAGGAAACCGGGCGCTTCGAGAAAATGGGCCCCGAGTTGCTGCGCATCAAAGACCGGCATGAACGCGATTACGTGGTCCAACCCACCAGCGAAGAGGTGGTGACCGACATCATGCGACAAGAGGTCAAGAGCTACAAGCAGCTGCCCAAAAACCTCTACCAAATCCAGACCAAATTCCGGGATGAGCGCCGGCCCCGCTTTGGCCTGATGCGCGGGCGTGAATTCACCATGAAAGACGCCTACAGCTTTGACCGCGATGTCGATGCCGCCAAGGTCAGCTACCAAATCATGGCGCAGGCCTACCGCAAAATTTTTGACCGCTTCGGCTTGCGCTACCGGGCGGTAGCCGCTGACAGCGGCGCCATCGGTGGTGACCTCAGCGAAGAATTCCAGGTGATTGCCACCACCGGCGAAGACGCCATTGTTTACGCCACGGCAAGCAACTACGCGGCCAATATGGAAAAGGCCGAAGCGGCCGCACCCAGCGCTGCGCGGCCCGCCCCGAAGCAGCCTTTAACGCGACTCCCAACCCCGGGCAAAAGTACCTGTGCAGCGGTGGCCGAGATGCTGGGTTTGCCGCTGGCGGCTACCGTCAAGTCGCTGGTTCTGGCCACTGACAGCGTGGACACTGCCGGCCAGGCGCTGCCCGCGCAGGTTTGGCTGCTGCTGCTACGCGGCGACCACGACATGAACGAAGTCAAGGTTGGCAAGCTGCCCGGCATGGCCGGTTTCCGTTTCGCCACAGTGCCGGAAATTGAAGACCACTTCGGCTGCAAGCCGGGTTATCTGGGGCCGATTGGTCTGCGCAAACCCGTCAAGCTGGTGGTGGACCGCGAGGTCGCGGTCATGGGCGATTGGATTTGCGGCGGCAACGAGGAAGACGTGCACATCACCGGCGTCAATTGGGGCCGCGATCTACCCGAACCGGAGATGGTGGCGGATGCGCGCAATGTCGTGGCCGGCGACCCGGCCCCTGATGGCGGTGGCGTGCTGGCGATCGAGCGTGGCATTGAGATCGGCCATATTTTTTACCTGGGCACCAAGTACAGCCGCGCCATGGAGGCTACTTTTCTCGACGTTAACGGCAAGCCCCAGTACATGGAAATGGGCTGCTACGGCATCGGCATCACCCGCCTGCCGGCAGCAGCCATTGAGCAGAACCACGATGAGCGCGGCATCATCTGGCCCGATGCGCTGGCACCTTTCACGGTGGTGCTGTGCCCGATCAGCCCGGACCGTTTCCCGCAGGTTCAGGCGGCAGCCGATGCGCTGTACGCTGATT
Organism: Rhodoferax sp.; assembly: GCA_964203415.1. GTDB lineage: Bacteria > Pseudomonadota > Gammaproteobacteria > Burkholderiales > Burkholderiaceae_C > Allorhodoferax. Next base: position 28,821 of record CAXNME010000005.1, read on the forward strand.
TGATAGCTGCCGGTGTTGACGTCATTCTGGATGACCGGGGCGAGCGTCCTGGCGCCATGTTTGCAGACTGGGAACTCATTGGTGTGCCGCACCGGGTGACCCTGGGTGACCGGGGCATCAAAGAAGGCATGGTCGAGTACCAACACCGGCGCGACAGCGCAGCGCAAAGCATTGCGCTGGCCGATATCGCCTCCCACGTGAAGGCGCAGCTTCTGGTGTGATGGCTGCAACCGCAGGACTCGATCGGCGTCGCCTGCTGGTGCTGGCAGCGCTGGCCCCTGTGGCGCAGGTGTGGGGTGGAGCCCAGTTGGAAGAGCCGCTGGTTGATTCGGTCCGAACCGCCCTGAGCGCCGCAGTGCACAACAGCGCGCCGCCGGTACCGGAATTTGTCGACCAGGCCCAGCGCGCGCGCTACCAGGACTGGCTTGGGACTCAGGACAAACGGCTGGCGACGCGTATGCCCGAGGCCAGCGCCCGCCAGGATTTTTTGTCTACGGTGTGGTACGAGGCCAAGCGCGCCGGTTTAGATGTGGAACTGGTGCTCGGAGTGGTACAGGTGGAAAGCGCGTTTCGAAAATTTGCGATCAGCCGGGTCGGTGCGCGCGGTTTCATGCAGGTCATGCCGTTTTGGGCGCGGCTGATTGGAGACGGCGACCCCGGCGTCTTGTTTCACACCCAAACCAATTTGCGATTCGGCTGCGTTATTTTGCGCCACTACATGGACCGCGAGGCGGGTGATCTGTTCATGGCCTTGGGCCGCTACAACGGATCACGCGGCAAGGCCGCATACCCGCAAGCCGTGTTCGCCGCCACGCGGGCCTGGAACCACCCAGCGCTTGGTTGAGCGCGGGCCTGGAATTTAGGCCGCGTCGCCGGCGATAACTTTTTGCAATTCGCCAGACTCGTACATCTCCGTCATGATGTCCGAGCCGCCAATGAACTCGCCCTTGACATACAACTGCGGAATGGTCGGCCAGTTGCTGTACTCCTTGATGCCTTGGCGCACTTCCTGGTCTTCCAGCACATTGACGGTGGCAATGGTCTTACCGTCCAGGCCGCAGCCTTTGAGAATCTGGATCGCACGGCCGGAAAAACCGCACTGGGGGAAACTGGCGGTCCCCTTCATGAACAAGACAACATCATTGGACTTGACCAGGGTGTCTATGCGTTGCTGGGTATCGGACATGGAAGCTCCTAAGCGAAAAAGCAAGAAAAAGCGGTTAACGCACGATTATCGGGGAATGTGCCTGAACTCCCGATAATCAAGCCCTCGAAATCTGAAGGCTTCCCATGCTTATCGCCAAAGACAGTGCCGTCACCATCCATTTCCAGCTGGCCAACACCCAGGGGAAAGTACTCGAAAAAAGCCAGCAGCCCCTGGCTTACCTGCATGGCGGCTACGGCAATATTTTTCCGAAAATCGAAGCGGCGCTGGACGGGCAGGGCGCAGGCTACGAGGTCGCGGTCGATTTGAGTCCGGAAGATGCCTTTGGCGTTTTTGATCCGGCCTTGCAGCAAACCATTCCCAAAACCCAGTTCCCGCCCGGCGTCAAAGTTGGCGGTCAGGTCGAGGGGCGGGATGCCGAAGGCAATGCCCGCGCTTTCACCGTGGTGAAAATCAAGGGCCCCGAAGTGCATCTGGACGGCAACCACCCATTGGCCGGGCAGGCGCTGCGCTTCAGTTGCCGGGTGGTTGATGTGCGCAGTGCCACTGAGGAAGAGATCGCCCACGGCCATGTGCACGGAGCCCACGGCCACCAGCACTGAAGCCGCGTCCTAGAATGCACCGATGAGCGCGCACCGCCCCGCATTTACCGAGCAGTTGCGCGACGCGCAGGACCTCAACCAATCGCTCTTGTGCGTGGGCTTGGATCCGGATCCCGCCAAATTCCCGCTGCATTGGCGCGGCGACGCGCAGCGCATTTTTGACTTCTGCGCAGCCATCGTCGACGCCACCGCCGACCAGGTGCTGGCCTTCAAGCCCCAAATTGCCTATTTCGCCGCCCACCGCGCCGAAGACCAACTCGAGCGCCTGATTGCGCACATCCGCCAGATGGCTCCGCGCGTGCCCGTGATTCTGGACGCCAAGCGCGGCGACATCGGCAACACCGCCGAGCAATATGCGGCTGAGGCGTTTGTGCGCTACGGTGCCGACGCAGTCACTCTGTCGCCGTACATGGGTTTTGATTCGGTCGAACCCTACTTGCGCTTTCCCGGCAAGGGCGCTTTTTTGCTGTGCCGCACCTCCAACCCCGGAGGCGATGATTTCCAAAACCAGCGCTTGGCGGACGTCGAGGGCCAGCCCACATTGTTTGAGCGTATTGCCCAACTGGCGGCGGGTGATTGGAACCGCAATGGCCAGCTCGGGCTGGTGGTGGGTGCGACCTATCCGACCGAAGTGGCGCGCGTGAGGGAGTTGGCTCCCACCTTGCCCTTGCTGATTCCGGGCGTCGGTGCGCAGGGCGGGGACGCCCACGCCACGGTGCAGGCCGGTTACCGCAGTGCTGCGGGTGCGGTGACCGGCCCTATTGTGGTGAACTGTTCCCGCAGCGTGTTGTACGCCAGCAGCGGCAGCGATTTCGCATTGGCTGCACGCGCCGAGGCCCATGCCACGCGGCTGCTTTTACAAGCGGCCAGGGGCTGAAACGCCCAGGGTCTTTATTTCCCGTTGATTCCCAGAAGCTCCACCTCAAACAGCAAGGTGGCATTGGGCGGAATAACACTGCCCGCGCCGCGTGCGCCATAGGCAATGGCCGCTGGGCAGGTGAGCTTGGCTTTCCCGCCGACTTTCATGCGCTGTACGCCTTCGGTCCAGCAGGGAATCACTTGGTTCAAGGGGAATTCGGTCGGTTCGTTGCGTTTGTACGAACTGTCGAACTCGCGGCCGTCGGGGAAGGTGCCCTTGTAATGCACTTTGACCAGGTCCGTGGCTTTAGGGCTGGCGCCGGTCCCGTCTTTGAGTGCGCGGTAGACCAAGCCGCTGGTCGTTTGGGTGGCCCCTGGCTCCTTGGCCGCAGCAGCCAAAGTGGCATCTTGTGCCCATGCGGCGTGGGACAGAACCAGGGCCGAGGCGGCCAACAGGGTGCGGGTGCGGGTCAAAAAGGTCATGGCAAGTTGGCGTAGTTGGAAAGGATGCCAGTGTAGCCAGCGGCGCTCTTGGCGATTCGCGCTGGTCTGCGTCCTGAACCGCAGGCCTCAGGCCAGCAGCGCGTTCACCCGTTTCACGTAGGCCGCCGGATCGTCCGGCATACCGCCTTCGGCCAGTAAAGCCTGGTCAAACAGGATGTGTGCCAGATCGTGGAAGTGCACTGAGCCGTCGAGTTTCTTGACCAGCGGATGGTCTGCGTTGACTTCGAGAACGGGTTTCACTTCGGGGGCCTTTTGTCCGGCTTGCTTGAGCATGCGCGCCAGTTGCGTGCTCATGCCGTGGTCTTGCACCACCAGACAGGCTGGGCTGTCCACCAGCCGGGTGGTGACGCGCACGTCTTCGGCTTTGTCCTTGAGCGCTTCTTTCAGCTTAGCCAGTGTCGGCTTGAAGGTTTCGGCCGCGTCTTCGGCAGCTTTTTTCTCGGCTTCGTCTTGCAGTGTGCCCAGATCCACCGCGCCTTTGGCCACGCTTTGCAGCGGGGTGTCGTCGAACTCGTTCAGGTAGTTCAGCGCCCACTCGTCCACACGGTCCGTCATGAGCAGCACTTCAATGCCTTTTTTCTTGAAGACTTCAAGCTGCGGGCTGTTTTTGGCAGCGGCCAGCGTGTCGGCGGTGATGTAGTAAATCGCCTCCTGGCCTTCCTTCATGCGGGCTTTGTAGTCGGCAAATGAGACGCTTGCCGTATCGCTGCTGGTCGAGGCAAAGCGCAGCAACTTGGCCAAGCGGTCTTTGTTGGCAAAGTCTTCGCCCAGGCCCTCTTTGAGCACGGCGCCGAACTCGTTGTAGAAGCGGGTGTATTTGCCCGCCAGCGCTTTGTCTTCGTCGCTGACCACATCGGTCACGCCGTCGGCAGATTCCGCTGGTGCCTTGTCATGTTTGGCGAGCTCTTCCAGCATGCCCAGCACGCGCTTGGTGCAACCTTCGCGGATGGCCTTGACGTCGCGGCTTTCCTGCAGCAACTCGCGGCTCACGTTCAGCGGCAGGTCGGCCGAATCCACCACGCCTTTGACAAAGCGCAAATAGGTCGGCATCAGCGCCTCGGCATCGTCCATGATGAAGACGCGTTTCACATACAGCTTGATTCCAGCGGTTTTATCGCGGTTGTACAAGTCCATGGGCGCTTTGCCCGGCAGGTAGAGCAGTTGCGTGTATTCGGTGCTGCCTTCGACCCGGTTGTGGGTGTGTGACAGGGGCGGCTCGGAATCATGGCTGATCTGTTTGTAGAAATCCTCGTACTGTTCCTGGCTGATGTCCTTCTTGGCACGGGCCCAGATGGCGTTGGCCTTGTTGACGGTTTCCCATTCGCCGGTCTTGACCATGCCACCGGGTTGGCGGCCGCCTTTTTCGTCGTTCGGGTCTATCAGTTCGCCGTCTTTCCATTCCTCTTTTTCCATGAGGATGGGCAGGCTGATGTGGTCGGAATACTTGCCGATGATGCCCTTGACCTTCCAGGGTTGGGCGTAGTCCATGGCGTCGTCGCGCAGGTGCAGCGTGACGCTGGTGCCGCGCGCGGCGCGGGTGATGGACTCGACTTCGAACGCGCCGCCGCTGGCGCCGCCATCGCTGATCCAGCGCACGGCTTCGTTGGCAGGCAGCCCGGCGCGGCGCGACTCCACCGTGATCTTGTCGGCCACGATAAAGCCCGAATAAAAGCCCACGCCGAACTGGCCGATCAGCTGCGAATCGGCCTTCTGATCGCCACTGAGTTTGCTGACGAAATCTTTGGTGCCGCTTTTGGCGATGGTGCCCAGGTTATCGATGGCTTCCTGCTGCGACATGCCAATGCCGTTGTCGGTGATGGTCAGGGTCTTGGCTTCCTTGTCCAGCGTGACTTTGAGCTGCAACTCGGTGTCGCCGTCGAACAAAGCGCTGTTGTTGAGCGCCTCAAAGCGCAGCTTGTCGCAGGCGTCGGATGCGTTGGAGACCAGCTCGCGCAGAAAAATCTCTTTGTTGGAATACAGCGAATGGGTTACCAGGTGCAGCAGTTGTGCGACTTCGGCTTGGAAATTCAGGGTTTGTTTGGTCATGGTCGTTGGAAACTGAGGAAGAAATTACCGTTGGGGCCGGCGAGGCCTTGCGGGGAGATAGGGCCGGGCATCCGATTTTCAAGGCTGGGCGGCCTCAGGACGCCGCGCACCGCGTCAAAAACGCTCGTGCGGAGCCAGATAGCGCCATTGTCCCACCGGCAAATGCCCCAGCATGACCTGGCCGATGCGCACCCTTTTCAGGCCGACGACTTTCAGCCCGACCTGCTCGCACATGCGCCGGATCTGGCGCTTTTTGCCCTCATGCAGCACAAAGCGCAGCTGCTGCGGGTTTTGCCACTCCACCTTGGCGTGCTTGAGCGCCTGCCCATCGAGCGACAGGCCGTGGCGCAAGAGCGTAAGTTTGGCGGCCGGGAACTGCGATTGCACGTCTTCGGTCACCGGGTCGTCATCGTCAATCCGGCTGAGCTGCGTGGGTCGTGCTGGGGCCGCGTAGGTGGCGGCGGCGCTGGTGGCAGCGGCGGCATTCTCAATGCCGGTGTAGACCACGCGGACCAGGTATTCTTTTTCCAGCACACCGTCTTCGCCGATCAACTGGCGCGCGACGCGTCCGTCCTGCGTCAGCACCAGCAAGCCGGTGGAGTCGATGTCCAGCCGTCCGGCGGGCACCAGGCTTTTGAGTTGGCTGGGGTGGAAGAAAAAGCGGGCGTTGTCCTGGTCCCAGCGGTTTTGCGGCTGCACCAGGGTGATAGCGGGTTCATGCCCGTCCTCGGCCTGCCCGCTGACCAGCCCCAGCGGCTTGTTGATCAGCACGGTCACTTGTTTGGCCTGTTGGCCCTTGGCGAGTTTGTCGATTTCGATTTCCACATCGGGCGCAACCTGCATGCCCATTTCAGCAAATTTTCCGTTGACCTTGACCCAGCCCTTGGCGATCCAGTCGTCGGCCTCGCGCCGGGAGGCAAGGCCCAACTCGGCCATGCGCTTGTTCAGGCGCATGGTGCCGTTGGGCCCTTGCGCTGCGGTGTCGGTTTGGCCGGCCGGTATGGGTGCGCGGGTGCTGCTGCGCGGCGGGGGCGCGGCGCGGCGGAAAGTGGGTTTGGGTTCAGTCATGTTCGGTGTGATTATGTTGGACGGCTTGCCGCGAGGGAAAACACCTGTACGCTTGGTCCATGCTCTACAAGTTCAAGTCCAAAGCCGCCGCCGACATCATCATGCTGGATGCCAATGGGCGTGAACTACTGAAGATATTGGGCAAAGAGTTTCCCGAACAACAGGCAAAAGGCATCCTGACGGTTGCGGAGATGCCGCAGGCCATCCAATCCATCGAGGCCGCATTGGAGGCTGAGGCCCGCCAACTGGCGCAGATGGCTTCGGAAGGTGATGCGCCGCCGCCTGGCCGAGGCGTCAGTTTGCGCCAGCGGCTGCTGCCCTTTTTAGGCATGGTACGGCTTTGCCAGCAGGCCGGTCAGCCCATTGTGTGGGGTGTGTAGCCTGGGGCAGTCCAAGGGTAAACCCTAGGCGAGAGGCGCAAGCTGTCTGCCGACGATCGTGATTGAAAAAGCTACACTGCTGAGTCACAAATTTGGAGTAACCCATGAAAAAGACATTCGTTGCGGCGGCATTCGGGCTGGCCTCAGCTCTGGCCCTCGCCCAGTCCTATCCTTCGAAAACCATCACTATCGTCGTGCCATTTTCTGCGGGCGGTCCCACCGACCGTGTGGCGCGTGATCTGGCCGAAGCGATGCGCAAACCCTTGGGTGGAGCCACCATCGTGATCGACAACACGGCTGGCGCAGGTAGTTCTATCGGGTCCAACAAGGTTGTAAAGGCAGCCCCAGATGGCTACACCCTCTTGCTGAACCACATCGCCATGGCATCCATGCCCAACCAGCTGCGCAACATGCCCTTCAAAGTCGACACCGACTTCGAGTATCTGGGCATGGTCAACGAGGTGCCGATGACCTTGATTTCCCGGCCCAGCCTGCCAGCCAAGACTTACAAGGAGCTGGTCACCTGGATCGGCCAGAACAAGGGCAAGGTCAATTTGGGCAACGCCGGTATTGGCTCGGCTTCGCACCTGTGCGGCTTGATGGTGCAAAACGCTTTGCAGACGGATATGACATCGGTCCCCTACAAAGGCACCGCCCCGGCCATGACCGATTTGATCGGCGGACAGATTGACCTGATGTGCGACCAGACCACCAATACCAGCCAGCAGATCGAGGGTAAGAAAGTCACGGCCTATGCCGTGACAACATCCAAGCGTCTTACGACCCCTGCGCTAAAAGATTTGCCGACGATGCAGGAACTCGGCATCAAGGGTTTTGATGTCTCTATTTGGCACGGCCTGTACGCGCCCAAAGGCACGCCGGCTGATGTCATGGCAAAAATCAATGGCGCGCTCAAGGCGGCTTTGAAGGACCCTGAGTTCATGGCCAAGCAAGAGGCCCTGGGTGCCGTGATCATCACCGACCAGCGTACCGACCCGGTAGAGCACAAGAAATTCGTGGCGTCTGAGATCGCCAAGTGGGGCCCTGTGCTGACTGCCGCCAAGGCGTATATTGACTAGGTAGCCAAGGCCCTGGTCTTTCAAACAAAAGGCCCTGATTGCTAGCCGGCAATCAGGGCCTTTTCACATTTGCAGATTCCCACATGGCACCCACACCACGCATCACGCAGCACCCTGAACCGTTTGCCAGGCCCATGCGTGTTGGCGGGCGCCTTGCTGCTGAGTTGTGTCTTTGGATCTTTGCACGCATTCAGCGCGCTCATGCTGCCCCTGCAAGTGCAGTACCAATCCGACCGGGCCAGCGTCAGTTTTGCTTATGCATTGGCCATTCTCTGCTTGACGGGTGGCGTGTTTATGAGCCGGTGGATTCTTCCGGTTTTGGGCGCGCGCGCCACCGCCTTGCTCTGCGGCTTGCTGGGGGCGGCTGGATTGGTCGGGGTTGCGCGCGGCAATTCGCTCGCGGTTCTATGGCTTGGCTATGGCGTGGTGTTCGGCGGTGTCAACGGTGTGGCCTACAGCCTGTTCCTTGACCGCGCTGCTGTCGCGCTGCCCGCACGCCCTGGCTTTGCAATCGGGCTGGTTACAGCGGCCTATGGCGCCGGTGCCGCTGTGTGCGCGCAGTGGGAGGCTTGGATGCTGCAAGGTGGCTCGCCCGAGCAAGTTTTGCAATGGCTTGCCGTGGCAGTGTTCGCTGCGTCCGCGCTGGCGGCCGCTGGGTTTAGCTCCGAAAAACGTGTCGCTGCGGGTCAGTCTGCCGCCGGATTGGCCATGCCTGCGGTGCCCGGTATGGACCTGGGATTCTTCTGGCTGGTTTATTTTCTAGGTGCCGCCGGTGGTCTGATGGCCATCGCACATGCCGTTCCAATTGTTGATGCGCTCCCGGGCGGGGCCGACTGGGCCCCCGTGGCCCCCACGCTGAATGCGCTTGGCAATGTGCTGGGCAGCCTGCTTGCTGGAATGTTGGTAGACCGTTTGGGTTTGCGGCGTGCGCTCGCAGTGCCGCTGGGGGTGCTGACAATGTCGCTGTACCTGGTCGCATCGGCTGTGGACCCGAGGCTGGCGCTCGCAGGTCTTTGCGCCTGTGGCATGGCCTATGGAGCCCTGATCGCCGTTGTTCCGCTGGTGCTGCGGTCGCGCTTTGGGGCGGCTCGGTTCAATCAGACTTTTGGCGTGGTGTTTACGGCTTGGGGTAGCGCCGGCCTACTCGGCCCATTTGTCGGGGGTGTCCTCTACGACCAGGCCGGCAGCTACCAACTGGCCTTGGCCCTGGCAGCGGGTTCGGCTGCCACAGCACTTGCGCTGCTCGCAGGTTTTCCACGTTTTTTTCGTTTCCCGGTATCGGTAACAGGCAGCCGCTGACCCGCCTTATAGGCTGGTAGGCCAGCGCTTTGTATAATCGAGGGCTTCGCAGCGCTTTCGTGGCTCCGCGGCGAAGTTTATTCCCCACCTAAGAGGCTCCCGCTAGTGGAGCGCCGACCGTGGAAAAGAGCCCGGCAAACCCTCCCTCAAAGAGAGAAAAACTCATGTCAACTTTCAGCGCCAAACCCGCTGAGGTCGTGCACGAGTGGTTTGTGCTTGACGCGACCGATAAGGTCCTCGGTAGAGTAGCCAGCGAAGTTGCTCTCCGTTTACGCGGCAAACACAAGGCCATTTACACGCCTCACGTCGATACCGGAGACTACATTGTGGTCGTCAACGCAGGCAAACTGCGCGTCACCGGTGCCAAGTCCTTGGACAAAATTTATTACCGCCACTCCGGTTATCCGGGCGGCATCACGTCGACCAATTTCCGTGACATGCAGGCCAAGTTCCCCGGTCGTGCCCTGGAAAAAGCCGTCAAGGGCATGTTGCCCAAAGGCCCGCTGGGCTATGCCATGATCAAAAAACTCAAGGTGTATGGCGGTGCCGAGCACCCCCATACCGCCCAACAGCCCAAAGTGCTGGAAATTCCAGGAGTGACCTCATGATTGGTGAATGGAACAACGGAACCGGCCGTCGCAAGTCCAGCGTCGCCCGCGTTTTCATCAAAAAAGGCTCTGGCAAGATCACGGTCAACGGCAAAGACATCGAGGCGTTTTTTGGACGCCAAACCTCGATCATGATTTGCAAGCAGCCCTTGTTTTTGACCAACCACGCCGAAACTTTTGACATCATGGTCAACGTGGCTGGCGGCGGTGAATCCGGTCAAGCCGGCGCAACCCGCCACGGCATCACCCGCGCGCTGATTGACTACGACGCAGCGCTCAAGCCGGCTTTGAGCCAGGCTGGTTTCGTCACCCGCGATGCCCGCGAGGTCGAGCGTAAGAAGATCGGTTTGCACGGCGCGCGCCGTCGCAAGCAGTTCTCCAAACGCTAAGCCTTCAGCGTCAGAACAAAACCGCCCCGGTTCACAGCTTGGGCGGTTTTTTCTTTTAACTTATCACTATGCGCCTACGCCTGCTTCGCCGCCGATTGACGATCAGCGCGCCGCGCATGATGGTGCGCAGCGCGTTTCCCTGGCCTATTCGCTGGGCCTTGGTGGCGGTAACCATTGGGTTTTGTTCGGCTATTGGCTTGTGGGCTTTCGAGTTTGGCCGCGAAATTGCGGGCATCGAAGGCGGAACGCAGGCGGAATTGGTACGCCTGCGCGAGCGGGTCACAGCCTTGGATGCCGAGTTGGCCCAGACCCGCGTTCAGCGGGATGAGGCCCAATCGGTTGCCAATACGGCGAACACGCTGATCACGACGGAGAAAGTTTCGTCCGAGAAAATTCTGACCCAGCTCAAATCCCTGGAGGATGAGAACCGCCGTTTGAAGGATGACCTCGGTTTTTTTGAGAAGTTGGCACCGTCGCTGGGCGCGGAGGGGGTTACCATCCGGGCTCTCCAGGGCGACATACAGGCGGATGGCAAGATACGTTGGCAGGTTTTATTGATTCAAGCCAAAAAGAACCCTGCGGAGTTTTCGGGGCATTTAGAGGTCGCTTTTGTGGGAGTTCTCAACGGCAAACCGTGGATCGGTGCCGTGAGCGGCCCAGGCGGGGTGCCTGTCAAGTTGCTCCAGTACGGGCGGATTGAAGGTTTGTATGAGGTTCCGGCACAGGTGCAGATCAAAAGCCTCACGGTCAAATTGTTCGAGGGGAGCACATTGCGCGCCACCCAATCTGCCAAGATGTAGATTGATTGCAATAAAGGATTGAGATATCATGTTTAACAAGAAGAAACAACCCCCACTCAAAAGTTTGATTGCCGGAGGCACGCTCTTGACGGGCGATATGTCGTTTTCCGAGGGTCTGCGGGTCGAGTGCCAGGTCACGGGAAATCTGTCGGCCCAGGAAAGCCTCCCCAGCATTCTGGTGATAGCCGAAACAGCCGTTGTGGATGGTGAAGTCCGGGCCGATCACATCATCATCAATGGCGTCGTCAATGGCGCAGTCCATGCCAAGATGCTGCTGGAGCTGCAGCCCAAGGCGCGGATTCGGGGCGATGTGTTCTACGGCGCACTCGAAATGCACGAAGGTGCGCTCATCGATGGGCGCTTGACGCCCATGCTGCCCGAAGAAAAGCACGCTCTCAAGCTGGCCGCGAACAACGCCTGAGTTGGAGGTGGGGGCCCGCGAAGAGGCCTTTTTGGCCCTCGCGATAATTCCCGACCGTTTTGCTGTACTATTTCCCCGTATCCACTTTTTTCGGAATAACCCATGAGCGCTTTAGCCCAAACCTCTGACCTCGACATGCCCGTCCCCATTGTCTTCACCGACAGCGCGGCAGCCAAAGTGGCGGACTTGATTGCAGAGGAGGGAAACCCGGAGTTGAAGCTGCGGGTTTTTGTGCAAGGTGGCGGATGCTCCGGTTTCCAGTACGGCTTCACCTTTGATGAAATCACCAACGAAGATGACACCACCATGAGCAAAAACGGTGTGTCCTTGTTGATTGACGCCATGAGCTACCAGTACCTGGTCGGTGCGGAAATCGATTACAAAGAAGATCTGCAGGGCGCGCAGTTCGTGATCAAGAACCCCAACGCCACCACGACCTGCGGTTGCGGCTCGTCCTTTTCCGCCTGATACCCCCCGCTAAGGCTTACGCCGGGTAGCGCGCGCCCAGAATCCGGGCACCGCGCGCGCCCGTCACCTCCGGGTTGCTCGCCATAAGCCCTTGGTCATGTTGGCGCGCCAGCCAAGCGAAGGCACATGCCTCCACCTGTTGCGCAGGCAAACCCCATGCGTCTGACGCTTCCAAAGTGCGCTGCGGCATCTGCGCACGCAAGCGATCCATCAGATCGCTGTTGCGCACCCCACCACCACAGACGATCACCTTAGCCGCCACGCTGCCTTCCATGGCATACGCCACAGCCCAGGCACTCAGCTCCGCCAAGGTGGCTTGGACATCCTGCGCGCTGATGGGGTCAAAGCACGCCACATGGTTATGGAGCCATTCCGCGTTGAACAGGTCTCGCCCGGTGCTTTTGGGGCCGGGCAGGTGAAAAAACGGTTCTACTTGAAAGGCGGCCATCAGACCCGGGTGCACCCTGCCCGTGCGCGCCCAAGCCCCGTCCGCATCGAAATCGCCCTTGTGGTGCTGTCGGTACCACAGGTCCAGCAGCGTGTTGGCGGGGCCGCAGTCAAAGCCGATCAAAGGCACATCCACTTCGGCACCCAAGAGCGTCACATTGGCAATTCCGCCTAAATTGAGCACGGCCCGTGCTTCGCCCGCAGCACCGAAAACGGCCTGGTGGAAGGGCGGTGCCAGCGGTGCGCCCTGGCCACCGGCTGCCACATCGCGGCTGCGGAAATCGGCAATCACATCGATCCCGCAGAGCTCTGCCAATAGCGCGGCTTGGTTGATTTGTATCGTGTAACCCACACCGCCATCCCATCGCGGCAGGTGTCTGACAGTTTGACCGTGTGCTCCGACCGCTGCCACACGGTTTTTAGGCGTACCGCTTTCGTCCAGCAAGCGGCGCACCACCGCGCCATAAACCTCTGCCAATGCATTGCCCGCCAGTGCAGCGCGGTGCAGCTCGTTGTCACCGGGCTGGTTCAGTGCGTGGAAGGTTTCCCGAAGCGGTTGTGGTAGCGCTGCCGAGGCATGCCCCAAGACCTGGACGCGACCATCCGAAAAATCGACCAGTACCCCGTCAACGCCGTCCAGCGAGGTGCCCGACATCAAGCCGATGTAAAGCTTTTCTTGGTTCACGAGGAGAAGGGTTAGCGCAGCACCGTCAGCCCGCGGCCGCTTACTGTGCGCTGGCCTGGCTCACCAGCGCTGCTGCAGCCAATTGCGCCTGCGCTTCAGCCGCTTGCTGCATAAACGCCGCACGCAAGGCGCCGGTCACGGGCGCACCGGGTGCGCTGCGGGCGAATTTTTGGGGATCCTGGAAGGCCCCGTTGACCCGGAATTCAAAGTGCAGGTGCGGCCCCGTAGCCCAACCCGTTGCACCCGTCAAGCCGATGGTTTGACCTTGGCGAATTTTTTCACCCGCCCGCACCAGCAGCTTGCTCAAATGCGCATACACCGTGGTTTGCCCGGCGCTGTGCTGGACGAAAACCACATTGCCGTAGCCATTTTGCGTGCCCGCAAACGACACCACGCCGTCGGCGACGGTACGCGCCGGCGTGCCGGTTGCGGCCGCGTAGTCCACCCCAAGATGGGCGCGCCAGGTTTTCAAAATCGGATGGAAGCGCATAGAAAAACCGCTCGTCACCCGGGAAAACTCCAAGGGGGAGGAGAGGAAGGCGCGCCGCAAGCTATCGCCTTGCGGCGTGTAGTACGCCCCTTTTTCCGGTCCGTCGCTGGGATCATGGAACCAAACCGCCTGGTAGTTCTTGTCGCTACTGACGAACTCTGCGCTTAAGACCCTGCCGAATCCCAGCACCTCGTCGTCACCCAGCAGCGCTTCGTACACCACAGCAAAGCGGTCGCCCTTGTGCAGTCGGTGGAAGTCCAGGTCGCCGGCAAAAATCTCGGCCAATTGCACAGTAATGCTGTCGTTGATGTGCGCTTCCTCAGCGGCCGCAAACAGGTTCGAGGTGATGGTGCCGCTGCCCAGCCGGGTGCTGGCCACCAGCGGCAGGGTCCGCATTTCCGACGCATAGCCCTGGTCCGTCTTGCGCAGGGTCCAGCGCCCGAAGGTGTTATCCGAGTTCACCCAGCGGGCGGAGAGTTCAACCAAGCTCGCGCCCCGGGCGGTTTGCGCCCGCAGATTGCGACCCACGCGCCCAACCACGTTTTTTTGGAAATCGGGGTCGGTACGCAAAAAGTTGAGCGCTTGCGTATCCGACACGCCCAGGCGCTTGAGAATGGACTCGGCGCTGTCGTTGCTGCGGCTTTGTGTGGACCGGTGGAGTTCTTGCGTTACCTGAGAGAGTGCCTCGATCTGCGCGCGAATCGGCAGCGGCTCTACGGTTTCAACAAGCGATCGGGTGCTAATGCGTAGATCGTCCGGTTCGAGGTTGGCTACCGCCACGCTGGCCCCGGTTGCAACCAACGCCAGCGCCGCAAACGCCGGCTGCCATGCGCTTCGGATAGTGGTGAACCCACACCGCAAACTGCGCAAGGGCGCGGTCTAAGGCATGAAAGCAGCTATCGATCAAATGGGTACTCCGGTTTGGAGCCCTGCGAGGTGCAGGGGTCAGCGGGGGTGCGAGGCTAAAATTACGCGTCCGGGCTTGGTCGCATACGCCGGGCGGCAGTATACCCAAGCGCCATCATTCCTCCCACTTCTATGACTCCCACCGATTCCACCGCCGCGTTCCCCGCAGGCACCCCTGTTTCTGCGGATGTAGCGCATGCGTTGGCGGTGACTTTGCGGGGCTGCGAAGAACTCATTCCGCAGGCTGACTGGATCAAGAAACTGCAGAAGTCCGAGGCCAGCGGCACGCCGCTGCGTATCAAGCTCGGCCTGGACCCCACCGCGCCAGATATCCACATCGGCCACACCGTGGTGCTGAACAAAATGCGCCAGCTCCAAGACCTGGGCCATACCGTCATCTTTTTGATCGGCGACTTCACCAGCATGATCGGCGACCCGTCCGGGCGCAACAGCACGCGCCCGCCGCTGACCGCGGAGCAAATCCAGTCGAACGCCGAGACCTATTACAAGCAGGCCAGCCTGGTGCTGGACCCGGCCAAAACCGAGATCCGCTACAACAGCGAATGGAGCGACCCGCTGGGCGCGCGCGGCATGATCCAGCTCGCCAGCCGCTACACCGTGGCCCGCATGATGGAGCGCAACGACTTCCACGACCGCTTCAAGGCTGGGCAATCGATCAGCGTGCACGAGTTTTTGTACCCCCTGATGCAGGGCTACGACAGCGTGGCGCTGAAGAGCGATCTGGAACTCGGTGGCACCGACCAGAAATTCAACCTCTTGATGGGCCGCCACCTGCAGGCCGAATACGGCCAGGAGCCGCAGTGCATCCTGACTATGCCGCTGTTAGAGGGCACCGACGGCGTGGACAAGATGTCCAAGAGCAAGAACAACTACATCGGCATCTCCGAGGAGCCCAACACCATGTTCGCCAAGGTCATGGGCATTTCCGACGTGCTGATGTGGCGCTGGTACACGCTGCTGAGCTTCCACAGCGAGGCGCAAATTGCCGCGCTCAAGGCCGAAGTGGACGGCGGGCGCAACCCGCGTGACGCCAAGGTGGCGCTGGCCAAAGAAATCACCGCGCGCTTTCACAGCGCGGCCGCTGCCGACGCGGCCGAGCAGGACTTTGTCAACCGCAGCAAGGGCGGTATTCCGGATGAGATCGCCGAGATCAACCTTTCCCTGGGCGCGGACGGCGCTGCGCAAACCATTGGCGCGCTACTCAAATCCACCGGCCTGGCTGCCAGCACGGGCGAGGGCAACCGCCTGATCGACGGCGGCGGTGTGCGCGTGGACAGCCAGGTCGTCAGCGACAAAGGCCTCAAGCTCGGCGCGGGCACCTACGTGGTGCAGGTCGGCAAGCGCAAGTTCGTGCGCCTCACCCTGGCCTGAAGCCGCATGCTGGCGCTCATCCAGCGGGTGCGCCGCGCCAGCGTCACCATCGATGGTGCGGTGGTCGGGCAGATCGGCGCGGGCCTGCTGGTTCTGGTCTGCGCCGAGCAGGGCGACACCCCAGCGCAAGCCGACAAGCTGCTGGCCAAAATCCTCAAACTGCGCATCTTCAGCGACGCGCAGGGCAAGATGAACCGCTGCGTGCAAGACCTGGACGGCGCGGGGCTGCACGGCGGCCTGCTGCTGGTCAGCCAGTTCACCCTGGCGGCTGACACATCCGGCGGCAACCGCCCCAGTTTCACCCAAGCCGCCGCCCCCGACCTGGGCCGCGCCCTGTACGAGCATTTTGTGCAGCAGGCGCGCGCCGCGCACAGCGAGGTGGCCACCGGCGTCTTTGCTGCGGACATGCAGGTGGAGCTGGTCAACGACGGGCCGGTCACGATTCCGATGCGGGCCTAAAATCGCCCGCTACCCTCCCAACCATGTTCCAACCCTCATTCCACCCGCGCAGCTTAGGCGCAGCCCTTTGGCTGCGGGGATTGGCGCTGGTATTTTGCGGGCTGGCTTGCGGCTATGCGGCTGCCCAAAGTGCAGCCCCGCCCAAATCCTGCCCTGCGCCGCAGCGGATGCAGGCGCTCAGCCAGGCCCCCATCACGCTGCGTTTCGTCGGCGACTTGGTGCTGGGCAACAGCCATGTGGTGGAGAACATTCCCGCCGAGTGGGACGCCATGTACTTTGGGCAGGTGGGACCTTATTTGAAAAACACCGACCTGACCTTGGGTAATCTGGAAGGCGCCTTGACGAATTACACCAAGACCTTGAAGGTCACCGGCACCGGGCGCTCCTATGCCTTCCGGTTTCCGCCGCGCTACGCCAAGCTCTTGAAAGACACCGGATTTACCGCCCTGAACGTGGCCAACAACCATGCCCGTGACTTCGGTGAACAAGGCTTTGCCGACACCGGCGACAACCTGCGCCAGGCCGCGATTGCCGTGGTGGGTCTCAAAGGGCAGTTCGCGACCCTGCAGGTCAAGGGTTTGCGGGTGGGCATGGTTGGCTTTGGTTTTTATCCGCACCAGAACATGGTGCAAGACCTCGCCGCGGCCAGCCAACTGGTCGCCCAGGCCAAAGCCCAGTCCGATTACGTGGTGGTGACCTTCCATGGCGGCGCGGAAGGCGACAACGCGGTGTTCCATGGCGACAGCAACGAGCTGTTTTTGGGTGAAGACCGGGGCAATGCGGTGGCCTTCTCCCGCGCTGTCATCGACGCCGGTGCCGACCTGGTGGTCGGGCACGGCCCCCACGTGTTGCGGGCCATCGAGTGCTACCAGGGGCGGCCGATTTTTCATTCTCTGGGTAATTTTGTCGGCGTGGGCGGCTTGTCCATCCGCAGCATGGCCGCTATGACGGCCATCGGCGGCGTGCAACTCGGCCCCAAGGGCGAGCTGCTGGGGGTGGAGTTTCTGCCCCTGCGCTTCAGCGAACGCAAAGTGCCGCAAGCCGATGAGCGCGAAGACGCCAGCCATTTGGTCAACTGGTTGGCCGATAACGCCAAGTTCAGCGGCCAGTTTTTGCGCGTGCCTGCCAACGACGCCAGCCGCAAGGCCTTGGTCGACTGGGCGGCAAAAACAGTGCCGCCCGCCAAGGTGCGGGAATGAGCAGCCTTATGAGAACCCGCTGGTTTGTCTTGGCGGCGGCTTTGCTGTCAGCCAGTGCCTGGGCGCAGGAGCTTCCCGTCGGCAGCCTGAATGCTGTGACCGTGCAGGGCAAAAGTGGCGTCGAGTCCCCACCGCCAGCCCCGGGCTGGGACCAGCGCCTGAAGCGCATTGCCAATGACTTTATGGGAACCCGCTACCGCCTGGGCGGCAGCTCCCAAGATACCGGCTTGGATTGCAGCGGGCTGATCAAGCAAATCTGGCAACGCTTGGGGCTGGCCGATCTGCCCCACCAAGCGGCCAAGATGGCCAAGCTGGGTGTGCCGGTGCAGCTGCGCGACATCCAAGTCGGCGACCTGGTGTTTTTCAACACCACGGGCAAACAAAACTCCCACGTCGGCGTGTACGTCGGAGACGGGCGCTTTGTACATGCCTCGTCAGTGCTCAAAAAAGTGACCGAAAACTCCCTGAGCGAACGCCATTACCAAAAGACGTTCAACGGCATCCGCCGTCTGGCCGGCTTCAACGCCGTGGCGGATGCGCCGGCTATTTCCGAATAGGGGTGCCTGACGCCAGGTCGGTGCGCCTCGGGCCTTGAAGGCCCTTCAATACGGATTGCGCACACCCAAGCCCGCCAGTATCTCCACCTCCCGCGCTTCCATGGCGCGGGCTTGCGCTGCCTTGATGTGGTCCCAGCCTTGGGCGTGCAGGGTGCCGTGGACGATGAGGTGGGTGTAGTGGGCTCGCAGGGTTTTGCCTTGCTCCAGCGCCTCGCGCGCCACCACGGGCGCGCACAAGACCAGGTCGGCGCAGACCACGGGTTCGCGGCTGTAGTCAAAGGTCAGCACGTTGGTGGCGTGGTCTTGCTTGCGGTAGGCGGTGTTCAGCGCCAGGCCTTCGGCTTCGTCGACGATGCGCACGGTGATTTCTGCTTCCCCTGCCAAAGAGCGGCGGATCCAGCGGGCCACGCTTTGGCGGGGCAGGGCGGCGCGGTGCGGGCCGGGCGTTGCCAGCCGGGCGAATTGCAAGGACAGGCGCAAGGGGGGCAGCATGGCGCGCGCGTGTTCCGGCTTAGCGCGGCATCGCCCGCAGCCGGGGCGAGCGGGTTTTGGGCAGGTCGCTGCGCGGCGGCTCGGGGGGCATCTGCGGTACATCGCTGATGTCGGATTCCAGGCGCGCCACGGCGTCGTAGGCGTCCACAATGCGCGCCACCAGCGGATGCCGCACGATGTCGGCGCTGGTGAGGTGGGTGATGGCAATGCCGTCGATGCGGCGCAGCGTGCGCTCGGCGTCAATCAGGCCGCTGAGCTGGGCTTTGGGCAGGTCGATCTGGCTGACGTCGCCGGTAATCACCGCCTTGGTGCCAAAGCCCACGCGCGTCAAAAACATCTTCATTTGCTCGGGCGTGGTGTTTTGCGCTTCGTCCAGGATGACAAAAGCGTTGTTGAGCGTGCGCCCGCGCATAAAGGCCAGCGGCGCGATTTCCAGCGCCTGGCGCTCAAAGGCTTTGTGTACTTGATCAAAACCCATCAGGTCGTACAGCGCGTCATACAGCGGACGCAAATAGGGGTCGACTTTCTGGTTGAGGTCACCGGGCAAAAAGCCCAGGCGCTCACCGGCTTCCACCGCCGGGCGGGTGAGGATGATGCGTTGTACCGCGTTGCGTTGCAGCGCATCCACCGCAGCGGCCACGGCCAGATAGGTCTTGCCGGTACCGGCCGGGCCGATGCCGATGGTGATGTCGTGGCTGGCGATGTTGTCCAGGTAGCGGGCCTGGTTGCTGCTGCGGGGTTTGAGATCGGCGCGGCGCGTGGCCAGGCTGGGGCCGTCGGCGTCAGACTCTTGCGCCTCGCCGCTGAGCATCAGTTGCACGGTCTCTGCATCGATGGGGCGGGCGGATATCTCATACAGGGCTTGCAGGACTTCCATGGCCCGGTGTGCCGGGGCTTTGGAACCCTCGACCTTGAATTGCTCATGCCGGTGCGAAATCCGCACACCCAGCGCCGCTTCCACGGTGCGCAAATGGGCGTCGGTGGGGCCGCACAAATGGCCTAAGCGGGTGTTGTTCAGCGGCGAAAAAAGATGTCTGAGTACCAAGGTCGATAATCCCTCACAGCCTGCGCCTGTGGCCTGCGGGCCGGTGGCGAAGCACCGATGATAGGACTTACCCGGGAACCCCCATGATTGGCAAACTGACTGGCATCTTGAGCGACAAAAACCCGCCGCAGGTCATCGTCGACTGCAACGGCGTGGGCTACGAGGTGCAGGTGCCCATGAGCACTTTTTACAACCTGCCCGCCAGCGGACAGCGCGTGACGCTGCTGACCCATTTTGTGGTGCGTGAGGACGCGCAAATTCTCTACGGTTTTGCCACGCATGCCGAGCGCGAGGCCTTTCGCGAGCTGATCAAAATCACCGGCGTGGGGCCGCGCATGGCGCTGGCGGTGCTGTCGGGTCTGAGCGTGGCCGAGTTGGCGCAAACCGTGACCTTGCAGGACAGTGCGCGTCTGACCAAGGTGCCGGGCATTGGCAAGAAAACTGCGGAGCGCCTGCTGCTGGAGCTCAAAGGCAAACTCGGTGCCGACATTGGGGCAGTTGCCGCCAGCGGCAGCCCGGCGCAGTCCGACATCTTGCAGGCCCTGATTGCTTTGGGTTACAACGACAAAGAAGCGGCGCTGGCGCTCAAAGCCTTGCCCGCTGATGTGGGTGTGAGTGAGGGGATCAAGCTGGCGCTCAAGGCGCTGGCGCGTTAACGTGTGAATGCGCTAAGGTGCCGTATCAGTTCGCAACTTACAGCTCGGACGACTTGGCGCGCGCGAGCACGGCGGCCATGGCAGCTTCTAAATCTTCTTGCGTGACCGGCTTGGTGATGAAGGCATCGACGCCAGCGGCCCTGGCCTGATCGCGGGCCTCTTGCAACACGTCCGCCGTCAAAGCGATGATGGGCACTTGGGACCGGGGCCCAGGCAATGCGCGGATAGCCCGTGTGGCGGCCAGACCGTCCATCACCGGCATGTGGATATCCATTAAAACCAACTCGTAATCACCTGTGTGGAATGCATCCAAGGCCACTTCGCCGTTTTCGCATAGCGTTGCGGTGTGGCCCAGTCGTTGCAGCAGCAGGGACATGAATTTTTGGTTGACCGGGTGGTCCTCCGCGACCAGGATACGGACACCGCGCGCAGGATCTGCGACCCCTAGGGATGTGACTCGATTGCCTGTGTTCGCGGCAGGCGCTTCCACAACCGTCAAGGGCAGCCGCACCGTGAACAGCGAGCCCATCGATACCTTGCTTTGAACCGTGATGTCGCCTTTGAAGCGACGCGCCAGCGCCAGCGATATGTGCAACCCCAAACCGGCGCCGGAAAACTGACGCGAAAGCCCGGAGTCCACCTGGAAAAACCGCTGGAACAATTGGCCCAGCGACTGCTCGTCCATCCCGATCCCGCTGTCCTCTACATCCAGCTCCAGCCATGGCTGGTCCGCATCGTCAACCTTGCGGACGACCAGCGCAACCCGGCCTTGCTGGCGTGAATTTGAAGGCGTTGTGCAAAAGGTTGAACAGGATTTGCCGCAAGCGCGTGCTATCAGTCTCGATCCAGACGTCTTCGCTGATGGTGTTGGTGATTTCAAACTGCAAATTTTTCTGCTCAGCCAGCGGTCTAAAGATGGCTTCAATGGAGCGCAAAAACCCCGCGAGGTGAACCGGCTCCATCGTGAAGGTGACATTGCCCGCCTCCAGGGAAGACAAGTCCAAGGTATCGTTGAGCAAACGCGACAAATGCTGGGCTGAATCGTTGGCCACTTTGACCAAGTCGGCCTGCTCGGGACTCAGCGGGGTTTTCGACAACAAACACAGGAGACCCATGACGCCGTTGAAGGGCGTGCGCAACTCGTGGCTCATATTGGCCAGAAAAATACCCTTGCTCAGATTTGCCTGGTCTGCCACCATGCGGGCTTCTTCTAAGGCCGCGTTGTGCAGCAACAGGGCTTTCTCTTCCCGTTGCTGGATCCGGCTGCGCCACATCAAACCCCAGGCCAAAATCACCAAAAGCAATAACTGTCCGCCGGTGAGTAAAAGAATCTGCAGGTTATTGCGGAGCAAGGTTTGGTTTTGCGTCTCGAGCAGCCCCGTTCCCAGGATGTAGGCGTCATTCGCCATGGCCAAGGAATCGGCGGTAAAAGCCCGCATCTCGGTCAAGAGTAGCTGCAGCTCTCGCACGTCCGGCTGGGTGCTGGACAAGGCGCGCTCCGCCCGTTGCCCAAAAGCCGCCAACTGAGCCACGGACTGTCCGACCTTGGCATCCTCCAGCATCAGCGCAGTGCCCGGCGATTCACGGATCACCTGCACCTTACTCAAAAAAATGTTCAGTCGCATACGCAGCTCGTCCTCCGGGTGCGAGGGGCGGGCTTCCAGAAAGCCTTCGATGCTGTTGGTAAAACGGACAAACTCGCGGTCCAGCAAAAAAGCCGGTGCCATCAAGAAGTCGATCTGCTTGCTGCCCTGCTCTTTGACGGTCTGTCGCTGCTCCCACTCAAAACCCAGCAAGATCACCATCACCAGCGCGATCAGCACCGAAAAAATAATCAGAACGGGCGGCCTGTAGGGAAGTTTCTTCAAACCGGCTGCCATGACAGTGTCACTCGACCCGAAGGGCCTTCAGTTGCCAAATGGAGCGCTCGTAAAAACGCACGGCCTGCAACTCCGCTTTGCTGTCGTAGGGATACACCACAAACAAGGGGCCTTTGTCTTTGGCCGTCAGGGTTTTGCCATCCATCTGGTGGGCCAAGATCACGTCGTATTCGCTTGCATCTGAAAAGGGAATTTTTGCCTGGTAGTCATCCAGTGCGACGGCGTTGATCACGTCCCCCTTGACCTTGGCTGCCGCCAACACATCGCGCAGCAAGGGTCCTGTGAATTTGACGGGGTCTTTGTACCAAGGGGTTTTCGTGACAAAAGTTCGCTGCGGCAAACTTTTGATGCGTTTGATATTGAAGGTGACCACCGAGGGGGCAGCCGCCGCTGGAGCGTTGATCGTCAATACCACCGGATCGCCTTGGGCCTGGGCCACGGTGATGCCGCTCCAAGATACTGAAAATGCCAGGGCCAGTCGGGCGCAACGGGTGGTATAAATTCATAGTCGATCGCCTCCGTAAAAGGGTTGTGGAAAGAGTCCTCCCCATGCTCTCTGGCCGGGTCGCAGCGATGGTAACCAAAAATAAGTGCTTTTCAGTCCTTGGCGCACGCTCAGACGGCAGGGATGGAATAGGCCCTGCCTCACGGGTTGCCCAGAAAAAGGAAGAGGCGCGCATCGTTATCGCTGGCTTTGGCAAGGCCCAGATACAGCGGCCCCAAGGGGGTTTCGCCCCCAAGGTAGACCCCCGAAGAGTGAATGATGCCGCTGCCCTGCGTTTCCGAATAGCGCTGTTGCATGGAGCCCGCCTCATACGACAGCCCCAAGCGCAAGTCGCCGCGCATACCCAGTGGCATCCGGCCGATTATTTTTTCGGAGCGCAGGCCCAGGTAGCGCATGTCGGAGCCCACGACCTGCCCGGAGGCCAGACCTGAGAGATGGTTGGTTCCGCCCAGCGACGCGCTGTCGCTGATAGGCAGGGTGCCGTCGGTGGCGCGGGTGAATGCCATGCGCCCGGTCAACACGTAGGCACCGAGGCTGAAGGACTGCGCGTAGCTGCCGTCGAGTTTGGTGTAGTCCGAGGCTTGCGTTTGCGTCAGACGGGCGCGCCAACCGGCGGTGGGGAAGAACGGGCTGTTGAACCGGTCCAGATCGGCCGATACAAACCAGGCAGTGTTGTCGACGGTGGTCTTGTCGCCCAGCAGGCTGCTGGACCCTATGGTGGCTTCGGCACTTTGGCTGCGTTGCAACAGACCTGACTTCAAGACCCCGTAGCGCCCCAGGTTCAGGCCCAGCCCCCCGTTGATCTCGGCGGCGTTCACCCTGAAGCGCGCCTGCGCCGTGCCGTTTTGGTACAGATCGGCCGAACGCGAGCGCAGAAAACCCTGGGACTGCACAAACCAGGGCGAGGCGGCGTCCAGCGGCTGGTAGAGGTCAGCACCCAGTGCGTTGTCGGAGCCGATCTGACCGGTGAGCAGCAGCTCGCCGCCATCGCCGTTGAGCTGGGTCTGGTGGTAAGCCGCCCGCACGTTGTAGCGGGCTTCTTCGCTGCTACCCCAGGAGAAGTTGATGCCCGCGCGCACCAGGTCGGGGCCCCATGGCTTTTCGGTGGCCACAATGTTCAGTGCAGTGGCTCCGGACTCCGACTCCGGCTCGCGCACCAGCTGGTACGCCACATTGCTATACCGGCCCTCGCCGTAGGCCTTGAGCAAATCATTTTCCAGGGTCTGCACGTTCAGCGTTGCGCCGGGTTTGGTGTCCAGTTTCTCGGTAAGCACCCGGGCTTGCTTGGGCGGCAGGCCGGTCGCACGGATGGCCTGCACCGTGGTGTCGGGCAGCGGTTGGCGGCTGGTGCTACGCAGCCAAACCGCATAGTGTTCTTCGCTGACCGCCAGGCGGCGCAATTCCGGCTCGGCGGCGGCTGCGGCCGCGTAACCCCGGGCGATGGTTTCGTCGCTGCGTTCGAAGTCGCCCGACCTTATCCCGTCCAGGCCGGGCCGGATATAGATATCAACCCCGGGGCGCAGAAGGGCCAGCGACTTGGTCACATTCTGCTCAGTCAACAAATTGATCATTTGCCCGGTAACGGCCAGTGGGGATGCATCGATGTCTTCGGCTTTGAGCAAGGGCGAGCCCACGTTGACCGCAATCACGACGTCGGGCTGGCACAGTTGCTGCACCTGGGCGATGGGCACGTTGTCGACCAAGCCGCCGTCCACCAGGCTGAGTCCTTCGTACTTCACCGGCGCCATCAGCCCGGGCACCGACATGGTGGCGCGCATCAAGGTGGCCAGATCGCCGCTGCGCCAGACCCGTGTCTCACCGGTCACGATATCGGTTGTCACCAGCGCCAGTGGCAGGGGCTGGCCTTCCACGCGTTGCGGCGCGGCGTTGGCGCGCACCAGCCGGTCAATGAAGAATTTGATTTTTTGCCCGCTCAGTACAGCGGAGGGAAATTGCAGCGTGCCATTTTTGATGCCGCCCTCGCTGCCGGGGATGTAGCTTTGCGAAAAGCCCTTGAGCCTCGGCGTGAAGTCGGCATAGCTGGCGCTGTCGCGGAACATGTCGCGCCAGTCGGCCTCTTTCAGCGCAGTTTGCATCTCGGCGGGCGAGAGGCCTGAACTGAAGGCGCCAGCGACCAGTCCGCCCATACTGGTGCCGGCTACGCAGTCCACCGGTATCCGCAACTCCTGCAACTTTTTCAGCACCCCCACATGCGCCGCGCCACGGGCGCCACCGCCCCCTAGCACCAGTCCGACGCGGGGCCTTGGTCCGTCGGTAGCCGAGGCGCTGGGTGCCACTGCAGCCATGGCCAAGGCCGTAGCGCAGGCCTGAAGCAGGATGTGGATGCATGGCCGGGACATCCCCAAATTCTAACTATTAGTGGCATATATATTGCTCATATACCTTTTGCGTACAGGTCTGTGCGATGGCCTGTTCATGAAAAAAGCCCCGCAGGACGCGTGTCCTGCGGGGCTTTTGTTGTGCGGTGATGCAGCCCTTGCGGGCCGCAGCAAGCCGACCTGGGTTTACATACCCATGCCGCCCATTCCACCCATGCCGCCCATATCGCCGCCGCCCATGCCGCCGCCCATAGGAGCGTCGTCTTTCGGGGCTTCAGCAATCATGGCTTCGGTGGTCAGCATCAAACCGGCCACAGACGCTGCGTTTTGCAAAGCAGTGCGGGTCACTTTGGTGGGATCCAGAATACCCATTTCGATCATGTCGCCATAGGTGTCATTGGCTGCATTGAAGCCGTAGTTGCCTTTACCGGCCAACACAGCGTTGACGACCACGGAAGGCTCGCCACCGGCGTTGTACACAATTTCGCGCAGGGGAGACTCCACCGCCTTGAGCACCAGCTTGATACCGGCTTCTTGGTCAGCGTTGTCGCCCTTGATCGCGCCAGCAGCTTGGCGGGCGCGCAGCAGCGCTACGCCACCACCAGCCACGATGCCTTCTTCCACGGCAGCGCGGGTTGCGTGCAGGGCGTCTTCTACGCGGGCTTTTTTCTCTTTCATTTCGACTTCGGTGGCAGCGCCAACCTTGATCACGGCAACACCGCCGGCCAATTTGGCCACGCGCTCTTGCAGTTTTTCGCGGTCGTAGTCGCTGGTCGCTTCTTCGATTTGCACGCGGATTTGCTTGACGCGGGCTTCGATGTCAGCAGCGGCACCTGCACCGTCGATGATGATGGTGTTTTCTTTGCCCACTTCGATGCGCTTGGCAGAGCCCAGATCAGCCAAAGTGACTTTTTCCAGGGTCAGGCCGATTTCTTCAGCGATGACTTTGCCGCCGGTCAGGATGGCGATGTCTTCGAGCATGGCTTTGCGGCGGTCACCAAAGCCAGGGGCTTTGACGGCGACCACTTTCAAGATGCCACGGATGGTGTTGACCACCAAAGTCGCCAGGGCTTCGCCTTCGACGTCTTCAGCAACGATCAGCAGCGGACGGCCGGCTTTGGCCACTTGCTCCAGCGTGGGCAGCAGGTCGCGGATGTTGCTGATTTTCTTGTCGTACAAGCAGCACGAAAGGGTTGTCCAGCAAAGCGGCTTGCTTCTCAGGGTTGTTGATGAAGTAGGGCGACAGGTAGCCGCGGTCAAACTGCATGCCTTCGACGATGTCGAGTTCGTTGTCCAGCGATTTGCCGTCTTCCACGGTGATCACGCCTTCTTTGCCCACTTTGTCCATGGCCTTGGCGATGATGTCGCCAATGCTGGAATCGCTGTTTGCAGAGATCGAACCGACTTGGGCGATCTCTTTGGTGGTGGTGGTGGCCTTAGAAGCTTTTTGCAGCTCTGCGATCAGGGCTGTTACGGCCTTGTCGATACCGCGCTTCAGGTCCATCGGGTTCATACCGGCGGCTACATATTTCATGCCTTCGCGCACGATGGCTTGGGCCAGCACGGTGGCCGTGGTGGTGCCGTCGCCCGCGTTGTCAGAGGTTTTGGAAGCAACTTCCTTGACCATCTGCGCGCCCATGTTTTGCAGTTTGTCTTTGAGTTCGATTTCCTTGGCCACGGACACACCGTCCTTGGTCACGGTGGGGGCGCCGAAAGAGCGCTCCAGCACCACATTACGGCCTTTAGGGCCCAGGGTTACTTTGACTGCGTTGGCCAGGATGTTCACACCCTCGACCATGCGTGCGCGGGCTTCGCCGCCGAAAATTACGTCTTTTGCTGCCATGTTTAGGACTCCAGATTCAGTTAATTAATGGATTGTTTGCGGGAGAAATTACTTCTCAACCACTGCGAACAAATCGTCTTCTTTCATGACCAACAGCTCGTCGCCGTCGACCTTGACGGTCTGGCCGCTGTATTTGCCGAACAGAACGCGGTCACCAACCTTGACGGTCAGGGCGGCCAATTCGCCTTTGTCATTGCGCTTGCCAGGGCCCACAGCCAGGACTTCGCCCTGATCGGGCTTCTCAGCCGCGTTGTCGGGAATCACGATGCCGGAAGCGGTTTTGGTCTCACTCTCCACGCGCTTGACGATCACGCGGTCTGCTAAGGGGCGCAGTTTCATAAAGAATCTCCTAAAGGTTACTGAAATAGGGTACCGCCCGGACTGGGCGGCATTCGCATAGAAGGAAGTCAGCTGTGTTGTTAGCACTCAACTTCCGCGAGTGCTAATGATAAGGGCAGACGACGCCGATTCAAGGGCGGACGAGAAAATTTCTGGGAAATGGGGGATCCGGGCCGGAGCGCCTGACCCGGGGGAAGGCCGGTTACAACAAGCGTTGCCGGTGCCGTGCAATTTCGAGTTGCACCTGTTGCGGGGCGGTTCCGCCCACCGTGTTGCGGGCTTGCAGCGAGCCGTTCAGGCTCAAAACTTCAAAAACATCGGGTCCGATGGAAGGGTTGAACCCGCGCAGCGCGTCCAGGGACAGCGCAGACAGCTCGATGCCTTGCGCTTGCGCGGATTTGACCGCGTGGGCCACCACCTCGTGGGCGTCGCGAAAGGGCAGGCCTTTTTTCACCAGGTAATCGGCCAGATCGGTGGCGGTGGCATAGCCGCGTGCGGCGGCGGCTTGCATGGCCGGGGCGTGGACCGTGACGCCGCCCATCATCTCCGCGAATATGCGTAGCGTGTCCTGCAGCGTGTCCACGGTGTCGAACAGAGGCTCTTTGTCTTCCTGGTTGTCTTTGTTGTAGGCCAGGGGCTGACCCTTCATCAGGGTGATCAGCCCCATGAGGTGTCCGACCACGCGGCCGGTCTTGCCCCGCGCCAGTTCCGGCACATCTGGGTTTTTCTTCTGCGGCATGATGGAGCTGCCGGTGGTGAAGCGGTCGGCCAGGCCGATGAAGGCAAAGTTCTGGCTCATCCACAGCACCAGCTCTTCGCTCAGGCGGCTGATATGCACCATGCACAGGGCGGATGCCGAGGTGAACTCGATGGCGAAGTCGCGGTCGCTCACCGCGTCCAGGCTGTTGCGGCACAGTTGCGGCGCGCCGTGTGCGTCCACCATGCCCAGCGCCCGAGCTACCTGTTCGCGGTCCAGCGGGTAGCTGGTCCCTGCCAGCGCGGCCGATCCCAGCGGCAGCCGGTTGGTGCGGGCCCGCACCTCGGCCATGCGTTCGGCATCCCGTGAAAACATTTCCACATAGGCCAGCAGGTGGTGCGCAAAGCTCACCGGTTGCGCCACCTGCAGGTGGGTGAAGCCGGGCATGATGGTTTGCGTGTGCTGTTCGGCCAGATTCAGCAGAGCGGTTTGCAGGCCGTGCAACAACTGGGAGATGGTGTCGATCTCGCTGCGCAACCACAGGCGCACGTCGGTTGCGACCTGGTCGTTGCGGGAGCGCCCGGTGTGCAAGCGCTTGCCCGCGTCGCCCACCAGTTGGGTGAGGCGTGCCTCGATATTGAGGTGCACGTCTTCCAGCGCCAGCTTCCATTCAAACTGTCCGCTGCGGATTTCATGGCTAATCTGCGCCAGGCCGCGCTCGATGTCGGCCAGATCCTGGGCGCCGATGATGCCCTGCGCCGCCAGCATGCCCGCGTGCGCCAGGCTGCCCTCGATATCGGCTTGCCACAGCCGCTTGTCAAAGTTGACGCTGGAGGTGTAGCGCTGCACCAACTCGCTGACGGGTTCCGAGAACAGCGCCGACCAGGCCTGGGACTTTTTGTCGAGTTGGTTTGTCATCGGGCAATTTTAAGGCGCGGCCCTCGGCCTGCCGCGCCCAGCCTCAGCCCGTGTTGCGCAGGCCCGCCGCAATCCCGTTGATCGAAATATGGATACCGCGCTGCACCCGCTCATCGGTTTGGCCGGACCGGTAACGCCGCACCAACTCCACCTGCAAATGGTGCAGCGGGTCAATATAGGGGAAGCGGTGGTGGATGGAGCGTTGCAGCCCGGGGTTACCGGCCAGGCGTTGTTTGTTGCCGGTGATCAAGGCCAGCGCGTCGGCGGTGCGGTGCCACTCGGCATCAATGGCGTGAAAAATGCGCTTACGCAAGCGCGCGTCAGGCACCAGCTCGGAATAACGCGCGGCCAGCGCCAGGTCACTTTTTGCCATCACCATGTCCATATTCGAGAGCAGGGTCTGGAAAAACGGCCACTGCTTTTGCATGCTTTGCAGCAGCGCGGTGCGTTCCTTGACTTGCGCCGCAACGGCTGCGCCATCGATGCCATGCAAAAAGGTATGGACCGCCGCACCAAAGCCAAACCACCCCGGCAAAGTCAGGCGGCATTGGCCCCAGCTGAAGCCCCATGGAATCGCGCGCAGGTCTTCAATCGCCTGCGTGGCTTTACGAGAGGCCGGGCGCGAGCCGATGTTGAGCTCGGTGATTTCGCGCAGCGGCGTAGCGCCGAAAAAATAGTCGCTAAAGCCCTCGGTCTCGTAGACCAGCGCGCGGTAGGCTGCCATGCTGTGCTCAGACAGCTGCGCTGCTGCCGCTAAGAAACGTTTGGGTGCCGGTTTGGTGGCTTGCAGCAGCGTGGCTTCCAGCGTCGCGGCGACCAAGGTTTCCAGGTTGCGCCGGCCGATGGCGGGGTTGGCGTATTTGGAGCCAATGACCTCGCCCTGCTCGGTCAGGCGGATCTGCCCGCGTACCGTGCCCGGCGGTTGGGCCAATATGGCTTGGTAGCTCGGACCGCCGCCGCGTCCCACTGTGCCGCCGCGTCCATGGAACATGCGCAGTTGCACCGGCGCGCGCTGGGTGCCCAGCTCATCAAACAGCTCGACCAGTGCAATTTCAGCCCGGTACAGCTCCCAGTTGCTGGTGAAGATGCCGCCGTCTTTGTTGCTGTCGGAGTAGCCCAGCATGATGTCCTGCTCCGCGCCGCTGCGCTCCACCAGGTCGGCAATGCCGGGCAGGGCGTAGAAGCCGCGCATGATGGGCGCTGCGTTGCGCAGGTCTTCTATCGTCTCAAACAGCGGTACCACAATCAGGTCGCATACCGCGTCGGCGTCCAGCGTTCCGCGCAGCAGGCCGGCTTCTTTTTGCAGCAGCAAGACCTCCAGCAAATCGCTCACGCTCTCCGTGTGGCTGATGATGTAGTGGCGGATGGCTTGGTGGCCGAAGCGCTGGCGCATGTGACGCGCCATTTCAAAAATCGCCAGCTCGCTCTGGGCATGGGCGGAGTACTCGGTGCCGCGCACACGCAGTGCGCGCGCGTCGTTCAGCAGACCTGTCAGCAGGGTGCGTTTTGCCGATTCGTCCAAGGCGCTGTAGTCGGGCGTGATGCGGGCTGCGCGCAGCAGCTCGGCCACCACCGCCTCGTGTTTGTCTGAGCTTTGGCGCAAGTCCACGGTGGCCAGATGAAAGCCGAACACCTCGACCGCGCGGATCAGCGGGCGCAAGCGCTGCGTCGTCAGGGCGCTGCCGTGGTGTTCGTACAGAGACTGCTCGATGGTGCGCAAATCATCAGCCAGTTCTTCCGGCAAGTCGTACGGGTTTTGCGGGGCCACGGCGTGGGGCATCGCCTCGGTTCCGGTCAGGGTCTGTAAGGTTGCTGCCAAGCGCGCGTACATGCCGATCAGCGCGCGCCGGTAGGGCTCGTCGGTACGGTGGGCGTTGCGGTCCGGGCTGCGCTCGGCCAGCGCCTGCATCTGCGGACTGAATTGGGCCAAGAGGGCTGACACCGACAACTCGCTGCCCAGGTAATGCAACTCGGTCAGGTAGTGGCGCAGCACCACTTCGCTTTGGCGGCGCAAGGCGTATTCCAAGGTCTGCGCGCTCACATTGGGGTTGCCGTCGCGGTCACCGCCGATCCACTGGCCCATGCGCAAAAAGCTGTGCGGAACCGGTTGGCCCAGGGTCTGCTCGATGTCGGCGTAGATTTTCGGGATCTCGCGCAGAAAGGTGGATTCGTAATAGCTCAGCGCGTTTTCCACCTCGTCGGCCACGGTCAGCTTGCTGTAGCGCAACAGGCGCGTTTGCCACAGTTGCATGACCCGGGCGCGGATTTGCGCCTCATTGGCCGCCAGTTCGCGCGGGGTCAGCGCGTCTTTGCCGCTAGGGCTGGCTGCGCCGTGCAGGCGGATGTCGTCGCGCGCATGGAGCAGTTTGGCGATATCCCGCTCGGCATCCAAAATGCTTTTGCGCTGCACCTCGGTGGGGTGGGCTGTGAGCACCGGCGAGATAAAGCTGTGCGCCAGGGTTTTGGCAATGGTTTTGCCACCAATGCCTGCGGCGCGCAGATGCGCCATGGCCTGCTCCAAGCTGCCCTCTTGCGCCAGACCAGCGCGCTCGTCGTGCGCCAGGCGGCGGATTTGGTGGCGGTCTTCGGCCAGATTGGCCAGATGGCTGAAGTAGGTGAAGGCGCGTATCACGCTGACCGTCTGGTCGGCACTCAGGCCTTTGAGCAGCTTCTTCAAGGCCCGGTCGGCCTCGTGGTCGGCGTGGCGGCGAAAGGCTACCGACAGGGTGCGAATCCGCTCCACCAATTCGAAGCTTGCAACTCCGTCTTGCTCGCGGATTACATCGCCCAAAATTCGGCCGAGCAGGCGTATGTCTTCCACCATGGGCCGTTCATCATCTTTGCGGCGCGCCGCCGCAGTGCTGGGGGGGGCAGAGGTTCTCATCCGCACATGCTAGCATCCCGAATCGTCTCTATCCCTCTCCCCATTACTAACAGGTTACGACTTTGCGACACCTCACCATCGCCACCCGCGAGAGCCGCCTGGCGCTCTGGCAAGCCGAACATTTGCAAGCCCGCCTGGGCGCATTGGGACATGCCAGCGAATTGCTGGGCATGACCACCAAAGGCGATCAGATTCTGGACCGGACCCTGAGCAAAGTCGGAGGCAAAGGCTTGTTCGTCAAAGAACTGGAAACCGCGCTGGAAGACGGGCGTGCGGACCTGGCGGTGCATTCGCTCAAAGACGTACCCATGGAGTTGCCCGAAGGCTTTGTGATTGCCTGCGTGATGGAGCGCGAAGATCCGCGTGATGCCTGGGTTTCGAGCCGCTATGCCACGCTGCAAGATCTGCCCGTCGGCGGCGTCGTGGGAACCTCCAGCCTGCGCCGCGTGGCCTTGTTGCAAGCGCTGCGCCCCGATCTGCGCTATGAGCCCTTGCGTGGCAATCTGGATACCCGCTTGAAAAAGCTCGATGACGGCTTGTATGACGGCATTGTTCTGGCAGCAGCCGGCCTGAAGCGTCTGGGTCTGGAGAGCCGCATTCGGGCGGTATTCGAGCCCGAAGAGATGCTGCCTGCGGCCGGTCAAGGCGCCCTGGGTATTGAGGTGTACGGACAGCGCGACGACGTGCATGCCGCCTTGGCTCCGCTGGGCCACCTGCCGACCATGTTGGCGGTCAGCGCTGAGCGCACGGTCAGTCGCATCATGGGTGGCAGTTGCTCGATGCCGCTGGCCGCGTTTGCGGTCTGGCAGGGCAGCAGTCTGTCCTTGCGCGCAGTCTGGGGTGACCCGGAAGGCAAGGTGCCCTTGATTCGCAGCGCGGGCACGGCACCGGTGCAGACGCTGCAAGACGCGTTACGCCTGGGCGAAGCGGTTGCGCTGGAACTGCGCGCCCGCGTCGGGCCGGGACAGTGAGCGTCCCCGGGGCCGTGGGCAGCAGCCACCGGCGCCCGATTGTTATCACCCGTCCCGCCGCGCAGGCGGTCGCCTGGCAGCAGGCGCTGCAGGCTGCAGGCCACCCGGTTGTGCTGCTGCCCTGTTTATCGATCCACCCCGCACCCGATGCGCACGCCTTGCGCGCCGCCTGGGCAGAGCTGGGTCAGTGGAACGCGCTGATGTTTGTCAGCGCCAATGCGATCGATGCTTTTTTCGCCCAGCGTCCGGCGGACATGCAGTGGCCGCAAGATGCGCATGCGCCGCGCGCCTGGGTTCCGGGACCTGCCAGCGCAAAGGCTTTGGAATCGGCGGCGGTGCCGACCCATTTGATCGACGCGCCGGATGCGCAAGCCGAACAATTTGATTCGGAATCGCTGTGGGAACAGGTGCGGTCCCAAGTGGGCAGCGGCTTTCAATTGTTGGTGGTGCGCGGCGGGCGCGCGGACGCTTTGTCACCTGTTTCGCCACCCGCATCCACTGGCCTATCTACCGGTATAGGCCGCGAGTGGCTGGCTGAGCAGGTGGAGTCGGCCGGCGGCAGTGTCGGGTGGTTGCTGGCCTACGTGCGCGGCGCGCCACAGTGGACCGATGCGGAGTATGCGCAGGCGGCAAGGGCACGCGATGACGGTGCGGTCTGGTTATTCAGCAGCTCGGAATGCGTGGCGCATCTGCAGGCCTTGACGCACAGTGCCCCTGCGCCTTGGCGCGATAGCGCAGGACCTGGGCAATCGGCTTGGTCTGGCAGCGTGGCGCTGGCGACCCATCCGCGCATTGCCAAGGCTGCCCGCGCGGCGGGCTTTGGCACCGTATACCTCACGCGCCCGGGGCTGGCCGATGTGCTTGCGTCGATAGAATCAATTCCATGAGTAGCCCAGAATCCCCCCCGTTGGAGGGTCGGTCCACCACCTTGCAGCGTGGCTTGCGGCTGGCTATCTGGGTTTTGCTGGCACTGGCGCTGGTTTCTAGCGGCTTGCTGTGGCAAAAGCTCGACAACATCCAGATCCAATTGGCCCGCCAGAGTTCGGAGGCCGGTTTAAGCGCCAACCAGGCGCTGGTCACCGCCCGCCAGGCGCAAGATGTGGCGGTGGACAGCGCCGCCAAGGTCGCTTTGTTTGATCAGCGGCTGGCCGAAGTGGCTTTGCAGCGCAGCCAGTTGGAGGAGCTGATGCAGAGCCTGTCGCGCGCCCGCGACGAGAACCTACTGGTAGACATGGAGTCAGCGCTCGCTTTGGCGCAGCAGCAGGCCCAGTTAACCGGCAGCATGGAGCCGGTCGTACTCACTTTGCAGGCTGTTGATCTGCGCCTCGCGCGCGCTGCGCAACCGCGCTTGGCCCGGGTCCAGCGCGCGGTGGCAAAAGACCTGGCACGCCTCAAAAGTATGGCCCTCGTCGATACCCCGGCTTTGCTGGTGAAGATGGACGAATTGGCGCTGCTGATTGATGAGATTCCGCTGGCCAACGCGCCCCCACCCAAGGTGCTGGACAAGCCGAAGTTGGCGCGAACCCCCACGGAGGCCGTGGTGCAATGGGGCGAGCGCTTGTTGCAGTCTGTCCAGACCGAGCTGAAAGATTTGGTGCGGGTGAGCCGGATCAACGACCCGCAAGCGGTTTTGCTGTCGCCGGAGCAGTCATTTTTTGTGCGGGAGAACCTGAAGCTGCGCGTACTCAATGCGCGGCTCGGCTTGTTGGCGCGGCAGGTCGATGCGGTGCGATCGGATCTGAAGCTCACGGCGGCAACCATTGGGCGTTACTTCGATCCCGGCGCCCGCAACACGCAAACGGCCCTGGCGCTGGTGAAGCAGATGCAGACCGAGTTCGGAACGTTTGAGCAACCCCGCGTGGACGAGACCCTCGCAGCCCTTGCCGCCGCTGCGGCCGGACACTAGGGCGAGCGCCATGCGCGTTGTGATTTGGTTGCTGGTTCTGTTTGCGGTGGCCGCGGGTGGGGCCTTGTTTGTCAGTACCAACCCGGGCACGGTCACGGTTTTCTGGCCGCCGTACCGGATCGACCTCTCGCTCAACTTGGTGTTGCTGGCCCTGATCCTCGCTTTCGTGCTGGTGCATCTGGTGCTGGGTACCGCCGCAACGCTCAGCGGTTTGCCCGAGCAGGCGCGGCGCTGGCGTGCGCAGCAACGCGAGCGGGCCATCCAGGGCCATCTGGTGGATGCCCTTTTCAGTATGGCAGGTGGGCGCTATGTGCGCGCCAGCGATAGCCTGCTGGCTGCGGACAAGTTGCAGCGGGCCTTGATGGAGACTGGCGAAGGTGATGCCGCGCCGCAAGCGGATTCGGTGCTGGCGGCGATCCACATGTTGGCGGCTGAAGCCCAGCATGCGCTGCAAAAACAGACAGAGCGCGACCAGCATCTACAGACTGCCTTGCAGGCCATGCGCCGGCGCCGTGCGACGGATGCCCTTGACGGATTGTTTTTGCGGGCCACGCGGTGGTCGCTGGACGACAAC
Source organism: Rhodoferax sp. (assembly GCA_964203415.1). GTDB lineage: Bacteria > Pseudomonadota > Gammaproteobacteria > Burkholderiales > Burkholderiaceae_C > Allorhodoferax. The sequence goes on from CAXNME010000005.1 coordinate 63,692, forward strand.
GACGCCGCCGGTGCGCGGGCCTGGTGGGAGCAACTCAGCCAAGGCGCGATGCGCCGCGCTGCGAGTTTGCGCCTGCGTTTCCGTACCGCGAGACTCGCCGGTGAAAACCTGGAAGCCCTGGTGACCGTGCGCCAACTCATCAAGCACAAGGCCTTTCGCGGTGCCACCGGGGATAACATTTCGCAGGCGCTGGCTGCTGAATTGCTGCGCGCGCCGCGCGATGCGCAGCAGTTGGAGCAGGCCTGGGCCCGTTTGGAGCCGCAAGAAAAAGAAGCCGCACCCGTGGCGCTTCTGGGGGCCCAGCGCTTGCTTGATTTGGGGGGCGACGGTGCCCTTTCCCGCGCCTGGTTGCTGCCGCTATGGAACAGCTTGCTGAAAACGGGAACGCCGCTGACGCCTGATCAACAGGTGCGTTTGGTGCAGATTTTGGAGCTGGGTTTTGGTCAACCCGATGCGGCTCCCGACAGCGTGTGGCTGGCACGTATCGAGAACGCGCAAATGGCCAACCCCCGCAATCCTTTGCTGCAGTACCTCGCCGGTGCCATGTGCTTGCGCATGTCCTTGTGGGGTAAAGCCGAGCATTTCTTCAAGCAGGCCAGCGCCGGTCTGCAAAGCGTCCCTCTGCAGCGCGAGGCTTTGAGCCATTTGGAGCGTATCCAGGCGCAGCGGGCTCGGCGCTGAAGCCCATGTTGTGCATATCCGCCACAGAAGGTGGGCGAAAAAAGGCCGCAAAGTGCTTACCCCTTGCGGCCTTTTTGCTGCGCCTGTTTCAGCGCATGCGGTTTACGCTGCCGTTTTGGGCGCTGTGTTTTCTTCGATGGCCAGGTGCATGTGGGCCAGATCGCGGCGGGTTTCCACCAAAACCAGAGGCTCTGCGCTGACCGGCACAGGCGCTGGGCGCTCGCGCGGCTGACGCACCGGCGGCACGGCGGCTGCAATCGCCGCCTGCGCACTGGCTACCAGCTCGGGCTTGGAGTTCACCCACTGCAGTCCGGCGCTCTGCGCTACGGCTTCCAGTGTGTCCAGAGGCAGTGCGAAGGGCTGCAGGGCTGGCATGCCGGATGGGCGTGCGGGGCTCGCAGGGGCAACAGGGGTGCGCTCGCTCGCTTGCGTCGCATAGGCCGCTACCGGCTCGGCAGACACAGCTTGCGCTGGCGCTTCGTTGCGCAATTCACTGGCGGGCGCGGCATCGGGCACAGCACCGGGCACCATTGCCATCAGGGTCTCGCCCATGTCGGCTGCGTTGCGCGGTGGCCGATCGCCACGGGCATTGCGGTCGCGTCCGTAGCGGTCACGGCTGCGGCGCTCGCGCGCTTCACCGTTCTCGGGGCGCTCGCGCTCACGTCCCATGTCATCGCCGGTTGCGGCGTCGTTATGGTCTGCGCCTGCTTTTGTGTGCGCGAGGGTCTGTGCCAGCACTGATTCTGGCGGGGTGGCTTGACTATCTGGCGTTGCATCACCGTCCTGGCGGCGCGGGCCACGGCGCTGGCCGCGTCCATTGCCCCGGCGTTGGCTGCCGTCGTCATCGCGTGCGCCGGCGCGCTCCTCGCCTTGCGGACGTTGGCCTTCGCCGCCTGCATCTTGCGCGTTGCCGCTGGCCAGACCGGCGTCTTGGCCTGCATCAGTGCGGGGCCCGTTGCGCGGGCCGCGGCTGCTGCGCTCGCCCCGGGGACTGCGCTCGCCACGTTCCCGTGGTGGGCGGTTGCCTGGGCCGCCGTCTTCGCGCTCGGCTTGTGGTGCATTGTTGGCTGCGTCCATTCCTTCGCCGTTGGGCGTGCCACGGGTGTTGCGTGTTCCACGTCCGCCGCGGCTGCCGCGACCGTTGCGTTGTCCGTCGCGGTCGCCGGCTTCAGCGGAGCGCTCGCCGGTGCGGTCGTTTTGGCGTGGTCCGCGCTGTGCGCCTTCTTTGCGCTCGGATTCGTTGCGTTTGGCAACCGGTGTCGCTGCAGCAGGTGCCGGGGTGGGGGTATCACTGCCAAATAGGCGCTTGACCCAAGCGAACATACCGCCAGAGGCCGCTGCCGGAGCAGGCGCCGCTGGCTGGGGCGCGCGTGCCGCCGGTGCCGGTTTGGCTGCGGCCGGTTGCGGGGCCGCCTCGGCGCGCGGGGCGGCTTGCGGCGCTGGTGCATCGGGCAATACGCCTTTGATCACCGGGGTTTGCTTGTTGGTCGGTTCTTGCGAGCGGCGGGTGAAGGCGGTGGGGTCTTCGATTTCGTCCGCCATCTTGTAGCTGGCTTCGATGTTGTCCAGGCGCGGGTCGTCGTGCTTGAGGCGCTCTAGCCGGTAGTTCGGGGTCTCCAATGTTTTGTTGGGCACCATCAACACGTTGATGCGTTGTTTCAGCTCGATCTTGGCGATTTCGGTACGCTTTTCATTGAGCAGGAAGGACGCAACTTCAACCGGCACCTGGCACAGCACGGATGCGGTGTTGTCCTTGAGCGACTCCTCCTGGATGATGCGCAGGATTTGCAGCGCGCTCGATTCGGTGTCACGGATATGGCCCGAGCCACCGCAGCGCGGGCAGGGGATGGATGCGCCCTCGGACAGAGCAGGGCGCAGGCGCTGACGGCTCATCTCCATGAGGCCGAACTTGCTGATGGTGCCGAACTGCACGCGGGCACGGTCCTGGCGCAAGGCGTCGCGCAGGCGGCTTTCCACCTCGCGGCGGTTGCGGCTCTCGTCCATGTCGATAAAGTCGATCACGATCAGACCGCCCAGATCGCGCAGGCGCATCTGGCGTGCTACTTCGTCAGCGGCTTCCAGGTTGGTGCGGGTGGCGGTTTCTTCGATATCGCCGCCTTTGATGGCACGCGCCGAGTTCACGTCCACGCTGACCAGCGCTTCGGTGTGGTCGATCACGATGGCGCCGCCGGACGGCAGGTTCACGGTGCGGGCGTAGGCCGATTCAATCTGGTGCTCGATCTGGAAGCGGGAAAACAGCGGCGCGTCGTCACGGTAGCGCTTGACCCGTGCGGCGTGCTCGGGCATGACATGGGCCATGAACTGCTGCGCCTGGTCGTACACGTCGTCGGTGTCGATCAGGATGTCGCCGATGTCGTGGTTGAAGTAGTCGCGGATGGCGCGGATGACCAGGCTGGATTCCTGGTAAATCAGGAATGCGCCTTTGCCGCCCTTGGATGCGCCGTCAATCGCTGACCACAATTTGAGCAGGTAATTCAGGTCCCACTGCAGCTCTGGCGCGCTGCGGCCGATACCGGCGGTGCGGGCGATGATGCTCATGCCGTTGGGGTATTCCAGCTGGTCCAGCGCTTCTTTCAAATCGCTGCGGTCTTCGCCTTCAATGCGTCGGCTCACACCGCCGCCGCGCGGGTTGTTGGGCATGAGCACCACATAGCGACCGGCCAGCGACACATAAGTTGTCAGCGCCGCGCCTTTGTTGCCGCGCTCTTCTTTTTCTACCTGGACCAGCAGTTCCTGGCCTTCGCGGATCACGTCCTGTATGCGCGCCTGGTTGACCGCAACACCTTCTTTAAAGTACTGCCGGGAGATTTCCTTGAAGGGCAAAAAGCCGTGGCGGTCTTCGCCGTAGTCAACAAAGCAGGCCTCCAGAGAGGGTTCGACGCGGGTGACCACCGCCTTGTAAATATTGCCTTTGCGCTGTTCGCGCCCTTCGATCTCGATCTCGTAGTCGAGCAGTTTTTGTCCATCCACAATCGCCAAGCGGCGTTCTTCCGCCTGGGTGGCGTTAATTAGCATCCGTTTCATGGTTGCATCCTTCTCAATTCAAACTCACATGCCCGATACGGGCAAACGATGCCTGAACTAACGCACGAACCGAGGAGGAATTGCCGGAGAGCCTGGTTGCCTAAAAAGGCATCAAGGCGTAGGCGCGTGGAGTGGGACGAGGGAAGGCTTGTGTGTCGTGGCGAAGGCTTCGCCAGCGCTGGGGTGCGATTTTCCGGGCTCAGATGACCGGGACAACAATATCGGGCACAACAACACAAACATCTCGTTTCATTCCGCCCGCAGCACATAAGGTCTGCGGGATGGGGGTATTCCGTTACTTGGGTTCAATGCATCAGCCCAACCGAGCGGAGGGCGGGTCACCGAGGCGCATCTGGCACCCGGGTTTACCTGCGCAACCAATCGGCGGCATCAACCTGCTAGCGGGGCGTTGGGTGGGGTGTGGACTAAACTCCAGACAAATCAACCACTTACTGCGCGTCACTAGTGAAACACATTATAGGGGGCACGCCACTTTCCGCTCCCGCACAGGCGCAGATGCTCACGGTGGATGCCGAATCCGCGGGCCAGCGCCTGGATAATTTTTTGATGCGCCAGCTCAAAGGCGTGCCCAAAACCCATGTCTACCGCATCATCCGCAGCGGCGAAGTCCGGGTCAATAAGGGCCGCGCTGACGCCGCCACCCGGGTGCAAGCCGGCGACATGGTGCGCTTGCCGCCGGTGCGGCGTTCGCAGCAGGCCGCCGACAAGGCGCAGGCCATGGCCCAGGCCACGCCGGCCCAATCCGGCGCTGGCAAACATCTTCCGGTGCTGTTTGAAGATGAACAATTGTTGGTCATCAACAAGCCCGTCAGGCGTGGCCGTGCATGGCGGCTCCGGTATCAGCTTTGGTGTGATCGAGCAGCTGCGCATGGCCCGGCCGCAGGCCGACTTTCTGGAGTTGGTGCACCGCCTGGACCGCGAGACCAGCGGCATTTTGCTGGTGGCCAAAAAGCGCAGCGCGCTGAAAAATCTGCAAAACCAGTTCCGCGAGCGCAGCACGGGCAAGACCTACCTGGGCATGGTGGGCGCACGCTGGCCGCTCAACCGCAAGGTGTTGGACAAACCCTTGCAGAAGTTTGTGGTGGGGGGTTCGGGAGACGTTGAAGGCGAGGGCGAAGGCGAACGAAGGGTGCGTGTGGTCGCACCGGACCACCCGGACGCCATGCCCTCGCTCACTTTGGTCAAAGTCCGCGCCGCTTCGCGTGACCTGGCGCCCGGCGTGCGGCCCTACTCGCTGCTGGAAATCACCATCAAAACCGGGCGCACCCACCAGATCCGGGTGCACCTCGCGGCCGAGGGTATGCCGCTGGTGGGCGACGATAAATATGGTGACTTTGAGCACAACAAGGCGCTGGCGCGCGGCGCGGAGGGGGTGCCCCTGAAGCGCATGTTTTTGCACGCCTGGCGTTTGCAGTGCCGCCACCCGGTGAGCAACGCGCCCATGCACCTGGAGGCGGGCGTGCCCGCCGATTTGATGGCATTTCTGTTTGCCCAACTTGCCCCACGCATTGCCCCCGCCCGCCGACGCCGTCGCTGCCCAGCCCGCAAGTGGTCAGCATGTTTCCCTCAGCAATTCCACACCATGACCACGCCAACCCCCGCCCGCCGCTTCGACCTGATTGCTTTTGACTGGGACGGGACCCTGTCGGACTCCACAGGCCTGATCGCCAGTTGCATCCAACAGGCGGTTGCCGATGTCGGTGGTACGGTGCCCAGCACCGAGACCGCCTCGCACGTGATTGGACTGGGTCTGATGCAAGCCTTGGCCCACGCCGCACCCGATGTCCCCGCTGAAAAGTACGAGCTCTTGGCCGACCGTTACCGCCACCATTACTTTGCCCAGCAGCACAGCTTGTCGCTGTTTCCCGGCGTCTTGGAGATGTTGCACAGTCTGCGTGAGCGCGGTTATTTGATGGCCGTGGCCACGGGCAAAAGCCGTCGCGGCCTGGACGAGGCATTGAAAAACGTGGCCTTACAAGGCATGTTCGATACCACCCGCACCGCCGACCAGACGCGTGGCAAACCCCATCCGCAGATGTTGCATGAGATTTTCGAAGAATTGGCTGTGGAGCCGGCCCGCACCTTGATGGTCGGGGACACCACCCATGACCTGGAACTGGCGCGCAACGCGGCCTGCCCCAGCGTAGCCGTGACGTATGGCGCGCATCCGCCAGATGCATTTGCCGCGTGGGGGCCTTTGTGCATTGTCCAATCGGTGCCGCAACTGCATGAATGGATTACCCGCAACGGGTGAGCGCGGCCTTGTCACTGTCATACTTCTCCCAACTTCTTCATTTTTCGCACCCATGAACGAACCCCTTGAATCTGCGCAGCCACCTGCGCCCCCCAGCGCTGCGCCAGCCGCAGCCGAGCCGAATTGGGAGCGCAGCACCCTGGAAAAAGTCGCGATGGCTGCGATCGCTGAGCAACGCCAGGCGCGGCGCTGGCGCAATGGCTTGCGTTTGGCTTGGTTGTTGTTCGTGGTCACCCTCACCTGGTTTGGCCTGCAGCACTCCACGGTACCCAGCGACGTGACCCGCCCGCATACGGCGGTCGTGGAAATCAAAGGCGAGATCGCTTCAGATTCGGAGGCCAGCGCCGACACGATCATCTCCGCCCTGCGAGGCGCCTTCGAAGACGAGGGCGCGCAGGCGGTGGTTTTGTTGATCAACTCGCCGGGCGGCAGCCCGGTGCAGGCCGGCATCATTAACGATGAAATTTACCGCCTCAAGGCGCTGTACAAAAAGCCGGTGTACGCCGTGGTCGAGGACAGTTGCGCTTCAGCGGCCTACTACATCGCGGTGGCGGCCGATCAAATATTTGTCGACAAAGCCAGCATCGTGGGCAGCGTGGGCGTGTTGATGGACGGCTTTGGTTTTACCGGCTTGATGGAGAAGGTGGGCGTGGAGCGCAGGCTGATGACTGCGGGGGAAAACAAGGGCATTCTCGATCCGTTCAGCCCCGTGTCAGAAAAACAAAAGCAGTTTACCCAGGGCATGCTGGATGCGATACACCAGCAATTCATAAGCGTCGTGCGCGCCGGGCGGGGCAAGCGCTTGAAAGAAACGCCGGAGATGTTCAGCGGCTTGTTCTGGACCGGTGACCAGGCGGTTCAGCTCGGTCTGGCGGACCAGTTGGCCAATCTGGACTATGTGGCGCGTGAAGTGGTCAAGGCCGAAGAGCTGATCGATTACACCCACCGCGACAACGTCGCTGAGCGGCTGGTCAAGCGCTTTGGTGCGTCTGTGGGCCAGGCGATCGCCACCAGCTTGCGCAACCCCGCGCCGCTGCGCTGATCCTGGCGGGCCTAGCGCCCGATGGCAAACACGGTCGGCGTGCTCTTGTCGCACTCCCAGCCTTTGGCGCGCCATGTTGTGACGCTGGCGCTGCGGCAGGTCTCACCCGGCATCCCCAGGCCGCTGGCCGTAGCGAGTCGGGTCTCGGGGGCCAGCGTTTGCAGCAAGCTGGCCAATAGGGCCGGGTTTCGGTAGGGGGTTTCAATCAATAACTGGGTTTGTCCGCGGCCGAGTGCTTGCGCCTCCAGGGCCCGGATCCGTGTAACCCGCTCGGCGGGGCTGCTGGGTATGTAGCCCACAAACGCAAAGTCCTGTCCGTTCATGCCACTGGCGGCGAGTGCCAGCATCAGCGACATCGGCCCGACCAGCGGCACCACCTGCAACCCCAGGTCGTGCGCAGCACGGACGACCGAGCTTCCCGGGTCCGCAATGGCCGGCATACCGGCCTCGCTGAGCAGCCCCATGTCGTGTCCTTGCAGGGCGGGCGTCATCAGGTGGCGGGCGTCAAAGCTGCCGTCATGGTCGCCTTTTTTGTGCACCTCGCGCGGCAGTTCGGTGATTTGCATCGCCTGTATCGGCACGCACAGCGGGTGGACCGCATCGACGCGTTTGAGGTAGGCGCGGGCGGTTTTGGCGTTTTCACACACCCAGTGCGAAAGCGAGGCGGCGGCACGCAGGGTGGCATCGGGCAAGGTCTGCCGAACATCGGTAAGGACATCGCAGCCGAAATCCAGCGGCGCAGGTACCAGGAACAAGCGCCCGCGCGGCAGGCCAGGCCCCCCCATCAGACGCTCCCCAAAATCGGAATGCCCGCTGCGCGCAGCATGCGGGCCGTCTCAATCAACGGCAGGCCAACCAAGGCGCTGGGGTCGCTGTTGTCGATGCGCTCCAGCAGGGCAATTCCCAGGCCCTCGCTTTTGGCGCTGCCCGCGCAGTCGTAGGGCGTTTCCGCCAGAAGGTAATAACTGATTTCCGCGTCACTGAGGCTGCGAAACTTCACTTGCACCGGAACCACCGCCTGCGCGATAAATTGCTGCGCGGGGCAAACGACGGCCACGGCCGTGTGGAACACCACGGTTTGCCCGCTCATGCGCTGCAATTGGCTGCGCGCGCGCTCAAAATTACCCGGCTTTCCGATGGCCTCGCCGTGCAGGTCAGCCACCTGGTCTGAGCCGATGACCACGCTGTCTTCCCGGCCTTGTGCTACCGCATGCGCCTTGGCCAATGCCAGCCTTGTCGCCGTTTGCTCCGGGGTTTCGCCGGCCAGCGTCGCTTCGTCTACTTCGGGTGCAACCACCGTGAAGGGTATGCGCAGCCGCTCGAGCAGCGCCCGGCGGTAGGCCGACGTGGAGCCCAAAATCAGGGCGCGGGGGGTGGCGTGTGTCATCGGCTGATTCTCTTACACTGAACCCATGTCAAGTACCTACGACCCCCTCATGCTTCCCCTGGCGGGATTTGCCCGCTCCGGTGCGACTTTGCAGGGGGCGTTTCCGGTAGCGGACTTGGCTCGGCTGCGCGCCCAATCGGTGGTCGAGGCGGCCGACACGGCAGCGCATTTTGATGCCACGGGGAGTGAGCGCTTTGATGCGACGGGCCATCCACAAATCTGGCTGCATATCAGCGGAAGCTGCCGCTTGACGATGGAGTGTCAGCGCTGCTTGCGCCCTGCAGGCATCGACCTGGCATTTGAGCGGGACTTCCGGTTTGTGGCGAACGAGGCTCTTGCAGCCGTGGAAGACGAGGAGTCGGAAGAAGACGTGCTGGTTTTTGAGCGGCAGTTCAATCTGCGTGATTTGGTGGAAGACGAGCTGTTGATGGCCATACCCCTGGTGCCTATGCACCCGTCCTGCCCCGAGACCCCCCGGTTCTCGGTGGCCGACGCGGATTTCGACGCATCCGCGCAAGAGCAGATAAATCCTTTTGCGGTTTTGGCCGGTCTGAAGCGGACATCTTCGCCAGACTGACGCATCGGCGACGCCTGCGCGTGCTGGGCCGATAGACACGCTGCTCGGCTATACTGCTCGGCTTTCCGCGCCGCGCGCACTTATCCACTATCCGCAGCCCGATGGGCCGCGTTTTCGTTCAGGAGCCCACCATGGCAGTCCAACAAAACAAGAAGTCACCTTCCAAACGTGGCATGCACCGCTCGCACAACGCCCTGGTCGTACCCGGTATTGCGGTCGAGCCGACCACTGGTGAAGTGCACTTGCGCCACCACATCAGCCCCACCGGTTTTTACCGTGGGCGCAAAGTCATCAAGACTAAATCTGAAGCCTGAACCCAGGGGTTTTGACTCCTCCTAAGGCCCGATGCGGAACTGGTAGCGTCGGGCTTTTTGGTTTCTGCGCACCGCCCCGTTCTCCCCTAGTTACCCCAGCATGCACACGATAGCGGTTGATTGCATGGGTGGTGACCACGGCCCTGCCGTCACCTTGGCAGCATGCCGCCAGTTCCTTGACTCCCATGCGCAGGCCCGTTTGATTCTGGTCGGTACGCAGGCCGCGATCGCCGACTTTTCCCACCCCCGCGCTGTACACGTTTTTGCCACCGAAGTGGTTGCCATGGATGACCCCCTGGAAGTGGCGCTGCGCAAGAAGAAAGACTCTTCCATGCGGGTGGCCGTGGAGCAGGTCAAGTCGGGTGCAGCGCATGCTGCGGTTTCGGCGGGCAACACCGGCGCACTGATGGCGATTTCGCGGTATGTATTGAAAACCCTGGATGGCATTGAGCGTCCCGCTATTGCCGCGCAGATTCCCAATGCCCGCGGCGGTGCCACCACGGTGCTCGATTTGGGTGCCAATGTGGATTGTTCGCCCGACCATCTTTTTCAATTCGCTGTCATGGGCTCGGCGCTGGTGTCGGTCTTGAGCGGCCGCAGCGCCCCCACCGTGGGGCTGCTCAATATCGGCGAAGAGGCGATCAAGGGCAACGAGCTGATCAAGCAGACCGGCGAATTGCTGCGCGCCGCCGCCGCCTCGGGCGACTTGAACTTCTATGGCAATGTGGAAGGCGACGACATTTGTGCTGGCGTGGTGGATTTGATCGTCTGTGACGGCTTTGTGGGCAATGTGGCGCTCAAGACCGGTGAAGGGGTGGCCAGCATGATTGGCAGCTTCATCAAGCAAGAGTTCAGCCGCAACTGGCTCACCATGGCGATGGGCCTGCTGGCACGCCCGGTTTTGCGGGCGATCAAATCCCGTTTGGACGCGGGCCAATACAACGGCGGCGCGCTATTGGGCTTGCGCGGCCTGGTTTTTAAGAGCCATGGATCAGCCGATGTCCGGGCTTTCGGCTATGCGCTGGAGCGGGCTTATGATGCCGCTAGACACGATTTGCTGGACCGCGTGAAAGCCCGGGTCGCCCGCGCAGCGCCGTTGCTGGCGGTATCCGGGGCGGTGTCTGAAGGCTGATACCCCTATCGATTCGATTGCATGACACACTATTCCCGCATCACCGGAACCGGCAGCTATCTTCCCCCGCGCCGCTTGAGCAACGCCGATTTGGTGGCCCAACTGGCGGCCCAAGGCGTCGAGAGTTCGGATGACTGGATCGTCGAGCGCACCGGCATCCGGGCGCGCCATTTTGCCGATGCGGGTGTGTTCAGCAGCGACCTCGCATTGCAAGCTTGCCGAAAGGCGCTGGAAGCCGCAGGACGCAGCGCAGCAGACGTGGACCTCATCATCGTCGCCACCTCAACCCCGGACATGGTTTTCCCGTCGACGGCCTGTATTTTGCAAAGCAAGTTGGGCGCGGCCGGTGGCGCGGCGTTTGACGTGCAGGCGGTGTGCAGCGGGTTTATTTACGCCTTGACCGTGGCCGACGCCATGATCCGCACTGGCGGCGCGCGCTGTGCGCTGGTGGTGGGTGCCGAGATTTTTTCCCGCATTCTGGATTTTCAAGACCGCACCACCTGCGTGCTGTTTGGCGACGGTGCTGGTGCCGTGGTGCTGGAAGCGTCAGAGGCCCCCGGCATCTTGGCCACTGACATCCATGCCGATGGTCGGCATGTGGATTTATTGTGTGTGCCCGGTCACGTCAACGGCGGGCTGGTCTCTGGCAGGCCCTTGCTGCAAATGGACGGTCAGGCTGTTTTCAAGTTGGCGGTGGGGGTTTTGGAGGAATGCGCCCGTGCGGTCTTGGCCAAGGCGGGCAAAACAGAGGCCGACATCGATTGGCTGGTGCCGCACCAGGCCAATATCCGCATCATGCAAAGCACCGCGCGCAAATTGAAGTTGCCCATGGACAAAGTCGTTGTCAGCGTGGACCAGCATGGCAACACCTCGGCGGCGTCGATTCCCTTGGCCCTGGACGGTGCCGTGCGCAGCGGCCAGATTCAGCCCGGGCAGACGGTTTTGCTCGAAGGCGTGGGCGGCGGTTTCGCCTGGGGCGCTGTGTTGCTGACGATGTAGTTTTCTGTATTTTTCGCATCCATTTTTCATGAAGCCATTTGCATTTGTTTTTCCGGGACAGGGCTCCCAATCGGTCGGCATGCTCGACGCCTGGGGTGCGCATCCGGTGGTGCAGCAGGTCTTGGACGAAGCCTCGACGGCCCTGGGCGAAGACCTCGCGGCCTTGATCCACGACGGACCCAAAGAGGCCTTGGGCCTGACGACCAATACCCAGCCGGTCATGCTGGTGGCCGGTGTCGCGGCTTACCGGGTTTGGATGGACGAGGTCGGGCAAGCGCCATCGGCCGTCGCCGGGCATTCGCTGGGCGAGTATTCCGCCCTGGTGGCAGCGGGTGTGCTGACCTTGGCGCAAGCGGTGCCGCTGGTGCGTCTACGCGCCCAGGCGATGCAGGATGCGGTGCCGGTTGGGGTGGGCGCGATGGCGGCCATCCTGGGCATGGAGGCGCAGCGCGTCGTGGCAGGCTGCCTGGAGGTAAGCCAAACATTCGCCGCTGACAGCGGCGAGGTGGTCGAGGCAGTGAATTTCAACGACCCGGCGCAGACCGTGATTGCCGGCAGCCGCGCAGCGGTGGACAAGGCCTGCGAGTGGCTCAAAAGCCAGGGCGCCAAGCGCGCCTTGCCACTGCCGGTATCCGCACCGTTCCACAGCAGCCTGATGCGTCCGGCCGCAGAGCGCTTGAAGCAGGCGCTGGCTGAAACGGCGCTGCAGGCTCCCTCGATTGCGTTAATCAATAACGTCGATGTGGCAGTGGCCCAGACGCCCGATGGCATCCGCGATGCCTTGTTCCGCCAGGCCTTTGGTGCCGGTGCGCTGGGTCGAGTGCGTACACGCGATGCAGGCGCGCGGCTTGCAGCACATCGTCGAATGCGGCCCCGGCAAGGTGCTGGCGGGCCTGTGTCAAACGGATTGACCCGGCGCTCACGGCGCTCGTCGTCGCAGATCCGTCCAGTTTGGCAGAAACCCGGGAGGCCTTGCAATGAGCGAAGCGGCACATTCTTCACCGCCCCAGATCGCACTGGTGACCGGCGCATCGCGTGGCATTGGCGCGGCCATTGCGCTGGAGCTGGCGCGCCAAGGCATGCGGGTGGTGGGCACAGCGACCAGCGCGGCGGGCGCTGCCCATATCAGCGCCGCCTTGTCCGCTTTCCCGGGCTGCCGTGGCGAGGTGCTCGATGTCACAGACGGACCGGCTGGCGAGGCCTTGATCAACGTAATCACCCAAGCCGAGGGCTCCTTGCACGTGCTCGTGAACAACGCTGGCATCACCCGCGATACATTGTTGATGCGCATGAAGGACGCCGATTGGGACGCCGTGATCGACGCCAACCTCAAAGGCGTATTCCGCATGACCCGCGCCGTCTCGCGCACCATGATGAAGCAGCGTTACGGCCGTATCGTCAACATCACCTCGGTGGTCGGCGCCATGGGTAACGCGGGGCAGGCCAACTATGCGGCCTCCAAGGCCGGTGTGGCCGGCATGACGCGGGCCTTGGCGCGCGAACTGGGTTCGCGCGGCATCACCGTGAACTGCGTGGCCCCCGGATTCATTGAAACCGATATGACGGCGGCGCTCAGCGCCGAGCAACAAACGGCCTTGATGGCGCAAATCCCTGCGGGCCGGCTGGGGCAGGCCCAAGAAGTGGCACAACTGGTTGTCTACCTGGCCTCGCCGCAAGCGGGCTATGTCAGCGGGCAGGAAATCCATATCAACGGTGGCATGCACATGTAAATAGTGGTGTGCCACTGGGTAATCCGCCGCACCATCCGTCCGGCGGACCTGCGATCCAGCTGTGCTGGGTGCGTGGGTAGAATGACGGATTGTTTACAACCCTCAGAGGGAATCCATGAGCGATATTGAAGCACGCGTCAAGAAAATCATTGCCGAGCAACTCGGCGTGGAAGAGTCACAAGTCACCAACGAAAAAGCGTTTGTCGCCGATTTGGGTGCCGACTCGCTGGACACGGTGGAACTGGTGATGGCTTTGGAAGACGAGTTTGGTATTGAGATTCCTGATGAAGACGCCGAAAAAATCACCACCGTCCAAAATGCGGTCGATTACGCGACCAGCCACAAGAAAGCCTGATAGGGACCTTGTCCCGTCGCTGCGGCGGGACAGCGTGATCAGCCGTTTGCCACCATGAAAGTTGTTGTATGACGCGCCGCCGGGTAGTGGTAACGGGGCTGGGCTGCATCAGCCCGGTCGGCAACACGGTGGAGCAGGCCTGGTCGCGGCTCTTGGCGGGCCAGTCCGGCATTGACCGAATCTCCAAATTTGATGCCAGCACCTTCTCCTGCCAGATCGCAGGCGAGGTGCGCGGTTTTGAGGTCGAGGCGTACATGAGTGCCAAAGAGGCGCGGACCATGGATACCTTCATCCATTACGGCATCGCGGCGGCCAGCCAAGCGGTGGCCGACGCGGGGCTGAAAACCGGCGAGGCCTTGGGCGAGGAAGAGGCCACCCGCATCGGTTGTGTGATCGGCTCCGGCATAGGCGGCCTGCCCATGATTGAGGCCACCCACGCCGAATACACAGCGCGCGGTGCCCGTCGTATTTCCCCATTTTTTGTGCCGGCTTCCATCATCAACATGATCGCCGGCCATGTCTCGATCCGCTACGGATTCAAGGGCCCCAACATCGCCATCGTCACGGCCTGCACCACGGGCTTGCACTGTATCGGCGAGGCCGGTCGGATGATCGAGTACGGCGACGCCGATGTGATCGTGGCAGGCGGTTCGGAAGCGACCGTGTCGCCCCTGGGCGTAGGCGGTTTTGCTGCCATGCGCGCGCTGAGCACCCGCAACGACGATCCGGCTACCGCTTCGCGCCCCTGGGACAAAGACCGCGACGGCTTTGTCTTGGGCGAAGGCGCAGGCGTGATGGTGCTCGAGGAATACGAACACGCCAAAGCGCGTGGCGCAAAAATCTACGCCGAATTGGCGGGCTTTGGCATGAGTGCCGACGCCGGCCATATGACCGCGCCCAGCATGGACGGCCCGCGCCGCGCCATGCTCGGTGCATTGCGCAACGCCGGACTCAACCCGGATGCGGTGCAGTACGTGAACGCCCACGGCACCTCCACCCCTTTGGGCGATGTCAACGAATCCAACGCGATCAAAGCCACACTTGGGCGCGCACGCCAAATCGGTGGTGGTGAACTCCACCAAATCGATGACCGGGCATTTGCTGGGCGGTGCCGGTGGCTTGGAGTCGGTTTTCACGGTGCTGGCTTTGCACCACCAGGTCAGTCCGCCGACCATCAACATCTTCAACCAGGATCCTGAGTGCGATCTGGATTACTGCGCCAACACCGCGCGCGATATGCGCATCGATGTGGCCATCAAAAACAATTTCGGGTTCGGTGGTACCAACGGCAGTTTGGTGTTCAAGCGCGTCTGATTTGCCCAGGGTCTGCGCGTAACTGCTTATGGGCGGCCCGCCTGCTGTGACGCTTGCAATTCCCGGCGTTGGTCTGGATGGCCACATCGCCGCGGGGCTCACCCTCTTGCTGGTCCTGGGTCTTGTGGGGCTTTTCGCGTTCGGTGCCGTGCAAATTCCTGCTGACCTGATATACCTCTTGCCATTGCTGCTGTTCTCATTGGCACTGGCCGTTTTTTGTATGACCCGCGCCCGCCTTGCGACCCATGCGCCGGTGCTGCGTTGGGATGGGCAGAACTGGTCCCGGTCGTTTCAGAATGGTGACGGGGTGTGCGAGGTGGAATGCGTGATGGACCTGCAGGTTTGCATGCTGTTGAAGCTGCAAACCCTTGAGGGCGTGCGTGAATGGATATGGCTGCAGCGAAAAGACCACCACAAGAATTGGTACCCGCTGCGCCGAGCCTTGATTTTTGATGCCGTGCCCGCAGATGAACGGCCGGTTGCGGTGCGCCGGGAATAGTGTTTGATCTGATGGAGGACATGTGATGTTTGGGAATGTTGTTATGGATGTGCGGAGTTGGCTCGGCAGCGGCTTGATCAGCGCCGGCCTGGTTTTTGGTTTGATGGCTGGCCCAGCCGCAGCGCAGACGCGGACCTTGCCGGACTTCACGGACTTGGTGGAACAGGTGGGGCCGTCGGTGGTGAACATCCGTACGACAGAAAAAGTCCAGCCCCGCTCGTCCCAGGGCAATCCTGCTGAAGAAGAGATGCTGGAGTTTTTCCGCCGTTTTGGCGTGCCGACGCCGAATATGCCGCGCCCCGGCCCGCGCCAGCGTACGCCGCAGCAAGACGAGCAGCAGCGTGAGCAGCCCCGTGGCGTAGGTTCCGGTTTTGTGTTGACATCGGACGGTTTGATCATGACCAATGCCCATGTGGTGGAGGGCGCTGAGGATGTGATCGTGACGCTGACCGACAAGCGCGAATTCAAAGCCAAAATTATCGGTTCTGACAAGCGCAGTGATGTGGCGTTGGTCAAGATTGAAGCGAGCGGTTTGCCCGTGATACGCGCCGGCGATGTAGGCCGCCTCAAAGTGGGTGAGTGGGTGATGGCGATTGGCTCGCCGTTTGGCCTGGAAAACTCGGTGACGGCGGGCATCGTCAGCGCCAAGCAGCGCGATACCGGCGACTTTCTGCCATTTATCCAGACCGATGTGGCGATCAATCCGGGTAATTCCGGCGGTCCGTTGATCAATATGCGCGGTGAGGTGGTGGGCATTAACAGCCAAATCTATTCGCGCTCGGGCGGCTTTATGGGGATTTCTTTTTCTATCCCTATCGATGAGGCTATCCGCGTCAGCGATCAACTGCGCAGCCAGGGCCGGGTTTCGCGTGGGCGTATCGGGGTGACGATTGACCAGGTGTCCAAAGAAGTTGCGGAGTCCTTGGGCCTGGGCAAGAGCACCGGCGCGTTAGTCAAGGCCGTGGAGGCCGGTGCACCGGCTGATAAGGCCGGGGTCGAGCCGGGTGATGTGATCCTCAAGTTCGATGGCCGGGTGATTGAGAAGTCCATGGACTTGCCGCGTTTTGTGGGGGCCACCAAACCCGGTACGCGTAGCGCCTTGACGGTTTTACGCAAGGGCGCAACCCGAGAGCTGCAAGTCACGATCGCAGAAATTGAGTCTGAAAAGACCGAAGCCAAAGCGGTAGCACCTGCGCCCAAGGCCAAACCCAGCACCGTGACCCAGGCCTATGGGTTGACGGTCAGCGAGCTGACCGATAGCCAGCGCAAGGAACTCAAAATCAAAGCAGGGGTGGCCGTGGAAGCCGTTACGGACGCCGCAGCCAGGGCCGGCCTGGCGGAAGGCGACATCATTTTGCAACTCGACAGTACGGAGGTGGCTAGCGTCAAAGACGTGGAAGCCATTTTGGCCAAGCATGACAGGGCCAAACCCCTGGTCGTCTTGTACCGCCGCGGCGATTGGACCCAGTACACCCTGATGCGTGTGGGCAAGTAGAGCGGGCGTTTCGTTAGAATGCCTCGGGCCGCGCGCAAGGCGTCCGCCCCGAGCGTGAAGGCTGAGGGCGCGTCATTGCTTGA
This sequence comes from Rhodoferax sp., assembly GCA_964203415.1. GTDB lineage: Bacteria > Pseudomonadota > Gammaproteobacteria > Burkholderiales > Burkholderiaceae_C > Allorhodoferax. The sequence continues at coordinate 80,620 of CAXNME010000005.1, forward strand.
TGCGCCCTTTTCTTTGTCTGCCCTCCCGGCATTTTTGATCCGTCTAGCCTGAAGTCTTCTGGATGCAGCACATACGCAATTTCTCCATCATTGCCCACATCGACCATGGCAAATCGACGCTGGCCGATCGCTTGATCCAGCATTGCGGCGGCTTGGAAGCGCGGGAGATGCAGGAGCAGGTGCTCGATTCGATGGACATCGAAAAAGAGCGGGGCATCACCATCAAGGCGCAAACGGCTGCGCTGCAATACCGCGCCAAAGACGGCACGGTTTACAACCTCAATTTGATTGATACGCCCTGGCCACGTCGATTTTTCCTACGAAGTCAGCCGTTCCTTGTCTGCCTGTGAAGGTGCCTTGCTGGTGGTCGATGCCAGCCAGGGCGTCGAGGCGCAGACCGTGGCCAACTGCTACACCGCGCTGGACCTGGGCGTAGAAGTGGTGCCCGTCCTCAACAAAATGGACTTGCCCAACGCCGATCCGGACAATGCGCGCGCCGAAATTGAAGACGTGATTGGTATCGATGCCACCGATGCGATTCCCTGCTCGGCCAAGTCGGGCATGGGCGTCGAAGAGATTCTGGAAGCCATCGTCGCGCGCATTCCCGCACCCAAAGGCAATCCGGATGGCCCCTTGCGCGCCATGATTGTGGACAGCTGGTTTGATACCTACGTGGGCGTGGTCATGCTGGTGCGCGTGGTCGATGGCCGCCTGGGTAAGGGCGAGCGATTCAAGATGATGGCCACTGGCGCGATGTACAACGCGGACAACCTGGGCGTGTTCACGCCAGCGAACGAGCCCCGCGGCTCGCTGGAAGCGGGAGAGGTGGGTTACATCATTGCCGGTATCCGCGAGTTGCAGGCGGCCAAAGTGGGCGACACCATCACCCTGATTAAGCCGGGGACGGGCGGCGCGGCTGCGACCGCCACCGAGGCGCTGCCGGGCTTCAAGGAAATCCAGCCCCAGGTGTTTGCCGGGCTGTACCCGACCGAAGCCAACCAATACGAAGGCCTGCGTGACAGCCTGGAGAAATTGAAGCTCAACGACTCATCGCTGCACTACGAGCCGGAAGTGTCCCAGGCGCTGGGCTTCGGTTTTCGCTGCGGTTTTTTGGGGCTCTTGCACATGGAGATCGTGCAGGAGCGTCTGGAGCGCGAGTTTGATCAGGACCTGATTACCACCGCGCCCAGCGTCGTCTACGAAGTGGTGGGCGTGGACGGCGAAGTGCGCATGGTGGAAAACCCATCCAAGATGCCGGACCAGGGCCGTCTGGACGAAATCCGCGAGCCCATTGTCACCGTGCACTTGTACATGCCGCAGGAATACGTCGGTTCGGTGATGACGCTGGCCAATCAGAAACGCGGCGTGCAGATGAATATGGCCTACCACGGCCGCCAGGTCATGCTGACCTATGAAATGCCGCTGGGCGAGATCGTGCTGGACTTCTTTGACAAGCTCAAATCGGTGAGCCGGGGCTACGCGTCCATGGACTACGAGTTCAAGGAATACCGTGCCTCGGATGTGGTCAAGGTCGATATCCTGCTCAACGCTGAAAAGGTTGACGCCCTGTCCATCATCGTGCACCGCAGCCAGGCGACCTACCGGGGCCGGGCCGTGGTGACCAAAATGCGCGAGATCATTTCCCGCCAGATGTACGACGTCGCCATACAGGCTGCGATCGGGGCCAACATCATTGCGCGTGAGACAATCAAAGCCCTGCGCAAGAACGTGCTGGCCAAGTGCTACGGCGGCGATATTTCACGCAAGCGCAAGCTCCTCGAAAAACAAAAAGCCGGCAAAAAGCGCATGAAACAAATCGGCTCGGTGGAAGTCCCCCAAGAGGCGTTCTTGGCTATTTTGCAAGTGGAAGATTGATGCAAGCATTGACATCTGTGGTGCTGGCCGCCTTTGTGGCGTTTGCCGGTGCCTGGTTTGCGGGCATGGTGGAAGCCAATTTCGCCTTGTTGTTGTTTCTGGCCTCCGTAGTTACCGGCGTTTACTGGCTGGGCGAGCAGTTTATTTTCGCCCCGGCGCGCCAGCGCGCCGCCGGACAACTCGAATCAGACGATGCCCAACGCCGCAACGCGCTGGCGCAACAGGGCATCAAGCAGGTGGACGGCGATGTGGAGCAGGCCAAGGCCGCGCTCTTGGCCCAACCCTGGTGGCTGGAGTGGACCGCCGGTTTGTTTCCCGTCATCATCACCGTGTTTCTGCTTCGCTCGTTTTTGTTCGAGCCCTTCAAAATCCCGTCCGGCTCCATGATTCCCACGCTGCTGGTGGGCGATTTGATTCTGGTCAACAAGTACCACTATGGCTTGCGCCTGCCGGTCATCAACACCAAGATCACCGAGGGCAACAAGCCGCAGCGCGGTGATGTGATGGTGTTCCGCTACCCGCCCCAACCCAGCCTGGACTACATCAAGCGCGTGGTGGGCGTGCCCGGCGACACCGTGGCCTATCGCAACAAGCGACTCACCGTGAACGGCCAGGTGGTGGAGACCAATGCGCTCCCTGATTTTCTGGATGAAGATTCCATGCGCTACTTCAAACAGTTCGAAGAAAAACTGGGCGAAAAACCGCACCGCTTGCTCAACGATGACAACCGGCCCGCGTTCGTGCAGGTGCAAGCCAACTTTTTCGGGGCTGAGGGCTGCACCTACACCGTTGAAGGCGTGACCTGCAAGGTTCCTGATGGCCACTATTTCATGATGGGCGACAACCGCGACAACTCGCTGGATTCGCGCTATTGGGGCTTTGTGCCTGACGCCAATATCGTGGGCAGAGCCTTTTTTGTCTGGATGAACTTCAGCAGCCTGAAGCGTATCGGCGGCTTCAACTGATGGCGGTACGCCAGCGTACGCCATGACCCCAGGGCTGGAGCAGCTGCAGCTGCGTTTGCAGTACCGATTCCAGAACCCCGACTTGCTGCGCCGCGCGCTGACGCACCGTAGCTTCTCTGCCGACCATTACGAACGCCTGGAATTTCTGGGTGATTCGGTATTGGGTCTGGCCGTCTCGGACATGCTGTACGCCCGCCTGGGCAGCTTGGCCGAGGGCGATTTGTCGCGCATCCGAGCCAACCTGGTGCGCCAGGAGACCCTGCACAAGCTGGCGCTGGATCTCGGTTTGTCCGAGCTGCTACGCCTGGGTGAGGGCGAAATGCGCTCGGGCGGCCCCAAGCGCCCGTCAATTCTGGCCGACGCCCTGGAATCGGTGTTGGGTGCGGTGTACCTGGACGCGGGCTTTGCTGCGGCGCAGACGGTGGTGCAGCGCTTGTTTTCCGAGGTCGATATCCACCCGGCGATGCAGGCCGTGGGCAAAGACCCCAAGACCGAACTGCAGGAGTGGCTTCAAGCGCGCAAGCGCCCGCTGGCGGTATACCGCGTGGTCGGCACACTGGGTGCGGCGCACCAGCAAAGTTTTGACGTGGAATGCGCCATCGAGCCCCTGGGTTTGAGTGAGCGCGGCATTGGCGCGTCACGTCGCGCGGGCGAGCAGGCAGCGGCTACTGCCATGCTGGAAACCATCAAGAACAGGGCTATTCCATGAGTACGAAAAAGAGTTCCCCCAAGCCCGCAGCGCAGGCCGCCGAGCCTGCGCAAGATACAGAAGCGCTGGATGCCATGTTGCAGGGCCTGTTGAAAACCGGCATGAAAACGGCGGACCCGACCGCCGCACAGGCCGGTCAACGCTGCGGGTTGGTCGCTATTGTGGGCAAACCCAATGTGGGCAAATCCACGCTGATGAACGCGCTGGTCGGGCAAAAAGTCAGCATCACATCCCGCAAGGCGCAGACCACCCGCCACCGCATCACCGGCATGCACACGCGCGGCGCGACGCAGTTTGTGTTTGTCGATACACCGGGTTTTCAGACCCGCCACAACAATGCGCTCAACCGGTCGCTGAACAAAACCGTCGTTGGTGCGGTCGGTGATGTGGACTTGATTCTGTTCGTGGTCGAAGCCGGTATGTTCAACCAGGCCGATGCCAAAGTGCTGGCCTTGCTCAGCAAAGAAGTGCCCACCTTGCTGGTGGCCAACAAGCTTGATCAAGTAGAGCGCCGCTCGGACCTCGCGCCCTGGCTGCAAGAGATGCAGCAGCGCCATGCCTTCGCAGAATTCGTTCCGATTTCGGCCAAAAACGCCAAAGACATCGCCCGCATGCTCGATATCTGTGAGAAGTTCCTGCCCGAGCAACCGTGGTGGTACGCACCAGACGAGTTGACCGACCGCAGTGAAAAGTTTCTGGCCTCCGAGACCGTGCGCGAAAAACTGTTCCGCCTGACCGGCGACGAGTTGCCCTACACATCCACCGTGGTCATTGACCAGTTTTCGGAAGAGCCCGGCGTGGGCAAGCAAAAGCGCCTGGTGCGCATCGCCGCCACCATTGTGGTGGAGCGCGACAGCCACAAAGCCATGGTGATCGGCGACAAGGGCGAGCGCATCAAGCGCATCGGTACCGAGACCCGGGTTGAGCTGGAGCGATTGCTCGACGCCAAGGTGTTCATTGAAATGTGGGTCAAAGTGCGCTCCGGTTGGGCCGACGACGAGGCCCGCGTGCGCGCTTTCGGTTACGAATAAGGCGATTGGGCCCCCATGGCAACGCGTCGCCCTGCGCAGCGCTTCAGCGAAGAGCCGGCCTATGTGCTGCACCGTTATGACTGGAGCGAATCCAGCCTGATTCTCGAGGTCTTCACCCGCCACCATGGCCGCATTGCGCTGGTGGCCAAAGGGGCCAAGCGGCCGAGTTCCAGTTTCCGGCCGATTTTGTTACCCATGCAGCCGCTTCATATTGCCTTTGGCGGCGACGGCGAAATCCGCACCCTCAAAAGCGCCGAGTGGCAGGGCGGTCACGTGATGCCCAAGGGGGATGCGTTGCTGTCGGGCTACTACCTCAACGAGCTCTTGCTGGCTTTGCTGGCGCGCGACGATCCGCACCCGGGCTTGTTCGATGTGTATGCCCGTGTGGTGGAAGTGATTGCAGGCGGGCATGAGCCGCTGCTGCAGGCGGCGCTGCGCACCTATGAAATCTTGCTCTTGCGCGAAGTCGGTTTGCTGCCCCAGCTTGATATGCAAACGCTGACCCTGGCGGCGCTGCAAGCCGATGCGCACTATGTGCTGGTGCCCGAAGGTGGGTTGCGGGCCGCCCATGCGGATGACCGCGCCAGCTTGAGCGGCGCACAATGGACCGAGCTGCAGTCCGCCTTGCAGGACAGCGCGCCGTTTGCGGCCACCCTGCGCGCCTGCGCCGACCACATGGCGGGGCTCAAACCGCAGCTGCGCCAGCTGCTGCACTACCATTGCGGCGTAAAGACCCTGCGCACCCGCCAAATGATGTTTGATATCCAGGCGTTATAAAAGCCTCAATCCCTCAAAGCCCTATGAGTTCCAACCGCATTGCTCTGTCCGTCAACCTCAACAAAGTCGCGCTGGTGCGCAACACCCGGCATCTGGGCATACCGAGTTTGACCCGCGCCGCCACCTTGTGCTTGCAAGCGGGTGCAGCAGGTATCACGGTGCATCCGCGCCCGGACGCGCGCCATATCCGCGCCCATGACGTGGTGGACCTGGCCGAGCTGATGCTTGCGTGGCCGGACCGCGAGTTCAACATCGAAGGCAACCCGCTGCACAACTTGCTGGAATGCGCCCGGGACATCCGCGCGCGCGGCCTGCCGGTTCACCAGCTGACTTTTGTGCCCGATGGCCAGGGGCAGTTCACCAGCGACCACGGCTGGAATTTCCCTGCTGACGACGCGACGCTGCGGCCCTTGATTGCCCAAGCGCAGGCATTGGGTGCGCGGGTCAGTCTCTTCATGGACGCAGACGCCTCCGCCATGGCGAGTGCCAAAGCCGTAGGCGCCGATCGGGTGGAGTTGTACACCGAGCCCTATGCCGCCGCCTGGGGCACTCCGGACCAAGAGCACCAATTGCAGCGCTTCGCCGCAGCGGCCCAAGCCGCCCTGGATGCAGGCCTTGGCGTGAACGCCGGTCACGATCTCAACCGGGACAATTTGGCGGCTTTCGCCCAGCGCGTACCCGGGCTGCGTGAGGTGTCGATTGGCCATGCGCTGATCGCCGATGCGCTCGAAATCGGCTACGCCGATACCGTGCACGCCTACCGCGCATGCCTGGTTTGAGCGGTACATGATTTTCGGCATTGGCACCGATGTTTGCGACGTGCGCCGCATTGCGGCTGCGCAGTTGCGCCACGGAGACCGGTTTGCCCAGCGCGTGCTGGGCCCCGCTGAATTGCAGGTCTGGCGCGCCCGTGGCCAGCGCTGGCCGGACCGGGCCAACCGCTATTTGGCGACGCGCTTTAGCGCCAAAGAGGCCTTCAGCAAGGCGATCGGTTTGGGCATGCGCATGCCCATGAGCTGGCGGCATTGTGAAATTCTGAATCTACCCAGTGGCGCTCCGTATCTGCAAATTCACGGTGACTTAGGTGCCTGGTGTGCAGAGCGGCAACTGCGTTTTCATGTGACGGTGAGCGATGAGAGCGATTACGCCACCAGCTTTTGCGTGGCCGAGGTGCATCCACCGGCCGCGCCCCCTGCCTTGTAGGAGACTGATTTGCACGCGCCCTTGATCATTGACATTGCCGGAACCGCCCTGAGCAAGACGGACCGGCAGCGGCTGCGCAACCCGCTGGTGGGCGGACTGATTCTGTTCTCACGCAACTGGGAAAACCGCGCGCAGCTGACTGCGCTGTGCAAAAGCATCAAAGCCTTGCGTGCGGATTTGCTGATCGCCGTCGACCACGAGGGTGGCCGGGTGCAGCGGTTCAAGACGGATGGGTTCACCCATTTGCCCCCCATGCGGGCGCTGGGCGATATGTGGCTGCAAGCCCCGGCGCACGCTGCCAAAAACGGTTCACAGAAGCGCTCCGGCCCGCTCGATGCCTGCAACGCCGCCAGCGCCTGCGGATATGTATTGGGCAGCGAATTGCGTGCGTGCGGCGTGGACCTGAGCTTCGCGCCGATACTCGATCTCGACCACGGGCGTAGCAGCGTGATTGGTGACCGCTCGTTTGGACGGGACCCGGGCGTTGTCGCTTTGCTGGCCAAGAGCGTGATGCAGGGCATGTTGCAAAGCGGTATGGCGCACTGCGGCAAACATTTCCCAGGCCACGGTTTTGCAACGGCCGACTCGCATGTGGCCGCCGCCGTGGACCGGCGCAGTTTGACCGCCATCCTGGCGGACGACGCTGCGCCCTACCGCTGGTTGAGCAACAGCCTGTCTGCGGTGATGCCGGCGCACGTGGTGTATCCGAAAGTGGACCATAGGCCGGCCGGTTTTTCACCGGTGTGGTTACAAACTATTTTGCGGGAACGGTTGGGGTTCACCGGTGCCGTTTTCAGTGACGATTTGTCCATGGCGGCGGCACGCCGCGTGGATGGGGTGGAGTTGAGCGATATGGACGCCACGCTGGCGGCCCTGCACGCAGGTTGTGACTTGACGCTGCTGTGTAACCAGTCGGTGGTGGACGAGGGAGCAGCAATTGACAGATTGCTGGAGCGCATGACGGAAGCCCTTCTGAAAGGGGATTGGCAAGCCAGCGAAACTGCCGAGGCACGGCGCGTGGCTTTGTTGCCCGCTTCCTCCTCCGCCGCAGTGGGACGATCTGATGGTGCAGCCGGCGTATATGCATGCGATGGACAGCCTGCTCTAGCCGGCCGCCTGCGCCCATTCAGGGAGCGCGGTGCAGGCGCGGGGAGGACAGCAAGGCCAGATGGTCGTCCAGCGCCGTGGCCAAGTTCGGGTACCGGGATAAAAAACCGGATTGTGCCAACAGCGTTCGCAATTGCTTTAAGTCTTTTGGGTCGGGTGCGACCCGCATTTGCGCCAGCGCTGCGTCCGTGTTGCCGCTGCGAACCAGGGCGCACACTTTGTCCGCCCACACACTTTTTTTTGCCATGGAGTCCGACGGTGGATAGGAAAGGGCTTATTGTGCGCCCATGTCCCGCCTGATCCACTTGCCTGCTCACATGCCTGCTGGCGGCGCTACTCGTTGCCTGCGCGGGCACACCCCCCAAGGCCGTTACCCCTCCTATCGAAACGGTAGTGACCCCCACGCCTCCACCGCCGCGGGTTCCTCCGAAGCTGGGACTGGCGCTGGGGGGCGGTGCGGCCCGGGGCTTTGCCCACATCGGGGTGATCCAGGTTTTGGAAGAGGCGGGTTTGCGCCCGGATTTTGTGGCGGGTACCTCGGCGGGTAGCGTGGTAGCGGCCTTGTACGCCAGTGGCAAGACCGGGGCCCAATTGCAGCAAATCGGTGAGTCCATGGAGGAGGCGGCCATCACCGATTGGACTTTGCCGGTCTTTAACTCGGGCATCTTGCGCGGTGACGCGCTGGCCAGATACGTGAACCAGCAGGTCGGTGGCCGATCGATTGAGAATATGAACGTGCCTTTGGGCATCGTCGCGACCGACCTGTATTCTGGAGAGATGATGGTCTTTCAGCGGGGTGATACCGGCCTGGCCGTGCGCGCCTCTAGCGCGGTTCCAGCGATTTTTCAGCCCGTCAAGATCTCCGGGCGTTCTTATGTGGACGGCGGGCTGGTCTCGCCGGTGCCGGTGCGTGCCGCCCGGAGCATGGGCGCACAAGTCGTTTTGGCCATCGATATCACCAGCCCCCCAGATTCCAGCGGCAGCGACAACACCATCACCGTTTTGCTACAGACCGCGAGCATCATGGGGAAAAGCATCAATGCTTTTGAACTCAAAGAAGCCGATGTCGTGGTACGCCCCGATTTGCGGGCGGTTTCCAGTGCCGATTTCTCATCGCGCAAAAAGGCGATTGAGGCGGGGCGGCGGGCCATGCTGGAGTTGCTGCCCCAATTGCGCGCTGCCATTCTGGCCAAAACCCACTGACTGGCAGCGAAAAAAAAGGCCCCGTTTTGCAACGGGGCCTTAAGGGATTCCTGAACCCTGTGGTTACGAAGAAATCCGAGGAGACAAGCAGATGGGTAAACCCTTGACAACGATTATCTCAGGGTTTTCCCGTAGTTTGGTGATTAACGCTTTTTGCCGGCGGTGCTGGCTTGCTTGGTCGCGTTAGCGGCGGTAGCGGAAACAGCGTGGAAGTTGGCTTCGGCCATTTCGGTAGCTTGTTTCACGGCTTTTTGCATGCTTTCCAGCGCGCTGTTGGCGGCTGTCACAGCGCCCTTCATGATCGACACGGCCGAATCGGAACCGGCAGGGGCGTTCTTGGAAACGCTGTCCACCAGGGCGCTCACAGATGCTTGGGCTTCGGCCGCTTTGGCTTCGGCAACTTTGGTGAACTCGGTACCCGTGCTGGTGGCGATGTCGTACAGGTGGCGGCTGTAAGCGGCGGATTTCTCGGCCACTGGCTGGAGCATGCTGGCTTGCATGGCCATCAGTTCTTGCGCGTCTTTCACGCTCATCAAGGCTTGGCTGTTGGCAGAGGCGTCGGCCAATACGGCTTTGGAAGCAGCCAGGTTGAGTTCAACCATTTTTTGCATGCCTTCGAAAGCTTTGTTGGTCAGGCCGAAGAGGGTTTCCAGGTTGGCTTTGTGCGAGGCCATCATTTGTTCAGCAGTCATCATAAAAATTCTCCAAAAAGTGAAGTTGCGGGGATTGTTGCCACTCCGAACCGGCTTCTTAGCCTTATGTTGCAGTGCAGCATGAAGCGAATTATAGGGATAAAAACGGATCGACCCCGCTTTTTTGTTGCAGTGCAGCAAAAAACCAACAATCGTCGCTATTGGCCCGCTAGGGCGGTGCGGGCCGCCCCTGTGCGGTCACGGGCGCGCAGGTGGCACAATCCCGCGTTCGCCTGCCTTTGCAGCCTCATTTCAGCGCGGGCGATTGGCGTAAATCGGCCCTACTGCGGGGGGATTTATTGGCCTTGAGAATCTTTTGGAGAATGTGTTGTGAGTCTTTCCCCCCGCGGCCCCGTGGATGATGCGATCGATTCGCGGATGTCGGTGCGCGCCTTTACCCAGCAGCCTGTACAGCGCGCCGATCTGGAAGCGATTTTGCAGCTTGCCAGCCGCGCACCTTCGGGTACCAACACGCAGCCGTGGCGGGTTTACGTCTTGCAGGGCCACAGCCGCCAGACCCTGTCGGACAAGGTCTGCGCCGCCCACGACGCCGTGCGTGCCGACCCGTCGCTGGCGAGTCAGTACACCGAAGAGTACGACTACTACCCGACCCAGTGGGTCAGCCCCTATATCGACCGGCGCCGGGAAAACGGCTGGGGCTTGTATGGATTGCTGGGCATCACGCGCGGAGACAAGGACCGCATGCATGCACAGCACCAGCGCAATTACCGCTTTTTTGACGCGCCCGTGGGGCTGATGTTCACCCTGGACCGGGTCATGGGGCGGGGCTCCTTGTTGGATTACGGCGCGTTTTTGCAAAACATCATGGTTGCTGCCCGCGGGCGCGGCTTGCATACCTGTCCGCAAGCTGCATGGAACGGTTTTGCCACAATCATCCTCCCGCACATCGGTGCGGGCGAGAATGAAATGCTGGTTTGCGGCATGGCCTTGGGCTATGCCGACGAAAGCGATATCGTCAACACCTACCGCACGCCCCGCGTGCCGGCTTCCGAATTCACGCACTGGATGGAGTAAACCATGAGCACCAAACCCGCAATCCTCGTCGCCCGCGCCGTTTTCCCCCAAGTGTTGGAGCGGCTGGCGCAGCACTTTGATGTCGAGTCGAATCAGGACGACATTTTGTATACCGCCGAGGAGCTGGCGCAGCGCCTGCAAGGCAAGGTCGGCGTCTTCACCACCGGCAGCGAGCGCATCAGCGCCGCCCTATTGGCCCAATGCCCCGATTTGCGCATTTGCGCGAACATGGCCGTGGGCTATAACAATTTCGATTTGCCGGCCATGACGGCCGCAGGCATCGTGGCCACCAACACGCCCGACGTGCTCACCGAAACCACGGCCGATTTCGGCTTTGCGCTGCTCATGGCCACGGCCAGACGCATGGCGGAAAGCGAGCACTTTTTGCGCGCCGGTCTTTGGACTCGCTGGAGCTACGACATGTTTGCCGGTGCCGAGGTGCACGGCAGCACCTTGGGCATCATCGGCATGGGCCGCATCGGCCAGGGCATTGCCCGCCGGGGCGCTTTGGGCTTTGGCATGAAAGTTATCTATTCCAACCGCAAGCCGCTCGATGCCGCGACCGAAGCGGCGTGCCAGGCCCGCTTTGTGAGCAAAACCGAGTTGCTGCAGCAGGCTGACCACGTCATGCTGGTTTTGCCCTACAGCGCCGAGGCCCACCACACCATTGGCGCGGCTGAACTCGCGATGATGAAACCCACCGCGACCCTGGTCAATATTGCCCGTGGCGGTATCGTCGACGATGCTGCACTGGCTGCAGCGCTGCGCAAGCGCACGATTGCGGCGGCCGGTATCGATGTGTTTGAGGGTGAGCCTTCGGTCCACCCCGACTTGCTGACCGTGCCCAATGTGGTGCTGACCCCGCACATCGCCAGCGCCACCATTCCCACCCGCCTGGCGATGGCCGATCTGGCAGCAGACAACCTGATTGGTTTCCTGGTCCATGGCAAGGCCCTCACGCCCCTGAACGCGCCGGCCCGCTAGGCCATGGCCTGGAACGACGCAGTGTGGGTGGCCCTGCTGGTCTGCGGGGCGCTTCAGCTGCTCGTTCTGGTGCTTCTGTGGCGCAAACCGGATACGTCCACCGCATCTGCTGACAAGTTGTTACAGGCCTTGGACGCCAACCGCCAAGACATTGCCCGGGAATTGCGGCAAGAGGTGCAAGACGCTTCCCGCGCTGCGCGACAGGAAGCGTCTGCCAATATGGCGACCTTCCAGCAAACGCTGGTGCAGCACAGCGCCGAAGCCACCCGCACGCAGAACGCGCGCCTCGATGCATTCGGTACGCAACTTGCCGCCATGCAAAAAGGCCTGGCCGATACCTTGAGCTCGCAACTCGGTTCTCTCAGCGAGGCCAATGCCCGCCGCTTGGCCGAACTCAACGAGACCAGCGCGACCCGCTTGCGCGAAATGCGCAGCACGCTGGAGACACAGCTGGCCCAGCTGCAAAGCAGCAACACCACCAAGCTGGAAGAAATGCGCGTGACCGTGGACGAAAAGTTGCAGTCCACCTTGCAAGCGCGGCTGGGCGAGAGCTTCAAGCAGGTGGCCGACCGGCTCGAGCAGGTTCACAAAGGTCTGGGCGAAATGCAAACCCTGGCGCAGGGTGTGGGTGACCTCAAGCATTTGCTGACCAATGTGAAGACGCGGGGTATTTTCGGTGAGGCACAGCTTGCGGCCTTGCTTGAACAGGTGTTTGTGCCCGACCAATACGCGGCGCAGATCGCGACGCGCCCGGGCAGTAAAAACCTGGTCGACTTTGCCATCAAACTGCCGGGTAAGGCGGCCGACGGCGCGCCGCTATGGTTGCCCATTGACGCCAAATTTCCGAACGAAGATTACGCCCGCTTGCTCGATGCGCAGGGCCGCGCGGACCCGGTCGATGCCGATGCGGCCGCGAAAGCCTTGGAGCAGCGCATCCGCTTGGAAGCCAAATCCATCACCGAAAAGTATGTGGAACCGCCGCACACCACCGACTTTGCGATTTTGTTTTTGCCCACCGAAGGTTTGTACGCCGAGGTGTTGCGCCGCCCCGGTTTGATGGAGGCCTTGCAGCGCGATTACCGTGTGACGCTGGCAGGCCCGACCACGCTGCTGGCCATGCTCAGTTCCCTGCAAATGGGCTTTCGCACCCTGGCTTTGGAAAAGCGGTCCAGCGAGGTCTGGCAGGTACTGGGCGCGGTGAAGACCGAGTTCGGCAAGTTCGGCGATGTGCTGGCCAAAGTCAAATCCCAGACCCAGACCGTACTCAACACCTTGGACAGCGCCGACACCCGCAGCCGTGCGATGCAGCGGGCCTTAAAAACGGTCCAAGCCTTGCCTGATGAAGCCTCCCAGGTGCTCTTGGCTATCGATTCCGACAACGAGCCAGAGGCCGCGCCCGCGCCAGCGGATGACGCGGCGCGTGGGTGATCTGAGCCCAGAACCATCCAACGCGCCCGCGGGTGCCAGCGGCTTTGCGCGCTTGGTGGTCGGACACACGCTGGTGCACGCGAGCATGTCGGGCATGCGCTTGGCCGCGCCCTTGTTGGCCCTGCATCTGGGTCTGGGCACCCTGTACGTGGGGGTCTTGCTGGCCTTGTATTCCCTGACCCAGGTTTTTATCGCCTTGCCTGCGGGGCGTTTTGTCGAGCGCCATGGTCTACGCCGCCCTCTGGGCTTGGGGGCGTTGGCAGCCGGCTCGGGCGCGTGGCTCTGCGCTGCTTTCCCGCGTTTTGAGGTGCTGTGTCTGGCTGCCTTGTTGATGGGGGGCGCCACCGGTTTGTGCATGATTGCTTTGCAGCGTTACGTGGGCCGCGCCGCCCGTGACGGCACCGAACTCAAGCGCATGTTCAGCTGGCTCTCGCTGGGACCGGCGGCGTCCAACTTTGTGGGTCCGGTGCTGGCGGGCTTGTGTATCGACCATTTCGCGCAATTGCTGCCTGGGGGCGACGAACTTGCCGGCTTCAGGGCCGCCTTCGCCTGCCTGGCGCTGTTGCCGCTGACTGGTTGGCTGTTGGTGCGTTCGGCCGCCAGCGCACAAACGCGGCACCCGCCCGTGAACGGCGACAACGCGCAGCCTCTGGCCTCCGCATGGGAGTTGCTGCGCGCTCCGCGCATGCGGGCCTTGCTGCTGGTGAACTGGTTGCTTTCGTCCTGCTGGGATGTGCATACCTTTGTGGTGCCGGTGCTGGGCCATGAACGCCAGCTCAGCGCGTCGGTGATCGGTGGCATTTTGGGTGGCTTTGCCGTGGCCGCCTTGCTGGTGCGCTTGCTGATTCCCCTGGTGGCCGCGCAGGCCCGCGAGTGGCATGTGACCACGGCGGCCATGCTCAGTACCGCGCTGCTCTTTGCCATTTACCCGCTGATGCACAGCGCCTGGGCCATGGCCATCTGTTCGGTTTTTCTGGGCTTTGCCTTGGGATCGGTGCAGCCCATGATCATGAGCACCTTGCACCACATCACGCCCGAGCCGCAGCGCAGCCAGGCGCTGGCTCTGCGCCTGATGGCGATTAACTTCTCCAGTGTGCTCATGCCCTTACTGTTTGGCAGCGTGGGGGCAGTGCTGGGCGTCTCGGTTTTGTTCTGGTCCGTCGGCAGCGCCGTGGGCCTGGGCTCGCGCGCAGCCTGGCGGCTGCGCATTTGAGGGTCGGTTAGACGCGCTTGCGGTATTCGCCGGTGCGGGTGTCGATCTCGACTTTGTCGCCCTGGGCCACAAAAATTGGCACGCCGATCTCGAAACCGGTGGCGATCTTGGCGGGCTTGAGCACTTTGCCCGAGGTGTCGCCTTTGACGGCGGGCTCGGTCCAGGTGATTTCGCGCACCACGCTGGTGGGCAATTCCACCGAGATCGCTTTGCCTTCGTAAAAAACCACCTCGACTGTCATGCCGTCTTCCAGGTAGCTGAGCGAGTCACCCATGTTCTCGGCTTCGACTTCGTACTGGTTGTATTCCGCGTCCATGCAGACATACATCGGGTCGGCGAAGTAGGAATAGGTGCATTCCTTCTTGTCCAGAATGATCTGGTCCATCTTGTCGTCGGCCTTGAAAACGACTTCGGTGCCGAAATTGGCGATCAGGCTTTTGAGCTTCATGCGCACCGTGGCCGAGTTGCGGCCACCCCGGCTGTATTCGGTCTTGAGCACTACCATCGGGTCTTTGCCGTGCATGATGACGTTACCGGCGCGAATTTCTTGGGCGATTTTCATGGTGTCTGAGGCTTGAGAGCTTTGGTGCAAATAGGCCGCAGTCTGCGGCGAGTACGGCGACACCGGGTAAGCCCAGGTGCCTTGGAGAAAGCCCGCGAGTTTAGCGGTTTTCGTCCACCAGCCTCAGCAGCCGCGTTGGCAGGTCGTCTTGCAACAGCAAGCGCTGGCGGGCATCTATCACCTGGCTGGCCCAGCGGCCGTCAGCGTCTGCCAGGGTCTGGGCCCAGTGCGCCAGCTCTGCAGGTTGGCAAAACCCGTTCCAAGCGCGGTGCAGATCCCGCACCCGGCTGTCTGCTTGCAGCCAGTCCAATAAGGCGTCCAGCTTCGCGCGGTGGGCTGCGTCGCTTTGCGGGTAGGCCTGCCAGATAAAGGGCTTGCCGGCCCATAGGGCTTGAACCAGCGAGTCCTCGCCGCGCACCATATTCAGGTCGCAGCGGCCCAGCAGGGCGTCAAACTGCGTCTGGCTCAAGGTGGGTAGGTATTCCACCCGCAGATTGCCCGCTAGCCTGAAGTCATCGCGCGCCAGCAAGCGGCGCACCGCCTGCGTGGCGCGCCCATGGGCCACCAAAAGTTGGGTGGGGCGGCCGTGCTGTCCAAGACCCGTTAGCAGTTCCGGCAGCCCTTCGGGCTCGTAGCAAAACAGGCTGACCTGTCGCACGCTTTGGGGCGATGAGGTTCCGGGGTTATTGGTCGCGGTCACGGCGTCCGTCAGCGCATTGCGGATCAGACCGCCGCTGCCTGCGGTAAAGCCGGGGTAAAAGAAATACTTGGTCCAGCCCCGTGCCGGGCCGGACAGCACGGGCGAGGGCAGGCGGTGGTTGCGTTCCACATAGGCCTCAGCGCTGAGGTACTCGAGATTGATCCAGACCGGTCGCGCCACACTGTCTTCTGCGCTGACTCGGTTGGTGAAATGGGCCACAAAGCCGGATGGAATGTCGCAGCCAAAGCCCTCGATCCACACATCGGCGCAAGGCAAAGCGCTGCATACCGACGCGTTTATCCGCGTCTGCGCCAAGGCATGACCCGCACACCCGGCCATTCGCCCGCCAGAGCGCCAGGAGCCATCCAGGCCAGAGCGCTGGCGTCGTCGATCCACAGCCGCACCTGCTGACCGCGCGCCGCCAGTGCGGCGCTCAAGCGCCACAGCACGCCCACGTCACCAAAATTGTCGACCACATGGCAAAAAATATCCCAGAGCTGGGGCCGGTCCGGCGCGGCCTTGGATCTTGCGGGTGGGTGGAGCATGGACGGGATTGTCGACGCTGGCCTGCACAATACGCGCCATGTCGGACGCCAGCCCCCACAGCCCCGCTTTGCTGCACGAAGTTGCCAGCTTGCCCAATCTGCCGGGTGTGTACCGCTATTTCGATGCGGACGGCGCTTTGCTGTATGTGGGCAAAGCCAACAGCCTGAAAAAGCGGGTCTCCAGCTACTTCCAGAAAAACCATGGCGGCACCCGCATCGGTCATATGGTGGGCAAGATTGTGCGCATGGAGACCACCGTGGTGCGCTCCGAAGCCGAGGCCCTGCTGCTGGAAAACAACCTGATCAAGACCCTGCAGCCCAAGTACAACATCCTGTTTCGGGATGACAAGAGCTACCCCTATTTGAAGATGACTGCGGCAGCCGCGCCGGATGCGCAGCCTGATCAGCCCAAACAGTCCGGCGCGCAACCCCTGCATTTTTCGCGTGTGGCTTATTACCGCGGTGGCGTCGAGAAGAAAGCACCACTATTTCGGACCCTACCCCAGTGCCTGGGCGGTCAAGGAGGCGGTGTTGCTGATGCAAAAGGTATTCCGCTTGCGCACCTGCGAAGACTCGGTTTTTTCCAACCGCACCCGCCCGTGTCTGCTGTACCAAATCAAGCGCTGCTCCGGCCCCTGTGTGGGGCATATCAGCGCCGCAGATTACGCCTTGGACGTGATCAACGCGCAGCGCTTTTTGCAGGGCGATGCGCAAGAGGTGATGCAAGAACTGGAAGCGCGCATGATGGCGCACGCCGAGCGGCTGGAGTTTGAGCAGGCGGCGGAATTGCGCAACCAGGTGGCGGCGCTGTCCAATGTGCTGCACCAGCAGTCGGTGGACAACGTGTCCGACCGCGATGTCGACATCCTGGCCGTGAAAGTGCAGGGCGGACGCGCCTGCGTGAACCTGGCCATGGTGCGTGGCGGGCGGCATTTGGGCGACCGGCCCTACTTCCCCGCGCAGATCGAGGCGGCTGCCAGCCTGGATGCGGAAGATGCCGATGCCGCCAACCCGCGCAGCATGGAGCGGCGGGTTTTGGAGGCTTTTTTGGCGCAGCATTACATCGGCATTCCCATGCCGGGTGTGCTGGTGATCAGCGAGCCGGTGGATAAGTCGCTGCTGGAGGCGCTCTCAGAACAGCACGGCATCAAGGTCAATGCAGTGCACCAGCCGCGGGAGCAGCGCCGGGCCTGGCTGGACATGGCCGAGACCAATGCCGCGCTGCAGCTAGCCCGCCTGCTCTCAGAAGAAGGCTCGCAGCAGGCGCGCACCCGCGCTCTGGTGCAGGCGCTGGACCTCGC
Source organism: Rhodoferax sp. (assembly GCA_964203415.1). Taxonomy (GTDB): domain Bacteria; phylum Pseudomonadota; class Gammaproteobacteria; order Burkholderiales; family Burkholderiaceae_C; genus Allorhodoferax. Next base: position 97,950 of record CAXNME010000005.1, read on the forward strand.
GGTGGAGGTTTTGGAAGATCTGCGCATTGAATGCTTCGATATTTCACACACAGCGGGTGAGGCGACCCAGGCCTCGTGCGTGGTGTTTGCCGGCCATGCCATGCAAAGCGCGCAGTACCGCCGCTACAACATCGAGGGCATCACCCCCGGCGACGACTATGCGGCCATGCGCCAGGTTTTGACCCGCCGCTACAGCAAGGTCGCGCAGGCCCATGAGCAGGCGCGGCTGCAGGGCGAGACGCCGCCCAAAGCGCTGCGCATGCCGGATCTGGTGTTGGTGGACGGCGGACGCGGCCAGGTATCGATGGCGCGCGAGGTTTTTACGGGCTTGGGTCTGGATCTCGGGCTCATCGTCGGTGTGGAAAAGGGCGAAGGCCGCAAAGTTGGCCTGGAGGAACTGGTGTTTGCCGACGGGCGTGAGAAGGTTGCTTTGCCCCCCGATTCAGCGGCGCTGATGCTGGTGGCGCAAATCCGGGACGAGGCGCACCGTTTCGCCATCACGGGAATGCGGCAGAAGCGGGCCAAGGTGCGCCTTGGGGGCGGAGAACTGGAGTCGATTGCGGGCGTTGGCCCCAAGCGCCGAGCCCGGTTGTTGCAGCGCTTTGGCGGGGTGCGCGGGGTGGCCCAAGCCAGCGCGCAGGACCTTGCCAGCGTGGAAGGGATCTCACGGGAACTCGCCGAGGAAATCTACCGTGCGCTGCATTAGGCGTGCCACAATCCCCGGATGTTCTGGACCCTGCCCACACTGCTCACCTGGACGCGCATTTGCGCGCTCCCGCTGATCGTCGGGGTCTTTTATTTGCCGGTGGATGTGATGCCGATGCCGGAAAAAAATCTGTGGGCGACCAGCATGTTTGTGGTCTTTGCGCTGACCGATTGGCTGGACGGCTACCTGGCGCGCAAGCTCAACCAGGCTTCTAACTTCGGCGCTTTTTTGGATCCGGTGGCCGACAAATTTTTGGTATGCGCCTGTGTGCTGGTGCTGGTGCACTTGCAGCGGGTCGACGTGTTCGTAGCGCTGATTATCATCGGTCGCGAAATTGCGATATCGGCCTTGCGTGAGTGGATGGCCCAAATCGGCGCGTCGCGCAGCGTAGCCGTGCACCGCATCGGCAAACTCAAGACGACCGCGCAAATGGTGGCCATCGGTTTTTTGCTGTTTGACGGCCCTGTCTTTGGGCTGGTGGATACCCATGTTTGGGGCGTTTGGCTGATCTGGGTGGCCGCTGTCTTGACGGTCTGGTCGATGGTCTACTACTTGCAAAAGGCAATTCCAGAGATTCGGTCGCGCGGACTCTGAGCAAGCAGTGCCCAGATAACCATCGAGGTGGGCGATATCCTTGCCTACCGGTGACGCACCGGACGTAAAATCAAAACTGGTAAAGTTCCCCGCTCATAAACGTATCCGACGCTGTGCGGCGTGGACAACGGAAGCTTTTTTCAGGTTGGGTGATTAGCTCAGTTGGTAGAGCGGCGCCTTTACACGGCGTAGGTCGGCGGTTCGAGCCCGTCATCACCCACCAACCCGCGATCAAAGGCGAACAGTGTTTCGCCTTTTTTTTGTTTTCCTGGAGTTGTTCCCCATGTTTGAATCGATCCGCAAGTATTCCAAGATCCTCATGATCCCGCTGTATGGCTTGATCATTTTGGGATTCGTATTCGGCGGGGTTCAGGGATACCGGGGCGCTCAATCCAACGCGGATGCGGTCGCCAAGGTTGGCAGCCAAAGCGTCAGCCAGGCAGAGTGGGACGCTGCGCACAACGACCAGGTCAAGCGCATCCGCGCTGAAACGCCGAACGCGGATCCGAAGTTGCTGGATTCGCCCGAGGCCCGGTATGCAACGCTGGAGCGGCTGGTGCGCGAAAAAGTGTGGCAGGAGGCTGGACAAGATGCGCGAAGGGTCGTGTCCGATGCCCGCCTTGCTAAAGAAATTGAAGCGATCCCCGCCATTGCCGCCATGCGCCGTGCTGATGGGTCGCTGGATGTGGAGGCCTATAAGTCGCTGCTCAAAACCAATGGCTTGGATCCCGCACAGTTTGATGCCCGGGTACGCAACGAGTTGTTGTTGCGTCAGAATGAGCAAGCCGTGGGGGGTAGCGCATTTGCCACGCAGGCGGTCACCGACACCACGCTGAACGCATTTTTTCAACGCCGCGAAGTCCAGCTCGTGTACTACAAGCCGGCGGATTACCGTTCCAAAGTCAAGCCCACTGACGCTGAAATCCAGTCTTATTACGAAGCCAACAAAAGCCAATTCGAGTCCGCTGAGTCGGCAGACATTGAATATGTAGTCCTGGATATGGACGCCGTGAAGAGCAGCCTGACCGTGAACGAAGCGGACCTGAAAACATATTACGAACAAAACGTACAGCGCCTGGCTGCAAAAGAGGAACGTAAGGCCAGCCATATCCTCATCGCGGCGGCCAAAGACGCTGCTGCTGACGTGCGAGAAAAAGCCAAAGCGCAAGCCCAGGCGCTGCTTGTCAAGGTCCGTGCCAAGCCCGACAGCTTTGGCGAGCTCGCCCGCAAAAACTCGCAGGACAGCGGGTCTGCAGCGCAGGGGGGCGATCTGGGTTTCTTCGCCAAAGGCGCCATGGTCAAGCAGTTTGAAGATGCAGTATTCGCCTTGAAGAAAGGTGAAATCAGCGAGGTTGTGGAGTCGGATTTCGGCTACCACATCATCAAACTCGCCGACATCAAAGAGCCTAAGCAAGCCAGCTTCGAGAGCGTTCGCGACAAGTTGGAGTTGGAGTACAAGACCCAGCAGGCCCAGCGCAAGTTTGCCGAAGTGGCCGAAGTGTTCAGTAACGCCGTTTATGAGCAGGGGGACAGTCTGAAGCCCGTAGCCGAGAAACTCAAGCTGGAGATCAAGCAGGTTTCCGGTGTGCTGCGCAAGCCGTCTACCAAGTCGCCCGGTGCGGTTTTCCCGCCGCGCGTACTGGACGCCATCTTTAATGCGGACACGATTGCTAAGAAACAGAACACAGAAGCCATAGAGGTCGCCCCGAGTACGCTTTTGTCTGCACGCGTTATCCGCCATGTACCAGTGCGTCCATTGACTTTCGACGAGGTCCGTGCACAGGTCTATGACAAGCTGGCGTTAGAACAAGCTACGGCCTTGGCCAAGAAAGCTGCCCAAGCCGATTTGGCAACTTGGAAGGCGCAAAGCGCACTGCCCAAACTGCCCGAGGCGATCGTCATTTCCCGTGCTGCAGCGCCCGGGGTCAGCACCGTGGTGCTAGACGGCGTACTGCGCGCCGATACCAGCACATTGCCGGTGTGGGTGGGTATCGATATGACTTCGCAGGGCTATGCGCTGGCCCGTATCACCCAGGTTATTCCCCGTAAAGAAGTCGACGCCCAAGCCGGCCAACAAGACCGCGCCCAATTCACACAGCTAGTAGGGCGCGCCGAGGCTGAGGCCTACTACCAACTGCTGAAGCTGCGCTACAAAGTTCAAATCACCGCGCCCAAGCCTGGCACCAAGCCGGTGGCGGAAGCTGAAGCGGGTTGATCCGCCCCTGAGCCAGCAGGCCTCTGCTTATAATCATTGCTCTGCGGTGGCTGTAGCTCAGTTGGTAGAGTCCAGGATTGTGATTCCTGTTGTCGTGGGTTCGAGCCCCATCAGCCACCCCATATCAATCATCAACTTAGCCTCGCTTCACAAGAGCGAGGCTTTTTTTTGGAGATACCCATGACAGAAGACCCACGATGCTGTGGAACTGGAACGTGCATCATCAATGACGATGGCTTTTGCTGGTGTGGGCAAAGATGGGACGGGGAGCAGATGTGTTTTCCAAAGCTTGACGAATCCAAAGCTTCCGAAGTTCAAATGACTGATAACTCCCAGCCTGCAGACGCTTCCCATCGAGCGGTGTGATGTCTCCGCGCGGCTGCATCGCGGCAATGTCAGCCGGGTGCGTGCAGATTCCCTAGCGACCGCCAGTCGCCTGCAGCGCAGGCACCGGAACCGCAACGCCCAGTCCCAGAGAAAGCGCGCTGTCCACCGCCACGCTTTGGGCCAGTGCTTCCTGAGATCGGGCTTTGCCCCCGCAGTTTTTGGCGATGTCGTTGGCCTGCATTTGGTCCATGGTGTTCAAGCCCACGCCGGATAGAAAAACCGGAACAATGGCCAGTGGCCCGGCGAGTAGCAAGACCGACGGACCGACCCAGAGTTTGGCGTTTTGCACTTCATCGTGCACCCCGGCGTTCTCCCGCGCGTTCTGGCATGCGGCAGTCGCAAATTGGGGGTTTTTATCCTGCAGCTTTCCAATCATCTTGGACGAATGGCTGGCGCAGCCGGCGCACAAGCCGATGAGCATTAAAACCAGGGCAGAACGGGAAAGCTTCATAAAAGGTCTAAGGAAACCTCTGTAAGTACAGGCCAGCATTATGACCAATAGTGGGTGGTGTGTCCTCTAGGTGCGGAATTACGTTGACGTATGGCGTCGGCGCAGGGGGATCAGATCCTGCGCGACCAGCACGCCAACCCCCACGATCGCAGCCGCCAGCGCTTGGGTCCAGCTCCAACTTCCGCCCAGCGCAAACAGCATCAGCATCACGTAAAAAGGGGTCGCGTTGATGTGCAGGGACGACAACGCGATGCCGAGTTGCCCCACCGCGCTGATCCACAACAGCTGGCTCAGCGCCATGGCGCCAATGGCAAAAATGGCAAGAGCACCGGCTTGCGGCCAGCCGAGCTCTTCCCACTGCGGTTGCGGGCCGCCCAGCGCGGTGTGGATCAAGGCCGCGACGGTGCTGACCAAGGCCGCGCCGCACAGGGTCATCGTGGTTCGCCCCAGCGGTGTGAGCTGGGGGAAAGAGGTCACCGACATGCGGGAACCCAGGGTGTAGACCAGCACGGACGCAAAACACAAGACCGCGCCCCAACCCAGCCCCATGCTGCCGCTGCGCCCGTCCATCGCCATGACGCCGCCGATCACGCTGAGCACCAAACCGATGACCAGCCCCGCAGTGATGCGGCGGCCGTCCAGCAGCACCTCGATGCCGATGCCGACCACCGGCATGGAGGCTGAAATGATGGCAACCGTGACGGCATCGGTCAGGCCCTGTCCTGCCACCATCAGGAAGGCGCCCAAGCCCAGCGTCGAGCCGCCGATAACAATGCCTCGCACCCAGTGCGCGCCGCGCAAGACCGCCGTGCCCTCGTACCACCACCAGATGGGCAGCAGGCAGGCACAGGCCAGGGTCATGCGCGCAGCCGTGAGCGGCAGGGGCGGGACCAGGCCGATGAGCACATCGGCCGCGGGCAAGCCCATAGACCAGACCAGCATGGAGAGCATGCACAGCATGTTGGCAACAAGCTGGCTTGGCGGGACTTCGCGAATCGTCATGGACGCATCGGTCGCCCGCCCTATCTCAGTTTTCCCGGCGCAGGGCTGGGAAGAGAATCACATCGCGGATGCTGGGGCTGTCGGTGAGCAGCATCATGAGGCGGTCAATGCCGATGCCGCAGCCACCGGTGGGCGGCATGCCGTATTCCAGCGCGCGCACAAAGTCGTGGTCGTAGAACATGGCTTCCACATCGCCGCCGTCCTTGGCCGCCACCTGGGCGTGGAAGCGGGCGGCCTGGTCTTCGGCGTCATTGAGCTCGCTGAATCCGTTGCCGAATTCGCGCCCGGTGATGTAGAGCTCAAAACGTTCGGTGACATCCGGCTGGGTATCGCTGGCGCGCGCCAGCGGTGAAATTTCGACCGGGTGCTCGCAAATAAAGGTCGGTTGCCAGAGCTTGGACTCCACGGTTTCTTCAAAGTACAAAACCTGCAGGCCCGCCAGCGTGCGCTTGGAGAGATGGTTTTTACCCTCGGTCAGCCCCAGCTTGCGCAGCTCCAGCCGCAGCCAGTCGGCGTTGCCCACGTTGTCGCCTGCTTCGGTGTATTTCTCAATCGCCTCGATGATCGTCAGGCGCTCAAAAGGCTTCTCCAGGTCAACGGCCTGACCGCCGTACGTCAGGTGCAGGCTGCCAGTGGCTTGTAGCGCTGCATCGCGCACCAGGTTCTCGGTGAAGGTCATCAAATCGCGGTAGTTCCAATACGCCGCGTAAAACTCCATCATGGTGAATTCGGGGTTGTGCCGTACCGAAATGCCTTCGTTGCGGAAGTTGCGGTTGATCTCAAACACGCGCTCGAAGCCGCCCACGATCAGGCGCTTCAAATACAGCTCAGGCGCAATGCGCAAAAACATCTGCTGGTCCAGCGCGTTGTGGTGTGTGGTGAAGGGCCGCGCATTGGCACCACCCGGAATCGGGTGCAGCATCGGCGTTTCCACTTCCAGAAAATCGTGCGCGACCATGAAATTGCGCAGGGCGCTGACGGCTTTGCTGCGCGCCACAAAGCGGCGGCGGGCGCTCTCGTCGGTCATCAGGTCGATGTAGCGTTGGCGGTATTTGACTTCCTGGTCATGCACGCCGTGGAACTTGTCGGGCATAGGCCGCAGGCTCTTGGTCAGCAGGCGCACGATGGTGGCGTGGATAGAGAGCTCGCCGGTTTTGGTTTTGAAAACCCGACCTTCTGCGGCCACGATGTCGCCCAGGTCCCAGTGCTTGAAATCTTCGTAGAGCGCCTCGCCGACTTCCTCGCCTTTGACATACACCTGGATACGCCCGCCGCTGGGTCCGAATGAAGCGTCCTGCAGCGTGCAAAAACTGGCTTTGCCCATCACCCGTTTGAGCATCATGCGCCCGGCGATTTTCACGGTAGCGCCCAGCGTCAGCAACTCGGCTGCATCTTTCGCTTCATAGGCTTCAAACAAGGCGGCCGCCTGCGTGTCGGGCTGGAAGTCGTTGGGAAAGGCCACGCCATCGCCTAGCGCCTGGCGTGCACGGATGGCTTTGAGCTTCTCGCGCCGCTCGTGCATCAGCTGGTTTTCATCAAGGGCGGCTGCTGGTGTGCTGGGTTCAGACATGGAAGGATAGGGTAGGGGAATAGGATGTGGAGCGCCAGCGTGGGCTGGGCAAAACGGCATTTTAAGAGCGGGTATGGAGCCGCTATGATTCTTTCGCAGCCCCGCACTTTGTCTCGGGGTCCGAACCCGCCCACATGATTTACCAAATTGTTTATTTGCTGCTCGATGTCGCGGTCGGTCTGGTGGCCGGCATGTGTTTGCTGCGCGCCTATATGCAGTTCCAACGCATACCCCTGTCGGTGCGGGCGGGCAACCCTGCGGGGCCGTTCATTTTTGCGCTCAGCGATTGGATCGTGTTGCCCCTGCGCCGTGTGCTGCCGCGCACCCCGTCTGTCGATCTGGCCAGCGTGTTGGCCGCCTTTTTGCTGGAGTTGGCGCAGTTCGGTGTGTTGTGGGTTTTGCAGGGTGCGCAGGGCGATGCGATGTCGGTGCCGGTGATGGCCTTTTTTGGCGTTTTGCGTCTGCTGATCTCAGGGCTCACCGGCTTGGTTGTGATCTACGCCGTGCTGTCGTGGATCCAGGCGCATTCGCCCGCGTCAGATTTGTTGGACCGGCTGGTCGCACCCCCCTTAACGCCGATCCGGCGTCATTTGCCCTTGATGGGCGGAGTTGATTTGTCGCCGCTGGTTTTGTTGGTGCTGCTGCAAATCGCCAACCTGGTCATGCTCAGCATCCAGGGCTGGGTGCTGGCCTGGGTGTAGTTTCGCGCGCTGTTTTAGATGACCGCGTCGGCGGGTAGGTTTTGCAACATGGCCAGCGATTCGGCCACGGTTTTGCGCAGTTCGCGCCGGTCGCAAATCATGTCAACCGCGCCTTTGGATTGCAAGAACTCCGAGCGCTGAAAACCCTCGGGCAGCGTGACCCGAACGGTGGATTCGATCACCCGCGGCCCGGCAAAACCGATCAGCGCTTTGGGCTCGGCAATCACCACATCTCCCAGGAAAGCAAAGCCCGCTGATACGCCGCCCATGGTCGGGTCGGTCAGCACGCTGATAAAGGGCAAGCCCTTTTTGGCCAGACGGGTCAGGGCCGCATTGGTTTTGGCCATTTGCATGAGCGAGAGCAGGCCCTCTTGCATGCGCGCGCCGCCGGTGGCGGTAAAGCACAGAAAGGGCACTTTCTGCTCCACCGCAGTTTCCACGCCGCGCACAAAGCGCTCGCCCACCACCGAGCCCATGCTGCCGCCCATGAATTCAAACTCAAAGCAGGCCGCCACCAGCGCGATGCCCTGCACGCTGCCGCCCATGACCACCAGCGCGTCGGTCTCGCCGGTGTTCTCCAGCGCCTCTTTCAAGCGTTCGGTGTATTTGCGGCTGTCTTTGAACTTGAGTGCGTCAACCGGCAACACTTCCTGTCCGATCTCGTAGCGGCCTTCGCCGTCCAAAAAGACGTTCAACCGGGCCCGCGCGCCGATGCGGTGGTGGTGGCTGCAAGTGGGGCAGACGTTCTGGTTTTGTTCCAGATCGGTTTTGTACAAAACGGTTTCGCAACTGGGGCACTTGATCCACAGGCCCTCGGGCACGCTGCGGCGCTCGGTCGGGTCGCTGGGTTGGATTTTGGCGGGCAGTAGTTTTTCAATCCAGCTCATGCGGGGCTCCTCAAGGGTGTGACGGGACGTTGCTGTCCAAGGCCTGGCGGATGTCGCCCAAAAAGGTCTGCATGGTCTGGCAGACGCTGGCGCGGGGCTCATTTTCAACCAGCTGGATGATGCGACTGCCAATCACCACGGCATCCGCCACCGCACCCAGGGTTTTCGCGGTTTCGGCGTCGCGTATGCCAAAGCCCACGCCCACCGGAATATCGATGTGTTGGCGGATGCGCGGCAGCATGGCCTCGACCGCCGCCGTGTCGAGCGCGCCCGAACCCGTCACGCCTTTGAGCGAGACGTAGTACACATAGCCGCTGGCCACCTGCGCCACCTGCGCCATGCGCTCGTCGGTGCTGGTGGGGGCGAGCAGAAAAATCAGGTCCAACCCGTGCGCGCGCAGATCGGCCGCAAAGGCCACGCATTCTTCCGGCGGGTAATCGACGATGAGCACGCCGTCCACGCCCGCCGCTGCGGCGTCGCGCACAAAGGCGCTGGCTCCCGCAGGTGCGGCATGCTTCTGGTCGTAGCGCTCCACCGGGTTGGCGTAACCCATCAGCACGATGGGCGTACGGGTGTCGGTAGCGCGAAAGGCACGCACCATCTCCAGCACCTGCACCATGCCGATCCCGAAAGCCAGCGCGCGGTCGCCCGAGCGCTGGATGACCGGGCCGTCCGCGCTGGGGTCGGAGAAGGGGACGCCCAACTCAATGACGTCGGCCCCGCCGCGCACCATGGCGTGCATCAGATCGGGCGTGATGTCGGCAAACGGAAAGCCTGCCGTGATGTAGGGAATGAGCGCGGTGCGCCCCTGGGCCTTCAGCGCTGCCAGCGTGCTTTGGATGCGGTGCGGCTGCTTCATGCGATGGCCCGCTCGCCGTGGAATGTCAGGATGGCTTCTTTGGGCGCGGCACCACCTTTGACCGACTGCCCTTGGCAGCTCGGGCGGCAGAAGAAGTCGCCGTTGCTCAGATCCGCGACCGTGCCGATGTCTTTGTCGCCCCGGCCCGAGAGGTTGACCAGGATGGACTGGTCCGGGCGCATGGTTTTGGCCAGCTTCATGGCGTAGGACAGCGCGTGGCTGGACTCCAGCGCCGGGATGATGCCCTCGGTGCGGCAGAGATGGTGGAACGCGGATAAGGCCTCGTCGTCGGTGATGCCGACGTACTCGGCGCGGCCGATGTCATGCAAAAACGCGTGCTCGGGGCCGACGCCGGGGTAGTCCAGGCCCGCGCTGATGCTGTGGGTTTCGGTGACCTGGCCGTTGTCGTCTTGCAAGACATAGGTGCGGTTGCCGTGCAAAACGCCCGGGCTGCCGCGCTGGATGGAGGCCGAGTGCTTGCCGCTCTCCAGGCCCGCGCCCGCCGCTTCGACGCCGATCAGGCGCGTGCCGGCGAAGGGGATGTAGGGATAAAAAATACCCATGGCGTTGCTGCCGCCGCCCACGCAGGCGATTACGGCGTCTGGCTGCTCATGCGCGGCTTTCATTTGCGCCAGCATGGCCGGCATTTGTTGGATGCATTCCTGGCCGATGATGCTTTGGAAGTCGCGCACCATCATGGGGTAGGGGTGGGGGCCGGCGACGGTGCCGATGATGTAGAAGGTGTTGTCCACGTTCGCGACCCAGTCGCGCATGGCTTCGTTCAAGGCGTCTTTGAGCGTCTTGCTGCCCGATTCAACCGGCACCACGGTGGCACCCAGCAGTTTCATGCGGTAGACGTTCGGGCTTTGGCGCTTGACGTCCTCGCTGCCCATGTAGACCACGCACTCCAGGCCGTAGCGCGCGCAAATGGTGGCGGTGGCCACGCCGTGCTGGCCGGCACCGGTCTCGGCAATGATGCGCGGCTTGCCCATGCGGCTTGCGCCAGCATGGCCTGGCCGATGGTGTTGTTGATCTTGTGCGCGCCGGTGTGGTTCAGGTCTTCGCGCTTGAGGTAAATCTGTGCGCCGCCGATTTCGCGGCTGATACGCGCGGCGTGGTAGACCGGCGAAGGGCGGCCTACAAAATGGGCCAGTTCGGATTTGAATTCAGCGATGAACTCGGGGTCGTGCTGGTACTTGGCGTAGGCCGCCTTCAGTTCATTGATCGCGTGGGTCAGCGTTTCGGAGACAAAACTGCCGCCGTAGGTGCCGAAATGGCCTCCGCGCATCGGGTTGGTCGTAGTTGGACATGGTTCAGTGCTTTCCTGCAAGGTGGTGGTCGGCGGTTCGAACCGCAGCGACGAATTGGTGAATTTTTTCGGGGTCTTTGATGCCCTTGAGGGTGCCACCCCCCGGCGCATCGGCTTCAACCCCGGAGCTGACGTCAAGCGTCAGCGTGCGGCAGCGTGGGCGCAGCTGGGCCATGCCGTCGCCCACGTTTGCAGCAGTGAGTCCACCACTCAAGACGAGGTGAGCGTTGACGTTTGGAGGAAGAAGTGACCAATTGAAAACCTTACCGCCCCCACCATAACCCGCAACATGCGCGTCCAGCAGCAGAGCGTGTGCCTCTGAATAATCCCGAGCATATTCTAGAAGGTCAAAGCCTGCCTCTTGCGGGTTGTCCTCAATGCGGGCCGCCCGGATAAAAGGTCGACGCGATCCCCGCGCCACTTCCAGGCAATGGGCAGGCGTCTCGTCTGCGTGGAACTGCGCCCAGGCCCCCGGCACCATGGCCAGCGCGGCCACGGCATCGGCTGCGCAATGGTTCACAAACAGCAGCACCGGCGTCACAAACGGCGGCAGCATGCGCGCCAGTTCTGCGGCCCGGTCCGGTGTGACAGCACGTGGGCTTGCGGCGTAGAGCACAAAGCCGATGGCATCCACACCGGCTGAAACCGCTGCGTGCACATCGGCTTCGCGGGTCAGGCCGCAGATTTTGATGCGGGTGCGTTGGTTTTCGAATACGGCGTACGGGTGCGGACATCAGGGCAGCCAGTCAAAGGTGGGGGTTTGTACGGGAAGCGACCAGCTCGCATCGTAACGGGGGCCCAAGAAGTACAGGCCGTCCGGCGAGTACGTGGGCGCGGCGGCGCGCCGGTCGCGTGCCGCCAGCACCTGCGCCATCCATTCGGCTGGTTTTTTGCCTTGGCCGACCTGGACCAGACACCCCATGATGTTGCGGATCATGTGGTGCAAAAAAGCGTTGGCCTCGAAGTCAAAGCGCCAGTACGCCCCGCGTTGGTGGATGTCCAAGGCCAGCATGGTTTTGACGGGCGACAAAGCCTGGCATTGCGACGCCCGAAAAGAGCTGAAGTCCTGCTCCCCTAAAAGATAGCTGGCCGCTTGTTCCATGACGCCGCGCGCCATTTCCCCAAAAACCCAGCCAACCCGTCCCGCCTCGACGCTGGGTCGTATTTCGGATTGCAGCAACACATAGCTGTATCGGCGCGACTGCGCGCTGGCGCGGCAGTGAAAAGCGGGATCGACTTCGCGGGCCCATTGCACCGCAACATCGCGCGGCAGGTAGGAATTGGTGCCACGCACCCAGGCGTGGGACGAGCGTTCTAGCGGCGTGTCAAAGTGCGCCACCTGCATCAGCGCGTGCACGCCGGAGTCGGTCCGACCGGCGCATAAGGTGGAGACCGGGTTGCCGCAGAACTGATGCAGCGCGGCCTCCAGTTTGTCTTGCACGGTCAAGCCCGACAGCTGGCTTTGCCAGCCCTGGTACGCGCCGCCGTTGTAGCTCAGACCCAGTGCGATGCGCGGCATGCGAATTCAGACCGGCGTCGGCCTGCAGGGCGCTTTGTGCCCATCAGGCGATTTGCGCGAGCAGTTGCTTGGCCTGCTCCAACTGGCTGCCTTGGGCGCGCTCGATCACTTCGTTCAAAAGAATGCGGGCTCCGACGATGTCGCTGACCGCGATGAATTCCTTCGCAAGCTCGATTTTCTGGTCCAGCAAGCGGGAGCCTTCATCTCCCGGTTGGGCGGTCCAGGGCTGCGCTGTATCCAGGGGCGCAGCACCGTCCGGAGTCAGCGCCAGATTTTGCGAGCTGAACTCAAAGCCCAGAGGCTGCACCTGGGTGCTGGGGCGGAAGTCCTGCGCCGCAGTTACCGCCACCTTGTCCACCGGTTTCGATAGATTGAGATCTAAGCCCGCCGGAAATTCCAGGGGAAGGGGTCTGGCACCCGCCGATGGGAATGCGCCTGGTGCCAAGCTGTCGGGGCCGGCGTGGTTGTGGTACAGCGGATTGCTGCCGTCCAGCAGGGCTCCCAACTCACAGACCTTGAGCCACTCGGGTCCTTGCGAGTCGAGGTAGGTCGACATGGTCTGTGCAATTTGGGCAAAGCCATCGGCGTCGCCGCGTAGCACAAAAATATCCAAAAGCTTCTGGTGCAGTTCAACCTTATTGGGCGTAACGCCCAAGGCTTCACGCAGGATTTCTTCGGCTTGCGCATCGCGGCCATAGGCCAGATAGACATCGGCCTCGGCCACGGCATCCAGGTTGTCGCTGGGCTTGAGTTGGCTGTCCGCAAAGAGCACGCTGGGCGGCGACGCAGCAGGGGCGGGGTCTTGCGCCGCTACCGTGGACTCCTCAAAACCGGCCGCCAAAGACGGCTCACGCGACCCGAGGGTTGGCTGCGTTTCATCGACTGGCTGCTGATTCTCATGCTCCTGCTCTGGGGGAGGGGCGTCGTCGTTTGTTGTTGCGCTGGCGCGAAGCCGGACGATCAACCACGCAAGCAAGAGCAGCGCCAACGCCCCGGCTCCGGCAAGGGTCGTGGTGTCCAGTGATTGCAGGGATTCCAAAATCCCCTCGGGTGGCGCATCGCTCGCCGGGGCAGGCACCTTGGCCGCTACAGCAGGTGCTGGTGGTGGCGCTTCCACCGCTGGTTTTTCACTCTCAGGGGCGGCCACTGAGCCGGACCCAGCGGCTTGTGAAGTTGTTGCAGCCGCCTCTTTCAGCGCCTCTATGTTTTTCTCCAGCTCCGCTTTGCGCTCGCTGTCTTCCTTGGCTTGCATCTCGGCGGCCAATTTCTCGGCGTCGGCTTTGTCTTTTTCTTGGGCTGCGCCAAGCTTCAGTTCGGCCTGCCCACCAGGCGCTTTGGCAGTTCCCGGTGCTGGGCCCACTTTTTTGCTGGTGCTGCGGCCCTGGCCAGTGGCGGTGGAGTTCGCATCCGGCTGGTCACCTTTCGCCGCTGCCAGCCCTTTGCGCCACGCTGCTGCTTGACGCGCCACTTCTCGGGCTGCTTCCTCGCTGGACAGCGTTTGGGGATTTGGCAGAGGCTCCAGTGTGAGTGTGGCGCCGGCCTTCAAGCGGTTGATGTTCTGGGCCACAAAGGCGTCGGGGTTGGCGCGCAGCAGGGCCAGCATCACCTGCTCGGCCGTGAGGTTGTCGCTGCGCAGTCGGGCTGCGATTTTTCGCGTGGTGTCGCCCTTTTCAACCACGGTGGTGCGTCGGGTAACTGCGGCACTGCTGCTTGGCTGAGGTTCCGCCGCTGGCGGGGTTTGCGCAGCCTCTGCCTTCACTACCGGTGCCTCAGTCGCCGCTACGGGAGCCACAGGGGGTATTTTTTCCGGGACAAGCACCACGGCCGGCGTAGCGCCAACAATGGAGCCGGTTTCGGTCTTGGTTTTTTCTGGTGTCGCCGGGGGGTCAATGAACAGGGTAAAGCCACGCACCATCTTGCCTGTGCTCCAGCGCACGTCCAACAAAACCTGCAGGACGGGCTCATTGATGGGCTGTTCTCCAATAATGCGGATCACCGCGTTGCCGCCTGCCTGGCGCTGCACAGAGACCTTTAAGCCATTGAGGGCAGGGCTGACATCCAAATTGCTTGCCGCATAGGCTTGCAAGGGCGCAAGGTCTGCCGTCAGTGAGTCCGCTTCAACGTCTGTGGCGCTGCTGACTTCGACTTCCGCCCTCAGCCCTTGCCCCAAGCTGGACTGCACCGTGGCTTTGCCCACTGAGAGTCCCCAGGCACTGCCCGCAACGAAAGAAAGCAGGGCGACCAAGAGGCTGCCCGTGAGCGCGCGAGACAAGAAGTTCCTATCAGTCATGGGGTGAGTCTTTCAAACGGTACCGTGATCGGCCACTGTCGGCGTAGCGACCGCGTAACCGCAATTATCGCCCCAGCCAAGCGCTGTTACTCGAGCAATATGCGCAGCATGCGACGCAAGGGCTCCGCAGCACCCCACAGCAATTGGTCGCCGATGGTGAATGCCCCGAGGTACTCGGGCCCCATCACCAACTTGCGTAGCCGCCCGACCGGGATAGTCATGGTTCCCGTCACGGCCACCGGAGTCAAGGCCTTGACGCTGGCTTCCCGGGTGTTAGGGACCACAGAGACCCAGGCGTTATCCGAAGCGATCATGGACTCAATATCTGCTAAAGGTATGTTTTTATTCAGTTTGAAGGTCAGCGACTGGCTGTGGCAGCGCATGGCACCGATGCGGATACAGGTGCTGTCGATTGGGACCATGGGGCTGCCGAAGTCCGGCCCCAAGCCCAGAATTTTGTTGCCCTCGGCCATCCCTTTCCATTCTTCCTTGGATGTCCCGTCGCCCAGATCTTTGTCAATCCACGGGATCAGCGAGCCGCCCAGGGGTACGCCGAAGTTGGCGGTTTCTTGCGCGGACAGGCTGCGCTGCTTGGCAATCACCTTGCGGTCGATCTCCAGAATCGCCGATTGGGGGTCGTCCAGCAAGGCCCGGACTTCGCCATGGAGCGTGCCGTATTGCGTCAGCAGTTCGCGCATGTGCTGCGCGCCACCGCCTGACGCCGCCTGGTAGGTCTGCGTAGACATCCATTCCACCAGTCCCGCCTTGAACAGCGCGCCCACGCCCATCAGCATGCAGCCCACGGTGCAGTTGCCGCCGACCCAGTTTTTGCCGCCAGCGGCCATGGCTTTGTGGATCACGGGCAAATTCACCGGGTCTAGGATGATGACGGCGTCCTTGGCCATGCGCAGCGTGGAGGCGGCGTCAATCCAATGGCCGTTCCAGCCGGCGGCGCGCAGCTTCGGAAATACGTCGCTGGTGTAGTCGCCACCCTGGGTGCTGATGATGATCTCGCAGCGCTTGAGTGCCTCGATATTGAACGCATCCTGCAGCGTGGTCTCGTTTTTGGCTTGGGCAGGGGCTTTGCCGCCGGCGTTGGAGGTGGAGAAAAACACCGGCTCAATCAGCGCGAAGTCGTTCTCGGTTTGCATACGGTCCATCAAGACCGAGCCCACCATGCCGCGCCAGCCAACCAACCCTACTAACTTGCTCATTTCAACGCCCTTTCATTTTTTAAACAGTGCCAGACCCGACTGTTTGCCCGGCTCGTCTGGCCGGGGGGCGCACGACGAACCGAGCTGTTCAGCCCTTCTCGGTCGTGGTTTTGGAGGTGAATGCACGCGTCACAGCAACCACCGGTGCGGGGGTGCGGTGTTCAAGGTGAATGCTGGAGCGTGGAACATGCGCGAGATTCTAATAGACGGAATATTGGTGTCCGTTTAAGGTGTGCTACCGCATGTGGCAAGGCACTACCAGGCACCAACTATTTGCGCCAGCTATTCACCCACTCCAGCGTATCGGCCAGCGCCAGCCGCGCGCGTTCCAGCATGGTGTCGATTTCTGCCTCGGTGATGATCAGGGGCGGCGAGAAGGCGATCACATCGCCCATCAGCACCCGCAGGATCAAGCCGTGGTGCTGGGCCCGCTTGACCAGATACGCACCAACGCCGCGCTTGGGATCAAAGGGCGTGCGGGTGGCCGGGTCGGCGGCCAATTCAATGGCGCCAATCAAACCGAGGCCGCGGGCGTCACCGACGAGCGGGTGGCCTTTGAATGACTGGATGCCCTGTTGCAGGCGCGGGCTGACTTTTTGCACGTGCGCAACGATGTGGTCGCTCTCGTAAATGCGCAGCGTCTCCAGCGCAATCGCGCAGGCCAAGGGATGGCCGCTGTAGGTGTAGCCGTGGCCGAAGACCCCGATCTCGGCGCTGGCGTCGGCAATGGTCTGGTAGATCTCGTTGGAGACGTAGAGCGCGGACATGGGCACATACGCCGAGGTCAACATCTTCGCTACGGTCAGCATGTCGGGCTTGAGGTCGTAGACCTCTGTGCCGAAGTTCTGGCCCAGGCGGCCAAAGGCCGTGATGACTTCATCGACCAGGAACAGGATGTCGTATTTTTTCAAAATCGCCTGTACCTGGGCAAAGTAGCCAGGCGGCGGGATGATCACGCCGCCCGCACCTTGGACCGGCTCGGCAATGAAGGCCGCCACAGTCTCCGGCCCTTCGCGCAAGATGGTGTCTTCCAGTTCTTTCGCCAGGCGGTCCACAAACTGCGCCTCGGTTTCGCCGGGCAGGCCGAAGCCATAGAAATGCGGGCAACTGACGCGCACGATGCCGGGCAGCGGCAGGTCGAAATTCTGGTGCATCGTTCCCAGGCCGGACATGGATGCCGCAGCGGCGGTGACGCCGTGGTAGCCCTTGTTACGCGCGATGATTTTTTTCTTCAGCGGCCGGCCCCGGGCGTTGTTGTAATAGCGCACCAGCTTGAACGCGGTGTCGTTGGACTCCGAGCCCGAGTTGGCAAACAGCACCCGCGCGTTCGGGATCGGGGACCAGCGGAACAGGGTTTCCACCAACTCGGTCACCGGGCCCGGAACCTTGCCCGAAAACGCGTGGTAGTAGGGCAGGGTGGTCATCTGTTTGTAGGCCGCTTCCGCCAGCCGTTTCTCAGAAAACCCCAGAGACGCACACCACAAGCCCGCCATGCCTTCGATGTAGGCCTTGCCATGCTCGTCAAATACCTGCACGCCTTCGCCGCGCACAATGACCAGCGGCCCGTCTTTCTCCAGCTGGCGCAACTGGGTATACGGGTGCAGGTGGTGCCGCACGTCGCTCTGGCCGGCCAATGAAATGTCTGCTTGGGCGTTGGTCATATGGTTGCCTTGTTTTTTTGAATCAGCAGATTGAAGCGAGCGCCTTCACCACCGCGTCGCCCATCTCGCGCGTGCCGACCTTGGTCGTGCCTGCGCTGTAAATGTCGGGGGTACGTAGGCCCTGGCTGAGAACTGCGTCGACGGCCTTTTCAATGCCGGCAGCGGCTTCGGGCTGGTTCAGGCTGAAGCGCAGCATCATGGCCGCGCTCAAGATCGTGGCCAGCGGGTTGGCCACGCCCTTGCCGGCGATGTCAGGCGCGCTGCCGTGGCTGGGTTCGTACAGGCCCTGGTTTCTGGCGTTCAGGCTGGCCGAAGGCAGCATGCCGATGCTGCCGGTGAGCATGGCGGCGGCATCTGACAGGATGTCGCCGAACATATTGCCGGTGACCACCACGTCAAACTTTTTGGGCGCTTTGACCAGCTGCATCGCGGCGTTGTCCACATACATATGGTCCAGCGCCACATCCGGGTACTGTTTGCCGACTTCGCTGACCACGTCTTTCCAGAACTGGAAGGTTTCCAGCACATTGGCTTTGTCCACGCTGGTCACACGCTTGCTGCGCTTGCGTGCCGCTTGAAAAGCCACGTGCGCAATGCGCTCGATCTCGGGGCGCGAGTAGCGCATGGTGTCAAAAGCTTCTTCGCTGCCGGGGAAATGCCCGTCGGTGGCGGTGCGCCGGCCGCGCGGTTGGCCGAAGTAAATGTCGCCAGTCAGCTCGCGGATGATCAAAATGTCCAGGCCAGACACCAGCTCGGGCTTCAGGCTGGACGCGTCGGTGAGTTGCTTGTAGCAAATGGCCGGGCGGAAGTTGGCAAAGAGGCCCATGTTTTTACGCAGGCCCAAAATAGCTTGCTCTGGGCGCAGCGGGCGGTCCAGCGTGTCGTATTTCCAGTCGCCCACCGCGCCAAACAGCACGGCGTCGGAATCCATGGCCAGCTTGAGCGTGGCCGGTGGCAGCGGGTGGCCATGGGCTTCAAATGCGGCACCGCCGACCAGCGCGGTTTCCAGCGTCATGTCCAGGTCCAGAACCTTCAAGACCTTGACGGCCTCGGCCACGATTTCGGTTCCGATGCCGTCGCCGGGAAGTACTGCGATTTTCATAAAAAACTAATGGGGTGTGCGGTGATCAAAGGGTGTGCGCGAGCCAGGGTTTAGTCGCCAGGCGGGCGGACTCGAAGCTGCGGATGGCGTCGGCGTGGCGCAGGGTCAGGCCGATATCGTCCAAGCCGTTGAGCAAGCAAAATTTGCGGAAAGCCTGGACTTCGAAGGGAATCTCTTCGCCTTGCGGCCGCACGATGACCTGGCGCTCCAGATCCACTGTCAACTTGAAGCCGGGAAAGGCCAGCGCCTCGTTGAACAAGGCATCGACCGTGGCTTCCGGCAGAACGATGGGCAGCAGCCCGTTCTTGAAGCTGTTGTTGAAAAAGATGTCGGCAAAGCTGGGTGCCAGGATGGCGCGAAAGCCGTACTGGTCCAGCGCCCAGGGCGCGTGTTCGCGGGACGAGCCGCAGCCGAAGTTCTTGCGTGCCAGCAAGATGCTGGCCCCCGCATAGCGCGCTTGGTTCAGCACAAAGTCGGGGTTGGGCTTGCGGGTGGCCGGATCCTGACCGGGTTCGCCGTGGTCCAGGTAGCGCCACTCGTCGAACAGATTGGGGCCAAAGCCGGTTTTGCGAATCGACTTCAAAAATTGCTTGGGGATGATGGCGTCGGTGTCGACGTTCTCGCGGTCCATCGGGGCCACCAAGCCTTGGTGTACGGTGAATTGTTGCATCGCGGAAATCTCGTTTACGCGAACTTGCGTATGTCGACAAAATGCCCATGTATGGCTGCGGCTGCCGCCATAGCCGGGCTGACCAAATGGGTGCGCCCGCCGTTGCCTTGGCGGCCTTCGAAGTTGCGGTTGCTGGTGGAGGCACAGCGCTCGCCGGGCTCCAAACGGTCGGCGTTCATGGCCAAGCACATCGAGCATCCGGGCTCGCGCCACTCGAAACCGGCGGCCTTGAAAATCTCATGCAGACCTTCGCGTTCGGCCTGCTCTTTGACCAGGCCTGAGCCGGGGACCACCATGGCCAGCTTGATGTTCTTCGCCACTTTTTGCCCGAGCTTCTTCACTACCGCAGCGGCTTCGCGCATGTCTTCGATGCGGCTGTTGGTGCAGGAGCCAATGAACACTTTGTCGACGAACAGGTCGTTCAGCGCTTTGCCCGGTTGCAGGCCCATATAGGTCAGGGCGCGCTCGATCGCACCGCGCTTGTTGGCGTCTTTTTCTTTGTCAGGGTCGGGCACGATGCCGTTGATGTCCAGCACCATCTCGGGCGATGTGCCCCAGGTCACCTGGGGCAGGATGTCTTCGGCGCGCAAGGCGACTACAGCGTCAAACTGGGCATCGGCATCCGATTGCAGGGTTTTCCAATAGGCTACCGCCTGGTCCCATTCCAACCCGGTGGGCGAGAGCGGGCGGCCTCTGACGTATTCAATGGTTTTGTCGTCCACCGCGACCAAGCCTGCGCGTGCGCCGCCTTCGATGGCCATATTGCACACGGTCATGCGGCCTTCCATGCTCAAGCTGCGGATGGCCGAGCCGGCAAACTCGATGGTGTAACCCGTTCCGCCAGCGGTGCCGATCTTGCCGATGATGGCCAGCACCACGTCTTTACCGGTGATGCCTTTGGCGAGCTGCCCCTCAACGGTGATGAGCATGTTTTTGGCTTTTTTGGCCAGCAGGGTTTGGGTGGCCATCACGTGCTCGACCTCGGAGGTGCCGATGCCGTGCGCCAGCGCGCCGAATGCGCCATGCGTAGAGGTGTGGCTGTCGCCGCAAACCACCGTCATGCCGGGCAGGGTGGCACCGGTTTCCGGTCCGATGACGTGGACGATGCCCTGGCGTTTGCTCAGAAAGGGGAAGAATGCCGCGGACCCGAACTCCGCCATATTGCGGTCCAGCGTCGTGATCTGCTCTTTGCTGATGGGGTCGGTGATGCCGTCATAGCCCAGTTCCCAGCCTGTGGTCGGGGTGTTGTGGTCGGCGGTGGCCACAATGGAACTGACGCGCCAGACCTTGCGCCCGGCTTGGCGGATACCCTCGAACGCTTGCGGGCTGGTGACTTCGTGGACCAGATGGCGGTCAATGTAGAGGATGGCGGTGCCGTCTTCTTCGGTGTGGACGACATGCTCGTCCCAAATCTTGTCGTATAGCGTGCGTCCCATCGGATTCCTTTAAGCGGGGGCGACGATTTTACGCGGGGCCGGTCAGAAACCGGCCCGCGCGCTGCGGGACGCGCGCCCGATGGCCGGGCTTCAACGGTTGGCGATGGGCAGCACGTCGCGCCGCGGCGAACCCGTGAACAACTGGCGCGGACGGCCAATTTTGTATTCCGGGTCGCTGATCATCTCGTTCAACTGGGCGATCCATCCGGCGGTACGCGCCAGCGCAAAGATGCCGGTGAACAGCTTGACCGGGATGCCGATGGCGCGTTGCACGATGCCGGAGTAGAAATCCACATTGGGGTAGAGCTTGCGCGACACAAAATAGTCGTCTTCCAGCGCAATTTTCTCTACGGCCTTGGCCAGTTTGAACAGCGGGTCGTCTTGCAGGCCCAGCGCCTCCAGCACCTCGTTGCAAGTCTCTTGCATCAGGGTGGCGCGCGGATCGTAGTTTTTGTAGACGCGGTGGCCAAAGCCCATCAATTTGACGTTGGAGTTCTTGTCCTTGACCTGGTTCATGAACTCGCCGACTTTGCTGATGCCGCCGGATGCTTGGATTTCTTCCAGCATCTGCAGGCAGGCTTCGTTGGCCCCGCCGTGCGCCGGGCCCCACAAGCAGGCCACGCCTGCGGCAATGGCCGCAAAGGGGTTGGTGCCAGATGAGCCGCAGAGTCGCACGGTGGAGGTCGAGGCGTTTTGCTCGTGGTCGGCGTGCAGGGTGAAGATGCGGTCAATGGCGCGCTCAATCACGGGGTTGACCACATAGGGCTCGCAGGGCGTGGCAAACATCATGTGCAGGAAGTTGCCGGCATAGCTCAGCTCGTTCTTGGGGTACATAAAGGGCTGGCCGACGCTGTATTTGTAGGCCATCGCCACAAGGGTCGGCATTTTGGCGATCAGGCGGATCGCGGCGATTTCGCGGTGCTCGGCATTGTTGATGTCGGTGCTGTCATGGTAGAAGGCCGACAGCGCGCCGACCAGGCCAGTCATGATGGCCATGGGGTGTGCGTCACGGCGAAAGCCACGCAGGAAAAACTGCATCTGCTCGTTGACCATGGTGTGGTACTTGACGTTCTTGGCAAAGGCCGCGTGGGCCGCTGCGCCGGGCAGGTTGCCGTAGAGCAGCAGGTGACAGGTTTCCATGAAATTGCACTGGGTCGCCAGCTGCTCAATCGGGTAGCCACGGTAGAGCAGCTCGCCCTTGTCGCCATCAATGAAGGTAATGGCGGACTGGCAGGACGCAGTCGACAAAAATCCCGGGTCGTAGGTGAACATGCCGGTCTGGCCGTAGAGCTTGCGGATGTCGATGACTTCAGGGCCGATATTGCCGCTGTAGACGGGCAGTTCAATCGCGGGGCGCCCGTTGCTGAAGGACAGCGTGGCTTTGTTATCAGATAACTTCATTTCTCACCTTTCAATGGGTTTTCTCAACATATCCAGCACCCGGCGCACATCCTCGCGTACCAGCGCTTCATCCACCTGGGCCAGCGTCTTGCGGCCCAAATTCAAATCCAACAAATCGTTATCACCCAGGTCCATCAGCAAGCCCAAGGCCTGCGCATCCGCATCCGTCAGCGTGCCCGCAAAGCGCTGGAAAAACCGCTCAACGAACAAGTCGTTCTCTAAAAGACCGCGCCGGCAACGCCATTGCAGCTTGCTCAGCGCGCGGGCGTCAATCAGCGTGTCAGGCACGGCGCGCTTTCTTACATCAGACGGCGCGCAAGACCATCATTTCTTTGATCTTGCCAATCGCTTTGGTCGGGTTCAGGCCTTTGGGGCAGACGTCGACGCAGTTCATGATGGTGTGGCAGCGGAACAGGCGGTAGGGGTCTTCCAGGTTGTCCAGCCGTTCGGCGGTGGCCTGGTCGCGGCTGTCGGCGATGAAGCGGTAGGCTTGTAGCAAACCGGCGGGACCGACGAATTTGTCCGGGTTCCACCAAAAGCTGGGGCAGCTGGTGGAGCAGCTGGCGCACAAAATGCACTCGTACAGGCCGTTGAGCTCTTCGCGTTCCTCGGGGCTTTGCAGGCGCTCTTTTTCTGGCGGGCGGGTGTCGTTGATCAAATAGGGTTTGATCGAGTTGTATTGCTTGAAGAACTGCGTCATGTCCACGATCAGATCGCGTACCACAGGCAGACCTGGCAGCGGCTTCAACACAATCGTGCCCGTCAGGGTGCGCATATTGGTCAGGCAGGCCAGGCCGTTTTTGCCGTTGATGTTCATGGCATCTGACCCGCACACGCCTTCGCGGCAGGAGCGGCGGAAGGTAATGCTGGGATCGACCGCCTTGAGCTTCATCAGCACATCCAGCAGCATGCGCTCGGAGCCGTCAAGCTCGACCGTGATGGTCTGCATATAAGGCTTGGCATCCTTGTCCGGGTCGTAGCGGTAGATAGAAAACGTGCGTTGTGTCATGGGTCGATCGGCGCTTAAGGGGTTGGACTTAGAAGGTACGGGTTTTGAGTGGAATGCTGTCAACCGTCAGGGGCTTCATTTGCACCGGCTTGTAGCTCATGCTGTTGCTCGCGCTGTGCCACAGGCTGTGTTTGTGCCATTCGGTGTCATTGCGGCCGTTGCGGTGATCCGGTGTGTCGCCGTAGTCATCCACGCTGTGCGCACCACGGCTTTCATGGCGCGCGGCCGCAGACACCATGGTGGCCTGGGCCGCCTCGATCAGGTTCTCGACTTCCAGCGCTTCGATGCGCGCGGTATTGAAGATTTTGGACTTGTCTTTCAGAGCGATGTTGTTGACCCGTTCGCGCAGCGCGGCAATTTGCACCACACCCTCATCCATCGTGGCCTGGGTGCGAAATACACCCGCATGGTGTTGCATGGTGCTGCGGATGTCGTTGGCAACGTCCTGGGCGTATTCGCCATCGGTTTTGGCGTCCAGGTGGGCCAGACGCGCAACCGTGCGGTCAGCCGCGTCGGCGGGCAGATGCTTGTGCGCGTGGGTGGACTGGTGGTAGCTGACGATGTGGTTGCCCGCAGCACGGCCGAAGACCAGCAAGTCCAGCAGGGAGTTGGTGCCCAGGCGGTTTGCGCCGTGCACGCTGACGCAGGAGCATTCGCCGACCGCGTACAAACCATTCACTGGCTGGCTCTCGTTGTTGGCGTCCTGTGTGACGACCTGGCCATGGATGTTGGTCGGGATGCCACCCATCTGGTAGTGAATGGTGGGTACCACGGGAATCGGCTCTTTGGTGATGTCCACGTTGGCAAAGTTATGGCCGATCTCCAAGACCGAGGGCAGGCGCAGGTGGATGGTGTCGCTGCCCAAATGCGTCATGTCCAGGTTGATGTAATCCTTTTTCGGACCGCAGCCCCGGCCCTCTTTGATTTCCTGGTCCATGCAACGCGAGACGAAATCGCGCGGTGCCAAGATCTTTCAAGTTGGGCGCATAGCGCTCCATGAACCGTTCACCGTTGGAGTTGCGCAAAATCGCGCCTTCGCCACGGCAGCCTTCGGTCAGCAGCACGCCAGCGCCGGCGACACCGGTGGGATGGAATTGCCAGAATTCCATGTCTTCCAAGGGAATGCCTGCGCGTGCTGCCATGCCCAGACCATCGCCGGTGTTGATGAATGCATTGGTGGACGCCGCAAAAATCCGTCCTGCGCCGCCGGTGGCCAGCAAGGTGGTCTTGGCTTGCAAGATGTGCACGTCACCGGTTTCCATCTCCAGCGCTGTGACGCCGACCACGTCGCCGTCCGCGTCGCGTATCAGGTCCATGGCCAGCCACTCGACGAAGAAATTGGTGTGGGCCTGCACGTTTTGCTGGTACAGGGTGTGCAGCATGGCGTGACCGGTTCGGTCAGCCGCTGCGCAGGCGCGCTCTACGGCTTTTTCACCATAGTTGGAAGTGTGGCCGCCAAACGGGCGCTGGTAAATCGTGCCGTCCGGGTTGCGGTCAAAAGGCATGCCCATGTGCTCCAGCTCGTACACCACTTTGGGCGCTTCGCGGCACATGAATTCGATCGCGTCCTGGTCGCCCAGCCAATCCGAACCCTTGACGGTGTCGTAGAAGTGGTAGTGCCAGTTGTCGTCGTTCATATTGCCCAAAGATGCGCCGATGCCGCCTTGTGCGGCAACCGTATGCGAGCGGGTCGGGAAGACTTTGGACAGCACAGCCACGTTCAGGCCGGCGCGCGCCAGTTGCAGCGAGGCGCGCATGCCGGAGCCGCCAGCGCCAACCACGATGACGTCAAATTTGCGCCGGGGAATCGATGAAGGGAGAGAGGGATGCATGGATGATCAGCCTTAAACGCGCCACAGAACCTGGATCGCCCATCCGGCACAAGCGACCAGCCAGACGATGGTTGCCACTTGCAGGGACAAGCGCAGACCCAGTGGCTTGATGTAGTCCATCCAGATGTCACGCATGCCGACCCACACGTGGTAAGTCAAGGCGACGATCACGGCAAAGGTCAGTGCCTTCATCCACTGCGGCACAAAAATACCAGCCCATGTGGCATAGCCTATCGGGCCTCTGGAAAAAATCACTTGCAACACAACGACTGCGGTGAACAGCGCCATCAAAGTCGCGGTGACGCGCTGCGCCAACCAATCCCGCAGGCCGTAGTGGGCACCGACCACGATGCGCTTGGAGCCAAAATTAACCGACATGTCTTGCTTCCTTGGCTTATCAGTAAAGGCCGAACAACTTCGCACCCAAAACCGCTGTGAGCCCCAGGCTCAGTGCCAGCGTGAAAAGTGCCGATGCGCGGCCGAATTCTTTGCTCACGGCATGGTTCACGTCCATATAGACGTGGCGCAGTCCGGCAATCAGGTGGTGCAGATAAGCCCAGATCAAAGCCAGCGTGATCAGCTTGACCAACACGGCGGGCAGCAGCCACAAGCCGTTGTTGAACGCGCTGCTGAAGCGCGCAAACGAGTATTCCGACGAAATCGAGGTGTCAAACATCCAGATGATGAAGGGCAGCAGCACGAACATCAGCGCCCCGCTGATGCGGTGCAGGATAGACACCCATCCCGCGGGCGGTAAACGGTAACTGGGCAAATCCCGCAGCGCGTGGATGTTGCGGAATTCCCGTCTGGCGGGTGGGGGGGCAGGGTGGGAAGTGGGCATGGGTGGCGGTGGGGTGTCAGCGGCCGTGGACGTCAACCGCCAAGCCTACGCGAATTCTATTGCAATGCAACAAAATAGACCGCCTGTAAGGTTGGTGTTGGGTTGGCGCGCGGGCAGTGGCTTCAGCCGAGCTCATTGCGGTAGTGGTGGCGGTCAGTCCGGTAAAGGGCATGGCGTAACTCCATAGGCATGTCGTTGTAGGTATAGGCCACCCGCTCCACGCTCAGAAGGGGTACGTAGGGACCAGTTTGCAGCAGTTTGCACTGTTCGTTGTCGCCCAGTACGGCGCGAATTTCCTCCTGCGCCCGGACCATGCGCATCCCGAATTCCGACTCAAAGAGCGCATACATCGGTCCGGGGTAGGCGCGCAAGCGCTCGATATCCAGCCCTTTGAATGGCGCGGCTGGTAACCAGATGTTTTCCAAAATCGTCGGTATGTCCGCAAATGACAGCACGCGCTGAATTTGCAGGACCGCGTCGCCGGTGCGCAACTGCAGTTTGCGCGCCACCTGTGCACTGGCCCGGGTCTTGTGGCAATCGACGATCTGTCGCTGCGCCGGACCCTGGCTATCGAGGTCGCCTTGTTCCGGGAACAGGCGCAAAAACCGGTACTGCACCTGCTGTTCGGCGTGGGTCGCAACAAAGGTTCCTTTGCCTTGACGCCGGATCAGCAAATTCTCGGTGGCCAGCTCATCGATGGCTTTGCGCACCGTGCCTTGGCTGACTTTGTAGCGCACGGCGAGTTCGGTCTCACTCGGAATGGCGCTGCCGGATTTCCACTCTCCCGCTTGCAGACTTTGGGAGATCAAGGATTTGATTTGTTGATAAAGGGGGCTGAAGGCTGGGGTTCGGCTAATCGGCGGAGTCGTTGCCCCTGTCGGTGCTGCTGACCGGGCTGCGGTGGGTCGGCTATTTGAGTCGTTTCGCATGGGAGGCGCATGATAACCGATGGGGTCATGCTCTTATATAAGACATAAGACATCCGTCACTCAGCCCAAACCTTGCTAAACTCCTCTGCATAGGTCGGCGCGCATCGCAGCCACCTGCGGTTGCGGCACCCGCTTACCGCAAAAAAAATGATGTCTAGATTCACAACCCTTAGGAGTTTTCATGCTTAAAAAGCCTGTTCGCGTGGCAGTAACCGGTGCTGCCGGTCAAATCGGTTATGCCATCTTGTTTCGTATTGCGTCGGGCGAAATGCTGGGCAAAGACCAGCCTGTGGTGTTGAGTTTGCTCGAAGTGCCGGTCGAAAAAGCCCAACAGGCCTTGCAGGGCGTGATGATGGAGCTTGAAGATTGCGCATTCCCCTTGTTGGCCGGGATGGAGGCGCACAGCGACCCCATGACGGCGTTCAAAGATATCGATTACGCCCTGTTGATCGGCTCGCGTCCCCGTGGCCCCGGCATGGAGCGTGCCGAGTTATTAGCCGTCAACGGCGAGATATTCACGGCCCAGGGCAAGGCCCTCAACGCCGTGGCCAGCCGCAACGTCAAGGTGCTGGTGGTCGGCAACCCGGCCAACACCAACGCCTATATCGCCATGAAGAGCGCGCCCGATCTGCCGCGCAGCAACTTCACCGCCATGCTGCGCCTGGACCACAACCGCGCCTTGAGTCAATTGGCCGCGAAGACCGGCAAGCCCGTCGCGGCTATTCAGAAAATGGCGGTCTGGGGTAACCATTCGCCCACCATGTACGCCGATTACCGCTTTGCCACCATCGATGGGGCCTCGGTGAAAGACATGATCAATGACCACGACTGGAATGCCAACACCTTTTTGCCCACCGTTGGCAAGCGCGGCGCGGCCATCATTGCTGCACGCGGTGTGTCGTCGGCGGCCTCGGCGGCCAATGCGGCGATTGACCACATGCGCGACTGGGCTTTGGGTACCGACGGACGCTGGGTCACCATGGGGATTCCATCGGACGGCCAATACGGCATTCCCAAAGACGTCATGTTCGGGTTTCCGGTCACCTGCGAGGCCGGCACCTACCGCATGGTGGAAGGTCTGCCCGTCGATGCGTTCAGCCAACAGTGCATCGACAAGACGCTCAAAGAGTTGCTCGACGAGCAGGCTGGCGTAGCCCATTTGGTGTGAGTTTTCCGTGGCGCTCCCTGCATGTTGCATCCCCGCCAGGTACTGCACGGCACGCCACAGCGCATTGTTATTGAGGAGAAATTGAGATGTTGAAAGCCTACCGTGACCATGTTGCCGAGCGCGCCGCGCTGGGTATTCCGCCCCTGCCTTTGGATGCCAAACAAGTCGCGGCTTTGATTGAGCTGATCAAGTCGCCACCCGCTGGCGAAGCCGAATTTTTGATGGACCTGTTGACCCACCGCGTGCCGCCCGGCGTGGACGATGCGGCCAAAGTCAAGGCCTCGTTTTTATCGGCCGTTGCCCATGGCGATCTCAGCGTGGCCTTGATCAGCCGCGCCAAAGCCACCGAGCTGCTAGGCACCATGGTGGGTGGCTACAACGTCAAGCCGCTGATCGATTTGCTTGACCACGCCGAAGTGGCCGCGCTGGCGGCACAGGCCTTGAAAAAGACCTTGCTGATGTTTGACTTTTTCCACGATGTGGCCATCAAAGCGCAGGCCGGCAACACCATGGCCAAAGAGGTGATGCAGAGCTGGGCCGACGCCGAGTGGTTCACCGTGCGCCCCGAAGTGCCGCGCTGCATTCCCGTGACCGTATTCAAGGTGCCGGGCGAGACCAACACCGACGACCTGTCGCCCGCGCCCGACGCCTGGAGCCGCCCGGACATTCCTATGCACTACCTGGCAATGCTCAAAAACACGCGCGTCGGATGCCGCCTTCCGCCCCGAGGAAGACGGTAAGCGCGGGCCGATGCAGTTCATCGACGATCTGAAGAAAAAAGGTCATCTGGTGGCCTATGTGGGCGACGTGGTGGGCACGGGTTCGAGCCGCAAGTCGGCCACCAACAGCGTGATTTGGGCGACCGGACAGGACATTCCCTTCGTGCCCAACAAGCGCTTCGGCGGCGTCACCCTGGGCGGAAAAATCGCGCCCATTTTCTTCAACACCCAGGAAGACTCCGGCGCCCTGCCGATTGAAGTGGACGTCTCCCAATTTGAAATGGGTGATGTGCTCGAAATCTATCCCTATGAGGGAAAAATCACCCGTGGCGGCGCTACGGTGGTGGAGTTCAAGCTGCGCAGCGACGTGCTGCTGGACGAGGTGCGTGCCGGGGGCCGTATCAACCTGATCATCGGGCGCAGTTTGACCGCGAAGGCGCGGGAATTTCTGGGCTTACCTGCCTCGACTTTGTTCCGCTTGCCACAGCCGCCGGTTGCCACGAAGGCCGGTTTCACCCTGGCGCAAAAAATGGTCGGACGCGCAGTGGGTCTGCCCGAAGGCCAGGGCGTGCGCCCCGGCACGTATTGCGAGCCGCGTATGACCACGGTGGGCTCCCAGGACACCACGGGCCCGATGACGCGCGACGAGCTCAAAGACCTGGCCTGCCTGGGCTTCAGCGCCGATCTGGTGATGCAGTCTTTCTGCCACACCGCAGCCTACCCCAAAGCCGTGGACGTGAAGATGCACCACGAGCTGCCGGCCTTTATGTCCAACCGCGGTGGCGTCGCTTTGCGCCCGGGCGATGGGGTGATCCATTCCTGGCTGAACCGCCTGCTGCTGCCCGACACCGTGGGTACAGGCGGCGACAGCCACACCCGCTTCCCCATCGGTATCAGCTTTCCTGCAGGCTCGGGTCTGGTGGCTTTTGGCGCGGCCACCGGCGTGATGCCGCTGGATATGCCTGAGTCGGTGCTGGTGCGCTTCAAAGGCAGCATGCAGCCCGGCGTGACCCTGCGTGATCTGGTCCACGCGATTCCGCTGTATGCGATCAAAGCGGGCTTGCTCACCGTGGCCAAGGCTGGAAAGGTGAATGTGTTTTCCGGCCGTATTTTGGAGATCGAGGGCTTGCCGGACCTCAAGGTTGAGCAGGCCTTTGAGCTGTCTGATGCATCGGCCGAACGTTCTGCTGCGGGCTGCACCATCAAGCTCAACCCGGCGCCTATTCAGGAGTACCTGACCAGCAACATCGTGCTCATGAAAAACATGATTGCGCAGGGCTACGCCGATGCCCGCACGCTGCAGCGCCGCATTGACAAAGTGCAGGCCTGGCTGGACAAGCCGTCCTTGTTGGATGCCGATAAAGACGCCGAATACGCCGCCGTGATTGAGATCGATCTGGCCGAGATCAAAGAACCGATTCTGTGCTGCCCCAACGATCCGGATGACGCCAAATTCCTGTCGCAAGTGGCGGGCACCAAAATTGACGAAGCTTTCATTGGTTCATGCATGACCAATATCGGCCACTTCCGCGCAGCGGCGACCCTGTTGGGCGGACAGCGCGATATCCCGGTCAAACTCTGGGTCGCCCCGCCTACCAAAATGGACGAGAGCGAGCTGATCAAGGAAGGCCATTACGCCGCCTTTGGTGCATCGGGCGCACGCACCGAAATGCCGGGCTGCAGCTTGTGCATGGGTAACCAGGCCCAAGTGCGCGAGGGTGCCACTGTGGTCTCCACCAGCACCCGCAACTTCCCCAACCGCCTGGGCAAAAACACCCAGGTGTTCCTGGCGTCCGCCGAATTGGCTGCGATCGCCTCCAAGTTGGGTCATCTGCCCTCGGTGCAGGAATACCACGATGCCATGGGCGTGGTGAACAAGGCCGGTGCGGCGATTTACCAGTACCTGAACTTCGACCGTATCGAAGAATACGCCGAGGTGGCGGCCGCCAGTCCCGCCTAAGAGGGGCGGGCGCTTTAGGCGCTGTACTCGAAGATACGCTGCAGGGTGAAGGCGATGGTGGCCATCAGCACACCGGTGCCCACCAGCAGAGCGGTACCGAGCCCGAACACCGTCATGCCATGGGTCTGCCCGGCGGGGGCTTCGGGGTCTTCCCCCGGGTTAAAACGCGCGTTCCAAGCAGGTGCGCCTTGCAGACCGTACACGATCGCGCGCAGCGCATAAGCGCTGATCGTCAGCCCGAGTAGCGGAATCAGCAGCCAGCTCAGCTGATCGTCCAGGCTGATGTTGCGCGCCCGCAGAACCCCGTAGATACCCAGCAGCAGCGGAACCAGGGTCAGCCAGCCCCAAATGCTGTAGCGTCCATGCAGGTACAGCCGGTGCAGGCCCAGCGGACCGGTCAAAAAAGTCAGCCAGACGGCCAGGGTTTTGTTTTTCATGGGGTCGATTGTGCGGGCCGCGTGTGTTGGCCACCCCCGATGGCGCGCTGCATCAGAACCACGTCCAGCCAGCGCTCGAATTTCCAGCCGCAGCCGGGTAAAACGCCAGCCTGGCTGAAACCACATCCTTGGTGCACGGCGATGGACG
The DNA here is from genome assembly GCA_964203415.1 of Rhodoferax sp. GTDB lineage: Bacteria > Pseudomonadota > Gammaproteobacteria > Burkholderiales > Burkholderiaceae_C > Allorhodoferax. The sequence goes on from CAXNME010000005.1 coordinate 128,967, forward strand.
CTGCGTTACCGGAGTCGCCAATGACTGCAATCAGGCTGCGCACACCGGCCCGCTCCGCCTGACCCACGAGTTCAGTCAACAGCAAACTGCCCCAGCCGCGACCGGCAACCTGTGGGGCGAGATAAATCGAATCTTCGGCCGAGAAGCGGTAGGCCGGGCGTGGCTTGAACCAGTTGCAGTAGGTGAAGCCGCATACTTGGCCATCGTCCTCCAGAACCAGAAATGGCAAACCTTTGCCCAGCACGTCTTCGCGGCGCGCGGCCATGTCTGCGGGGGAGGGCGGCTCGATTTCAAACGTGCCTGTTCCGGTGAGCACATGGTGCCGGTAGATGGCGGTGATTTGCGGCACATCGTCGGCGCTGCTGGGTCGGATCAGGGGCATGGAGTGAGAAAGATATAATCGAAGGCTATTCTGAGTGTCGCTGGCCGGGTGGTCAGTCGCGTGTCTCAAGCTCCGAATTTTACGATTGACCCCCTTCAGTCACCCAAAGGACCCACTATGGTCGTTATTCGACTTTCCCGCGGCGGCGCTAAAGCGCGCCCCTTCTTCAACATTGTCGTGGCCGACAAACGCAACCGCCGTGACGGCCGTTTCATTGAGCGCATTGGTTTTTACAACCCGATTGCGACGGTCAACGAAGAGAGCATCCGCATCGCGCAGGACCGCTTGTCGTACTGGCAAGGCGTTGGTGCCCAAGCTTCCCCCACGGTGGATCGTCTGATCCGCCAAGCGGCCAAAGCCGCAACACCTGCCGCCTAAGCGACCTGTTAGGCGGGGTGTAGCTCCGCCTTGCTGGTGCCCGCCCCATGCTTGCCGGACTTGAACCCGCCGAACTCCCGGCAGACGCGGTTGAAGTAGGGCGCATAGCCGACGCCTGGGGCGTGCAGGGCTGGTTCAAGGTGATTTCCCACAGCGCCCAACCGGAGGCGCTTTTTTCATCCAAGCGCTGGTATCTGCTGCCCACCGAGCGCGGCCCCAAACCTTTCGACGGCGTTGGGTTGATGGCGATTCGGGAGGCCAAAGACCATTCCGGCACAGTGGTCGCCCGCTGCCAGGACATCGCGGATCGCGACGCAGCGCAAGCCCTCAAGGGCTCCCGGATCTTTGTTGCGCGTTCCAGCTTTCCTACGGCGTCGCCCGACGAGTTCTATTGGGTGGACTTGATTGGCTTGTCGGTGGTCAACCGCGAAGGTTTGGGTTTAGGTGTGGTGCGCGACCTGGTATCGACCGGGCCGCAAACGGTGCTGGTCATCGAGCATACGCAGGGCGAGGCTGTGCGCGAGATCCTGATTCCTTTTGTGTCGGTGTATGTGGACGATGTGGATATGGCGCAGCGCCTGATCCGGGTCGACTGGCAGCCCGATTACTGAACGCGTCGCACGCCTATTTGCCGAATATCCGCCGTCCGCCATGCGTTTTGACGTCATCACGCTGTTCCCAGAGCTCTTTGAGCCCTTTGTTCGGGTCGGCATCACCCGCCGCGCGTTCGAATCCGGCGCGGTCGAGCTGCATTGTTTCAACCCGCGCGACGTGGTCACCGATACCTACCGGCGCGTCGATGACCGGCCATTTGGCGGCGGTCCGGGCATGGTCTTCATGGCCCAGCCTTTGCTCGACACACTGGCCGTCATTCGCAAGCAGCGCCAAGACCATGCCCCGGTGGTGCTGTTTTCGCCACTGGGCCCGCATCTGGACCACGCCGCTGTGCAGGGCTGGTCTGACAGTAGCGGCGCGATTCTGATTTGCGGCCGCTATGAGGGCCTGGACCAGCGTTTTATTGATGCCCATGTCGATCAGCAGATCAGCCTCGGAGATTTTGTGCTCTCGGGCGGCGAAGTCGCGGCCATGGCCTTGATCGACGCCGTAGCCCGTCTGCAGCCCGGCGTTTTAGGCGACCAGGACAGCCACCATTTCGACAGCTTCAACCCGGCTTTGGACGGTTTACTGGATTGCCCGCACTACACCCGGCCGGAACACTGGGAGGGGCAGCCGGTCCCGCCTGTGCTGCTGTCCGGCAACCACCAGCAGATTGCGCTGTGGCGGCGTCAGCAGCGACTGCGTGCCACCGCCTTGCTGCGGCCGGAATTGCTGGCCCGTGCCCGCGCGTCTGGCGCGCTGGGGCCGCAGGACGAAGCATTTTTGGGCACATTGCCTGCGCCGGACCTTCCCACCTGAGGTCGCGCTTGGCGGGTTTCGTATAATGTCGGGCTAACCTGATCCTCTGTCCGACCAAAGCGGCTTCCTCGTTCTGAAGAGGCTACGCTTGGCATCAAGCCTGAATGCCGGTGCGCGCATGATCAACGAAAGAAGCTATGAACCTGATCCAAACCCTGGAGCAAGAAGAAATTGCCCGTCTTGGGAAGACCATTCCCGAATTCGCCCCCGGCGATACCGTCATCGTCAGCGTCAACGTCGTTGAAGGCACCCGCAAGCGCGTGCAGGCCTACGAAGGCGTTGTGATTGCCAAGCGGAATCGCGGCCTCAACAGTGGCTTCATTGTCCGCAAGATTTCCAGTGGCGAGGGCGTGGAGCGTACCTTCCAGACCTACAGCCCGCTGATTGCCGGTATCGAAGTCAAACGCCGTGGTGATGTGCGCCGCGCCAAGCTCTACTACCTGCGTGACCGCAGCGGCAAGTCGGCGCGTATCAAGGAAAAGCTGCCCGCCAAGAAGACCGCGGCCTGATCGACACAGACTGCGCCTTCCCGCAAGCCGCCCCAGACACCGTCTGCGGCGGCTTTTTCTTTGGCAACCCGTCCTAACTCCATGGCACTCCCTGTATTTGATCCCCGCCAGATTCCGGTCGATGCGGTCGACGCCCATTTGTCTGCGGTGGATCACTCCGAGTTGCAGGCCGATGCACTGATGCGGCGTTTCGCGATGCCGCCTGTATGGAGCGCGGAATTACCGGGCGACCACAGTGCCGCAGCTGGGAAGGTGCTACGGCGTGCGGCCGTTTTGGTGCCGATTGTGGTTGGCGTCGAACCCACGGTTTTACTGACCCAGCGTACGGATGACTTGAGCAGCCACCCGGGCCAAATAGCCTTCCCCGGCGGCCGTATCGACCCGCAAGACCGCGATGAGGCTGACGCAGCGCTGCGCGAAGCCTGGGAAGAAGTCGGACTGGAGCGGCGCTTTGTCACCGTTTTGGGCAACTTGCCGACCTATGCCACCGGCAGTGCGTACAGCGTGACGCCGGTGGTGGCCTTGGTACAACCCGGTTTTACCTTGTGCACCAACAGCGGGGAGGTGGCCGAGGCATTCGAAGTACCACTGTCCCATTTCACCAACCCCGCCAACCACCGGTGGCACAGCAGCGACTGGGAGCAACGCCGCCGCCAATGGTTGTCCATGCCTTACCTGGATGCGCGTCCTGGCGGTGAACCAGTCGAGCGTTTTGTCTGGGGCGTGACCGCCGGCATTCTGCGCAATTTCTACCGTTTTTTGATAGCCTGAGCCACCAGGGCTTGCGCACCGAGTGCCCGCTATCATGCGTGCATGGGTTTTCTATCGCTCTTGTTTGCGCTGGTTATTGAGCAGGTGCGTCCGTTTACGGGCATCAGCCGCTTGCGCACCTGGGGCGGCGGCTGGATCGATTGGGTCCTGAAGAATTTCGACGCCGGTGGATCCGGGCAAGGGATGCTCTGCTGGAGTATCGCCGCACTGGTGCCTGCGGGCTGCGTCATTGTTATCCATTGGGCATTGGCGCTTGTGGCTGGGCTTGTTCAGTGCCTTTGTCTGGAATGTCGCGGTGTTGTACGCGACCCTGGGTTTTCGCCAATTCAGCCACTATTTCACAGAAATCCGCACCGCCCTGGAAATGGGCGACGACGAAACCGCCCGGCGTGTTTTGCAGAGCTGGACGGGGCC
>CAXNME010000006.1:0-112246 GCA_964203415.1 Rhodoferax sp.
TTGGCGCGGATTGCTGCAGCCCTCACTGCGTCGCGCTGGACTCGGCGGATTCGAGGCTGTTCTTGCCACCGCCACGCTCTTCGCACTCATTCACTGGTCGGTGGTTCCCGCCGAGGGACGCGCCGCCGGACTGGCGATGCTCTTCACACTGGCGTTGGCGCTGGGGATCTTGCGCGAGCGCACGGGCGGCATCATCGCGCCCATCGCGTTGCACGCGCTGTTCAACGCGGCGAATGTCGCGCTCGCGCTCGCCTCGGCGGCGAATGTTCCCGTATCTTCTCCGCCATGAGTGCTGTCGACACGAATCACGCCGAAAGACATGCCGAAACACACGGCAAACCCCGCATCCTGACCGGCGACACGCCAACGGGATCGCTTCATCTTGGCCACTGGGTTGGCAGCGTGAAGCGCCGCGTGGAACTGCAGGACAGCCACGACTGCTACTTCATCATCGCCAACATGCACGCGTACACAACGCGACTCGCCAAGAGCGACGAGATCAAGCGTGACTCGATCGGCATCGTGCGCGACTATTTGGCGATGGGCATCGACCCAGAGAAGGCCACGATCTTCCTGCAAAGCGAGATTCCCGCCATCGCCGAACTCACCTTTCTGTTCGCGATGCTGCTGCCGTTCAATCGGGTCATGCGCAACCCAACGCTGAAGACCGAGATCGAACTCAAGGGACTCGGCGAGACATACTCGTTCGGATTTCCGCTGTACGCAGTCGGTCAAAAAAAATCATCTTCGCTCAGGATGTCTGCCACTGAATCCCAAGCTTGGTTGTCGAGCAGCAGTCCGCCCAGCACACTGGACTCGCCCTCTACCGAATGCGGTGGGACGCGCAACTGCGCTACTTGCCTATCCGGCACTGCGTCATTGCTACTCGCCACTTCCATAGATTCTCCAAAGAAAAAGCCGCTCGGCGTGAACCCAGCGGCTTCTTGTCAGGGCTGTAATCAGGCCGTTTCGCCGTACACCGAAACCGTCACGTTCACCACCACGTCCGTGTGCAAGGCCACGCTCACCGTGCTGCTGGCGCCGCGCAGCTGCATGGTGGAGCCGTAAGCTCGCCGTGGATTCGCAGCAGTGCTCGAGCTGGCGGCGCGCCAAATCTCGCTTTGGACGCCACGGTGGCTCGGCGCGTGCGGCTCCTGCGGGAATCAGAAGTTGCGGGCAATGTCTTGACTTTGACGATGAGGTTGCCCAGATTAACGACTTTGTCGAGAAGAATATTTCCATGCTGATGCCCTCAGCACGTTGTGGCAATGCTTGATGGCGTAAATCGCACGGGTGCCGGTCAGGCGAGCGGGAATGATTTTTCCGTTTTCCGCAATGAAGTCACGCAAGGTGTCGATGTTCTTTTGTATCGATCTCCGCCGGTGACAAGCAGCAGTTTGAATAGCTGTAGTGCTTGGGGCGCTTGTCTGTTGGAACTTTGAGTAGCCATATCAAATTCCCTCGTCTCATCTAGAACAAATTCCTGAAATACGATCCCCGGATTGCCGCCCGTTTGTGCTAAAAACCGCTGAACGCCCAGCGTTAAACGCTTTGCAACGCTCCCGAAAAAGTCACGGACTCACGCCACACTCTTATTGTGCATGCACGTGCACCACAGAGCTGTGTCAAACGAGTCTGCTCGGCAAAACGCATCGCGTCACTCAAAATGTTGACCTGGTTCATCGCCAAACAGTGCGTACGGCCCACTTTATGGAAGGCCGCGAGCGACGCGCTTCGCTCACCGAACGCTTGACGGGCCGGCTCTGCGCCTCTTCTTGGACACGGTCAGTAACATTTAAGCATCGTTGAACTTGAAGCGCATGTTCGCCATCACGGTCTTCACATTGACGCACAGGTGTTGGGATTTGGCGAGTTTGTTGATCATGTAGACCATCTGACGTACGGCCCCAGTCTTCAACACGGCGGGACTTGTGACCGCCGCCGGCGGTGATCATGCCCTTGTAGCGCTCCAGCATGGCTGGAACTTGTTCGCTCTGATCCGGATGGATCATGAGAATGATTTCATAATGACGCATTGAAACTCCTTGTGGAAAATCCCTAACGGGACATAAAGTCACCCCCAGCGTCTGCGGGGTGTGACAAGGCGAAGCCCGCGAGTATAGCCTTTAGCGCCCGGCCAGCTGCTTCCAAGTCGCGATCACGCTGTCGGGGTTGAGCGAGATCGAGGAAATCCCCTCGTCTTGCAGCCACCGCGCGAAGTCCGGGTGGTCGCTGGGGCCTTGCGGCCCGTGAGCGACTCGATCGCATCCCCGATCGGGGCCGCGGCCGCCGCCACCCATGCCGGAAACCCGGCCCGCGCGTGAAGGTCAGTCACGAGGAAAAACCGATCGAAGAGTTCCACGCCTGTCAATATGGCGTTGCCGGTGAGCCTGGCACATCATGCATCGTTGCAACTAAAGTCACCGCCACACCAGCCGGCGACGAAGTCGCGGCGGACAAACATCAATCAGTTTGCGGTACTCATTGCTCTTGAAATCCGACAAACGCACAATCGACAGGCTTAGGCCAAAAAGCGGCTGCAATCGTGGCCACGCCTTCGGCGACTTTGTCCACATGAAAAAGGCCCTGGGCGATGCATGGCCGCTGCGCGACCAGATTCGACGGCATTTTTCAACTCAGGGGCGATATGCGGATAATCCAAAATCGCTTTTGGATGCACGCCGATATTGTTGTTGATGATGAACTCCAGACGCTGGCGAGCCCGACACCTGCATTGGGCAATTGACGCAAAATCAAATGCCAAGCTGCGGGTTGCCCACGTTCATCATGATCTTGATGCGCGATCTGGCGGCATGTCACCGCGCTCGACTTCGGTGACTTCGGTTTCCAGCAGGCCGTCGTAAATGAAGCCGGTATCGCCTTCGGCACAACTCACGGTGACCAAGCTATGCAGTCCTGCAACATGCTCGGTGGCATCCCCGCAACCGACCACCGCAGGAATGCCGAGTTCACGCGCAATGATGGCTGCGTGGCAGGTGCGCCCGCCCCGGTTGGTCACGATGGCGCTGGCGCGCTTCATCACCGGCTCCCAGTTGGGGTCGGTCATGTCGGTGACCAACACATCGCCCGCTTGCACCAGGTCCATGTCTTCCGGGGCTTGTAGAATGGGTGAGATCGCCGTCTGCCCCACTGATATCCATGGGTGAAAACGTATCGGGCTTCAATCATCAGGGCGATGTCGGTATCGCTCAGCTTGCAGGTCGCCGTACCTTCACTGGCCGCCTTTCGGAGGCGTCAGCAAACTCATTCGCAGTAGTCTGAGCCCAAATGGGCGGCGGTCATGCCGGTCGTAACGGTTCATCACCACCTGACTGTCGCCTGCTGCTCAAGCCGTAGCTCGAGGATGAAGACCATGTCATCAAACTCCGCGGACCAGGGCGAATCATCACCAGCCGCCCTTACCGGAGCGCACACCGGCACTCGACACCAGGGGCAAGCCTTTGCACCTCCGGTGGAGCCGATGGCGCGGTCGTGCCAGGGCGGCGAATACCCGCAGGAAACGCTCATCACGGATAATTGCGGCCGCCTGCTGAGATTTGATGATAATTTTGAGGCCGACGAAAGCGCGGTGAGCAGCAGCGTCGACATCATCTCCCATGTGCGGATGCGCGCGCATTTCTTGTACAGTGCACGTCTCGCCAGTTCCGCGCTGCTTAAGCAACGCAAAAAAATTCCGGTGCTCGAGTTGCCGTGGCAGTTCCCGCTTTTTGACGGCCCTGCGGCAGTTGGAAATACTCTGCCGCCTTCCACATCTGATATCCGCAGGTTGTGCACGACCCATCGGTTTAACAGGGTTTTGACAGATCGCACCTGCAGTGCCCCGTTTTATAAGGTTTCAGTGTCGCCTAAATTCCTGCGCAGACATGCGCGTGCCTGGTCGCCCTAAGGTTCAGCGATGGGGGCGTGGAGATAGTTTGGTTACAATTGGCAACAATTGTGGAGGTCGCGGCGCGTTCCTCTTTGCATGCCCCCAACGCTGTAGCTACCGCCGAAAATCTGGTACTCTGGCACAAACCCGCCACATATTCGGCTGCCTTTATCGCGGTCCGGGCAGACAACTTTGGGATATCTCGCCCCATCGTCTTCACCACGCTGGTGGACATGCAAGTGCTGTCGGTGCTGCGCGAAGGCTGCAAATGCATGTTTCTGGACATGTTCGCAACCTTTGTCGAACCGTTGGAGGCGGAGCTGGACGTCAAGTCCAACCACCGCGTCGGGCGCTTCAGCGATGTGTCCAAAAGCCAGGCCTACCACGACCGGATCGAGGCCATCAACTTCTCGCTGGCCCACGACGATGGCCAAAGCAACCGCGATTTGCAGCAGGCCGATGTCGTTTTGGCGGGCAGTGAGCCGCAGCGGCCAAACACCGACCTCGCTCTATCTGGCCATCGCACATACGGCCTCGAAGGCCGCCAACTACCCACTGATTCCAGAGGACTTCGAGCGCCAACAGCTGCCCCCCGCCTTGCTGCCCCACCGCAGCAAAATGTTCGGCCTGTCGATTCTTCCGGAGCGTCTAAGTGAAATCCGCCATGAACGACGCCCCGGCTCTCGCTACGCCGACTTGGCCAATTGCCGTATGGAGGTCAGCGAGGCCGAAGCCATGATGCGCCGCAGCGGCATCCGCTGGCTGTCGACCACGACCAAATCGATTGAAGAAATCGCCACCACCATCCTGCAGGAGCTGCACCCGCAACGGCTGGCTTACTGATTACACGCCGTTCTCCAGCATCCCTCCATACGGGGCTCAGGAGCAGACGCGGCTGTTGATCACGTCCTCATTTAAACACCCAGCGCCGAGGGGTGCGGGCCTGGGCGGGGGCAATCAGTGTGCGGCGCCGTCTGGCACCGCTGAAACCACCAGCCGAGCGCCGCCATCGTCCACACCAGGCCCCGCCGTGCGGCAATGGTCAGAGGCTTCGAGCGCAAATTTGGTTTTCATGGTTCAGACTTTTCTGGTGGTCAAAAGTCCAAGCATACCGCGCCAAAAATGCGCATGGTCTCCGGGGCAACTCTCCACTTTGCAATTTTGAATGGCGCAAAATATTGTCACACTAATTTTTTGTATTTCACTGTGAACCGTCGTACTGATCAAAACTTATTACCCTGCAATGCGCCGCAGCAATCACCTACTGGAGCGCCCTGGGGCGCTTTGATTGGCGTAAGAAGAATGGGCAGCCGCGCATTTCAGTGTGATCATAGCTTGCGCGGAGCGCCGCAGGTTGCCACCACGCGATTGAGCGCGCACCAGGCACCCACCCCCGGCGTAGCTGCCGCTCGGGCGTTACGGGCTCGACCGCGCTGACCGGTCATGCTGGCTTTCGCAACGGTGCCGAGCTGCTCGGCGGCGCGGGGCAGCAGATGGCCGCCTGGTTACTCGACACCGGCTGTCATCAGCCATTTAACAGGCCAGCGTCACCTGATGCTGGCGTTGTCGGTGATCTCCATGGCCATCTTCAGCGCTTACATGCTGTATGACCTCAAGCGAATCATGGACGGCGGTGAAACCAACTACATCAGCGCCACCCTGGCCCTGTACCTGGACATCATCAACGTGTTCCAAGCATTGCACGCTCGCGGCGAACGCCTGACGCACATAGTAAAAGAGTGCTTTTCCCTCCTTCGCCTTTTTTCATGTCTGTGCTTGAAACGGTTCGTTTCTTTCAATCCACTCAAACACGCCATGCGCTTCCACGCGCCGTATGCGGAAAAACATGTTGATGACCCGTACGCCACGCAGTAAAACCGGCCTCCTGACCAGCACCCCGTGACAGCGCCAGCGCCGATTGCGTAACCACATGTTTGTGGGTCCCACCACCGCTCAGTGACGCACCAGGTGTTCACCACCAGGGATAATACCGCGTGGATTAAGAGTTACTAAAGATATGTCAATCATACTTAGGGACACCAGTCATTGCGCACCACGCGCAGCCGCGAGCGCTGTCGGCCGGCTTTGCACGCGTCGGCGCTTCCGTCGCGGTATTGCATCTCTGGGCGCTGCACCAGAGCCGCATCGCCAAGGTTGTCGCGGGTACAGCCCGCCAAAACCAGTCGATTTGATCATTTGGCGTCGGCAACATTATGCCATGTCGTCGAGCGCACATAATATCATGAACGGCATGACCACGTCATGCTGCGCCAGGTCATGCTGCCACGGCGTATACGCGCTCATAGCATTGATGTCAGCTGGAAATACCGCACGCCCGGCGCTACAGCGAAAGGCAGGCGGGCTGTTATCGTCTGCAGTCAGCGGCTAGTGCCGCAAACGGACGCGCGGCGATGACTCGCCCACCGCCAGTTCACTGCGAATGCATGGCCACCCATACCATCAGCCACCAGCAAGGCAGCAGGCGCTGACGTGCAGCGGTAGCTATCGGCACTGCGCCGATATCGCCACGCTTTTTGCCAGAGTTCAACAGCACTACGCGCACGAGCGCAATCGACAAACGGGCCCGGCGGTAGTCGCCATTAATGGGGCGCAGGACACTTTCGCCACCACTTTGCCGATGCGGAGGCACCCACGCTGTGGCGATCGCGACCTGCCGGAGTGAGCCGCCGCATCTGTAATCGCCGCATGACCCGGTGTAAATGAGTGTGGACATAGTGGCTTATCACGCTGGGAGATCGATTCGGTGGATCTCGGTCACCACGCCTTTGTCAAAACTGCTTTTGCTGCGGGGATTTTTGGCACTCACCACGCTGTAGGTAATACGCCGTCGAACACACCTAGCAAGTCACCCCGGTGCGCCATTCTGCGCCTTCCAGGATCGCACACGGCAGCCGGGCTCCTGGCAATGGCGCTGATTTCGGTCATATCGATACCCAGCGGCTGCGGAGGTATTTTCATGGGGTCAACTGCTGGCCTGCCGCGATTTCAGCGTATTACTGGTCGTCGGTGCTTACCCGCCTCGCGATTTTGGGCCCTTGCCTCACCAAAATGCTCTGTTGCGCGCGTAGCCGCCGCGGTTGCTTGATGATGAAAGGCCCTCTCGCATCACCTTGCGCCTGGCCGCCGCCGGGCCGCTCACCACCCGCCAGTCGATGTACTTTGCTCTGTCCGTCAAAGGTACACGACCCACTTGGTTGGCCACGCAAACTCCAGTTGCGGCGGGAATCCGCGACGCAGCCGCAGCGGGAAGGGGGGGGCCGCAACCAGCGGCTCAGAGGCCTGCACCGTGCTGGGCGCAGCGGGCTTTACCGCTGGCGGGGGCGTCGCGGCTACGGTGACGGGCGGGGGCGCAGATGGACTGGAGGCTTTGGGCGGGCTGGGGGGGGGGCAGTTACCGGTGGGCTTGTAGCCCGCTCACTCGCGTCGCGAAGGGTGGAAACCACCCAGCCACGCCAATCTCAATTTTGCTGATGAGGTTCCAGTGCGTATATCCCGGTATTCGCACCCAGTTTCAATGTGGATCAGCGTATCGCCTTTTGAACCGTACTTCTCCCGGGAAGTGCCCACGCCGATGTTTTGAGCGGGCTGGAAATCTCAATACTTCGCCTGCTGCTTACAGGAGTTCAATTCCAGAGGGTGTGCTGGCCCTTTTGCTTGTTCACCCAGACGCTGACGACCGGAGCTGGTGAGCGGTCATCGATATGCTACGGTGTCCACGCCCGGCCTCTTCTAATTCCAGCGAGATCATGGCGAGTTATAAAACCCGATGCGCACGCTTTCGAAAGGTTCGGCGCAATCTCCCCGGGGAATCCACCACTCGCTACCTGCAAACTTGCCTGCCACTTCGGCTCAATCGCTCACCCATGGCCAGTTGCTCAATCCAGGCGCCGCCACCGCCTGCGGCCGCGTCCTCCCGGCGTAGGGCGCACCTGTGGGAAACCCCAACATGCCATCCCCAAACAACAAATGCACATTGGGCAAAAACAGATTGCGCAAATTGGCACGCGCCTTGTCGTGCAGTCCGCGCAAGCGCTCGATCGAATACACCTCACTGGCCAGCTGGCTGAGTACCGCTGCCTGGTAGCCGCAGCCGGTCCCGCTGCGCACGCGCGCCACACGTTGGGTTTGAAAGTTTAACCGATGGGGGTCTCGGTGTCCTCATGTTCGGTTGGCCAGGCGCTGCACGAGATGCAGTCGAGCGAGTTTCTGGCGCTGGCGCACCGCACCGGAGTCCAGGCCGATGCCCTGGGGTTGCGCAATCGCTGCCGCTGCCGGGCGCGGTTTGGGCTGCTCGCCCAGCCCTTGGACGCGCGCAGGAAATGCGGGGCGCTCCTTCATCCGGCTGCTGCGGTCTCAGGTCTTGGTCGCAGACCAGACCGGCTTGTCAGCCCACACCGGCAAAGCGGCATGGTCGGTCAAATCGACTTTCAGCGGGGTGATCGCCACATGGCCCATGGCCGTGGCGTCGGCGGCCCGCAAAGCACGCGAGATTGTGCAGGGCCTGATCCACCACGGGCAGGTGGGCGGCGCGCCTTGGCTGCTCAATGTGAATATTCCCAATCTGCCCTTCGACCAGATCAAGGCGACCCGCGTGTGCCGCCTGGGCAAGCGCCATGCGGCGGAGCCGGTCATCACCCAGCAAAGCCCGCGTGGCCAGACCATGTACTGGATTGGCGCATCGGGTCCGGCCAAGGACGACGCCGACGGCACCGATTTCCACGCCACGGCCATGGGCCATGTGGCGATCACTCCGCTGAAAGTCGATTTGACCGACCATGCCGCTTTGCCGGTGTGGGCTGACAAGCCGGTCTGGTCTGCGACCAAGACCTGAGACCGCAGCAGCCGGATGAAGGAGCGCCCCGCATTTCCCGCGCGCGTCCAAGGGCTGGGCGAGCAGCCCAAACCGCGCCCGGCAGCGGCAGCGATTGCGCAACCCCAGGGCATCGGCCTGGACTCCGGTGCGGTGCGCCAGCGCATGGTGGACAAGCTGATGGCGCTGGGCGTGCGCGACGCCGCAGTGCTGCAGGCCATGGCCAGCGTGGAGCGCCACCGCTTTGTCGACAGCGCCCTGGCCAACCAGGCTTATGAGGACACCAGTTTGCCCATCGGTTTGGGACAAACCATTTCCAAACCCAGCGTGGTGGCGCGCATGGCCGAATTGCTGCGCAACGGCAGCAATGGCAAATTGGGCCGGGTGTTGGAAATCGGGACCGGTTGCGGCTACCAGGCAGCGGTACTCAGCCAGCTGGCCAGTGAGGTGTATTCGATCGAGCGCTTGCGCGGACTGCACGACAAGGCGCGTGCCAATTTGCGCAATCTGTTTTTGCCCAATGTGCATTTGTTGTTTGGGGATGGCATGTTGGGGTTTCCCACAGGTGCGCCCTACGCCGGGATCATCGCGGCCGCGGGCGGCGAGGCGATTCCTGCGGCCTGGATTGAGCAACTGGCCATGGGTGGGCGATTGGTTGCGCCGGTGGCCGGATCGGATGGCGGGCAGAGTGCGGGCCAGCAGGTCCTGATGGTGGTGGACAAAACCCCCCAGGGATTGCGCCAGACCGTGCTCGAAGCCGTGCACTTCGTCCCCCTAAAATCGGGTTTTGCATGAAAGGGCACGCCATGGCGCGTTGGAACATCGGGGCGTGGACTGCCGTAGCGCTATCGATGACCCTGCTGGCCTGCAGCTCCGGTCGTCAGCGTCCCGCACCGGTAGCGGATTGGGCAAAGGCCAAAAAAGTGGCCAGCGCACCCGCCTCAAGCGAAGCTCCTGCCAAAGCAGCAAGCGAAGTGGTGGCTGCAGAGACTCCGGTTGCCGAGCCCGCTCCAAAACGCGCACCCGTCGGCGTGGAAAACGCCGGGAAACCCGGGTATTACACGGTTCAAAAAGGCGACACGCTGATCCGCATTGGGCTGGATGCGGGGCAAAACTACCGGGATATTGCGCGCTGGAACGCCATCGAGAACCCGAACAAAATTGAGATTGGCGATGTGTACCGGGTGGTTCCACCGGAAGAGCCTGCGGTGGCCAAGGCGGTAGTGAGCGGGCGCCTGAGCGTCACGCCCCTGCCACCGGTAGCTGCTGCCCCCAGCCCGCCCAAAGCCTCCAGTCCATCTGCGCCCCCGCCCGTCACCGTGGCCGCGACGCCCCCGCCAGCGGTAAAGCCCGCTGCGCCCAGCACGGTGCAGGCCTCTGAGCCGCCGGTTGCGGCCCCGGTCCCCCAGAAGCCCCCCGCTGCGGCTGCGCCCGCTGTCCCCGCCACCGACGATGCGCTGGAGTTTGCGTGGCCAGCCAAGGGCGAGGTCATTGTTGCCTTTGACGAGGCCAAGAACCGCAAAGGCATCGACCTGGCGGGCGGCGCGGGGGACCCGGTTTTGGCGGCGGCCGAGGGCAAGGTGGTGTATGCGGGTGAGGGCTTGCGGGGCTACGGCAAGTTGATCATCATCAAGCACAACAACACCTTTTTGACGGCTTACGCGCACAACCAGAGCATTTTGGTGAAGGAAGACCAGAGCGTCAAAAAGGGCCAAAAAATCGCGGAGATGGGTAGCACCGACAGCGACCGGGTGAAGCTGCACTTTGAAATCCGTGAGCGGGGCCGGCCGGTTGACCCCATGAAGTACCTCCGTAGCCGCTGATCATCCCCTCGCCGGTTCCCACTGGCACGCCCAAGCCATGAGCCATCCGACCGCAATCGAAGCGCCATTGCCGGCAGGTCAACTGCGTGTGCACGCGCTGGATCTGGAGGCGCAGGGTGTGGCGCACCGGGATGACGGCAAGGTGGTGTTCATCGACGGCGCATTGCCCTACGAGGTGGTGAGTGCCCAGATCCACCGCAGCAAAAGCAGTTTTGACAAAGGCGTGGTGACCGAGATCCACCGGGAATCGTCCCAGCGTGTGCGCCCTTTGTGTCCTCACTTCGGTTTGCACACCGGGTCATGCGGCGGTTGCAAGATGCAGCATCTGCATCCGGCAGCGCAGGTCGCGGTCAAACAGCGTGTGATGGAAGACAACCTCACGCACATCGGCAAAGTGGTGGCGGGAATGATCCTGCGCCCCATTGAAGGCCCAGCTTGGGGCTACCGCTACCGGGCCCGTTTGTCGGTGCGCTTCGTGCGCAAAAAGGGCGTGGTACTGATTGGTTTTCACGAGCGCAAAAGCCATTTTGTGGCCGATATGGCGCAGTGCCCGGTGCTGCCGCCGCACGTCAGCGCCATGCTGCTGCCTTTGCGCGGGCTGATTGGATCCATGGATGCCGCCGAACTCATTCCGCAAATTGAACTGGCGGTGGGCGAGTCATCGCCAACGCGCGTCGCCACGACCGCCCTGGTGTTGCGGCACTTGCAGCCGCTGAGCGCAGACGATGTAGCCCGCCTGCAGGACTTCGCTGTAGCGCACCCGGGCGTTCAGTGGTGGTTGCAGGCCAAAGGGCCAGACGCCATCATCCTCTTGCCTGAGCGCGGCGGCCACGAGACCGCGCCATTGGCGTATGACCTGGCGCAATATGACGTGGTCATGCCGTTTCGCCCGACTGACTTCACGCAGGTCAACCCCCATATCAACCGCACGCTGGTGGCCCGCGCTTTGGCGCTGCTCGCGCCGACGCGCCAAGAACGGGTCATCGACTGGTTTTGCGGGCTGGGTAATTTCACCCTGCCTTTGGCGACCTATGGCCGGTGAGGTCGTGGGCGTGGAGGGCGCTGCCTCTTTGGTGCAGCGTGCCCAGGACAACTACCGTGACAACGCGGCCCGTCCGAACCGACCGACTGGCACTTGCACCCACGCATTTTGTGGTGCGCAATTTGTTTGACATGACTCCCCAGGCGCTGGTTGCCGACGGCCTAGCGCACAAGTGGCTGCTGGATCCGCCGCGCGAGGGCGCTTATGCACTTGGTGCAAGCCTTGGCCGCCCTGGTGCAGTCACCTGAATTGCGCGGTGACTGGACGCCGCCTAAGCGCTTGGTTTATGTGAGTTGCAATCCGGCTACGCTGGCGCGTGATGCCGGGGTGCTGGTCCAGGAGGCCGGTTACCGCTGCGTGGCCGCGGGGGTCGTCAACATGTTTCCGCATACGGCCCACGTGGAAAGCATGGCGGTGTTTGAGATGGATTGAAGAGCGAACCGTTCCAAGCACAGACGTGAAAAAGGCCCCGAAGGGCCTTTTTTTATGTGCGTCGGAACGGCTTATTCGCGTTCGCCGCCGAAGATACCCAGCAAGCTGAGCAGTGCTTGGAACACGTTGATGATGTCCAGGTACAGGGCCAGGGTGGCGCTGATGTAGTTGGTTTCACCGCCGTCCATGATTCGCTTGAGGTCATACAGCATGTAAGCGCTGAAGATGGCCATGGAGATCACCGACAACGCCAGCATCAGGGCGCTGGAGCCTAGGAAGATGTTGATGACGCTGGCTACCAGCAAAATAATGACGCCGACGAAGAGCCATTTGCCCATGCCCGAGAGGTCACGCTTGATCACAGTGGCCAGACTGGCCATCACAAAAAACACCCCAGCCGTGCCGCCGAAGGCGGTCATCACGAGCTCGGCACCGTTGCGAAAGCCGAGCACATGACCGATCAGGCGCGACAGGATCAGGCCCATGAAGAAAGTGAATCCGAGCAGCATGGGTACGCCGAGGGCGGAATTCTTGGTGCGCTCAATCGCGTAGATGAAGCCAAACATGCCAGCAAGCATCAACACAAAGCCCATGATGCCACTGAAAATCGCGGCTACCCCGGTCTCTACGCCAATCCAAGCGCCCAAAATGGTGGGGACCATGCTGAGGGCCAGCAGCCAGTAGGTGTTGCGCAAAACGCGATTACGCTGGGCACCTGACAGGGCGTAACCAAAGTTTTGATCGAGGGTGTCGTACGGTTGGTTCACAGTGAAACTCCTAAAAAGATAGTGTGACTGTAGTTATTCGTCACACCGCATATTTTGCGCCATTTGGAAGAATTGCAAGTGAAAGACCCTAAAAGTCCCTTTTCAGCAGCGTGAGCAGACGCCGTTGCCCCGGAGACCATGCGCATTTTTCGCGCGGTATGCTTGGACTTTTGACCACCAGAAAAGTCTGAACCATGAAAACCAAATTTGCGCTCGAAGCATCTGATTTGAAAGCCATCGCCGCAGCGGCCGAGGCCGAGGCCATCAAAAATAAATGGGCAGTCTGCATTTCGATTGTGGACGATGGCGGCCATCAACTGTGGTTTCAGCGGTTGGACGGCGCGCCGCCCATCTCCACCCTGATTGCCCCTGCGAAGGCCCGCACTTCGGCGCTGGGTTGCCGCGAGTCGCGGATTTATGAGGACGTGATCAACAAGGACGGCCGCGTGTCCTTTTTGAGCGCCCCCACTATGGAGGGGATGTTGGAGGGTGGCGTCCCGATCATGAAAGACGGACAGTGCCTGGGTGCGGTGGGTGTCAGCGGCGTCAAGTCGCCTGAGGACGCGCAAATTGCCCGCGCCGGGATTGCGGCTATCGGGCTCTGATCGGTATCAGTAAGCCAGCCGTTGCGGGTGCAGCTCCTGCAGGATGGTGGTGGCGATTTCTTCAATCGATTTGGTCGTGGTCGACAGCCAGCGGATGCCGCTGCGGCGCATCATGGCTTCGGCCTCGCTGACCTCCATGCGGCAATTGGCCAAGTCGGCGTAGCGAGAGCCGGGGCGTCGTTCATGGCGGATTTCACTTAGACGCTCCGGAAGAATCGACAGGCCGAACATTTTGCTGCGGTGGGGCAGCAAGGCAGGGGGCAGCTGTTGGCGCTCGAAGTCCTCTGGAATCAGCGGGTAGTTGGCGGCCTTGAGGCCGTATTGCATGGCCAGATAGAGCGAGGTCGGTGTTTTGCCGCTGCGGCTCACGCCCACCAAAATGACATCGGCCTGCTGCAAATCGCGGTTGCTTTGGCCATCGTCGTGGGCCAGCGAGAAGTTGATGGCCTCGATCCGGTCATGGTAGGCCTGGCTTTTGGAGACATCGCTGAAGCGCCCGACGCGGTGGTTGGACTTGACGTCGAGCTCCGCCTCCAACGGTTCGACAAAGGTTGCGAACATGTCCAGAAACATGCATTTGCAGCCTTCGCGCAGCACCGACAGCACTTGCATGTCCACCAGCGTGGTGAAGACGATGGGGCGGGTCCCGTCGAGCTCCCCGGCGTGGTTGATTTGCCGGACCGCCTGGTAGGCCTTGTCCACGGTGTCGATGAAGGGCAGCCGTATGTGGCGGGTTTTGGTTTCAAACTGCGCCAGGATGGCGTTGCCGAAGGTTTCGGCGGTGATGCCGGTGCCGTCTGACACGAAAAATACGCTGCGTTGGGGCATGCAAAGGCTCTCAGGGTGCGCGAAACCGCGCGGCCTACAATTGTTACCACTTTGTAACCAGGCTTATCTCCGCCGCCCCATAAAACAACGACAGGGCGGTTCCAGGCGCGCATGTGCCTGCACGGGAGCGGGCGACGCTGGCCTTGCAAAACCGGTTTTTAACTTAGGAGTTGTGATGTCAAACCTGTTTAAGGAGACCGATTGGGTCGTGCCTTTTGAGCACCTGCGGATGTCGGATGTGGAGGCGGTAGGGGGGAAAAATGCCAGTCTGGGGGAGATGATTTCCCAACTGCCGCAGGGCGTCAAGGTGCCCGGTGGCTTTGCCACGACCGCGCACGCATACCGGGAATTTTTGCGTTACGGCGGTTTGGACCAGAAAATCAGCGCGGAACTGGCGCACTGGGACGGCGAAGACGTGCGCGCCTTGGCGCAAATCGGCGCGCGCATCCGCGCGCTGGTGGAAGTGCAACCACTACCGCCCGCGTTCGAGCAGGCGGTACGCGCCGCTTTTGCCACTTTGTCGGGCGGCGACACGCAGGCCTCATTTGCGGTGCGTTCGTCGGCAACCGCCGAAGATTTGCCGGACGCCTCGTTTGCCGGTCAGCAGGAAACCTTTTTGAATGTGTCCGGCATCGACGCCGTGTTGCACAAGATGCGCGAGGTGTTCGCCTCGCTGTACAACGACCGCGCCATCAGCTACCGGGTGCACAAAGGCTTTGCCCACGATGTGGTGGCGCTCAGTGCCGGTGTGCAGCGCATGGTGCGCTCCGACAAGGGCGCAGCGGGCGTGATGTTCACCCTGGATACGGAGTCGGGCTTTGATGACGTGGTCTTCATCACCTCGAGCTACGGCTTGGGCGAAATGGTGGTGCAAGGTGCAGTCAATCCGGATGAGTTCTATGTGCACAAACCCACATTACGCGCCGGGTTCCCGGCCGTCATCCGCCGCAATTTGGGCTCGAAACTGCTGCAGATGGAGTTTGCTGACGCCTCGGAAAAGGCGGCCAGCGGTAAATTGGTGAAGACCAGCGACGTACCGGCGGAAATGCGCAACCGCTACTCTTTGAGCGATGCCGACGTGTTGCAACTGGCCCGCTACGCCCTGGTGATTGAAGCCCATTACGGCCGCCCCATGGATATCGAGTGGGGCAAAGACGGGGTGGACGGCGGTCTCTACATTCTGCAAGCCCGCCCGGAGACCGTCAAAAGCCAAGCCGGGAATGCGCCGGAATTGCGCTACGCGCTCAAGGGTCGTGGTGCGATCAAGGCGCAGGGCCGGGCCATCGGGCAAAAAATCGGCACTGGCTCAGTGCGCGTTGTTCTCAGTCTGGAAGACATGGACCTGGTGCAAGCGGGCGATGTGCTGGTCACCGACATGACCGACCCCAACTGGGAGCCGGTCATGAAGCGCGCCGCCGCCATCGTGACCAACCGGGGTGGCCGCACCTGCCACGCCGCCATCATCGCCCGTGAACTGGGCATTCCGGCTGTCGTCGGTTGTGGTGACGCCACCGAGCATTTGCGCACCGGCATGCTGGTAACCGTGAGTTGTGCGGAAGGCGATACCGGCTTCATTTACGACGGCCTGCTGGAAACTGAGGTCAGCGAAGTCGAGCGCGGTGCCATGCCCGAGATCGCGCTGAAGATCATGATGAACGTGGGCAACCCGCAGCTGGCTTTTGATTTTTGTCAGTTGCCCAACGCAGGTGTCGGCTTGGCGCGTTTGGAGTTCATCATCAACAACAACATCGGGGTGCACCCGAAGGCGATTCTGGATTACCCCCATGTTGCCCCTGATTTGAAAAATGCCGTCGAATCGGTCGCGCGCGGACATGCCTCGCCCAGGGCCTTTTATGTGGACAAAGTCGCCGAAGGTGTGGCCACGATTGCCGCGGCTTTTTGGCCTAAGCCTGTCATCGTGCGTTTGTCGGATTTCAAGAGCAATGAGTACCGCAAACTGATTGGCGGCAGCCGCTATGAGCCCGAGGAAGAAAACCCCATGCTCGGGTTCCGCGGCGCGGCGCGCTACGTCAGCGCCGATTTCCGGGAAGCTTTTGCGATGGAGTGCGAGGCCATCAAGCGCGTGCGCAACACCATGGGCTTGGATAACGTGCAAGTGATGGTGCCCTTTGTCCGCACCCTGGAGCAGGCACGACGCGTCACCGAGCTGATGGCCAGCGAGGGCTTGGAGCGCGGTAAAGACGGATTGCAACTGGTCATGATGTGCGAAATACCGAGCAACGCCATATTGGCCGAAGCGTTTTTGGAATACTTCGACGGTTTTTCCATCGGCTCCAACGACCTGACCCAGCTCACACTGGGACTGGACCGGGACTCCGGCATGGAGTTGCTGGCGGCGGACTTCGATGAGCGTGATCCGGCTGTCAAGGCGCTGATTCGGATGGCGATTGCCGCGTGCAAAAAACAGGGCAAATACATCGGCATTTGCGGCCAAGGCCCCAGCGACCACCCGGACTTCGCGCGGTGGCTGCAAGACGAGGGGATTTCCTCGATCTCGCTCAACCCCGACAGCGTGATCGCGACTTGGAAGCAGCTGGCCGGGCGCTAAAGGCTATACTCGCGGGCTTCGCCTTGTCACACCCCGCAGACGCTGGGGGTGACTTTATGTCCCGTTAGGGATTTTCCACAAGGAGTTTCAATGCGTCATTATGAAATCATTCTCATGATCCATCCGGATCAGAGCGAACAAGTTCCAGCCATGCTGGAACGCTACAAAGGCATGATCACCGCCGGCGGCGGTCTGATCCACCGTGTTGAAGATTGGGGCCGTCGTCAGATGGTCTACATGATCAACAAGCTCGCTAAATCCCATTACCTGTGCGTCAATATTGAAGCCAGTCAAGCCGTGATGGCCGAACTGGAGCATGCCTTCAAGTTCAACGATGCCGTGTTGCGCCACCTGACCGTGTCCAAGAAGAAGGCCGAAACCGGACCCGTCTTCCATGATGCGTTCGGTTGAGCGCGAAGAAGCGCGTCGCTCGCAGCCTGCGGACTTTCACGCCTAAGGGAGCGGCCGTACACGCTGTTTGGCGATGAACCAGGTCCTGCTGACCGGCATTTTGGTAGAGCGTGACGCGATGCGTTACACCCCGGCAGGTCTCCCAGCCCTTGGTTTTCGTTTGGAACACAGCTCCTTGGTGCACGATGTGCATGCACAACGCAAAGTCGATGTGAGCGTGAAGTCCATGGCTTTCGGAGCGGTTGCAGAGCGTTTAGCGGCACAGCCTCTGGGCAGCAGTTGGAGGTTCAGCGGTTTTTTGGCAAACGGGCGGCAATCGAAGTCGCTGGTTTTTCAGGTTCAGGAATTTGTTCAAGATTAGTTGAGGAATTGATATGGCTACTTTCAAAAAGTTCAACAAAGACAAGCGCCCCAAGCGCAACACCCAGTCTTTGCTATTCAAACGCAAGCGGTTTTGCCGCTTCACGGTCACCGGTGTGGAAGAGATCGACTACAAAGACATCGACACCTTGCGTGACTTCATTGCGGAAAACGGAAAAATCATCCCCGCCCGCCTGACTGGCACCCGCGCTATTTTTCAACGCCAGTTGAATACGGCCATCAAGCGTGCCCGTTTCCTGGCGATGTTGCCGTACAGCGACCAGCACAAAATCTGAGGAGCATCAGCATGGAAATCATTCTTCTCGACAAAGTCGTTAATCTGGGCAACCTCGGTGAGATCGTCAAAGTCAAAGACGGTTATGCCCGCAACTTTCTGATTCCCGCAGGCCGCGCACGCCGAGCCACCGTGGCATCCAAAGCGGAATTTGAAGCGCGCCGCAAAGAGCTCGAGAGCGCTGCTGCGGCCAAATTAGCCGAATCCACCGCGCTGGGCGAAAAACTCGCCGGCTCGACCATCAAACTGACCCAAAAAGCGGGTGTTGACGGGCGTTTGTTTGGCTCGGTCACCAACTCCGATATTGCTGAAGAGCTGGGTAAAGCCGGTTACAAAGTGCCCAAGGCATCGGTGCGCATGCCCAACGGCCCGATTAAAACCGTGGGCGATACTACGGTTGCGGTGGCCTTGCACACGGACGTGGTGGTGAACGTGACGGTTTCGGTGTACGGCGAAACGGCCTGATTACAGCCCTGACAAGAAGCCGCTGGGTTCGCGCCGAGCGGCTTTTTCTTTGGAGAATCTATGGAAGTGGCGAGTAGCAATGACGCAGTGCCGGATAGGCAAGTAGCGCAGTTGCGCGTCCCACCGCATTCGGTAGAGGGCGAGTCCAGTGTGCTGGGCGGATTGCTGCTGGACAACCAAGCTTGGGATTCAGTGGCAGACATCCTGAGCGAAGATGATTTTTACCGCTACGAGCACCGGCTGGTATTCGGGGCTATTTTTTCTATTGTGAACGCCAGCCGGCCGGCTGATGTCATCACGGTGTTCGAGCATTTGCAGGGCCAGGGCAAGGCCGAAGAGGCGGGCGGCCTGGCTTATCTGAATGCCTTAGCCCAGTATGTGCCGGGTGCCGCCAATATTCGGCGCTACGCCGAAATCGTGCGCGACCGTTCGGTTTTGCGCCAGCTCCTGACGGCAAGCGACCAGATCGCCACCAATGCCTTCAACCCGAAAGGCCGCTCTGTTTCTGACATCGTCGACGAATCCGAGCAAAAGATCTTCAGCATTGGCGAGCAGGGTCAACGCCACAAGCAGGGCTTCCAAGACATGGGGAGCCTGGTTGTCTCCTTATTGGACCGCGTCCAGGAGATGGCGGATAACCCCAATGATGTGACGGGCGTGCCGACCGGTTTCTACGACCTGGATCGTCTGACGGCAGGCTTTCAGGCCGGTGACTTGGTGGTGCTTGCTGCGCGCCCTTCCATGGGAAAAACGGCGCTGGCCATCAATATCGCAGAACATGTTGCCTTGAACGAGGGCTTGCCCGTAGCCGTGTTCTCCATGGAGATGGGCGCGGCGCAATTGGCGGTGCGTGTGGTCGGCTCGATCGGCCGTATCGACCAAAGCCATTTGCGCACCGGCAAGCTCACCGACGACGAGTGGCCCCGCCTGTCCGAGGCGATTGAGCGTTTGCGCAATGTGTCGCTGCATATTGATGAGAGCGCCGGTTTGAACTCCGCGCAACTGCGTGCCAATGCGCGGCGTCTGGCGCGCAAGTGCGGAAAGCTCGGGCTGATCGTGGTCGATTACCTGCAGCTGATGAGCGGGACCGACAGCGACGGCGAAAACCGCGCCACCGAGCTGGGCGAAATCTCACGCGGACTCAAAACCCTGGCCAAAGAGTTGCAGTGCCCGGTGATTGCGCTGTCGCAGCTCAACCGCAGCGTGGAGTCCCGCCCCGACAAGCGGCCCATGATGAGCGATTTACGCGAGTCGGGTGCGATCGAACAAGACGCCGACATCATCATGTTCATTTACCGCGATGAGTACTACACCAAGGACGCTTGCAAAGAGCCAGGCGTGGCGGAAATCATCATTGCCAAGCAGCGTAATGGTCCGACCGGAACCGTCAAGCTCGCTTTCCTGCGCAATATCACCAAGTTCGAAAGCCTGGCCCACGGGGCCAGCAGCGGCGACTTTTAAAGTACTTCGCTGGCAAAGTCAGCCAGTCGCGAGCGCTCACCGCGTGCCAGCGTGATGTGGCCGCCATGCGGCCAGCCTTTGAACTTGTCCACCGCAAACGTGAGCCCCGATGACCCCTCTGTGAGGTAGGGCGTATCGATTTGCGCCAGGTTGCCCATGCAGACGATTTTGGTTCCGGGCCCCGCGCGCGTCACCAGCGTTTTCATCTGCTTGGGCGTCAAATTCTGCGCCTCGTCGATGATCACGTACTTGTTCAAAAACGTACGTCCACGCATGAAGTTCATGCTTTTGATTTTGATGCGGCTGCGCACCAACTCGTTGGTGGCAGCGCGCCCCCACTCACCTGCGCTGTTTTCGGTTTTCGCCAGCACTTCCAGGTTGTCGTCCAGCGCGCCCATCCAAGGGCCCATTTTTTCTTCCTCGGTTCCGGGCAGAAAGCCGATGTCTTCACCTACGCTCACCGTGGCGCGCGTGACAATGATTTCGGTGTAGCGCCGGTCGTCCAGCACTTGCGTGAGTCCGGCTGCCAAGGCCATTAGCGTCTTACCGGTACCGGCGGTGCCGGTCAGCGTGACAAAGTCGACCTCGGGGTCGGTCAACAGGTTCATCGCGAAGTTTTGCTCGCGGTTGCGCGCGGTCACACCCCACACGGCATTTTTGAGGTGGTTGAAGTCTTTGAGGGTGCGCAGTACGGCCGTCGTCCCCCGGATTTCGGTGACCCGCGCGTACAGGCTGGGCTCACCCGGTGCTTCAAAGTACACAAACTGGTTGATGTACATCTCCGGAACGATAGGGCCATCGACTTTGTAGAACGTGTTGGGTCCTTGCTGCCAGCTTTCCACCGCCTGGCCGTGGCTGGCCCAGAAATCAGCCGGTAGGGCCAAAGCGCCGGAGTACAGCAGATCGCCGTCTTCCAGTGTTTTGTCATTTTTGTAGTCGTCGGTGTTCAGTCCCAACGCCCGGGCTTTGACCCGCATATTGATGTCTTTGGACACCAGAACGACTTCGCGTTCGGGGAGTTTGCGGCGCAGCGCCTCGACCACACCCAGTATTTGGTTATCCGCCTTGCCAATGGGCAGGCTGGCGGGCAGGGTGTAGTCCAGTGGTTCCGTCTGGAACAGCAATTTGCCACGCGCATCCGTGTGCCCGGTGGTGTTGAGCGCCAGCCCCCTGGTGATGTCGCAGCCCGGGCTGGCTGCCAGTGCGTCCAAGGTGCGGCTGGTCTGGCGGGCGTTGCGGGCGACTTCTGTCATGCCCTTTTTGTGGCCGTCCAACTCTTCCAGCACGATCATGGGCAGAAAAATGTCGTGCTCTTCAAAGCGGAACAGGCAGATCGGGTCGTGCAGCAACACATTGGTGTCCAGCACAAACAACTTGGCCGGTCCACTACTGCGCTTGCGCTGCCCCTGGCCTGTCGTCAGCGGTTTGACCCTGCCGCTGCCGACAACCGGCAGGTAGCGAATGGACGCACCGGCCTGCAAGCCGCTGGGAGCCTCTGGCAGGTTGCCACGGGCGTCTGAATCCGCAACAGGGGCACTTTGGGCCATGGGGCGGTTGCTAGTCGCAGGTGGCTTGGCTTGGCGTTCCCGGGCTTGTGATTTGGTGACTTTCTCAAGCGCGAGGCGATCAGCGCGCTTGGCAGGAGCGGGAGGCAGTGGCATGAATGGCAATCAGTGAGGGCGGTGAGCAGGGAATTTCAAAACGAAAAAAAGCCGCCTGTAAAAAAGGCGGCGTTTTGGCGAATGGACGCTGATGGAGAACTCATCGGCACATTATGCATAAGCCGTGTGACGAGGGGCGCGCTGGCGAGCGCTGCGCTTACTGTGCAACTTCAGCGATTTTCTTGACCGGCTTCTCGGCAGCCGCTTCCGGCGCTTTCTCTGCGGGCTTCCCGTTGGCTTTCTTCAGGGCTTTCACGGCTTTGAGCACCTCATCCACATGGCCAACCACTTTGAGCCCGCGCCACTCTTCGCGCAAGATCCCGTCCGGGCCGATCAGAAAGGTGCTGCGCTCGATCCCCTTGACCTTTTTTCCGTACATGATCTTATTTTTGACCACCCCAAACATGTGGCACATTTTTTCCTCGGTGTCAGCGATCAACTCAAAAGGCAATTCCAGTTTGGTTTTGAACTCATCATGCGAGCGCATGTTGTCGCGGGATACGCCAAACACCTGGGCTCCCGCCTTCACGAAATCTTTGTACTTGTCGCGGAACTGCATGGCTTCGGTGGTGCAACCTGGTGTGTTGTCCTTCGGATAGAAGTACAAAACCATGGTTTTTCCCACGTGCGACACATTCGATACCCGAACGCCGCCCGTGGCATTGGCTTCGAACTCTGGAAGGGGTTTGTTGACAACGATCGCCATAGGAATAATCAGTCTCGCGTGCTGGATGTGTCAGGAGGTGTGGATGGGTAACCGGTGCTTGCTAGTCTGCGGTAACCCCGTCCGAAGCGTTAGATTTTAACCGCAAATCAGGCTTGTAGCCCGGCGAGTACCGGTGACTTCGGCGCCATTGCGAACCAACGCCTTATCCGATTAACAGCGCCGCAATGGCGCGTCGCCCCTCGCCCACCAGAAAGTTGTAGGTTCTGCAGGCTGCTTGGGTGTCCATGGTCTCCACGCCAATACGCCGCGCATAGAGGCTGGCGAGTAAGGCCGGAGGCGGGAACTGCAGGTTTGCGCCACTGCCAAAAATCACCAGCTCGGGGTCCAGTGTGGCCAGGCGCTCAAAGTGATCTACTCGCAAAGCGGCGAAGTCAGGACACTCCCAGGCGGTGAGAACGGTATGCCCAATGACCAGGCTGTGTTCAAAACGCTGGCCGTTCACGCTAACCCAGCCCGCGCCGTAGCCGGTGACGGCGTTGCCGCTGGTGGCATCTGCTTGGAACTTCATGTTGGTGCGGGTTGGGTTGGGCGGTGCCGACGGCAAGCGATTGTGTTCCAATTATCGGCTTCATCAACCTGCATCGCCCAGACGCACATCCCGCCCAAGGAGGGACTTTGAAACCCGTTTTGAAATCCGCCAAGCTGGCCAATGTGTGTTACGACATACGCGGTCCGATCATGGACCGTGCCCGTCAGATGGAAGAGGAGGGGCAAAAAATCATCAAGCTCAATATCGGCAATCTGGCGGTGTTCGGTTTCGATGCGCCCGAGGAAATCCAGCAGGACATGGTGCGCAACCTGTCCAACGCCTCCGGGTATTCTGATAGCAAAGGTATTTTCGCGGCCCGCAAAGCGGTCATGCACGAGACCCAAAAACAGCATATCCATGGCGTGACGCTTGGACGATATTTATCTGGGCAATGGTGCCAGCGAACTGATCGTGATGGCGACCAATGCGCTGCTGGACGATGGCGATGAGCTGCTACTGCCCGCGCCCGATTACCCCCTGTGGACGGCGGCTGCCAGCCTGTCGGGCGGCAAACCCGTGCATTACCTGTGCGATGAGTCGCAAGGCTGGGCACCGAATTTGGACGATATACGCGCCAAGATCACACCGCGCACCAAGGGCATTGTGGTGATCAACCCCAACAACCCCACCGGCGCGCTGTACACCGATGCGACCTTGCGCGCCATTGTGGGCATGGCCCGTCAGCACGGTTTGGTGATCTTTGCCGACGAGGTCTACGACAAGGTGCTGTACGACGGCGTGCGCCACACGGCGATCGCCTCATTGAGCACCGATGTGCTGACCCTGACTTTCAACTCCCTGTCCAAGAGTTATCGCTCCTGCGGCTACCGCGCGGGTTGGATGGTGGTCTCGGGTGATAAGCGCCATGCCAAGGACTACATCGAAGGCCTGAACATGCTCTCCAATATGCGGCTGTGCCCTAATGTGCCGGGCCAGTACGCGGTACAGACTGCGCTTGGTGGTTATCAAAGCATTGACGATCTGGTGGGCGAGGGTGGGCGTTTGCGGCGCCAGCGCGATTTGGCCTATGAATTAATCACCGCCATTCCAGGCGTGAGCTGTGTCAAACCGGTGGCGGCGCTGTACATGTTTGCGCGATTGGACCCGGCGATCTACCCGATTGCCGATGATCGCGAATTCTTCTTGGACTTGCTCAATGAGACCCGCGTGATGCTGGTGCAGGGAACCGGCTTCAACTGGGCCGCGCCAGACCATTTCCGCATCGTCTTTTTGCCCCACGAAGACGATTTGCGCGAGGCCATAGCCCGCATTGCCCGCTTTCTCGCGAATTACCGCCAAACCCACGAACAGACTGCCTAAATTCAACCATGTCGATTCAGCTTTCTTTGAAACCCATCCAAGTCGGCCTTTTGGGTATCGGTACCGTCGGTGGCGGAACCTTCCGCGTGTTGCAACGCAACCAGGAGGAAATCAAACGCCGGGCCGGACGGGGCATTGAGATTGGCATCGTCGCCGCACGCGACCTGGTTCGCGCGCGCAGCCTGGTCGGCCCAGACACCCGCCTGACCGCTGATCCTTTTGAAGTGGTCAACCACCCCGACGTGGAAATTGTGGTCGAGGTCATCGGCGGCACAACGCTGGCCAAAGAGCTGGTCATGCGCGCGATCGCCAACGGCAAGCATGTGGTGACAGCCAACAAAGCCTTGCTCGCCGAACACGGCAATGAGGTCTTCGCGGCCGCGCAAAAGCACGGTGTGATGGTGGCGTTTGAAGGCGCGGTGGCGGTGAGCATTCCCATCATCAAGGCTTTGCGCGAGGGACTCTCCGGCAACCGCATTGAGTGGGTGGCGGGCATCATCAACGGCACCACCAATTTCATTTTGAGCGAGATGCGCGATAAAGGCCTGGGCTTTGACACCGTGCTGGCGCAAGCGCAGGCCCTGGGTTACGCCGAAGCCGATCCGAGTTTTGATATCGAAGGTTTTGATGCCGCGCACAAGGCCACGATCCTGGCCTCAGTGGCTTTTGGTATTCCAATCCAGTTCAAGCCCGACCATGTGGAAGGCATCACCCAGCTCGCGGCAGCCGACATCACCTACGCCTTCCAGATGGGCTACCGCATCAAGCTGCTCGGTATTGCCAAGCGCACCGGCCAAGGTATTGAACTGCGCGTCCACCCCACGCTGATTCCCGCCAAGCGCCTCTTGGCCAATGTCGAGGGCTCCATGAACGGCATCATGGTCAAGAGTGACGCCGCCGGCATCACCATGTACTACGGCGCCGGCGCGGGGTCCGAGCAAACGGCCTCGGCCGTGATTGCCGATCTGGTGGATGTGGCGCGCCTGCACACGGCGGACGCCGCGCAGCGCGTACCCCATTTGGCCTTCCAGCCCGATGCCATGAGCGCCGAGCCGGTGCTGCCCATGAGCGCCGTGGTCACCAGCTATTACCTGCGTTTGCGGGTGGCCGACCAGGCCGGTGTACTGGCCAAAGTGGCTGGCATCTTGGCCGATTGCGACATCAGCATTGATGCGGTGATCCAGCGTGAGGCCGACGAGATCGACAGCGACAATGCAGCCCAGACCGACCTGATCATCCTCACCCACGACTGTGTGGAATCGCGCATGGACGCGGCGCTGGCGCGCATGCAAACTTTGCCCACCGTGCTGCAAAAAATCGTGCGGATCCGCAAAGAAGAGCTGGCCTGATTTCCTTATGTTGTATTTCTCGACCCGCGCTACGGCCACCGCCGGGCAAAGCGCTCCCGCCGGACGGCGTTTTTGCGACATTCTGTTAGAAGGCCTGGCCCCCGATGGCGGCTTGTACCTGCCGCAAAGCTACCCGCAGATTGACGGCGCAACGCTGAACCGCTGGCGCGGCTTGGATTACGCCGATTTGGCGTTTGAAATTGTGTCGCTGTATGTCGACGACATTCCTGCCGATGACCTGCGCGCGCTGTGCCGCAAAACCTACACCCAGGCGGTTTTTGGCACGCCCCAGATCGCGCCCCTGACGCGGCTGGAAGAAGGCCTGTATCTGCTGGGCTTGTCCAACGGGCCGACGCTGGCCTTCAAAGACATGGCCATGCAGCTGCTCGGCAACTTGTTCGAGTACCACTTGGCGCGCCAAGGCGAGGAGCTGAACATTTTTGGCGCGACCAGCGGCGACACCGGCAGCGCCGCCGAATACGCCATGCGCGGCAAAAAAGGCGTGCGCGTCTTCATGACCAGCCCGCAAGGCCGCATGAGCCCGTTTCAACAGGCGCAGATGTTCAGCCTGATGGACGACAACATCATCAATATCGCAGTCAAAGGCGTGTTTGACGATTGCCAGGACCTGGTCAAAGGCGTTTCCGGCGACCTGGATTTCAAGCGGCGCTACCGAATCGGCACGGTGAACTCCATCAACTGGGCGCGCCTGATGGCGCAAGTGGTGTACTACTTTTCCGGCTACTTGCAAGCCACCACCGACAACAGCCAGCGCGTCAGCTTTTGCGTGCCCAGCGGAAACTTCGGCAACGTGTGCGCTGGCCATGTGGCCCGCATGATGGGCCTGCCGATCGACAAGCTGGTGGTTGCGACCAACGAAAACGATGTACTGGACGAATTTTTCCGCACCGGCGTCTACCGGGTCCGGGGCACGGCCGACACCCATGAGACGTCCAGCCCGTCCATGGATATTTCCAAGGCCAGCAACTTCGAACGCTTCATATTTGATTTGCTGGGGCGCGACGGGGCCCGCACCAAAGCCTTGTTTGGCGACGCGATTGCAAGCGCTGGGCGCTTTGATTTAAGTGGCGATCCGGCCTTCGCGCAGGCGGCTTCGCGCTATGGTTTTTCCAGCGGAAAAAGCACCCACGCGCAGCGGCTGGCGACGATTCGCGATTGCTCCGCACGCTATCGCATGGTGATAGACACCCATACCGCCGATGGCCTGAAAGTCGCCCAGGAGCAACGCGCGGTCGGCGTTCCCATGCTGGTGCTGGAAACGGCTTTGCCCATCAAATTTGCCGCCACCATCGTAGAAGCCTTGGGCCGCGAGCCCGACCGGCCCGCGGGCTTTGAGGGGATTGAGGCGCTACCCAAGCGCGTGCTGAATATGGACGCGGATCTCGCTGCCGTCAAAGCGCTGATTGCCCGCACCTGCGACGCCTGAAGTTCGCCTCCGATTCATGACCGCGCGCGCGCCGCTCAAACCACTGGACGAGGCCTTGGCGCAGCTGCTGGCTGCGGTCGTACCGCTTGACGCCATAGAGCGCGTGGCTACCTTGGATGCCGATGGCCGCGTGCTCGCGCAGGACGTGGTGTCCGCCTTGCACGTGCCGCCGCAGGACAACAGTTCCATGGACGGCTATGCCCTGCGCTGCGCCGATGTGGCGAAGGCGGGAACGGTGCTGCCCCAAAGCCAGCGCATTGCCGCGGGCATGGCCGCGCAGCCTTTGGCGGCTGGGACGCTGGCGCGCATCTTCACCGGCGCGCCGCTGCCCCCCGGTGCCGACGCGGTGCTGATGCAAGAGGATTGCACCCTTGTCGACTCCGCCGATGGCGCGGCCCCGCAAGTCCGCGTCAACGCCTTGCCGCAAGCCGGCCAATGGATTCGCCGCGCGGGTGAAGACGTGGCGCGCGGTGCTGTGGTGCTGGCCGCTGGAACCCGCTTGGGGCCTGCGGAGTTGGGGCAGGCGGCCGGGGTGGGCATGGACAGCCTGCAGGTGGTGAGGCGTCCGCGCGTGGCCCTGTTTTCTACTGGTGACGAGCTGGTGATGCCAGGCGCTTGCGCGCCCGCAGACATGCCGCCGGGCGCGATTTACAACTCCAACCGGTTTTTCCTGGTGGCCTTGCTGCGGCGTCTGGGATGTGATGTGACGGACCTGGGCATCGTGCCCGACCAACGCGCTGCGACTATTGAGGCGCTGGCCACGGCGGCGCGCACCCACGACCTGATCGTGACCAGCGGCGGCGTGTCGGTCGGCGAGGAAGACCACATCAAGCCAGCGGTGCAGCAACTCGGCAGTCTGGACTTGTGGCAAATCGCGATCAAGCCGGGCAAGCCGTTTGCCCACGGCCGCATCGGGCAGGCGCATTTTGTGGGCTTGCCGGGCAACCCGGTTTCCAGTTTCGTCACCTTTTTGTTGTTGGTGCGCCCCATGCTGATCAAGCTGCAGGGCGCGGCAGATACCGGCTTGCGCGGGGTGCCCACGCGGGCGGACTTCGGCTGGAGTCGCCCGGATAAGCGGCAGGAATTTTTGCGGGTGCGGCGCAATGCGGCTGGTGGTTTGGATTTGTTTGCTAACCAGAGCTCAGGCGTTTTGACCTCGCTGGTTTGGGGTGACGGATTGGTGAATGTGCCGCCTGCGCAGGCGATTGCGCCGGGTGATATGGTCTCGTATCTGAGCTTTGCGGAGTTGCTGGCATGAAGGTACAGATCAAGTATTTCGCATCGATCCGTGAGGCTATCGGTCGCGGCAGCGAAGAATGGGAGACCGGCGCGGCCACGCTGGCGCAGTTGCGCGCCGAGTTGCTGACCCGGGGCGGTGCCTATGCCGAGGCCCTGGCCCCTGGGCGCGCCTTGCGCATGGCGCTGAACCAGGTGATGGCCGATGAGGCTGCGGCCTTGACTGCAGGTGCCGAAGTGGCTTTTTTCCCGCCAGTGACCGGGGGCTGAAAGCTGTGGCGCAAAAAGCCCGTGTGCGCATCCAAACCCAGGACTTTGACCTGGGCGCGGAGTTGGCGGCCCTGCGCGGT
The DNA here is from genome assembly GCA_964203415.1 of Rhodoferax sp. Classification (GTDB taxonomy): domain Bacteria; phylum Pseudomonadota; class Gammaproteobacteria; order Burkholderiales; family Burkholderiaceae_C; genus Allorhodoferax. Next base: position 28,398 of record CAXNME010000006.1, read on the forward strand.
ACGGACGCCCGGGTGGGTGCGGTCTGCAGCTTTGTGGGTACGGTGCGTGACCGCAACGCCGGTGGCCCGGGCGATATCCAGTCGCTGGAACTGGAGCACTACCCCGGCATGACCGAGCGCGCGATTGAGGCCATGATCGACGCCGCCCACGCCCGCTTTGACATGCTGGACGCGCGCGTGATCCACCGCATTGGCCTCCTGCAGCCCCTGGACCAGATCGTGCTGGTGGCCGTGACCTCGGCGCACCGGGGCCAGAGCTTCCAGGCCTGTGAATTCATCATGGATTACCTGAAAACCCAGGCGCCGTTCTGGAAGAAAGAGCAAACCGCCCAGGGCGCTCACTGGGTGGATGCCCGCGTGTCGGACGACGCTGCGCTGGCGCGCTGGGGCATCCAAGCGGACAACGCAGCCTAAGGGCGCAATTTCGCCGGCGGGCTTGAAAATGGTCGGCCAATGCCCCACCTGCTGGGGAACCGGAGAACCGCATGCGTATTGACAAGCTGACCACCAAATTTCAGGAAGCCCTGTCGGAGGCCCAAACCCTGGCCCTGGGGAAGGACCATGCTTTTATCGAGCCCGCCCACGTGGTATCAGCCATGCTGCACCAAGACGACGGCCCCAAAGCCTTGTTGCAGCGGGCCGGCGTCAACCACACGGGGCTGCTCGGCGTGGCCGAGACGGCGCTCAAGAAGCTGCCCGAGGTCCACGGGCAAGACCAGGTGCAGGTCGGGCGGGATCTGGTCTCGCTGCTGCAGGCGGCGGAAAAAGAGGCGATCAAGCGCGGCGACCAGTTTGTGGCGGGCGAGCTGTTTTTGCTGGCCCTGGCCGATAGCAAATCGGATCTGGGCAACGCCGCGCGGGCACAGGGCCTGACCCGCAAGAGTTTGGAATCTGCTATTGCTGCCGTACGCGGCGGCCAAAATGTCGACAGCGCAGATGCTGAAGAGCAGCGCGAATCGCTGAAAAAATACTGCGTGGATTTGACCGAGCGGGCCAGAGCAGGCAAGCTGGACCCGGTGATCGGGCGCGATGACGAAATCCGCCGCGCGATCCAGGTGCTGCAACGGCGGACCAAAAACAACCCGGTTCTGATTGGCGAGCCCGGCGTGGGCAAGACCGCCATCGTTGAAGGTTTGGCGCAGCGCATCGTGGCGGGCGAGGTGCCGGATTCACTCAAAGGCAAACGCGTACTGTCGCTCGATATGGCCTCCCTGTTGGCAGGTGCCAAATTCCGTGGCGAGTTCGAAGAGCGCTTGAAAAATGTACTCAAAGACCTGGCCAAAGATGAAGGCCAAACCATTGTGTTCATCGACGAGTTGCACACCATGGTCGGCGCGGGCAAGGCCGAGGGCGCGATGGACGCGGGCAATATGCTCAAGCCCGCATTGGCGCGTGGCGAGTTGCATTGCGTGGGCGCAACCACTTTGGACGAGTACCGCAAATACATCGAAAAAGACGCGGCGCTGGAACGCCGTTTCCAGAAAATTCTGGTGGGAGAGCCGACAGTGGAAGCGACCGTGGCGATCCTGCGCGGCCTGAAAGAACGCTACCAGGTGCACCACGGCGTGAACATCACCGACCCGGCTATCGTCGCGGCGGCTGAGTTGAGCCACCGCTACATCACCGACCGCTTTCTGCCCGACAAGGCGATTGATTTGATCGACGAGGCTGCGGCCAAAATCAAGATTGAGCTGGACTCCAAACCCGAAGTCATGGACAAGTTGGACCGCCGCCTGATCCAGCTGCAAATCGAGCGCGAAGCCGTCAAGCGCGAAAAAGACGAGGCTTCGCAAAAGCGTTTTGAGTTGATCCAGGAAGAAATCACCAGTCTGCAAAAAGAAATTGCCGATCTGGACGAGATCTGGAAAGCCGAGAAGGCCGCAGCCCAGGGCAGCGCCCAGATCCGCCAGGAAATGGACAGCCTGCGCCAGCAAATTGAGACCCTCACCCGCAAGGGCGATCTGGCCAAAGTGGCCGAGCTGCAATACGGCAAATTGCCTGCGCTGGAGAAGCACCTGAAGGAAGCGCAAGACTTGGAAACCGGTAAAGCCCAGGGCGCAAAAAGCGGCCAGGCTGCGGCCCCCCAATTGCTGCGCACCCAGGTTGGAGCCGAGGAAATTGCCGAGGTAGTGGCGCGTGCCACCGGCATTCCGGTGGCCAAACTGATGCAAGGCGAGCGCGACAAGCTGCTGGTGATGGAGGCCAAATTGCATGAGCGCGTGGTCGGGCAGGACGAAGCCATCGCCGCTATTTCCAACGCGATCCGCCGCGCACGTTCGGGCCTGTCAGACCCGAACCGGCCGACCGGTTCTTTTCTGTTTTTGGGCCCTACGGGCGTTGGCAAGACCGAGCTGTGCAAAGCTTTGGCGGGGTTTATGTTTGACAGCGAAGACCACCTGATCCGGGTGGACATGAGCGAGTTCATGGAAAAGCATTCGGTGGCCCGTTTGATTGGTGCGCCCCCGGGCTATGTGGGCTACGAAGAAGGCGGCCATTTGACCGAGGCGGTGCGCCGCAAGCCCTACAGCGTGCTGCTGCTGGACGAAATTGAAAAAGCGCACCCCGATGTGTTCAACGTGCTTTTGCAGGTGCTGGACGACGGCCGCCTGACCGATGGCCAGGGCCGCACGGTCGATTTCAAAAACACCGTGATCGTGATGACCAGCAATATCGGCTCACCCATCATCCAGAGTATGGTGGGCCAGAGCGGCGAAGACATCAAGGACGCGGTGCTCGACGAGCTCAAAACCCATTTCCGACCGGAGTTTCTCAACCGCATCGACGAGACCGTGGTCTTCCATGCTTTGGGTGCCGCGCACATTGCCAGCATTGCCAAGATCCAATTGGCCGCCTTGGTGGGCCGCTTGGCGCACATGGATCTTGCGCTCGATGTGTCTGACGCTGCCGTTGCCGAACTCGCCAAGGTCGGGTTTGACCCGGTCTATGGCGCGCGGCCATTAAAGCGTGCGATTCAACAGCGGATTGAAAACCCGTTGTCTAAATTGCTGCTCGAGGGCAAGTTCATGCCCAAAGACAGCATCCATGTCAATGTGGATCCGATACGCGCACCGGGAGAATTTCAGTTTTCTGCGTGAGGTTCGGACAGACACAAAAAAACCGGCCTAGGCCGGTTTTTTTGTGGTTCGAGCGATTCAGCTCAGGTGCTTGCCGATCAGGCCAGCCATCTCGAACATGCTGACTTGGGCTTTACCAAAAACTGCTTTGAGTTTGTCGTCTGCGTTGATGTTGCGCTTGTTGGTAGCGTCTTGCAGCTTGTGCTTCTTGATGTAGATCCACAGGCTCTTCACGACTTCCGTGCGGGGCAGGGGCTTTGCGCCGACTACGGCGGCCAGCGCCGCGCTGGGGGTCAGAGGTTTCATGAAGGCCGCGTTGGCGGTGCGTTTTGCGGGTGCAGCTTTCTTTGCAGGTGCTGACTTTGCTGTTGCCATAAGGGAGTTCCTTTTATTCGTTGATCATTCATCAGGGCACCGCGTGCCCCGATAAATGGATGCTACTTGAGAAAAAGCGGTTTTTCCTATGGGAAATCCCTATTTGACAAAAATTATGGGCCGTTTGTAGGGGATTGTCCTGAGGCTGGGGCTCGGCTTGGCAGGGTGGCAAGCACCAAGCCGGTCAAAGCCAGCAAAAACGCCAGCGCCTGGAGTCCGGTCCACGTTTCATCAAAAACCAGTATTCCGATCGCCGCAGCGGTGATGGGCAGCATGGCGCTGAAAATTCCCGCTTCCGAAGCGGGAATGGTTTTCATGCCGGTCATCCACAGCCAGACCATCCAGACGCTGGCGGCCAGAGCGTAAAAAACCAGCAGAACCCACAGGCGCAGATCCAAGGTGCTGAAGTCAAACTGAAAAGCCCAGTACAGGCCGGCCGGGGTCATCAGTACAAAGCCCCAGCCATTGATGATGGCAGCGATGCGCTTGGGGCCGATACCGGCCGACAATTTTTTGCCGACCACAATAAACGTGGCCTCGCACAACACAGCGCCGAAAACCAGCAGATCGCCCAGCCATTCACGGTTTCCAGCCAAGTTACTGGCAGCCGCAGCCTCGCCTGGAATGGCTGCTTTGGAAAAAGCCAGCAAGGCAATACCCGCGCCTGCACAGGCCACCGCTGCCAGTACGCGCGGGCCCAAGCGGTCGCCCAAGACATAGTGCCCCATCAGTGCGGATGCCGCCGGAATCGCCGCCAGGATCAGCCCGGCCGAGACAGCGCTGGTCATGCTGACCCCGAACAGCATGCACAGCGAAAACAAAAAGTTCCCGACGAATGACTCTAAAAACAATAGTTTTTTTGTTTCGCGATCCATCGGTGCTTCATCAGCGGGTTTGCGCCACCACGAGGCCATGGCCACGCCGGCGATGCCAAAGCGCATCCAGCCCAGTAAAAAAATCGGAATAGCTGCCACCAATGGTTTGCACAGGGCCACGTAGCAGCCCACCAGCGCCATGCTGGCGCTCAGGCAGAGGAAGGCCAGGGGGCGTTGAAAACGGGGGGGCATCGAATGGGTGCGTGTGTGAGGGGTCGATCATGCCCCACTGGCCGTCGGTCGCGAACAAGGTCCATCAAGCAGAGACAATTATTTTTTGTCTTCTATAAGACTAGTTCTTTATCTTATGTCTTATATAAGACTATACTGGCGTCGTCCAAGCGGTTTTGTTTCGCCCGCTGACTTCCCCTGCAACCCACCGGAGACCACCATGACAAACGCCATCAACACCCAACTCAGCCGTGAGCAGCAGATCGCGGCGCTCGAAAAAGACTGGGCTTCCAATCCCCGCTGGAAGGGAATAACCCGCAACTACAGCGCCGCCGACGTGGTGCGTCTGCGGGGAAGCGTCAACATTGAGCACACCCTGGCGCAGCGCGGAGCCGAAAAGCTATGGCGGCTGGTCAATGGCGAGTCGAAAAAGGGCTATGTGAACTCGTATGGCGCTATTTCGGCCGGTCAGGCTATGCAGCAAGCCAAGGCCGGGCTGGAGGCGGTCTACTTGTCTGGGTGGCAGGTGGCCGCCGACGGCAACACTTCGGAGACCATGTACCCGGATCAATCGCTGTACGCCTACGACTCGGTGCCGGCCATGGTGCGGCGTATCAACAACACCTTCAAGCGTGCCGATGAGATCCAGTGGTCGCGCGGTGTGGAGCCCGGCTCCAAGGATTACATCGACTTCTTCCTGCCCATCGTCGCCGACGCAGAAGCCGGATTCGGCGGCGTGCTCAATGCCTTCGAACTCATGAAAAACATGATTGCTGCCGGTTCGGCCGGTGTCCATTTTGAGGACCAGCTCGCGGCAGTCAAAAAATGCGGACACATGGGGGGCAAAGTCTTGGTACCGACCCAGGAGGCTGTTGAGAAACTGGTGGCCGCGCGCTTTGCGGCCGACGTGATGGGCGTACCTACCATCATCTTGGCGCGTACCGACGCAGAAGCCGCCAATCTCATCACCAGCGACCATGACGCCAACGACAAACGCTTCCTGACCGGCGAGCGCACGGCCGAAGGCTTTTACCGCGTTCGCAATGGCTTGGAGCAATCGATCAGCCGGGGGGTTGCCTACGCCGCCCATGCGGATTTGGTGTGGTGCGAGACCGGCGTACCCGACATCGGCTTTGCCCGCGAGTTCGCGCAAGCGATTCACGCAGTGCATCCCGGCAAGCTCTTGTCTTACAACTGCTCGCCGTCTTTCAATTGGAAGAAAAACCTCAATGACAGCCAGATTGCGACCTTCCAAGAGGACTTGTCGGCACTGGGCTACAAGTACCAGTTCATCACGCTGGCAGGCATCCATATCAACTGGTACAACAGCTTCCAGTTTGCGCACGCATATGCCAATGGCGAAGGCATGAAACACTACGTCAACATGGTGCAAGAACCCGAGTTCGCAGCCAGGGACAAGGGCTATACATTTGTGTCTCACCAGCAAGAGGTGGGCGCTGGTTATTTTGATGATGTGACCACGGTTATTCAGGGTGGTCAGTCCAGCGTGAAATCGCTCACCGGCTCAACTGAAGAAGAGCAATTCCATTAATTTTTCAAACGGAATCTGCGTTCACATTGCAGGCAAATAACATGGCAAAAAAATACAAGGTTTTGATTTTGGGTGCGTCCTATGGCTCGCTCTTGTCCACCAAGCTTTTGATGGCCGGGCATGATGCAACCCTGGTCTGTCGCAGCCAAACGGCGGAGCTGATTCGGCGTGAGGGCACGCGCGTTCGCATACAGGTCAAGGGGCGCGAAGGGTGGGTGGAAATTGATTCCCGCGCCACCCCGGGCAAGCTGGATGCCCTGTCGCCCGATCAGGTTGTGCCCCAGCACTACGACCTGGTGTGTCTGGCCATGCAAGAGCCGCAGTACAGCGCCTCCGGCGTTCGGGAGTTGATGCAGGCGATTGCCGCGGCGCGGGTGCCGTGCATGTCCATCATGAACATGCCGCCCCTGCCGTATCTGGCGCGTATTCCGGGCTTGGACGCGAAGGGCCTGGCCAGCGCGTATCTGGAGCCGGCTGTTTGGGATGGCTTCGAGCCGGGCTTGATGACGCTGTGCAGCCCGGATCCGCAGGCCTTTCGGCCACCGGACGAAGCGCCCAATGTCTTGCAGGTGGGGCTACCGACCAACTTCAAAGTGGCGCAATTCGCAAGTCCTGAGCACAACGCCATGCTGGCCCAACTGGACGCCGACATCGCCGCTGCGCGCTGGACTGTGGATGGCCAGTCGCTGGATATTCCGGTCAAGCTCAAACTGCACGAGTCGCTTTTCGTGCCCTTGGCCAAATGGAGCATGCTGTTGACCGGCAACTACCGTTGCGTGCTGGACGAGACCGTGCAGCCGATTCAGCAGGCGGTTCATGCCGACTTGGAGCAGTCCCGCATGGTCTACGCATGGGTCGCCGATTTGTGCCATTCGCTGGGTGCTTCGCCCGATGACATGGTTCCGTTTGACAAGTACGCGTCGGCTGCCATGGGTTTGCTCAAGCCCTCGTCCGCTGCCCGCGCATTGGCCGCAGGGGCAGAGCAGGTCGAGCGCATTGATTTGCTGATCAAGCTGGTCGCAGCCCAACGCGGCATGCATTCGGATTCAGTCGATACCACGGTGGCGCGGGTGGATGCCTGGCTGGCGCGCAACCGCCAAGCGGCGGCTAAGCAGGGCTGAGACGGACGCGGCGCTCTGTTCCAGCAGAGCCCGTTTGCGGTCTTGAGGCCGGCAGGGAGAGGCCGCGCCCGCGCGTCGGCGACTAGAATACTCGCCTCCCTTCTTCGGCGTCCGGCATCGCGTTGCCGCGTTGCAAGTCCCCCGATCTTGCCGACGCGGAGGGGCCTGCCAACTCCCTTATTTGTGACATCCCGCATGATTCAAATCACTTTGCCCGACGGTTCTCAGCGCGCATTTCCCGGCCCCGTGACGGTGGCCGAGGTGGCCGCGTCGATTGGCGCCGGCCTGGCGAAAGCGGCGCTGGCGGGCAAGGTAGACGGCAAGGTGGTGGATACCAGCTACCAGATGGCCGCCGATGCGTCGCTGGCCATCGTGACAGCGAAAGACGCCGACGGACTGGAAGTGATTCGCCATTCGACCGCCCATTTGCTGGCCTATGCGGTGAAAGACCTTTTCCCCGAAGCGCAGGTCACCATCGGCCCGGTCATCGAGAACGGTTTTTTCTACGATTTTTCGTACAGCCGCCCCTTCACCCCTGAAGACCTGACCGCCATCGAAAAGCGCATGGCGGAGCTGGCTGCCAAGGACGAGCCTGTGCTGCGTCGCGTGTTACCGCGCGATGAGGCCGTCGCTTACTTCAAGGGTATGGGCGAACACTACAAGGCCGAAATCATTGCCAGCATTCCTGCGGGCGAGGACGTCAGCCTGTACCGTGAGGGTGCGTTTGAAGACCTCTGCCGCGGCCCGCACGTGCCCAGCACCGGCAAGCTCAAGCACTTCAAGCTGATGAAGTTGGCAGGTGCGTACTGGCGCGGCGACCACCGCAACGAGATGCTGCAGCGGATTTACGGTACGGCCTGGGCCAGCAAAGAAGATTTGCAACAGCACCTCACCATGCTGGAAGAGGCGGAAAAGCGGGATCACCGCAAGCTGGGACGTGAACTCGATTTCTTCCATATCGACGAGCATGCCCCCGGTCTGGTGTTCTGGCACCCCAAGGGCTGGCGCTTGTGGCAGCACGTGGAGCAGTACATGCGGCGGGTCTACCAGGACAACGGGTATCTGGAGGTCAAGGGCCCGCAAATCATTGATAAAACCTTGTGGGAAAAAACAGGGCACTGGGACAAGTACCGCGACAACATGTTCACCACCGAGTCGGAGAAGCGCGAGTACGCGCTCAAGCCGATGAACTGCCCGGGCCACATCCTGATTTACAAACAAGGCATCAAGAGCTATCGCGACCTGCCGCTGCGCTACGGCGAGTTCGGCAACTGCCACCGCAACGAGCCCTCGGGCGGCTTGCACGGCATCATGCGGGTGCGCGGCTTCACCCAAGACGACGGCCATATTTTTTGCACCGAAGACCAGATCTTGCAGGAATGTGTGGACTACACGGCCTTGCTGCAAAAGGTCTATGCCGATTTCGGTTTTCACAACATTATTTACAAGGTGGCGACCCGCCCCAAGGAGCGTATTGGCAGCGACGCGATCTGGGACAAGGCGGAAGCTGCACTCATTGAGAGCCTTGGACGCCTCCGGCTGCAGCTACGAAATCTCGCCCGGGGACGGCGCTTTTTACGGACCGAAGATCGAATACACACTCAAAGATGCGATCGGGCGCCAGTGGCAGTGCGGAACCATGCAGGTGGATTTCTCGATGCCCGAGCGCCTGGATGCCGAATATGTGGGTGAGGACGGTGCCCGGCACCGGCCCGTCATGCTGCACCGTGCCATCGTCGGCAGCCTGGAGCGTTTCATCGGAATCTTGATCGAAGAGAGCGCGGGCGCGTTGCCGGCCTGGCTGGCTCCGGTGCAGGTGGTGGTGCTCAATATCACCGATGCGCAAGCGGAATACGCCCGTTCTGTGGCCCAAACGCTGCAAAATCAAGGTCTTAGGGTCGAATTGGATCTCCGCAACGAGAAAATCACGTATAAAATCCGCGAGCATTCGATGCAGAAGCTGCCTTACCTGCTGGTCGTTGGTGACAAAGAGGTGGCAGCCGGAGCGGTTGCAGTGCGCGCACGAGGAGGTCAAGACCTCGGTGCAATGTCCTTAGAAGTCTTCATGCAGAAACTCCAAAGCGATATTGCTCAAAAATCTTCGTCCTGATACCAATACTGATTGATACCGAGACTGATGTGCGTGCCACTGGCATCGTATTTTTTTGAATTTGTGAAGGATTGAACCATCGCTACAGAATTCCGTGATCGCCGTCAGCGCGAAGAACGCAAGCACCGGTTAAACCGGGAAATCATGGCCACCGAAGTCCGTTTAACGGGCATTGAAAACGAGCCCTTAGGCGTGGTGAGCATCACCGAAGCGCTGCGAATGGCCGGAGAGCTGGATGTGGATTTGGTGGAAATCGCGGCAACCGCGAACCCGCCTGTTTGCCGCTTGATTGATTACGGAAAGCTCAAGTACCAGGAGCAGAAGAAGGCGGCTGAAGCCAAGTCCAAGCAAAAGGTCATCGAGGTCAAGGAAATCAAATTCCGCCCCGGGACTGATGACGGCGACTACAACATCAAGTTGCGCAATATCAAGCGCTTTTTGGATGACGGCGACAAATGCAAGATCACGCTGCGGTTTCGTGGGCGTGAGATTACCCACCAAGAAATTGGTTTGGCGCTTTTGAACCGTATGCGCGATGACTTGGCGGACCTGATTGTGGTGGAGCAGTTCCCCAAGCTCGAAGGTCGCCAGATGGTGATGATGCTGGCCCCGGGCAAACGAAAGCCTGGAGCGGCGGTCAAGGTTGCTGCCGAAATGGCAGCGGGGTAGAAGACAGAGGGTTTCGCCGCACGCAGGTGCGGCAAAAATAGGGTTGCTTGTCAACCCTGTAAAAGTGGCTCGGGGCCAACAAGGCCGGGAAAGTTTCCCGTACGCCTCACGAGCACAATGTAAGAAGGAGCATGAAAATGCCCAAAATGAAGACCAAGAGCGCGGCGAAGAAACGCTTCCGCGTCCGTCCCGGTGGAACCGTCAAACGCGGCCAAGCCTTCAAACGTCACATCTTGACCAAGAAGACCACCAAAAACAAGCGCCATTTGCGCGGACCAACAGGTGTGCACCCGACCGATATGGGTCGGATGGCACAAATGCTGCCCGGCCGTGGTCTTTGATTAACGACGAACAAGGAGTAACACAATGCCTCGCGTCAAACGTGGTGTAACGGCTCGCGCCCGCCACAAAAAAGTTCTCGCCCTTGCCAAAGGTTTCCGCGGTCGCCGCGGCAATGTTTTCCGGATCGCCAAAGAAGCGGTGATGAAGGCGGGGCAATATGCCTACCGCGATCGCCGTACCAAAAAGCGTGTTTTCCGCCAATTGTGGATCGCCCGTATCAATGCGGCAGCGCGCCAGTGCGGCATGACCTACAGTCAATTTGCCAATGGTTTGAAGAAGTCCAACATCGAAATCGACCGCAAAGTACTCAGCGACATCGCTGTGCACGATATGGCTGCTTTTGCGGGCATCGTCAACCAGGTCAAGGCTGCGTTGGCGGCTTGATGACTGGCGGTACGGTAAATACGGCATAGCTGGGCTTGTCCGCACCAGATAAGGGCTAGGGCTTGGAAGAGCACTAGCCCTTTGTATTCCTACCATTTCAATCTGCCCTTATGAATGAGTTAGACACCATCGTGCAGGACGCGCAGGCGGCTTTTACGGCCGCGCCGGGGCCTGCCGATCTGGAGAATGCCAAAGCGGTTTTTTTGGGAAAAACCGGGCGCATCACCGAGCTCATGAAGGGTATGGCGGCGCTCAGCGTCGATGAGAAAAAATCCCGTGGCGCTGCCATCAACATCGCCAAGCAGGCGATTGAGGCGGCTTTGGCAGAGCGCCGCGCTGCGCTGGCGCGGGCTGAACTGGATGTGCAGTTGCGTGCGGAAGCGCTGGATGTGACCTTGCCCGGACGACAGCGCGGGCAGGGCGGTTTGCACCCGGTGTCCTTGACGCTGGAGCGCATCGAGGCCATTTTTGCTTCTATGGGTTTTGACGTGGCAGACGGTCCCGAGATCGAGTCCGACTGGTTCAACTTCACCGCATTGAATACCCCACAAGATCACCCGGCGCGGTCTATGCACGACACGTTTTATGTCGAAGGCGGCAGCGCTGAGGCCCCGAATTTGTTGCGCACCCACACCAGCCCCATGCAAATCCGCTACGCGGTGCAGCACGTCAAGAAATACAGAGCGCTCGCGGGCAACGCGGACACATCTTTATTCAGCGGCGATATGCCCGAGATCCGCGTCATCGCCCCCGGACGCACCTACCGGGTCGACAGCGACGCCACGCATTCCCCCATGTTCCACCAGTGCGAAGGCCTGTGGGTGGGCGAGAACGTCAGCTTCAAGGACCTGAAGTACGTATTCACCAATTTCTGCCGGACCTTTTTTGAAAGCGAAGACCTGGTCTTGCGCTTTCGCCCCAGTTTTTTCCCGTTCACCGAGCCCAGCGCGGAGATCGATATCCAGTTCCAGACCGGCCCCTTGGCCGGGCGTTGGCTGGAGGTCGCGGGTTCGGGCCAAGTGCATCCGAATGTCATCCGCAACATGGGACTGGAGCCGGAAAAATACATCGGCTTTGCCTTTGGCATGGGCCCGGACCGTCTGACGATGTTGCGCTATGGCGTCAACGACTTGCGTTTGTTTTTCGATGGCGACATCCGCTTTCTGTCCCAGTTCCAGGCCTGAAGCCGCGTTTTTTGTTTCCCCACCATGCAATTCCCTGAATCCTGGCTGCGCACTTTTTGCGATCCCGCGCTGAGCACCCAGCAGCTCGCAGATACGCTCACCATGGCCGGGCTGGAGGTGGAAGCGCTCGAACCTGTGGCCCCGCCATTCAGCGGCGTGGTGGTCGGTGAAATCAAGGCGGTTGCCCAGCATCCCAACGCCGATCGCCTGCGCGTCTGCCAGGTGGATATTGGCGCGGCTGCGCTGCTCAACATCGTGTGCGGCGCGCCCAATGCGCGTGCCGGTATCCGCGTGCCGTGTGCGACGGTCGGTGCCGAGTTGCCGCCCGGTGCAGACGGAAAACCTTTTCTGATCAAGTTGGGCCAGCTGCGGGGCGTGGAAAGCCAGGGCATGTTGTGTTCGGCCAGCGAGTTGCGGGTTAGCGAGGCCAGCGATGGATTGCTGGAACTGGCTGCCGATGCGCCGATTGGCCAGAACATCCGCGCACACATGCAGCTCGACGACACGCTGTTCACGCTCAAACTCACGCCCAACCTGGCGCATTGCCTGAGCGTGCTCGGTGTGGCGCGCGAAGTGTCTGCGCTGACCGGCGCGCCGCTGAAGGTGCCGGCGATTGCGCCCATGCCGGTGGGGCTGTCCGACGTCCTGCCGGTGCAAATTGCCGCCACGGACTTGTGCGGCCGCTTTTCGGGGCGCATCGTGCGCCACGTTAATCCGCAGGCGAAGACGCCCGCCTGGATGGTGGACCGGCTGGCGCGTTGCGGGCAGCGCAGCGTCAGTGCGCTGGTAGACATCTCCAACTACGTGATGTTTGAGTTGGGTCGCCCGACCCACATCTTCGATCTGGAAAAAATCCACGGCGGTTTGCAGGTGCGCTGGGCCCGTCCCGGTGAGCAGCTCAGGCTGCTCAATGGCAACACGGTTGCGCTGGACGCACAAGTCGGCGTGATTGCCGACGACAAGCAGGTCGAATCGCTGGCCGGCATCATGGGCGGCGAAGCCACGGCAGTGGGCGATGCAACCCGCCATATTTATGTGGAGGCTGCTTTTTGGTGGCCTACAGCAGTGGCCGGACGTTCGCGCCGCTTCAATTTTTCCACCGACGCCGGACACCGTTTTGAGCGTGGCGTTGACCCGGCATTGACGGTGGCGCACATCGAGCGCATCAGCCAGCTGATTGCCGAGATTTGTGGCACGCCAAACACCACCTTTGGCCCTATCGATGACCAGCAGCCCGCCATGCCACAAGCGCGCCCGGTGCAATTGCGTGTCGCGCGTGCGGCCAAGGTCATCGGCATGCCGCTGAGTGCGGCGCAATGCATGCAAGCCCTGGCCCGTCTGGGCTTGGAGCCGCAGGAGCAGGCCGGACTGATCACGGTGCAGCCGCCGTCCTACCGTTTTGACCTTCAGATCGAAGAAGACCTGATTGAGGAAGTCGCCCGCATCATCGGCTTCGAGCAGCTTCCCCATACCCCGCCGCAGGCCCCCGTCACTGCGCGGTTGCGCCCCGAGGGCCAGCGCAGTTCCTTCGCGCTGCGCCGCGCTTTGGCCGGCTTGGGCTACCAGGAAACCATTAATTTCAGTTTTGTGGACGCGCGCTGGGAGCATGAGCTGGCGGGCAACCCGAACCCCATCAAGCTACTCAATCCGATCGCCAGCCAAATGGGTGTGATGCGCTCTTCTTTGCTGGGTTCGTTGATCCAAGTGGCGCAATTCAACCAGGCCCGCAAAGTGCCACGGGTGCGGGTGTTTGAGCTGGGCCGCGTGTTTTTGCGGGATGCATCGGTAGTAGACAGCGACACCACGGTGGCCCAGTTTGATCAGCCCATGCGCGTGGCCGGCCTGGCGCTGGGCAGTGCCGATGCCTTGCAGTGGGGCCGCAGCGACGCAGCGGTTGACTTTTTTGATGTCAAGGGTGATGTGGAGGCCTTGTTCGCCCCGCAGCGCTTGGAATTTGTTCCCGCCAGCGCCAGCGCCCACCATCCGGCCCTGCATCCCGGACGCAGCGCCTCGGTGCAACTTAACGGCGTGCATATTGGCGTGGTGGGCGAGCTGCATCCGCAGTGGCGTCAGAGCTACGGCTTGACCGCAGCGCCCATCGTCTTCGAGCTCAACCTAGCCGCCTTGCTGCACCGCCCTGTGCCGGCTTTTGAGCCCATAGCCAAATTCCCCGCCGTGCAGCGGGACATCGCCCTGCTGTTGCCGGAAACCTGCAGCCATGCAGCCCTGATAGCCGCCATTCAACAAGCACCCCATGGCGGTTTGCTGCAAGACGCCCAGTTGTTTGATGTGTACCGCCCCAAAGTCCCCCAGGCGGGTGACAGCTCGCGCAGTCTGGCCGTGCGTCTGACGCTGGCCTCGCCACTTGCGACCCTGACGGACCCTGAAATTGACGCCGCCATGCAGGCTATTTGGGCCCACCTAGCGCAAACCCTAGGTGCGCGACCCCGCTCCTGAGCGCTACAGTCGCCACTCGCTCTCGCACTGCCCGCCATGGAAATATCCGTTAACAGCCTCGAAACCCCGGCCCTGACCAAGGCGCACTTGGCCGAGCTTTTGTACGAGAACATCGGCTTGAACAAGCGCGAGGCCAAAGACATGGTGGACGCTTTCTTTGAGCTCATGGTGCAACAGCTGGTTGCGGGCACCGACGTCAAGATTACCGGCTTCGGCAATTTCCAGATCCGCACCAAAAAACCGCGTCCGGGTCGCAACCCGCGCACTGGTGAAACCATTGCGATTGCAGCGCGTCGCGTGGTGACTTTCCACGCCAGCCACAAGCTCAAAGACCAGATCCAGGACCAGGCACCGCAGTCCGGGCAGCCGGCAGGCGAAAAATAAGTCTTTCCCGCGCCCGGAAGTTCGGGTAATCTCGCGCCCCCGTTCCAGTGATTCCTGAGCTCTCCCGCCAAAGACATTGATTTCCATGGAAAACAGCCTTCCGCCGATTCCCGCCAAGCGCTACTTCACCATCGGTGAAGTGGGGGAGCTGTGCTGCGTCAAACCCCATGTCTTGCGCTATTGGGAGCAGGAATTCACCCAGTTGCGCCCGATGAAGCGGCGCGGCAATCGCCGCTATTACCAGCACCATGAAGTGTTGATGGTGCGCCGGATCCGCGGCCTTTTGTACGAGCAGGGTTTCACCATCAGTGGCGCGCGCAACCAGATGCTGGAAACCGCGGGCGAGGATCGCCAGTTCAAGGCAGATGATGTGCCAGACGATACTGGGCTACGTTGCGCCGGATGCATTGGCCGGCGCGGCGGCTCATGGCCCCGAAAGTGCGCCAAGCGTCGCGGCTTTTTCTGTCGCCATCGGTGCGCGATGAATTGCTCCAAATCCGGGATCTGCTCGCAGAAGTTGGATAGGCCTGCAGCTTGCGGTGGGAAGGGTAAAGCCCGGCCGTTCTGGACGCCTTCAATTCCGACCCGATGGCTATAATCGTTTCCTTCGGTGTGTGGCGCAGCCTGGTAGCGCACTTGCATGGGGTGCAAGGGGTCGAAGGTTCGAATCCTTTCACACCGACCAATTCACCGTTCAAGGCCGTTTGTTGTAGTCCGACAAACGGCCTTTTTCATTGGTGAATCGGAGCTTTAGGATGCGGCGTCGTTTCGGGGGAACAAGGGCTCCGCTACTTTTTGAGCACTTCTTGCCCAATGTCGTGCAGTTGCCCCACAACTGAACAGCATAGAATATGGTTGCACTAATGTAACCAAAAACGTCGGCATAACCATTGAGAGTCATCCTAGATACGTCGGTTTTAGTAGCTGCTGCCCGGTCGCGTAACGGGGCGAGCTTTCGTCTGCTCTCGATGTTGCCAAGCGAGCAGTTCGAGATTGCGCTAACGGTTGCCCTGTATACGGAGTGGCAATCGGTGTTGACCAGACCAGAGCATTTGCCACCTGGAGCCAATGCCGAAGCGGCAATCGGTTTATTGCGCTACTTGGCTTCGATTGCGCATCTGCAAGACGTGCATTTCTTATGGCGTCCGTTTTTGCGTGATCCTGATGACGATATGGTTTTGGAGTGCGCTGTGGCATCCGGTAGCCAATACATCGTCACACACAATGTGAAAGACTTTAAGCGCGCCCCGGAACTGAAGGTGAATGCCATCACACCGGCAGAATTTTTGAATTTGCTCAGGAGTACATCATGACCGCATTGACCGTAAGACTGCCCAACTCTGTTCACCAAAAAGTGAAGGAATTGGCCCTGCGCGATGAGATTTCGGTGAATCAGTTTATTGCTGCTGCCGTGTCAGAGAAGATGGCATCTGTCATGACATTGGACTATCTCAAGCTTGAGGCCGCGAAGGGCGACCGCAGCGACTTTGATCGGTTTATGAACTTGGTGCCCAGCGTGCCACCCCTGGCAGGTGATGCGCTGCCAAAATAAGGGGGCGTAGTTGGAGTAAGAATATGAATCAGCCCGGGTTTTGGAGGCTGCTTTTGCTGCAATCCAACGCGTAAACATCTTTGAGAAGGTCTTGCTTGCACCTTCTGCGTTATCGTTTCAGTCTTTCCACTTGAACCCGTCCATGTCCTCCACCGCCATCGCCGCCATTTGGCCGCTGCGCACGGCGCCTTCCAGGGTTGCCGGGTAGGGCGCGTAGGTGTAATCCCCGCAGGCCAGCAGGCCCGGCGCGATGCGTGGACCGGGGCGTTTCAGGCCTACGGTGCAGGCGAAGGTGGCGCGTTTTTCGATCACGGTTTGTACGGCGGAGATACCGGAGGGGCCCAGAAAGTCAGCCAGTTCGGTGCGGGCCTGGTGGAGCACCTGGAACTCCAGCATGGTTTTTTCGCCCCGCGCGGCGCTGATCACAAATGCCCACAGGCCGGGGTCGCCCATGACGCCACGGTCCACCACAAACTGCGCCGGTGACGCCAGGGGCGTGGTTCAGGCGCAGCAGCGGTCTGGGGTAGTTTTGCCTCGCTGGAGTAGGTGTAAACCGTGGCGATCGATTCGTAGCGCAGTTTTTCGGCGGCCGCGCACCAGCGGGAAAAGTGCGCCGCCACATTGGGCGGTGCGCCCTCAGCGCTGTGGCGGATCGTCTGCAGCGCGTGTTCGGGCGCGGTGGCCCAGATGACGGCGTCAAAGGTTTGGCACGCACCGTTCGCGTCTTCGAGGTCCCAGCGTCCTGCGTTCCAGGCGACCCGCGCCACCCGGTGCTGGCGCAAAACGGTCGCACCCCGCCGTTCGAGCCAGCGCGCGGCGGGCTCTGGCAGGATTCGGCTCAGGTCACGCAGCGGCAGCAGCACATCAGACGTGGCGAAAGATGCTGGCGTGCTCTTGCCGATTTCACCCATCAGGGCGTCATGCAGAACCCGCAAAAATACCTGTCCACTGGCTTGGAACGGCAGGGTATTCAAAGCCGACACGCACAGCGGCTCCATCAAGGTCTTTCGTACGGCCTCCGGCAGGCCGTTGCAAATATCGGCGACGCTGCGAGCGGGCGCACACAAGAAGCCGCTTTTGCGCCAAGCCCGCATCTGCGTCAAAAGCGCCCGTTTGTCGCTCAGGCTCCAACCCCGGGCCATGGCCAGCCCTGCCAGCAGGTTCCAGGGGCGACCCGTATCTGGCAGGTACATGCCCAAACCCTTCGCGTCCCGCAAGTCCAGCGGCAGACGCAAAAATGCGGCATCCAGGTCGATGTTCAAAGCGTCCATCAAACGCAGGGTTTGCGCGTAGCCGCCCAGCAGGATGTGCTGCCCGTTGTCCAGGGTCAGCCAGGGGTCTGCGGCGGCGGGGTCCGGGTGGGCGCGGCGCGGCAGCGCGCGGGCGCGGCCGCCCAAGGTGCGACTGGCCTCGATCAAAGTCACCTGGTGGCCGTTGCGGCAGGCGTCCACAGCCGCAGCAATACCGGCCCATCCGGCGCCGACGACAGCGATGTTTTTGTACCCGGACTTCAACACAGTGGCGCGCTTACATCCGTCCCAGCGCTTGCACGCGCCATGCCAGCCACAGCTTGCGCAGCGGCGTCAGGCGCACGCGTTGGTGCAGCACCTGGAAATTTGCGGCCTCGATTTCCCGCAGCAAGGTGCGGTAGATGCTGGCCATCATCAGCCCTGGCTTTTGGCTGCGGCGGTCCTGGTCGGGCAAAAGCTGCAGGGCCTGGTCGTACAGCGCGTGGGCACGGCGGGACTGGAATTGCATCAAGGCGGTGAAGCGGTCCGAGTATTGGCGCTTCAGCACTTCATGGGCTTTCACGTCAAATTGCTGTAGCTCGGACACCGGCAGGTAAATGCGTCCGCGCAGCGCGTCTTCGCCCACGTCCCGGATGATGTTGGTCAGCTGCAAAGCCTGGCCCAGGGTGTGGGCGTATTGCGTGGTCTGCGCAGCCTCTTGGCCGAAGATGCGCGCCGCTACTTCGCCCACCACACCCGCCACCAGATGGCAGTAGCGCTCCAGGTTGGGGTAGTCCAGGTAACGGGTTTGTTCCAGGTCCATGCGGCAGCCCGCAATCACGTCTTGTAAATGCCGCTCTTCGATTCCGTAATTGGCGGCATGGGGCAGCAGCGCCTGCATCGCGGGATGGCTGGGGTTACCCAGGAAGGCGCGGTTGACTTCCTGGCTCCACCACGCCAGTTTGGTCGCGGCCACGCCCATGTCAACGGCCTCGTCCACCACATCATCGACCTCCCGGCAAAAAGCATAAAAGGCAGTGATCGCAGCGCGCCGGGGTGCCGGCAGGAACAGGAAGGCGTAATAAAAACTACTGCCGGAGCCGGCGGCTTTTTCCTGGACGTATTGCTCTGGACGCATGCGTAGATTGTCGCCGCATGCTTACATGCGCAGCGCGCGCCACAGCATCACCAGGTAATCCAGCGCATACAGCCGGGGCCGCTGGCGCAGTACCTGCGCGCCCAGGCGCTCCACTTTTTCCAGCACGCGCAGTCCACCCTGCACCACCAGCCGTAACTCCCAACCCGCGCGGCCGGGCACCTGGTGCACCAGTGGCGCGCCGCGGGCCATCAACTGCCGTGCGTGCTGTACGCAATGCGCGATCAGTGCCTCTTCGCCTGCATGCGCCGTGCCGCTGCGCAAAGTAGTTTCATCGGTGCCGTGCTGGCGCATCCAATCGGCGGGAAAGTAGCAGCGGCCGCGCGTCAGGTCGATGCCGCAGTCCTGCCAAAAGTTAATCAGTTGCAAGGCAGTGCAGATGGCGTCGCTCTGTGCCAATGCCTGCGGATTGCGCACCCCGTAGAGATGCAGCAGCAAGCGCCCCACCGGATTGGCGGAGCGGCTGCAGTAGTCCAGCAGCTGCGCCTCGTCCGCATAGCCGGCTTGCCGGGCCGTCATGTCGACGTCCTGGACAAAGGCGTCCAGCAGGGCGTGCAGCAAGTCCAGAGGGAGCGCATGGCGTACCAGCACGGTACGCAAAGGCTCGAAAACCCAGGCCCATTCGCCTCGCGCTGGGGGGAGGCTGTCGGCGGCCAGCACGAGTTGTTCGCGGTAACGGCTCAGCGCGTCCAGTCGCTCATCGGCCGTGGCCTGGCCTTCATCTGCCAGATCGTCGGCGGTGCGGGCAAAGTGGTACAGCGCCATGACTGCGCCCCGCAGATGCGGCGGGCAGAGCAGGGACGCAACGGGGAAGTTTTCGTAATGGTCGGGTCCTGAAGGCATAGGGGTATTTACTGACAAGGCCCGGTCCGGGGGTGGCGGAATTATCGATGTGCAGAGGATGTGGTGGCGCGCCGTTTTCGTGTGCGTTGTCCATGTCTGTGCCGTATCGCTGTGGCATAGCCGGGAGGTTAAACTCTCAGGCTGACCTGAAATGCCCGCGCGGGTGGCGAAATTGGTAGACGCACCAGGTTTAGGTCCTGACGGTAGCAATACTGTGGGGGTTCGAGTCCCCCCCCGCGCACCAACCTGATGCCAAAGGCGCAAGCCCAATGTTGTGGGGCAATCCTGTGCCGCAGTAGCGGTATGGATTGCCCCGATTTTTTGCTTTGAGGAGTACAGCGATGACCGTGGTGGTGGAAAATTTGGAAAAACTGGAACGCAAAATTACGCTCACGATGCCGGTGGCAGCGATACAGGGCGAGGTCGATGTGCGTTTGCGCAAACTGGCCCGCACGGTCAAGATGGACGGATTCCGTCCCGGCAAAGTTCCGATGAACGTGGTTGCCCAGCGCTATGGCTATTCGGTTCAGTACGAAGTGGTCAACGACAAGGTGGGTCAGGCCTTTAGCGCTGCGGCCAATGAAGCCAAGCTGCGCGTGGCCGGTCATCCCAGCATCACCCAGGCCACTGCGCCGTCGGACGATGAAATGGCCTTTGACGCGGTCTTTGAGGTTTTTCCTGAGGTCAAGATTGCAGACTTGTCAGACGCCGTAGTGGAAAAAGTGCACGCTGAGGTGAGCGAGGCTGCCATTGACAAGACCATCGGTATCTTGCGCAAACAGCGCCGCACCTTCGCGCAGCGCGCGCTGGACAGCGCCGCGCAGGAGACCGATCGTGTAACCGTGGATTTCGAGGGAAAGATTGACGGCGAGTTGTTTGACGGGGGCAAGGCCGCCGATTTCCAGTTTGTTTTGGGCGACGGGCAGATGCTCAAGGAATTTGAAGCTGCCACCCAGGGCATGAAAATTGGAGAGAGCAAGACCTTTCCGCTGGTTTTTCCAGAGGATTACCAGGGTAAGGATGTTGCTGGCAAAACTGCAGACTTCATGGTCACCCTGAAAAAGCTGGAAGCGGCGCACCTGCCTGCGGTGGACGACGCCATGGCCAAATCGCTGGGTATCCCGGACGGCACCGTGGAAGCGATGCGCGCTGACATTCGTAAAAACCTGCAGCGCGAAGTCAAGTTCCGCCTTCTGAACCGCAATAAACAGGCGGCGATGGACGCATTGGTGTCGCGGACCGACTTTGACCTACCGCGCTCCAGCGTGATGGCCGAAGTCGACCGCATGGTCGCCAACGCCCGCGAAGAGCTCAAACAACGTGGAGTGAAAGACGCCGATAAGGCACCGATACCGCAGGAGATGTTCCGCGCCCAGGCCGAGCGCCGGGTTCGCTTAGGCCTCACCGTTGCCGAATTGGTCCGCACCCACAACCTGGAAGCCAAGCCCGAGCACATCAAGCAGCATGTGGATGAACTGGCGTCCAGCTACGAAAAACCCGCAGAAGTGGTGCGCTGGTACTACAGCGACCGCCAGCGGATGGCGGAAGTGGAGTCGGTGGTCATTGAAAACAACGTAACCGACTACATCTTGTCTCAGGTGAAGGTGGAAGAAAAGCACATTGACTTTGACGAGTTGATGGGACAGGTTTGATCAGCAATACCCGGAGAACAGTCGGAATGAATATCCAATATGGCGGGCGTGAGGCCCAAGAAACCCAGGCGCTGGGCATGATTCCCATGGTCATTGAGCAGTCGGGGCGGGGCGAGCGCTCATACGACATTTACTCCCGGCTACTCAAGGAACGGGTGATATTTATGGTCGGGCCGGTCAATGACCATGTTGCCAACTTGGTTGTAGCGCAGTTGCTGTTTTTGGAGAGCGAAAATCCAGACAAAGACATATCGTTCTACATCAACTCCCCGGGTGGATCGGTCAGCGCCGGCATGGCAATTTTTGACACCATGAACTTCATCAAGCCCCAGGTTTCGACCCTTTGTATCGGCATGGCGGCAAGCATGGGGGCGTTTTTGTTGGCCGCCGGTGCCAAAGGCAAGCGTTTTTCCCTGCCCAACTCCAAGGTCATGATCCACCAGCCGCTGGGCGGAACCCAGGGTCAGGCCACCGAAATCGAGATCCATGCCCGGGAAATCCTCAAAACCCGCGAACAATTGAACAAAATATTGGCAGACCGCACCGGCCAGCCCCTGGAAAAGATCCAAAGCGATACCGAACGCGACTATTATTTGTCAGCGCAGGAAGCTAAAGAATACGGTCTGGTTGACGAAGTCATTGATAAGCGCCCCTGAAACGGAACCTGAGAAACAAAGCACCTACATATGGCTGAAAAAAAAGGCTCCTCGAACGAGAAGAATCTGTTTTGCTCATTCTGTGGGAAAAGCCAGCATGAAGTGAAGAAGCTCATCGCCGGGCCCTCGGTCTTCGTATGTGACGAATGCATCGACCTGTGCAATGAAATCATCCGGGATGATTCGGCCGGGGTCACGGATGCCAAGGAGGCGCGCGGCGACTTGCCAACGCCGGCCACGATCAAGGCCAATCTGGACAACTATGTGATCGGGCAAGAACCCGCCAAGCGCACGCTGGCGGTTGCGGTGTACAACCACTACAAGCGCTTGCGCCACAAAGACAAGTCCAAAAAAGACGAGGTGGAGTTGGCCAAAAGCAATATTTTGCTAATCGGCCCCACCGGTTCCGGAAAGACCTTGTTGGCGCAAACCTTGGCGCGCATGCTTGACGTGCCCTTTGTGATGGCTGATGCCACGACCCTCACCGAAGCGGGTTATGTGGGAGAAGATGTCGAAAACATCGTCTTGAAATTGCTCCAAACCTGCAACTACGATGTCGAACGTGCCCAGCGCGGCATTGTGTACATCGACGAAATCGACAAAATCTCACGTAAATCAGACAACCCCTCCATCACCCGCGACGTCTCGGGCGAAGGCGTGCAGCAAGCCTTGCTGAAGTTGATTGAAGGCACCATGGCCAGTGTGCCGCCGCAGGGTGGGCGCAAGCACCCCAATCAGGATTTCGTGCAGATCGACACCACCAACATCCTGTTCATTTGTGGCGGCGCTTTTTCCGGACTCGAAAAAGTGATTGACAACCGGACGCAATCGTCCGGGATCGGATTTTCGGCCACGGTGAAGAGCCAGGCGCAGCGCAGTTTGTCGGACGTGTTCAAGGAAGTCGAACCGGAAGATTTGATCAAGTTCGGCCTTATCCCTGAGTTGGTCGGACGCATGCCGGTGGTCGCGACCTTGGGGGAATTGACCGAAGACGCGCTGGTGCAAATCCTGACCGAGCCCAAAAATGCCTTGGTCAAGCAGTACGCCAAGCTGCTGGCCATGGAAGGCGTGGAGCTGGAGATATTGCCCGATGCGCTGCGTGCGATTGCCAAGCGCGCCTTGGTGCGTAAAACCGGTGCGCGGGGATTGCGCTCGATCGTGGAGCAGTCGCTGATTGACACCATGTACGAGCTGCCGGATTCTCAAAACGTCGAGCGCGTCGTGGTCGACGAGAAAACCATTGAAGACAACAAACCGCCCCTGTTGGTTTACCGTGAAATTGCCAAGCAGGCGTGAATTCCGCCCTTGCGACTGATGAGCGCGGGCCGTGGCCTAGCGTACGCCTCTTGAACGAAAGATAGATATGTCCGGCCAAACGCCCTTGCCCCCAACCCCGATTGAGCTTCCGATGTTGCCGCTGCGCGACGTGGTGGTGTTTCCGCACATGGTGATTCCCCTGTTTGTGGGCCGTTCCAAAAGCATCAAGGCCCTGGAGTCGGCCATGGAATCCGAGCGGCGCATCATGCTGGTGGCCCAAAAGACTGCATCCAAAGACGAGCCCGCCGTAGGCGATATGTTTGACGTGGGTTGCGTGTCCTCGATTTTGCAGATGCTCAAACTGCCCGATGGCACCGTGAAAGTGTTGGTCGAGGGCCATCAGCGCGCCCATGTCAACAAGATAAGCGACCTGGAAACCCATTTCGTGGCGCATCTCACCCCCGTGGAAGCGGTTGAGGCGCAACCAGCGGGCGAGGCCTCCAGTGAACTCGAAGCCCTGCGCCGCGCGGTGATGCAGCAGTTTGACCAGTACGTGAAACTGAACAAGAAAATCCCGCCGGAAATTCTGACCTCGATCGTCAGTATTGACGACACCGGTCGTCTGGCGGACACCATCGCAGCGCACCTGCCGCTGAAACTGGAGAACAAGCAAGCCGTTTTGGCGCTGTCCGATGTGCAGCAGCGGCTGGAAAATCTGTTTGAGCAAATTGAGCGTGAGGTCGACATCCTGAACGTGGATAAAAAAATCCGCGGACGGGTCAAGCGGCAGATGGAGAAGAACCAGCGCGATTTTTACTTGAACGAGCAGGTCAAGGCGATCCAGAAAGAGCTGGGCGATGGCGAAGATGGTGCCGATATCGAAGAGATCGAAAAGAAGATCAAGGCCGCCAAAATGCCCGCCGAGGCCTTGAAAAAAGCCGAGGGCGAGCTCAAAAAACTGCGTTTGATGTCGCCCATGTCAGCCGAAGCCACGGTGGTGCGCAATTACATCGACGTGCTGGTGGGCCTGCCCTGGCGTGCCAAAACCAAAATCAAACACGATCTGGGCAACGCCGAAACGGTTTTGAACCAAGACCATTACGGCCTGGACAAAGTCAAAGACCGGATCCTGGAATACCTTGCGGTGCAGCAGCGCGTGGACAAGGTGAAGGCGCCTATTCTGTGCCTCGTTGGCCCGCCGGGCGTGGGCAAAACCTCGCTGGGTCAGTCCATTGCCAAGGCAACAGGCCGGAAATACGTGCGTATGGCCCTGGGCGGCATGCGTGACGAGGCCGAAATACGGGGACACCGGCGCACCTACATCGGTGCTATGCCCGGTAAAGTGCTGCAGAGCCTGACCAAGGTGGGTACCCGTAACCCGCTGTTTTTGCTGGACGAAATCGACAAGCTCGGAACCGACTTCCGGGGCGACCCGAGCAGCGCCTTGCTCGAAGTGCTCGACCCTGAACAAAACCACAAGTTCGGTGACCACTATGTGGAGGTGGATTACGACTTGAGCGACGTGATGTTCGTCGCCACCTCCAACTCCATGAAGATCCCGCCGGCTCTGCTGGACCGGATGGAAGTGATCCGTCTCTCGGGCTATACCGAGGATGAGAAGACCAACATTGCCATCACCTATTTGCTTCCTAAGCAGATGAAAAACAACGGCGTGAAGGCCGAAGAGTTGCAAATCGAAGAGTCCGCGGTCCGCGACATCGTGCGCTACTACACCCGTGAAGCAGGTGTTCGTTCGCTGGAGCGGGAACTCTCGAAAATCTGCCGCAAGGTGGTGAAAGGCCTCTTGCTGAAGAAGATGAGCGGCCAAATCGTGGTGACGGCGGATGAGCTGAACGAGTTCCTGGGCGTTCGCAAATACACCTATGGGCGGGCTGAAGACCAGAACCAGGTCGGACAGGTTTGCGGTCTCGCTTGGACCGAGGTCGGTGGCGATTTGTTGACTATTGAGGCGGCTATCACCCCGGGCAAGGGCACGATTACGCGCACCGGTTCATTGGGTGACGTCATGAAGGAATCGGTTGAAGCTGCGCGAACTGTTGTGCGCAGCCGTTCCAAGGTGCTGGGCATCAAAGACGAGATGTTTGACAAGCGAGACATCCACATCCACGTCCCCGACGGTGCTACGCCCAAGGACGGGCCCAGCGCGGGTGCGGCTATGGCGACCGCTCTGGTGTCGGCCATTACGGGCATCGCGGTGCGCGGGGAAGTGGCCATGACGGGTGAGATCACCCTGCGCGGTGAGATCACCGAGATTGGCGGCCTGAAAGAAAAGTTGCTGGCCGCTTTGCGCGGCGGCATCAGCACGGTCTTGATCCCGGAGTCCAACGCAAAAGACCTGCAGGAAATCCCGGACAACGTGAAGGCTGGACTGAAAATAATTCCGGTGCGATGGATTGACCAGGTGTTGGAGCATGCGCTGGTGCACCAGCCGGTTCCGCTGCCGGATGAGGTTCCACTGGCGCCAGAGGTTCTTGCGGTCGTCGTGGCCGATAGCCCGGCCACGCCAGTGAAGCATTGATTCACATGCGGGCTTGCCGCAGCAGTTGGGCGAGCCGCGCTGTTTTTGTCGCTTATACTCTGCGGCTCGTTTGCGGGAATAGCTCAGTTGGTAGAGCGCAACCTTGCCAAGGTTGAGGTCGAGAGTTCGAGACTCTTTTCCCGCTCCAAAGTTTTTGTCAGGTTTGGTGATGAGCCAGGCCTCGTGTGCGGGAATAGCTCAGTTGGTAGAGCGCAACCTTGCCAAGGTTGAGGTCGAGAGTTCGAGACTCTTTTCCCGCTCCAAAAATGCAAGAAAGGGAAGCAGCAGCTTCCCTTTTTCTTGATAAGTGACGGCGCGGTAGCAAAGCGGTTATGCCCCGGATTGCAAATCCGGTTAGTCCGGTTCGACTCCGGACCGCGCCTCCATCAATTTCCCTGAAAGTTCATCAGTCCGAGTCGGATGTGCAGGAGCCGTTTTCAGGCTCGCTCGAGGGCAGTTGCTGTGCGTTCAGGTGTAAGATTCCTGCAGCGCCCGAGTGGTGAAATAGGTAGACACATCGGACTTAAAATCCGCCGCTTCCAGAATATGGGGCGTACCGGTTCGATTCCGGTCTCGGGCACCACAGGATACTGAAACAGCGCTTCAATCAGCGCTGATTTGGATCATCACGTAGGACTGGTTTTTGATGCCCAAAGCCGCGCTTCGTCTCGGCTGTGGCGGCAAGGTACGCATCTCTGCCAGGTTTGTCAAAAATCTCGGCCGCAACCATGGCAGTGTGGTCGTCTATCTTCCCGATCGCGACACCGCGCATGAACATCTTGTGTGCGTCGGCGTCGGCGTCAAAATCCGCGCGCCATTGGTCGTATCGATAGTCGTCGTTCTTCAGTTGAACGATCAGGAATAGATTTTTCATGGCGGCCGTGCGAGTTGTTGCAACGACTGTAGCATGCCGTCATCCTTTCATTGCTCCAATAAAACTTGGCGTTTGCGGCGCTGATCCGCGACCACCACGCTTGCACTCCAGGCATATCGCCGGTGCGACAATCGAATGATGCAAATTTCACAAGACTGCGTGGTCGCGTTGACCTGGGTGCTCACGGACACACTGGGCGAACAATTGGATGTGCTCGACGAGCCTTTGGAGTTTTTTTTAGGCGGAGGCGATTTGCTCCCGGCTATTGAAGAGGTCTTGCAGGGTCACCGCGCTGGGGACGCGCTGCAGATTCAGTTAGAGCCCGACCAGGCGTTCGGTGACTTTGACGACAAGTTGCTATTTTTGGAGCCGCGCGGCCTGTTCCCTGCGGAGCTGGAGGTGGGCTTGTTGATCGAGGGTTCAGCCTTGCCCAAGGGCTGCAACCCCGACGTGTCGCCCCACGCGCTGTTCACTGTGACCGATATTTACCCCGAGCACGTGGTGCTCGACGGAAACCACCCGCTGGCTGGGATTGCGATCCGCTTGCACATGCAGATTGAAGATGTGCGGGCCGCGACCGCCGATGAACTGGCACAGCGCAGCACCGGGTCCCACTTTTTCCGCATCGAGCCGCCGCACGTGCAGGGCGATGGCGGATCCCTGCTGCACTGAGCAGCGGTTCAGGCCTCAGGCCTTGCCGGTCGAGCCGTAGCCGCCTTCGCCGCGGGTGCTGGCAGGAAACTCGGTCACCACCCGAAATTGCGCCTGCACTACGGGCACGATGACGAGCTGGGCGATGCGCTCCATGGGTGCGATCGTGAAGGCCGTGGCACTGCGGTTCCAGGCGCTGACCATCAGTTGGCCCTGGTAGTCGCTGTCTATCAAGCCCACCAAATTACCCAAGACGATGCCGTGTTTGTGCCCCAGGCCCGAGCGCGGGAGGATCAGCGCAGCGTACGCCGGGTCATTTAAAAACAGCGCCATGCCGGTCGGTACCAATTGCCAGGCATTGGGCTCCAGGGTCAGCGGCGCGTCCAGGCAAGCGCGCAGGTCCAAGCCGGCGCTGCCCGGTGTGGCATAGGCCGGCATGGACGCATGCAGCCGGGCGTCCAGAATTTTGATGTCAACTTGCATGGATGGGTGCGCCTAATGAATAGTCGGAGATAGCTTTGCTGCGCGATGTGCGCAATCAGTTGGCGGGCCAGCGCGATTTTGGAGTTACGTGGCAACTCCGTCGCGCCCTGCGCGTCAATCAGCAGCAGCGCGTTGTCGTCCTGGCCAAAGGTTTGCGGACCGATGTTGCCCACTATCAGGGGGATGTCTTTGCGCGCGCGTTTGGCGCTGGCCAGTTCCAGCAAGTTCTGGCTCTCCGCCGCAAAGCCCACGCAAAACAGCGCGCCGCTGCGGCCGCGTGCGGACGCAGCCAGCGTCGCCAGGATGTCGGGGTTTTCTACCAAGTGCAACTCGGGCGGCAGGCCGGAGCCGTCTTTTTTGATTTTGTGCTCCGCCGCGTCGGCGCTTCGCCAATCGGCCACCGCTGCTGTGGCAATCAAGATGTCGCTGGTGTCGGCCTGCGCCTGGCAGGCCTGCAGCATGTCTTGCGCGGAGCGCACATCGATACGCAGCACCCCGCGCGGCGACGCCAGCGCCACCGGCCCGGCCACCAGCGTGACCTGCGCGCCGGCCTCCCGCGCCGCACGGGCAATGGCAAAGCCCATCTTGCCGCTGGAGAGGTTGCTGATACCGCGCACCGGGTCCATGGCCTCAAAAGTCGGCCCGGCGGTGATCAGCACCCGCCGACCTTGCAACACTTTGGCTTGGAAATGGGCTATCAGGTCTTCCAGAATTTCCTCGGGTTCGAGCATGCGCCCGTCGCCTTGTTCGCCACAGGCCTGGTCGCCCGCGCCCACATCCAGCACAAAGCTGCCGTCGGCGCGCAGTTGCGCGACGTTGCGTTGGGTGGCCGGGTGCGACCACATTTCCCGGTTCATGGCGGGCGCGATCAGCAGGGGCACGGTCGCAATCGGACGGGCCAGGCACAAGAGGCTGAGCAAATCGTCGGCGCGCCCGTGCAGCAGTTTGGCCATGAAGTCGGCGCTGGCCGGGGCGACCAGCACCGCGTCGGCTTCCCGGGACAAATTGATATGCGCCATATTGTTGTCGGGGCGGCGGTCCCATTGCGAATCAAAAACCGGCCGCCCGCTCAGGGCCTGCATGGTCACCGGCGTGATGAACTGCGCCGCTGCCTCAGTCATCACGACCTGCACCGTAGCCCCTTCCTTGACCATGGCGCGGCACAACTCAGCGGCCTTGTAGCAGGCGATGCCGCCGCTGAGGCCCAGAACAATGTGTTTGCCCTGCAGGTGCATGGTGTGGCTTGCGCTCGGTTTTTGGGGTTTTGCGGATACGGGCTAACGCCGCCTGGGGCGTCGGGATGCAATGTAGCAGACGCCTATAATTGCGCTTTACCAGCTCCCGAACCCCGCGGTTCGTCCTCGCCATGACCAAATTTGTATTCGTCACTGGCGGCGTGGTGTCCTCCCTGGGCAAGGGAATCGCCTCAGCCTCCCTCGCTGCGATTTTGGAGTCGCGAGGCCTCACAGTCACCTTAATTAAGCTGGACCCCTACCTCAACGTCGATCCCGGCACCATGTCGCCGCTCCAGCATGGCGAGGTTTTTGTCACAGACGACGGCGCGGAGACTGATCTCGATCTGGGCCATTACGAGCGTTTTGTTGAAACGCGCATGCGCAAGTCCAACAATTTCACCACCGGACAGATTTACCAAAGCGTGCTCGACAAAGAGCGCCGTGGCGATTACCTGGGCAAAACCGTGCAGGTAATTCCGCACGTGACCAATGAAATCCAGGAGTTTGTGAAGCGCGGCGCGCGCTTTGGTGAGCCTGACGCGGTGGACGTGGCGATCGTTGAGATCGGTGGCACCGTGGGCGACATCGAGTCCTTGCCCTTTTTGGAGGCGGTGCGCCAACTCAGCCTGCAGCTCGGGCCCAATAACAGCGCCTTTGTCCACTTGAGTTACGTCCCCTGGATTGCCGCCGCAGGCGAGCTCAAGACCAAGCCAACCCAACATACCGCCAAGCAATTGCGTGAAATCGGCATCCAGGCCGACGCGTTGGTCTGCCGTGCCGACCGGCCGATTCCGGACGAAGAGCGCAACAAAATTTCGCTGTTTTCCAACGTGCCCTTGTGGGGCGTGATTTCCATGTGGGATGTGGAAACGATTTACAAAGTGCCGCGCATGTTGCACGAACAAGGGCTAGACGGCCTGATTTGCGACAAGCTGCGCTTGAACACGCCGCCGGCCAATCTGAAGCGCTGGGACGATCTGGTCTATGAGACCGAGCATCCACAAGGCGAGGTGCAGGTCGCCATGGTCGGCAAATATGTGGATTTGTCCGACAGCTACAAGTCGCTCAACGAGGCGCTGCGCCACGCCGGCATGAAAAACCATGTCAAGGTCCGGATTGCTTATATCGATTCCGAGACGCTGGACGCTGACTCGGTGCAGCAACTCGCCAAGTACGACGCGGTCCTGGTTCCCGGCGGCTTTGGCAAGCGGGGCATCGAGGGCAAGATCAAGGCGGCCCGTTTTGCCCGCGAGAACCGGGTGCCGTACCTGGGCATTTGCCTGGGTATGCAGGTGGCCACCATCGAATTCGCCCGCCATGTGGCCGGTTTGACGGATGCCAACAGCACCGAGTTCGAGCCCGACAGCCCCAACCCGGTCATCGCGCTGATCACCGAGTGGAAAGACGCCGACGGCAGCATCAAGACCCGCGACCAGAATTCCAACTTGGGCGGCACCATGCGCCTGGGCGCGCAAAGCTCGGACGTGGCCAAAGACACCATCGCCCACCAGATTTACGGCAACGTGGTCACCGAGCGGCACCGCCACCGGTACGAGGCCAATGTCAATTACTTGGCTGTACTGCGTGAGGCCGGCTTGGTGATTTCCGCGCTGACCCAGCGCGAGCAACTGACCGAGATGATTGAGTTGCCCCTCAGCGTGCACCCCTGGTTTGTGGGCGTGCAATTCCACCCCGAATTCAAATCCACACCCTGGGACGGACATCCCTTGTTCAACGCGTTTATCAGCGCGGCCTTGGAGCACCAGGGTTCGGGGCGCCCCCTGAAAGTCGCGGCATGAAATTGTGTGGTTTTGAGGTCGGCCTCCAGCATCCGATATTCCTGATTGCCGGCCCCTGCGTGATCGAGTCCGAGCAACTGCAAATGGACACCGCCGGTACGCTGAAGGAAATAACCGCAGCCCTGGGAATTCCCTTCATTTTCAAAAGCAGTTTTGACAAAGCCAACCGCTCCAGCGGAACCACCTTTCGCGGCCCCGGAATCGAGCGGGGCCTTGAAATTCTGGCCAAGGTCAAACGCGAGTTGCAGGTGCCGGTGCTCACCGACATCCACAGCGAAGACCAGATCGCCCAGGTCAGCGCCGTGGTCGACGTCTTGCAGACCCCGGCTTTTCTGTGCCGCCAGACCGATTTCATCCGCGCCGTGGCGCAGTCCGGCAAACCGGTCAACATCAAGAAGGGCCAGTTTCTGGCGCCGGGTGACATGAAAAACGTCATCGACAAAGCCCGTGCAGCCGCCCGCGAGGCAGGCTTGCCCGAAGACAACTTCATGGCCTGCGAGCGCGGAGCCAGTTTTGGTTACAACAACCTCGTCTCCGATATGCGCTCTTTGGCGATCATGCGCGACACCGGTGCTCCGGTGGTGTTTGACGCCACCCACTCGGTGCAATTGCCCGGCGGGCAGGGCACCAGCAGCGGCGGCCAGCGCGAAATGGTTCCGGTGCTGGCGCGCGCGGCGGTGGCCGTTGGCGTGGCCGGTTTGTTCATGGAAACGCACCCGGACCCGTCCAAAGCCCTGAGCGATGGGCCCAATGCGGTTCCGCTTGCACCACATGAAAGCTTTGCTGGAAACCTTGGTGGCGCTCGATTACGTAACCAAAAAGAATCCGTTTTTAGAAAATAGTTTCGCGTAATTCGCGTACAACCCAACCTTTTGAAAGAGCTTTGATGAGTGCCATTGTTGACATCGTAGGACGCGAGATTTTGGACAGCCGGGGCAACCCCACGGTTGAATGTGATGTGCTGTTGGAGTCCGGCACCATGGGTCGCGCGGCCGTGCCTTCGGGCGCGTCCACCGGCAGCCGCGAGGCGATTGAGCTGCGCGACGGCGACAAAAACCGGTATGGCGGCAAGGGCGTGTTGCGCGCCGTCG
This sequence comes from Rhodoferax sp., assembly GCA_964203415.1. GTDB lineage: Bacteria > Pseudomonadota > Gammaproteobacteria > Burkholderiales > Burkholderiaceae_C > Allorhodoferax. Next base: position 60,113 of record CAXNME010000006.1, read on the forward strand.
AGTTCATCAACACCGAAATCTCGGAGGCCGTGCTCGGCCTGGATGCCTCCGAGCAGGCCTTTCTGGACAGAACCCTGATGGATTTGGACGGCACCGCCGACAAGTCGCGCCTGGGTGCTAACGCCATGCTGGCAGTGTCGATGGCGGTGGCACGCGCTGCGGCCGAAGAAGCCGGTCTGCCCCTGTACCGCTACTTTGGCGGTATGGGCGCGGTGCAAATGCCGGTGCCCATGATGAACGTCATCAACGGTGGCGAGCACGCCAACAACAACCTCGACTTGCAAGAGCTGATGATCATTCCTTTGGGTGCGCCCAGCTTTCGCGAAGCCCTGCGCTACGGCGCGGAAGTCTTCCACGCGCTGAAGAAAATTCTGCATGACAAGGGCATCAGCACGGCGGTGGGAGACGAAGGCGGCTTTGCGCCCAATGTGCCCAACCATGAGGCCGCGATCCAGATGATTCTGGAAGCCATCGACAAAGCCGGTTACGTGGCCGGTGAACAAATCGCCCTGGGCCTGGATTGCGCCGCGTCTGAGTTTTACAAGGATGGCAAGTACGAACTGGCGGGCGAAGGCCTGAGTCTGAGCGCGCAGGAGTGGACCGATATGCTGGCCACCTGGGTCGACAAATACCCCATCATCAGCATCGAAGACGGCATGGCCGAAGGCGACTGGGACGGCTGGAAAATTCTCACCGACCGGCTGGGTAAAAAAGTGCAAATCGTGGGCGACGACTTGTTTGTCACCAACACCAAAATCCTCAAAGAAGGCATCGACAAAGGTATTGCCAACTCGATCCTGATCAAGATCAACCAGATCGGCACCCTGAGCGAAACCTTTGCCGCCATCGAGATGGCCAAGCGCGCCGGGTACACCGCCGTGATCAGCCACCGCTCGGGCGAAACCGAAGACTCCACCATCGCCGACATCGCCGTGGGCACCAATGCCGGACAGATCAAGACCGGGTCCTTGAGCCGCTCGGACCGCATGGCCAAGTACAACCAGTTACTCCGGATTGAAGAGGACCTGGGCGAAATCGCCGTCTACCCCGGCCGTAGCGCGTTTTACAACCTGCGCTAAACCGTTTAAGCTGCCCGCACATGAAACAACGCTTGGTCCCCGCTGTCCTATTGGCTTTGTTGCTGATCTTGCAGGCTCAGCTCTGGTTCGGTCGTGGCAGCGTCCCCAAAGTGGCGCAACTGGCGGATGAGTTGAGCACGCAAAAGGCGCGCAACGAAGATACCTCCCGCCTGGTGGCCCGCCTAGAGGCGGAAATCGGAGACTTGCGCGAGGGCCTGGACATGGTCGAAGACCGCGCCCGCAGCGAACTGGGCATGGTCAAGCCCAACGAAATCCTGGTGCAAATCGCCAAATAAACCCTGCTGATGCGGGCCCGCGCGGCCCGCTGTCGCGCCCGTCTCAGTGCGCTACCTGGCCGCCGGTGACAGATTGGGTAGGGGGCACAAATAGCTGCGCGGTGTCAATCGCGTCAAACGGGTATTGCACCCCGCAAAACTCGCACGCTACTTCAATGCCACCCCGCTCGGCCAGAATGCTCTGCGCCTCTTCCTGTCCCAGTCCTTGGATCATGCGGCCCACCCGCTCGCGGCTGCAGCGGCAGGCGAAATGCGGTTGGCGCGCCTGCGGGGCCGGCTCAAAGAGGATGAGGTTCTCCTCCCAAAACAGGCGACGCAAAATCGTGGGGGCGTCCAGGCTCAGCAGTTCGTCTTGCTTCAAACTCGAAGCCAGTATCGCAATGCGTTGGTAGTGTTCGTTCAGGCCGATCTCATCTTCGTTTTCCCTGCTTACCAGGCTCCCGGCCAGGTTGGCCGTTCCTTGTACCGGCAGGCGCTGGATCAATAAACCGGCGGCAAGGTTTTCATTGGCGGCGAGCACCAGCGTGGTGTCCAGTTGCTCGCTTTGCAGCATGTAATGTTCCAGCACTTCGCTGATGCGCCGGATAGGTCGGCGGGCATCGTCAAACAGCGGCACCACGCCCTGGTAGGGCTGCTGTCCGGGAAACTTGGTTTGCGGATCCAGGGTGATGGCGCAACGGCCCTCGTTGTGCGCATTCACCATGGCATCGAGCTGCGCATCCGGCGCAACCTCGGCCAATACAGTGGCGGTGGCGCGAATGGCCAGGTCCGATTGCACTTCCACCACCGCCAGCTTGACCGGGCCATCGCCCATGATCTGCAGCGTGAGCGCACCGTCGAACTTGATATTGGCTTGCATCAGCGCGCCCGCAGCCACCATCTCGCCCAGCATCTGTGCGACCGGGGCCGGGTAGGGGCCGTGTTCGCTGTTGGATGCGCGTCGGCGCAGAATCTCCTGCCACGCATCGGTCACCCGCACCAGGATGCCGCGCACCGGCAGCCCCTCGAACACAAAGGAATGGACGTCGGACATCTCAGGCGATTTTGGACAGACCGGTGCGAAAGCGCTGGGCGTTTTCGACGTAATGCAAGGCGTTTTTTCGGAACATCTCGATCTGCTCCGGCGTGACATCGCGCACCACCTTGGCGGGCGAGCCCATGATCATGCTGCCGTCGGGAAATTCTTTGCGCTCGGTGACCAGCGAGCCCGCGCCGACCAGGCAGTTCTTGCCGATCTTGGCGTCGTTCAGGACGATGGCCCCGATGCCGATGAACGCGCCGTCGCCAATGGTGCAGCCGTGCAGCATCGCCATATGGCCCACCGTCACGCCTTCGCCGATGTGCAAGGGTTTGCCTGCATCGGCGTGCAGCACCGAGCCGTCCTGGATATTGGTGTTGCGCCCTATCGTGATGCTGGGAGGAGTCACCGCGCGCGACCACGCCAAACCACAGGCTGGCACCTTCGCCGAGGCGCACATCGCCCACCACCTGCGCGTTGTCGGCCACATACGCGGTATCGGCAATCGTGGGGGAAAGCTGGTCAAGTTCATAGAGTGCCATGGTGCGCTGCTTTCATTCACGGGAAAGTTACATGAGGAACCTAGAATTGTAGGTATGGAACTCCGCCGCGCCGCCTTGGCCGCTTTCACCGCCCGCCAGCCGCTGGAGAAAGTGCAAGCCGTGCAGGCCTTGTGGGCGCAAGAGGCCTCGGCCAGCGTGGATCCATCGACCCATTACGCGCAAGACCCGGCACCGGGACGCCCCGATGCGCCCGTGCTGCTGGAGCCCGATGCCGTGCCCCGGCGCAGCCCCTTCACCCCCGAAGGCCATGCCGCCTTGATGCATGCGATTGCCCATATTGAATTCAACGCCATCAACCTCGCACTCGACGCGGTCTGGCGTTTCGCCGAGATGCCAAGGCCTTACTACCGCGATTGGCTGCAAGTTGCTGCCGAGGAAAGCCAGCACTTCATGCTGCTGCACGCGCATTTGCAAACCCTGGGCTACGCCTACGGGGACTTTGGCGCGCACGACGGCTTGTGGACCATCTGCCATGACACCCGCCATGACGTTCTGGCGCGCATGGCCCTGGTGCCGCGCACCCTGGAGGCGCGGGGGCTGGACGCAACGCCCATCATCCAGGCCCGTCTGCGCCGCGTGGGTACGCCTGCTGCGCAGGCTGCGGTGGAGATTCTGGACACCATCCTGCGCGAGGAAGTTGGCCATGTGGCCATCGGCAACCGCTGGTTCCACTGGCTGTGTGAGCGCGATGGGCAGGACCCGCTGGCCGTGTACCCGGTGCTGGCCCAGCGCCACCGCGCGCCCCGGCTCAAGCCGCCGTTCAATCTGGGTGCGCGCCGCGCGGCGGGGTTTGACGAGGCCGAGTTGCAGGCCCTCGCCGCCATGTGACCGAAGCCGCCTGATGATCAAGACCACCGGACTGGAGTTCGCCTATCCCGGCTCTAGCCCCATTCGTTTTCCGGATGTTGATGTCGCGCAGGGGGCGACTTTATTGCTGCGCGGCCCCTCTGGCAGCGGCAAGTCGACCTGGCTGGCCTTGGTGGCGGCGCTGGTGCCGCCGAGTGGCTGGCGTGCTGGAAGTGGCGGGACAAAACCTGACCGCGCTGAGCCGCGTGCAGGCCGACGCCTGGCGCGCCCGCACGCTCGGGTTCCTGCCGCAAAAACTGCACATGAGCGCTGCGCTGACCGTGGCGCAGAACCTGGGCCTGGCGTTTTGGGCGGCGGGCGTGGCGCAGGACCGCCGCCGCATCGATGCCGCGCTGGCTGCGGTCGGTGTGGCGGAACTTGCCGACCGCCTGCCTGCGCAGCTGTCGGGCGGGCAGGCGCAGCGGGTGGCATTGGCCCGCGCGGTGCTGATGCAGCCCCGGGTGATTGCCGCCGACGAGCCCACCGCCAGCTTGGACGACGATGCGGCGCGCGAGGGCCTGCAGCTGCTGCACAGCACCGCGCAGCGTTACGGGGCAACCCTGGTGATTGCCACCCACGATGCGCGGGTCGGGGACTTTTTCGCGGGCGCTGCTGCGGGTGTTCCCGGGCATGTCCAGACCCTGCGCCTGGCGCGCTTACAGCAGCCGGAGACGTCGGCATGAACACGCCCGGATTGGCCTGGCGCTACCTCTGGTCACGGCGCTTTGTCGGCTGTCTTGAACGTGCTGCTGCTGGCCTTGGGGCTGGCGTCCATCACGTTTTTGCTGCTGGTGGCCAACCAGGTGGAGCGTGCTTTTAACCGCGACCTGGCTGGTATCGATGTGGTGGTGGGTGCCAAGGGCAGCCCGATGCAACTCATTCTGTCCGGCGTGCTCCACCTGGATGTGCCGCCCGGCAATGTTCCGCTGAGCGCCGTCAATGCCTTGAAGAACAACCCGCTGGTCGCAGAGGTGATCCCCATCAGCCTGGGCGATAACTTCCAGGGCTACCGCATCGTCGGTACCTCGCTGGCGTATCCGAAGTTGTACGCCGCAACGCTGGCCCGGGGCCGCATGTGGGATGCACCGATGCAGGTGGTTTTGGGGGCGACGGTGGCGCGTACGCTGGGCCTTGGCTTGGGTCAGACCTTCGCCGGGTCGCATGGCTTGGCGGGAGGAGGCCATGCACACGGCGACAGCGCATACACCGTGGTGGGCGTGCTCGCGCCGGTTGGCGGCGTGCTCGATCGCTTAATTCTGACCGACACCGCATCGGTGTGGAAAGTGCATGAGGACTACACCGCCGAAGATGCGCAGGACCGCGCTGCGATGGAGGAGGAGCGGGAAGTCACCATGGCCCTGGTGCGCTACCGCACGCCCCTGGCGGCTATCAGCTTTCCGCGTTGGGTGAACGCCAGCACCGAGATGCAAGCTGCCGCCCCGGCTCTGGAGGTCACGCGCCTGCTGCACATGCTGGGCCTGGGAACCGATGTGCTGCGGGCCTTTGCCGGACTGCTGCTGCTCACCGCAGGCCTGGGCGTTTTCATTGCCCTGTGGAGTGCGGTGCGCGAGCGGCGTGGCGATCTGGCGCTGCTGCGCATGCTGGGTGCGCCGCCTGCGCGTATCGCTTTGCTGCTGCTGGCCGAAGCGCTGTGGCTGGGCGTACTGGCCAGCGCCGCAGGCCTGCTGCTGGGACAGATATTTATGGCCGCCCTGGTGTATTTCCTGGGGCTGGATAGCGCATTGCTCACGGGTGGCCTGCAGTGGCCTGCGGAGCTGGCGGTGGTGCCCGCTTTGGCACTGGCTGTGTCGCTGACAGCCGCCCTCTTGCCTGCCTGGGGGGCTTATCGCAGCGATGTTCTACAACTTTTACAAACGAGGTGAATGCATGAAAAATCGAATCCTGTTGAGTGTGCTGGCCGTGCTGGCTTTGACGGTGGTGGCCGCCCGCGCCGAAAGCGATAAGGAACGCCAGGAGGACGTGGTGCGTCACCGCGCCATCGCCGCCGCGCCATGAGGCTGCGGCCAAGTGCATCGAGGCGAAAAAGCCCGAGGAGGTCTGCCTCAAGGAGCTGAAGGCGGCCTGCAAAGGCCTTGCGATTGGCAAGTTTTGCGGCATGCGGCATCAGCACTGAGCGCGCTGGGTTCTAATCTTGCGCTGAGGCGGCTGTTGGTCTTTGAAAGGGAAAGCGGTATGAATTGGATGCGTTGTAGGGCCCAGGTCCTGGTGGCCTGGCTATTGGTATGCGGCGCAGGACCGGCTTTGGCGCAAACCGAACTGGATTCACCCATCAGCGGCGTTCCCTTGGGTCAGGGCGCCGGTGTGCATGGCGCCAACAGCCCGTATGCACCGCTGGCCGAGCGCAGTGATGTGCTGCCCTGGTCGCTGCTCACGGCGGTGAAAACCAAGACCGAGAAGAACCGCATCCTGCCGGTGTTCGGGCCAGAGATCCAGGCGCTCAATCTGAAAAGCCAGCGGGTGCAGGGCTTCATGATGCCGCTGTCGCCGGGTGAAAAGCAAAACCATTTTCTGATCAGCTCGGTGCCGCTGACCTGCTCGTTTTGCCTGCCCGGCGGGCCTGAGAGCATGGTCGAGGTGAAAACCAAAATTCCGGTGAAATACAGCATGGAGCCCATCGTGGTGGAGGGTAAATTTGCGGTGCTCAAAGACGATCCCTACGGGCTGTACTACCGTATGACCCAGGCGGTGGCCGTCAAGTAAGCCCGGGGCAGGCGCGGACTGGCAAAGTGCCGTGCTAAGGCGCTAGCCGCTCACGCACCCAGTTGTGCGGCTGCCCGGAAGCGTCGCGCGCCTCGCTGCGGTAGCGCAGGCGGTCGTGCAAACGGCTTTTGCGCCCCTGCCAGAACTCCCAGGTGTCCGGCACCAGCCGGTAGCCGCCCCAATGCGGCGGGCGCGGCGGCTGCAACAGAAAGCGGGCTGCGTACTGGGCCGCATTGGCCACCAGCGTGCCTCGGCCTGTGATCACCTGGCTTTGCGGCGAGGCCCAGGCGCCAATGCGCGAATCCAAGGGGCGGCTGGCGTAGTAGCTGTCGGACTCCTCTGCGCTGACCTTTTCCACCACACCCTCGATGCGCACCACGCGCTCGAGCTCCACCCAGTGGAACTGCAGCGCGGCAAACGGATTGCCCGCCAGCTCCCGCCCCTTGCGGCTCTCGTAATTGGTGAACCACACGATGCCACGCGCGTCATAGCCTTTGATCAGCACCACGCGGGTGGAGGGCCGCAAATCGCTGCCCACGGTGGCCAGCGTCATGGCGTTGGGCTCGGGCAACTCGGCGCGCAGTGCCTCGTCCATCCACTGCGCAAACTGCGCGTGCGGGTCGGCGTGGGAGGCGTCCTCATTCAGTTCGGCGCGTTCGTAACTTTTCCGCAGGTCAGAGATAGTGCTCATGCACCCAGTATAGGGATGCCGGGAGCGGTAGGCGCTTTGGTAACCCCTGCGTAACTGGCGCGCGGTTTTGTCAATCGCTTCCGGCTTACCATCAATCATGTAACTTTGTTACACGCTATTTCCCGGAAAGTTCCCCATGCCATCACCCTCTCTTCACCCCACCGTGGCTGCGGTCACGCAGCGCATCGTGCAGCGCAGCGCGCCCACCCGCAACGCCTATTTGGCCCAGCTTGCCGCCATGGCAGCGCGCCCGGCCGGTGCGCAGCGCATGGGTTGCGCCAACGTCGCCCACGCTTTTGCGGCCATGGATGAGCCCGACAAGCGCCGGGCCAGCGGCTTGGACGCGATTGGCGTAGTGGTGCAGGTACAGGGCGTGCGCGCGCCGCACATCGGCATCGTCAACGCCTACAACGACGTGCTGTCCGCGCATGCGCCGCTGCAGCACTACCCGGACCTGATCAAGGACGAGGCCCGCCGCCACGGCGCAAGCGCGCAGGTGGCAGGCGGTGTGCCAGCCATGTGCGACGGCGTCACGCAGGGCAACCCGGGCATGGAGCTCAGCTTGTTCTCCCGCGACGCGATCGCCATGTCCACCGCCATTGCGCTGAGCCACGATGTGTTCGACTGCGCGCTGATGCTGGGCGTGTGCGACAAGATCGTCCCCGGTTTGCTGATCGGGGCTTTGCATTTCGGCCACCTGCCGGTGGTGTTTGTGCCGGCCGGGCCCATGACCTCCGGCCTGTCCAACAAAGAAAAAGCCCAGGTGCGTGAGCGCGCCGCGCAGGGTTTGGTCGGGCGCGCCGAGTTACTCGCTGCCGAATCCGCGGCCTACCACGGCGAGGGCACTTGCACTTTTTACGGCACTGCCAACAGCAACCAGATGCTGCTCGAGGCCATGGGCCTGCATGTGCCGGGAACCGCTTTTGTGAACCCCGGCGAAGCCCTGCGCGAAGACCTGACCCGCGAGGCCGTGCGCACCGTGCTCGGTGCCGGGGCTGCGCCCATTGGCGAGCTGGTGGACGAGCGCTGCATCGTCAATGCCATGGTGGCGCTCTTGGCCACCGGCGGTTCCACCAACCACCTGATCCATTGGGTGGCGGTGGCGCGGGCGGGCGGCATGGTGATTGATTGGGACGATTTCTCGGCGCTCTCCGACGTGGTGCCCCTGCTGGCCCGCGTGTACCCCAACGGCAGCGCCGATGTGAACCAGTTCCAGGCCGCAGGCGGTCCGGGATTCGTGATCCGCGAGTTGTTGGACGCGGGCCTGATGCACCCCGACGTGCGCACCGTGCGCCCCGAAGGTTTGCGCGCATTCACCCGCATCCCGCAGCGGGCAGACGCGGCCGCAGGCCTGACCTGGGTCGAGGCGGGCGCGGGTGGCGACCACAGCGTGGTGCGCCCTGCGGCCCAGCCCTTCAGCGCCAGCGGCGGGCTCAAACTGCTGTCGGGCAATCTGGGGCGCAGCGTGGTCAAGGTGTCGGCGGTTCCGGTGGAGCGCCATGTGGTGGAAGCGCCGTGCCGGGTGTTTGATTCGCAGGACGCACTGCAGGCAGCGTTCCAAGCGGGCGAGTTGAACCGCGACGTGGTCTGCGTGGTGCGCTGGCAAGGCCCGCGCGCCAACGGCATGCCCGAGCTGCACAAACTCACGCCGCCTTTGGCCGTTCTACAAGGCCGGGGTTACCAAGTGGCGCTGGTCACCGACGGGCGCATGAGCGGCGCGTCCGGCAATGTGCCGGCTGCTATCCATGTATCCCCGGAGGCCGCGATGGGCGGTCCGTTGGCCCGGGTGCGCGATGGCGATGTGGTCCGCCTCGACGCCGTGGCCGGCACCTTGCAAGCCCTGGTGCCGCAGGCGGAATGGGACGCGCGCGAACTGGCGCACATGCCACCGGCCTTGCAAGCTGCCAACGGCATCGGCATGGGCCGCGAGTTGTTCGCCGGTATGCGCCGCAACACCCTCAGCGCCGAAGAAGGCGCATGCAGCTGGCTGTAGATTCAGAATTTCAAAACACCGTACAAGTGAGAAACCCCATGACATCGACCCTGACCCCTTTGCACGTGATGCAAGACGCACCCGTGATCCCGGTGATCGTCTTGCACGACGTCGCCCACGCGGTTCCTATGGCGCGCGCGCTGGTGGCTGGCGGCATCCGCATGCTGGAAGTGACATTGCGCACGCCGCAGGCGCTGGCCTGCATGGAAGCGATCGCGCGGGAGGTGCCCGAGGCGGTGCTGGGTGCGGGAACCGTGCGGTCTCAGGCGGATGCGCAGGCGGCTGTGAATGCCGGTGCGCGCTTCGCGGTGAGCCCGGGTTACACCAGCGCCTTGGGCCAGGCCTGCCGTGCGCTGGGTCTGCCTTTGCTGCCCGGCGTGGCCACCGGCAGCGAAATCATGCAAGCCCAGGCTGACGGCTACCAGCAGTTGAAATTTTTCCCGGCGCTGCAAGCCGGTGGCTTGGCCATGCTCAAGGCCTGGAGCGGCCCGTTTTTTGATGTGGACTTTTGCCCCACCGGTGGTTTGACGCCGGAGAACGCGCCCCAGTTTCTGGCCTTGCCCAATGTGCGCTGCGTCGGCGGCTCCTGGCTGGTTCCTGCGGACGCGCTCGCGGCAGGAGATTGGGCGCGGATCACCGCGCTGGCAGCCCAGGCCAAGGGCTTGCGCAACTAGGTATGGACCCCGCACCCCAGCAGCACGAAGCGCTGGGGCGGCCCTGGTTCAGACCTGCTTCAGACCTGGATATCACCCAGGCACAAATACTTGATTTCGACGTAATCGTCCATGCTGTGGTGCGAGCCTTCGCGGCCCAGGCCGGATTGCTTGACGCCGCCGAATGGCACATGCTCGGTGGCGATGATGCCGGCGTTGACGCCCACCATGCCGTACTCCAGCGCCTCGCCGACGCGGAAAATACGGCCGATGTCGCGGGTGTAGAAATAGCTGGCCAAACCGAATTCGGTGTTGTTGGCCGCGTCAATCGCTTCTTTTTCCGTGTGGAAGCGGAAGATCGGGGCCAGCGGGCCAAAGGTTTCTTCGCGGGCGCACAGCATGTCGGCGCTGGCGTTGGCCAGCACGGTGGGCTCGAAAAATTGGCCTTGGAGGCGCTTGCCGCCGGTCACCAGCGTGCCGCCTTTGGCTAGCGCATCGGCCACGTGGCGTTCCACTTTTTGCAGCGCGGCCTCTTCAATCAGCGGGCCTTGCGCGACACCGGCCTCAAAGCCGTTGCCCACCTTGAGCGCGCGCACTTTGGCGGAAAACTTCTCGACAAAGGCGTCGTAAATGCCGTCTTGCACATAAATCCGGTTGGCGCAGACGCAAGTCTGGCCGGCGTTGCGGTATTTGCTGGACATGGCGCCGTCCACCGCGCTGTCCAGGTGCGCATCGTCAAACACGATAAAGGGCGCATTGCCGCCGAGTTCCAGCGAGAGTTTCTTCACGGTCGGGGCGCACTGCTGCATCAGGATGCGGCCCACTTCAGTGGAGCCGGTAAAGCTCAGGTGCCGCACCACGTCGCTGGCGCACAAGACCTTGCCGATGGCGATGCTGTTGTCCGCGTCGGCGCAGAGCATGTTCAAGACCCCGGCGGGGATGCCTGCGCGCTGGGCCAACTCGGCGGCGGCCAGCGCGGTCAAAGGCGTCAGTTCGGCGGGTTTGATGATCACCGTGCAGCCCGCAGCCAGTGCCGGGGCGACCTTGCGGGTGATCATGGCGATGGGGAAGTTCCACGGCGTGATGGCCGCGCACACGCCCACCGGCTGCTTGAGCACCAAGAGGCGGCGGCTGTTGTCGAACTGGGGCAGGGTCTCGCCGTTGACGCGCTTGGCTTCTTCGGCAAACCACTCGACAAAGCTGGCGGCGTAGGCCACTTCGCCCTTGGCTTCGGGAAAGGGTTTGCCTTGCTCGGCGGTCATGATGCGGGCCAGATCGTCCTGGTTGGCCATGATCAGATCGAACCATTTGCGCAGAATGTTGGCGCGCTCTTTGCCCGTTTTGGCGCGCCAGGCCGGCCAGGCGGCGTTGGCTGCGGCAATCGCCTCTTCGGCCTGCGCAGCGCCCAGGTTGGCGACTTGCGCCAGTTCAGCGCCGGTGGCCGGGTCGTCCACCCGGAAGGTGTTGCCGCCACTGACCCATTGGCCGTTGATCAGGCCCTGGTGTTTGATCAGGCTGGGGTCTTGCAGGTGGGTGAGGGGGGATACGTGTGTGTTCATGCTCGCAGCTTTTATGGTTATGGAAATCAAACGGGTCCGCTGGTGTCGCGGCGCATCAATTGGATCGGCATGATGTCGCGGCTGGGCGGGTTCAGGGAGCCGTAGCGCAGGCGATCTACCAGGCGTCGGCAGGTCGCACGTGACATCTCGGCAGCGCGATTTTGCACGGTTGTCAGACCGATCATGCTGGTACCCGAGAGCGGCACATCGTCAAATCCGGCAATCGATACGTCGCCGGGCACGGAGAAGCCTTTGCAGCGGGCTGCCTCCAGAACGCCCATAGCGATGGAGTCGGCTCCGGCCATGATGGCGGTGACCCGGGGGCTCGCGTCCAGCAGTTGGCTGGCCCCCGAGTAGCCGGTTTCGAAGGTGAACGCATCCCAGATCACCGGGGTGTCCTCGGGCGGGATGCCTTTTTCGCGCAAAAAATCCAGTGCGCCGCGGGCGCGGTCCCGGCTGGTGGAGGCTTTTTGGGTGCCCATGACCAGACCGATGCGGCGGTGCCCCAAGTCGTAAAAATGACTCACCACCTCGGCGCCGCCACGGACGTTGTCGGCCTCAATCTACATCCACCGTCGGGTTGTCCACCGAACGCATGGCCAGAACCACCGGCATGCCCAGTCGCTGCAACTCGCCCACGAGAATCGAGTCGGTGGTGACGGACATCAGGATCATTCCTTCCAGGTAATCATCCATCACAGGCCGGAAATTAGACAGGTGGGTGATGTCATTGGGTGAATTGATCGGATCCAGAAAAACCATCACGTGGTAGCCGTAGTCCAGCAAGTCGCGGTGGATGTTTTCCAGCAAAAGGGTCACAAAACGGTTGTGGAACTCGTAGACACTGACCAGCACGCCGATGGTGCGTGTGCTGGGGCGGCGCTTACGCGGCCCCAGGTTGGAGCCGCTGTAGCCCAGCGTCGCCGCAGCGTGTTGCACGCTCAGGCGGGTTCCCTCGCTGATCGCGGTATGACCCGCCAGCGCCCTGGACACAGTGGAAACCGACATGCTCAGTTGGGTCGCAATATCCTGCAAGCGGACTTCTTTTTTCCCGTTCGCCATAACGTTCTTTCTGGCCCCTTCCTGCACTTTTCGTGGCGGCGTGCAATGCGGTGCAAAATTCGGATTAACCCATGCAAATTCTCTGCAACAGAAAAGCAAATTAGGTGAAATATACCGAGAAATCGAGGTGCTTTGCGAAAATCATCGAGTGATTTATAGGTTGCATCGGTTTATTTCAAACGCGTTTCAATCGATTAGGGGATTACCCTTAGACTTTGCATGAAATTTGCGCAAATATCAACGCAAATAGGACTTAAAGTTTGCCGGTGATTGCAGCCGCTATCACCACAGACTTTGCCGCGTTAATCGCGGAATAACGATGAGGAACCACTATGAAACTTGGCATGAAGCGAATCGCGACGCTATGCGTCACCTCCGTTCTTCTGGCATCGGGCCTCGCGCACGCGGCCGGGCTGGACGAAATTTCACCCGATGTGGCCAAGCGCCTGTACGCCCCGGATGTGCTGGATCCAGCGCAACCTGTGGGAGCCAGCGCCTACCGTGATTGGAAACCCAAGAAGGGCCCGCCCTGGACCATTGGCTATGCCAGCTCCTACGCCGGTAACACCTGGCGCGCGGCGGCGATGGACCGTCTGCAAAGCGACATCATCCCCAAATGGAAAAAACTCGGCCTGATCAAAGAAGTGATCATCACCCAGTCCAACCTGAAAGATGCAACGCAAATTCAGCAGATGCGCCAACTGGTGGACCAGGGTGTGGACGCGATCATTGTGTGCTGCTCGAACCCGACTGCGCTGAACCAGACCGTGAAATATGCCTATGACAAGGGTGTCCCCACCTTCTCGTTCACCGGCTACCTGACTTCTCCTTACGCGGTGAACTCGTCGGTGAACTACCAGGTTGCCGGCAAGGACCTGGGCCTGTGGCTGGGTAACGAAATCGGCAAAAAGGGCAACGTGCTGGTCGTTCAGGGTATTCCCGGAACCTCCGGTTCCGACTCGCAAGACCGCGGCATCAAGTCCGGACTGGCGACATTCCCCGATGTGAAGATCGTGGGTGACGTGGCGGGTATGTGGACCGACCAGGTTGCGCAGGCCGAAGTGCAGAAGTGGCTTGCCACCAACCCGGGCCAACTCGATGGCATCGTGGTGCAGTCGGCAGCCGAGCTGGGTGTTTTGCGTGCCATGAAGCAATCGGGCCGCAAAATGGTGCCTATCGCTATCGGCGGTGAAGTCGGTGCCTTGTGCTACTGGCGCAAGAACCCCAAGTTCATCAGCGCGGCGATTCAAGTCTGGCCTCCCGGCGACGACATCGAGCTGACCTGGAACATCATGATGCGTACCTTGCAGGGCCAGGGCCCCAAGATGCAATCGGTTCTGGTCGACGCCATCAGCTTCAGCTATGACGACGTCAAGAAAATCATCCCTGAAAATTGCAGCGAAGACTCGGACAAGTGGGTCAACGTCGGTCCTGACCGTTGGGGCAGCAGCGCCGCCTACCTGGACAAGTTCTTCCTGCGTCCAGCGGATCCGACCAAGTTCAAGCGCTGATAGTGATCGCCCGGTCGTTCTGAACGGCCGGGTACATGCAGCGCTACACCGCCGCGGCCCGATGGGGCCGGGCGGTGTAGCGCTGGGTTGAATGATTTTTCTTTTTCTGGATTCTTCTTGAGCGGCTCCTCCTTATCCGAATCGACCAGCCTCCACGATGCCGTGTCTGCGCCGGTGGCAGGACAAGGTATCTCCATCGTCGGAGTACGCAAAGCGTTTGGTTCGACGCAAGCGCTGCGCGGCGTTAATTTCCATGCGCGCCTGGGCGAGATCCACGCGATTGTGGGCGGCAACGGTTGCGGCAAAAGCACTTTAGCGAAAGTGATTTCCGGGGTGGTTCCGGCCGATTCCGGCCAGGTGTCCGTTCTGGGTTTAAGTCCAGCTGCACCCCACGAGGCGCGTGCGGCGGGTATTGCCACTGTGTTTCAGGAAGTTCTGGTTGCCGACGAGTGCACGGTGACCGAGAACCTGTATGTCGGCGCGGACAGCTTGTGGTCCCGCGCGCTGAGTTCCCAAGAAAAAAATGACACGGCTGCCACCTTGATGCGTGAGCTCGCGGGCATCCCGATTGACCCGCAGACGCCGGTTGGCAGCCTGCCTTTGAATATCAAACAATGGATCACCATCGGCCGGGCCCTCTTGTGCCAGCCCCGGGTGTTGATCCTGGACGAGTCTTCCGCAGCGCTGGATTTGGATTCCACCGAGCGTCTGTTCGCCAAGATGCGCGCGTTGCGCGACGGCGGTTGTGCCGTCATCATCGTCACCCACCGGATTGCCGAGCTGATCCGGGTCTGTGACCGCGCTACGGTGCTGCGTGATGGGGTGGATGTCGGGGTTTTGGAGAAAGCCGAGATCACCGAAAAAAACCTGCTGCGCCTGATGACCGGAAAAGCGCAGGGCAATGAAGAGGCACAGGCTGCGCGCTCCACCCAGCAGCTGGGTGCTGCGGTGATGCGGGTGGACGCCTTGCAGGTCTGGCCCAGGGCCCGCCCGGTGCGCTGCCGCTTGCGCCAGGGTGAAATCCTGGGGGTTGCAGGTCTGGACGGGCAGGGGCAAAGCGAGTTTGTGCGCATGATGGCCGGAGTCGATCCCGCCATGGGAAGCGCGCCCCAGGTTCGCGACCGGCAGGGTGTGTATCAGGCTATTGAGGGCTTGCACTCGGCCGTGAGCCAGGGCGTTTGCTATGTATCCGGTGACCGCAAGCGCGAAGGCATTTTTGCCAACCTGAGCATTTACGAGAACCTACTCATGCCGCTATACCGCCGAAAGACGCGCGGCGGCTGGCTCGGGCTGATCGCCTGGTCTGATTTGGTGGGAATTTTTGATTGGGAAGTTGAGCGTCTGGCCATTCGCATGGGCGAACGCGGTAACAAAATCACCTCGCTGAGCGGCGGCAACCAGCAAAAGGTGCTGATCGGAAGGGCCTTTGCCCTGAACCCCGACATCTTGGTGTTGAACGACCCCGCGCGCGGCATTGACGTCGGTGCCAAGGCTGAGCTGTATCGCCACCTGCGGGAGTTTGCCGCGCAGGGCAAGTCGGTGATGTATCTGTCCAGCGAGATTGAAGAATTTGTCGGATTTTGTTCGCGTGTGCTGGTGTTTCGCAATGGCAGCATTTTTGACGAGTTCACTGGCCCGGACATCCACCCTACGCCGATTCTGGAAGCCATGTTCGGCCAGACCCGGGCTGGCCAGGTGCACCCCGTTGATGTCGATCCCGCTTTTGAGGAGGAGCCCATGAAAATTGTGGAATTCGGTGGCGACGCCGCCACGCCCCAGCCCGGCGATGCCGATAACTGGAAGCGGCGCAGCAGCGCCTATCCAAGCTTTGACAAAAAGCCATCCCACACCGACGCACCCAGCCTGGAAGCTTTGCGCGCTGTTCCGGGCGCGTCGGATGCCAAACCGGACATGCCAGCGCCAGCTTCATCGTCCTCCAGCGCGCGCCCGAAGATCAAGATCATGGAATTCAACACCGGCGGCGCTGCCAGCGGGCGGGCTGCCCCTGTCGCATCAGCCGCTGGGCGCCAGGATACGGCCCCCGCGCCCGCCGTGAAGTCCACCATGAAAATCATGGAATTCGATGACCGTGCGGCTCCTGCGGCGCGCAGCGCGGTAGCGAGCGGGCGCAGTGGGATCAAGATCGTGGAATACGGCGAAGCCGCAAAAGGCAGTCGTTCGTGAACGAAGGCAGCAGCACGGCCCCGGCGTCGGCATCCTCCAGCACATACATGCTGGTGCCGATTCTGTTGCTGTTTCTGCTGCTGATCATCGCGGTCTTGCGCAGCCCCAATTTGATTTCACCTGCGGGCATCGGCAGCGCCGTGATTGTGCTGACGCCACTGGCGCTGGCGACCTATGCCTTGATGGCGCTGGCGATTGCCGGGCGCGGCACGGTCGATTTGTCGATCGGACCCTTGATGGGTTTCATCAACGTGACCCTGGTAGTGCTCAGCGGCATGGGCGCGCTGGAGTCGCCGGTGTCCTTCTTTTTGTACGCCATTGCCGTGGGTGTTGCCTACCAGTTGCTGATGGCGCTGATCATTGTGTATGTGCGGGTGCAGCCCATCATCGTGGCGCTCAGCGGTTACCTGGCCTTGTCTGGCATCAATTTGGTGATATTGCCGCGCCCTGGCGGTACGGCGCCGGAGTGGATGTCTTCCTGGGGTCTGGGCACCAC
Source organism: Rhodoferax sp. (assembly GCA_964203415.1). Taxonomy (GTDB): domain Bacteria; phylum Pseudomonadota; class Gammaproteobacteria; order Burkholderiales; family Burkholderiaceae_C; genus Allorhodoferax. Next base: position 76,785 of record CAXNME010000006.1, read on the forward strand.
CTTGGATTCCCCGATTCTGGTCATTCTGGTGCTCAGCACCGCTGCTTGGTTGGTCTTCACCAGCACCGCTTTTTACGGCCACCTGCGCCTCATGGGCTCTGACGAACGTGCCGCCTATACCAGCGGGGTTCGCATCACCATCGTCCGGCTCGGCGCGCACTGTATTGCCGGTGTTTTTGCAGCGCTGGCTGCGCTCACTTACACCGCCCTGATCGGATCGGGTGACCCCACCCAGGGCACGACCTACACGCTGATTGCGGTGACTGCGCTGGTGCTGGGCGGTACCAGTTTGGCGGGCGGGCGTGGCGGCGTCATCGGTTCGCTGCTGGGCGCGGTGAACCTGTTCCTGATCGGCTATGTGCTGGCCACCTTCAGCTTCGGCGCGGTGCAGGGTTTTGTCACCGACCTGGCCTACGGTTTGATTTTGGTTTTGTCGCTGTTGCTCACGGTGGCGATACCCTGGCTGCAGCGGCGCATTCCCAATATCTCGCCCACCATCATCTTCATTGTGTTGAGCACCTTGTTTGCCGGGGTCATCCTGCATGCCAAATTTGACTACAACCTGCCCGCGCCGCCTGCGGCTGTTTCTGACGCCGCAGCACCAGCCCCTGCAGCACCACCGCCTGCAGCGCCCGATGCTGTTGCTGCGACCGGATTCTTCTTTGAGGAGGTGAATGCCTCCCACGATGCCAGTAGCACGCTGGCCCAGCCCATTGCCCTGTCCTTGCTGCTGGCGATTGCGCTGCTGATTGTGGCGCGCGCCATGGTCTTGCAGACCCGCCAGCGGCGTTTCTCGCCCCGCATGGTCTACATCCTGATCAGTCTGCTGGTCTTGGCAGCCTACCTGGCGTGGGATAACAGCCACATGCCGCCTTCGCTGGCGGTGACGCCTGTGTCGCCACCAGTGCTTGCCGCACCCGCACCCGCACCTGTTGAAGCGACCACGCCGGTTGACGCACCAGCCGAATTCCCTGCGGACGCGGCAAGCCAGCCTGAGGCAACGCCGCCCGCCAAGGAGGGGACATGAGTAACGCGCCCAAGACCCTCTACACCCGGCTGTCGGCGCTGCAGTGGGTCGGCCTGATTCTGGCCATTCTGATTGCCGGGCTGGGTTTCATCCTGGGCATCGTGCAAAAAGTGGTGTTGCAGGAACTGATTTTTTATACCGCAGCCACCTTTGCGCTGGTCATCTGGACCTGGAATGCCTATGTCGCGCCGCATGCCAAGTTCGGCGCGGAAGACAGCGGCGATGGTCCCAGCGGTTTTGCGCTGGCGCGGGCCTTTGTGTACCGCCACCGCATTCTGATCATTGCCCTGTTGGTGATTCTGGGCATTTTCCTGATCGCATCGGCCACGGTGACCGGCTTTTTCAATTGGCTCAACATCGTCACCTTTTTGGTGCTGTGCGCTTTGCTGGTCTTCACGGTCCAGGTCAGCCAGTTGTTCGTGGACAACCGCAGCGCGTTTATCGGGCTGATGGTGCTGATCACCATGTTCACCGTGGGCAGCATTTTTATCGAGGGCTTTTCGTCTGGGCAGAACATCAAGTCCATGCTGCTGTTTGCTGCATTCCTGGGTCTGGCCTGCGTCGGCCAGACGCTGGTGGCGCTGCTGGGCGGCCTGGATCTCTCGATTCCTTTTGTGATTGGCGCTTCCAACGTGTTTCTGCTCTACCTCATCGGTTTGGGCATGTATTCCTGGGTTGCGATCCTGATCGTGCTGTTGCTGGGTGCGTTGATTGGCTGGCTCAACGGCATGCTGAGCTACCGCTTGCAGGGCCAAGCCTTGATCCTGACGCTGGGCGTGGGTTTTGCAGTCTCCGGCCTGACCCAGATCGTCACCAGCATCGGCAGCGCCTTTGCGGGCAATGTGTTCGGCGTGGTGCCCAATTGGCTGAAAAATCTGGCCGCCATGAACGGAACCACCTTCGGTCTGTCCATACCGCCGGTTATTCTGATCTGGGCCGTGGTCGCCATCGTTCTGATTTACGGCATGAAGAACACCGTGTACGGCCGTTATCTGTACGCCGTAGGCGGCAACCGCACGTCGGCCGCGCGGCTGTCGATCAGCGAGCGGCGCTACTGGGTGATTGCCTATATGGTCAGCGGCACTGTGGCTGCGTTAACCGGTGTGTTGCTGCTGGGCTGGAGCGGCGGCGGATTCATCGGTGTCGGACAACCTTATTTGTTTATGACCCTGGCCGCCGTCGTGATGGGCGGCACCTCGCTGCTGGGGGGCCAAGGCGGCTATGGGTTCACAGTCATTGGTGTCCTGGTGCTGCAGGTGCTGACTTCATTTTTGGTGGGCATGGGCCTGAAGTTTGAATGGCAGCAGTTCATTTTCGGCCTGCTGATCCTGCCCATGGTGGCCCTGTACGCCCGCTCGCCGCACATCCGCACGCAGATTTAAGACCCGCCGCCGCATCATGACCTTCTACCTGACCCAGAACCCGACCGAATTGAACCGTATGGAGACCTTTGTATGAATACCAAGTTGCTTGAGGCTACCGATGTCGCCAGTGGCACGTTCTCGCTGCTGTTGCTGTTGACACTGGCCGCAACCGTGCTGCTGTTCATGGGCACCGGCTGGGTTACGCGCAAGTGGAAGCTGCCTTTGACCATGGCCGGACTGGTCATGGGGGTCAGCGCCTTGCACTATTTACAGGCCGGACAGGTCTGGCAGGCCAGCGGGCAGATGCCGGCGATTTACCGCTACATCCTGTGGTTTGTCAGCATGCCATTGCAGGTGATGGTGATGTATTTCTTTGTGAACACCATGGCGCCGCTGTCGACCTGGCTGTTCTGGCGTCTGCTGGTGGCATCGGTTGCGATGGTGACGGCGCGCTACCTGGGTGAGACCAATCTGATGTACCCCTCGCTGGGTTTCCTGATCGGACTGGCCTGTTGGCTGTATGTGCTGGGCGAGGTCTTCTTCGGCCGCATGAGTGAGGTCAGCGCCAAAAGCAGCAACTTCAGCGTGCACCGGGGCTATTTCTGGATGCGGCTGATTGTGTCCATCGGCTGGGCCTTGTACCCGCTGACTTATTTCATCGTCGCATTTGCCGGTGGCGTGAGCGACGCCAAGCTCAATATCGTCTACAACCTGGGCGATGTGGTGAACACGGTGGCATTTTGTTTGACTGTGTTGTCCGCCTCGGTGCGTGACTCCGGAAGTTCCCGGTGATGTGCGCACACATGAGTTTTCTTGTTGATTTTTCGTTTCAGACTTGGAGGGCTTGACCTATGAACGGCGCCGACATTATTGCTATCGTTATCCTGGTTGCGATTGTTATCGCGATTGTTGTGTACCTGCTGCACTGGCTGTACCGGCACTCGTCCAAAGACCTCTCATTTGTTCGAACCGGCTTTGGCGGAGAACGGGTGGTCATGGGCAGCGGTGCGCTGGTTCTGCCTATCGTGCATGACATCACCGAGGTCAGCATGAACACGCTGCGCATCGATGTGCGGCGCATGGGCGAGAAGTCGCTCATCACCAAAAACCGCATGCGTATCGAGGTGAGTGTGGAGTTCTTTGTGCGGGTGATTCCCACGGTCGAAGCGGTGGCAGCAGCAGCGCGTACCCTGGGTAACCGCACCCTCAACCCCGACAGCCTCAAAGACCTGGTGCAAGGTCGTTTTGTCGACGCGATGGGCTCGGTGGCGGCGCGCATGACCATGGAAGAAATCCATGAGAAGCGCAGCGAATACATCCGTGGCGTCAAGGAGTTGGTGGCCAATTCCCTGACCGACAACGGCCTGGAACTGGAGACCGCCTCGCTGACCAGCCTGGACCAGGCGGACATGAAGATGTTCAACCCCACCAACGCCTTCGACGCCGAAGGTTTGACCCGCCTGACCGAAGAGATCGAGACCCGCAAGAAAAAGCGCAATGACATCGAGCAGGACACGATGATTGCGATCCGCAAGAAAAATCTGGAGTCCGAGAAGCTGGCTCTTAGCATCGACCGTGAAAGCGAATACGCGCGCTTGGAGCAGGAGAGCGAAGTGGCCACCCGGCGTGCCCAGCAAAAAGCCGAGATTGCCCGCGAGCGAACCGAGCGCGAGCGCGACACCGAAGAGGTGCAAATCCGCGCCACCGAGCAGATTGAGAAATCCCGCATCAACCAGATCCGTGCGGTGGAGACCGAGCGCATCCTGCGTGAGCAGGAGACCGCGCAGCTCGACATCCAGCGCCGCCGGGCTTTGGAGATTGAGGAGCAGAACCGGGTGATTGCGGTGGCCGAAATGTCCAAATCCGAGTCCGAGGCGCAGGCCCAGGCCGAAGGTGCCCGTGCACTGATGATTGCAGCGCAGGAACACGTGGCCACCGTGCGCGAGACCGAGGTGGCCGAACGGCGCAAGGCGATCGACCTGATCCAGGCCAGCCAGCAGGCCGAGCGCGAAGCGATCAAGCGCACCAAAGAGGCGGAGTCCGAGCGCATCGCAGCCGTCGACCATGCCAGCGCCGAACGCGTGACCGCCGAGGCTGCGGCATACCGCTACGACGTCGAGGCCGATGGCAAGCGCAAGCTCAACGAAGCCGAAAACATGCGCTCCGACGCGTCACGGCGCAGCGGCTTGCACACCAAGCTCATCGAAAACCTGCCCAGCATCATCCGTGAGAGCGTCAAGCCGATGGAGAACATCGACTCGATCAAGATTTTGCAGGTCGACGGCCTGCCGGGTTTGAGTGGTGCCAATGCGGGCGGAGGCGGCGGCTCCGGTGGCAGCGGCGACGGCAGCGGTCCGAACCGCAATGGCAGCCTGGCCGATAACGTGGTCAATTCCGCCCTGCGTTTCCGTGCCCAGGCACCGTTTGTGGATACCTTGCTGGGCGAGATCGGCATGTCGCCGGCCTCGATTACCAGCCTGGGTCAGCTGGGTAATGTCGTGGCGCTTCCGGTGACGGACGACAAGACCGATGGCGCTGACTCGGTCCACGGCGCGGTGTGACAGGGCTTTGCCCCTACCCAGCTATTGATTGCCAAAGCCCGTGCCGATGAACGCTAACGACCGTAAACATCGCATCGCCAGCCTGGAGCGCAGACTGGCGGTGATGACGCATTGGGGGCTGGCGGGTAGCTTCGGCATGGCGTTTTTGCTCAGTGGATTCAACGCCTCGGACTGGACCTGCGGTTTGTTGGGCTATGCCTTGTTGATCGGCGGATTTGTGGGGCATGTGCTGATCAACCACTTTTTCGACTCGGGCTTCAATGCCGGCGAGGTGGCGCTGGGTCTTATTTTGTTTGGCTTGTTTGCCTTGGTTTTCGTGGTCACCGCCTTATTGACCCCGCAATACAACCGCGTCAATCTGGGCCTGGGCATTACTGGCTTTTCGGTCATGGCCCTGGTGTTGGCGCTGTACCTGATCATCCGCTACGGAACCCGTGGGACCTGGAACATGGTGCACAGCCTGTGGTACCGCAAGGCCGGGAAATAAGATGAGCCAAGTCCTGATCTGGTTGCTTGCACTGCTGGCCCTGTACTGCGCGTACTGCGTGCTATGGGGTGTCAGCAGCGCGCGTGTACAGGCCGGGCCAGCTGACTTTCTGCTGGCCAGTCGCCGGCTGCCGGCATGGGTTTTCGGGCTCTTTGCCACCGGAGCGACCTTTGGTGCCTGGACGCTGCTGGGCTTCCCGTCGCTGGTGATGCGCGACGGCTTGCAGTTCGGTCAACTGGCATTGCTGGCCGTAACCGTGCCGCTAACCGGCGTGCTGTTTTTCAAGCGGCAGTGGCTGCTGGGCAAGCGCCATGGCTATGTCACGCCGGGTGAGATGCTGAGTGATTACTACGGCGGTGACGCGCTGCGGATCATGGTGATCGGCATTGCGCTGTTTGGCGCGCTTCCCTACGCGGGTCTGCAACTGGCAGCGGGCGGCAGCCTGGTGCAGTGGGTGAGTGGTGGTGCCATACCGGCCCATTTGGCCATGTGGGTGTTGACCTTGGTGCTGATGCTCTACCTTTGCATTGGAGGTCTGCGTGCGGCGGCGTATGTGGGCAGCTTGCAGGGCTTGCTGCTGTGCAGCGGATTGTTGGCGCTGGGGCTCGTGGCGCTGTGGCATCTGGGCGCAGACCAAGGCTTTAACGCGCTGATGCAAGCTCTGGCCAAGCTGGGTGCAGGGCCGGTTGGACCCTGGGGCAGCAGCGCACAAAATTACAACGCCTATTTGGCATCTCCCGGAGTCATGCAGTTCACCGCAGGCCTGGGTAAAGAAGCGCCGGTGGCCGGTATCTGGACCGCCGCCATGGTGTTATCCACCTGCTTCGCGTTCATGGGCATACAGGCATCGCCGGCTTTTTCTATGCTGGCTTTCAGCTGCCGCGATGCCCGCGGATTCGGCCCGCAACAGGTCTGGGTGAGTGGCGCGGGCATGGGAGTCCTGCTGGTGTTTTTTGCGGTCCTGGCAGGTTTGGGCGCAGACTTTTTGGGCGCGACTGCGGCCCTGAATGCGGCCGGCTTGTCCCTGGCGCGGGTGCTGCCGGAGTTGCCGCCGGGCCAGGAGGGCCAGTTGTACGCCCAGTACCTGCTGACCTTGGCCGCGCAGTCACCCTGGTTCACGGCGCTGTTAACGGTGTGCGCGCTGGCGGCCATCCACGCCATGGTGGCCTTGTTGGTGACCACCACCGGCACCATCATCGTGCGCGATGTGATGTCTGCGCTACATGACGCCCATGGCCGATGCGGCCCGGCAAAAGTTCTATGCCCGATGCGCTATTGCTGCGCTGCTCGGTTGTGCGTTGTTGCTGGCCACGTTTGCGCCGAATGCACAGGTGCAGCTCGGTGCATTGGCGCTGGGGCTGTCGGTGCAATTGTGGCCCGCGCTGGCCGGTGTCTGCTGGATTCCGTGGATTACCCGCGAAGGGGCGGGCGTGGGTCTGGTGGCGGGGTCTTTTGTGGTGCTGATTACCGAGCCCTTGGGCGCGACCATCTGCCAGTTCCTGGGTTTTGACTTGCCCTGGGGCCGTTGGCCCTGGACTATCCACTCGGCGGGTTGGGGTATTGTGGTCAACATCGTGTTTTGCGTGGTGGTCTCTTGGATTTCCAATTACAAGAACGACCGCGCGCACCGGCAGGCTTTCCACCGCTTTTTCGCCGCAACGGTGGCCATGCCAGTGCGGCAGCGCTTTTTGCGGCCGGTGGCCTGGTCCTTGACGTTGGTTTGGTTTTTCTTCGCGGTGGGTCCCGGTGCGATTTTGGGTAATGACTTGTTGGGCGCGCCCAACGGCGGTATCGCGGCCTGGGTGGGGGGTATTCCTTCGCTGTGGCTGTGGCAAATGATCTGGTGGGCGCTGGGCGTCATGGTGCTGTGGCTGCTGGCCTATCCCATGCGCATGGCCAGCCCGCCTGGCCCGGAACAGATGGATCTGATTCGGCAGCAAGCCCCCGGGTGAGTTTTTTTACCGCGTATTCAAGCAATGCATATCTCATTAATTTTCATCATGAAGGAGCCCTTATGGCAACAGATCTGAAAAGCTGGGCAGTGAAGTTCAAGACCCTGTCCGACAGCGACAAGGCCATCGCCGCGATGGCCCGCTACTACACCTGCAGCTACATGTGGGATATGGGCGAGGCCAAGGTGATTGTGGAAATGCTCGACGGCAAAGTGCGCCACGTCAACACCGATCCGGCACCGCTGGACGCCTACGACTTTGCCTTGCGTGCCAGTGCGCAGACCTGGCGCGAATTTGCCCGCCCCGTGCCGCGACCGATGTTCCATGGCATTTGGGCTGCGAGCTTCCGCCACGATCTGAAGATGGAGGGCAACATCCTGATCATGATGCAGAACCTGCGCAATTTCACCCTCCAATTCGAGCTGCTGCGCAAATGCGGCGTTCCGGTCTGATCCGCCCCACCACCCATTTTTTATCGCGAAGGACACCACCATGGCACGCCATTCACCTGTCACCGGCCGCTACGTCACCATCGATGTGGACGGCATGGAATACAAAGTTTTCTACCTGCAAAACGGCACCGGCCAGCCCGTTATCTGCCAGCACACCGCTGGCTGCCATAACCACCAGTGGCGCGGTTTGCTGGAGGACGAAGAGATCACCAAGCACTACAACGTGATCGCCTATGACCTGCCGCGCCACGGTAAGTCAGACCCGCCGCACAACTCCAAATGGTGGGAGTCCGAGTACAAGCTGACTGCCGACCACTATGTGAACTTCATCATGAAGCTCTGCGATGCCTTGGAATTGCGCGACCCGATTTTTATGGGCTCCTCGTTTGGCGGCAATGTGGCGCTGCAATTGGCTTTGCGCCACCCCGATCGCTTCAAGGCGGTGATTCCCGTCGAGGCCAGTGACTATGCGCCCGGATTTTTTCTGGATTGGTGGCGTCATCCCCACTCCAACGCAGCGCAGGTGTGCGCTAGCGGCGTGTGGGACCTCATGGCGCCGCAATCGCCCGAGATGGACCGTTGGTTGACCTGGTTCTATTACAGCCAGGGCTCCGAGTCTTTCAAGGGTGATTTGTATTTCTACTCAGTCGACCACGACTTGCGCGAGGATCTGGAGCGCATCGACGGCCGCAAGTGCCCGGTGATCATGATGACCGGTACCTACGACTACCTGACCACGCCCGAGATGACCGAAAACACCGCCCGGCGGATCAAGGGTGGCGTCTACATCGAGATGGAAGACATCGGGCATTTCCCGATGAGCGAGAACTACCCCGTTTTCAAGGTCTATCTCAAAGAAGCACTGCGCATCATCCGCGAACGCAAGGGCTGATACCGGTATGCGTCCTGCCCGTATCCGTGCTCTCGCTGAACAGGCGCTGGTCATACACCAGCCCGGTTGCGATGCGGTGGATTTGCCCGCGCCCTTGACGCCTGGGCCGGGGCTGGACCGCGATGATTTCATCCGCTACGGGCTGGCGCTGCGCCCCGGCTATGACCGACTGGGCCGGGTGCTGGGGCAGCTTGCCGGTTTGCTCATTCTGGCGCGACTGGGCAGCCGTTTTGAATCTGATTGGCCCACCGTTGCGACCGTGGTGGAGCAGGCGCTGCATGCCGATTCCGAGTTGCGCGGCGTCGCTGCGCCGGTGGGCGCGCAGCGGCACCACGCTTGCCTGCTGGGCGCTCTGCAGGCGACTTTGGCCGTGGTGCGCGCTTTCAGTCAGACCATGCCACGGGGCGAGGGTTTGCACACCCGCCTGGACGCCTGGACCCGCGATCTGCAAGCGGCAGGGCGCACGCTCAGCGGCTGCGCGATCGAAGGTCTGGGCTTGATGCCGCTGGACTTCAGCCAGGCCTGCTGCAGCTGTGCTGCGGCACCTGTGGCTGCCGCGACCACCTATTGAACACCCCGCATACATCAGGAATTTTCATGTCGCAATACTCCATATGGGTCCTGGAATACGCGTACGTCAGCCAGTGCGCGGTCAGCAGCGTGATTTATGGCGCGCACAACCAGGGCATCCGCAAGCTGCCGTACTGCTATGTGCTGATCAAGAGCAAGGACCACATAGCCATGGTGGATGTCGGCTACAACGACAAAGAGTACGGGCGTTACATCGCTGAAAAATTCCTCGTTGAAAACTGGCATTCCCCCGCTGACGTGCTGGCGCCTTGCGGCATCCGTCCGGAGGACGTGGACACCATATTTATCACCCACGCCCACTTTGATCACATGGGCAATACGGATGCGTTCCCCAACGCCACTTTTTATATCCAGGAACGTGAGCTGAGCAAATGGATATGGGCCATGTCCTTGCCCGACCGACTGCGTTACATGATGGTGGCGACCGATCCGTCGGATGTCTTGCGTGCGGCTGATCTGGCCCGCCAGGGCCGCTTGCGCTTGGTGCAAGGGGATATGCAGGACGCCATTCCTGGCATCGACCTGCACGCCGCGCCCGACACGCATACCTACGGCTGCCAGTGGGTCCATGTGCGCAACGACATGCAAACCCAATCACGGGACGGTTGGGTGCTGGCTGGTGATTTGATTTACGTCTACGAAAACCTCGAAGGCACCGGTGGCGACAAGATGTATGTACCCGTTGGGCTGGCTCTCGGCAGCATCACCAACTTGGTGATGACCACAGAGGACATCATGAAGTCCGTCGACTACGAGGTCAAGCGTGTGATTCCTGTTCACGAGGAACGCTTGAAGGAAGTCTTTCCTTCGCGTGTATTGGCCAACGGGTTACGCATCAGCGAAATTTGTCTCGCTAGCGGGCAAAAATCCTTGGTTTCCTGATTCATTTGATTCCACCCCGGACCGACCCATGGCATTCATCCAGTACATCACCCAGATCCACCTTGACTTTGGTGTGATCTCCAAGCTTCGCGAAGAGTGCGAGCGTACGGGGATGCGCAAGCCGCTCATCGTCACCGACGCGGGCGTGCGCGCCGCTGGGGTACTCGACCGGGCCTTGGCGGCCTTGGGCGATCATCCCTGTGCGGTCTTTGATCAAACGCCTTCCAACCCAACCGAGGCGGCGGTGCGCGCGGCCGTGGCGCTGCTCAAAAAAGAAGGTTGCGACGGACTGATTGGCGTGGGCGGCGGCTCTAGTCTGGACCTCGCCAAAGGGGTTTGCATTGCGGCCACCCACGAAGGCCCGCTGACAACCTACGCCACCATTGAGGGCGGCAGTCCCAGGATAACGGAGCGCGTGCTGCCCTTCATCGCAGTGCCGACAACGGCGGGCACGGGTAGCGAAGTGGCGCGTGGTGCCATCGTCATCGTTGACGATGGGCGCAAACTGGGTTTTCACAGCTGGTTTTTGGTGCCGAAGACGGCTATTTGCGATCCCGAGTTGACCCTTGGCTTGCCGCCTATGCTGACTGCGGCCACCGGCATGGATGCGATTGCGCACTGCATGGAAACGTTTATGGCACCGGCGGTCAACCCGCCCGCAGACGGCATTGGCCTGGACGGACTGGCCCGTGGCTGGGGCCATATCGCCCGCGCCACCGCCAACGGTGGTGATCGCGAGGCGCGCTGGAACATGATGAGCGCCAGCATGCAAGGTGCACTGGCCTTCCAGAAAGGGCTGGGATGCGTACACAGCCTGAGCCACAGTTTGGGCGGCGTGAACCCGCGTTTGCACCACGGCACCCTCAACGCCCTGTTTTTGCCTGCAGTGGTGCGTTTTAACGCTGCTGCGCCATCGATTCAAAACGAGCAACGGTTGCAGCGCATGGCGCAAGCCATGGGGCTGGGCGCTTGTGACGCCGGCGGAGACGCGATAGCGGACGCGATTCGCGCCATGAATGACCGCCTGGGCCTGCCCGCCGGTCTGGGGGCGCTGGGCCTCACCGCAGACTTGTTCGAGCGCGTGATCGATGGTGCGATGGCCGACCACTGCCACAAGACCAACCCGCGCATTGCGACCCGGGACGACTACCGCGAGATCCTCGACGCGTCAATGTAGGCGCCGCACACGGTGGCCCGCCCTGCGGGTTATGGTGCGCGGGCGTGTGGCCATAATGCGCCTTGATTCAAGACCTCGAAAGCCCGCGTGGAAGCTTTACTGATTTCAACCGGCATTGTGGCCCTCGCCGAAATGGGCGACAAAACCCAGTTACTGGCTTTTTTGCTGGCGGCCCGATTCAAAAAACCGCTGCCCATCATCGCGGGCATTTTTTGCGCCACCGTCGTCAACCACGGTTTGGCGGGCGCGCTGGGGGCGTGGATCACGGCCAGTTTGAGCCCGGAGATCTTGCGCTGGGTGTTGGGCGCGTCATTCATCGGGATGGCTGCGTGGACCCTGATTCCGGACAAGATCGAAGACGACGAAGGCGATATGGGCGGACGCTGGGGCGTTTTCGGGGCGACGCTGATCACCTTTTTTCTGGCCGAGATGGGCGACAAAACCCAAATCGCCACTATCGCCATGGCGGCGCATTTCCCGGACCCGGTGCTGGTGGTGGTGGGTACGACTTTGGGCATGCTGATTGCCGATGTGCCCGCAGTGTTCATCGGTGACCGCCTCTCAGCCAAGATTCCCATGCGGCTGGTGCACGGCATCGCTGCGGCCCTGTTCGCCGTGCTGGGGGTGGCCACGCTTTTGGGGGCGGGGGCGAACTGGGGCTTGTAGCCGTCTGGCGGAAGCTATAGTTGATACCAAGATTGCCAGGAGTTGCTATGAATGCCATTACGAATGTTCGTTCTGCGCCCGTTGAGCCAGAAGCCAAGCAAATGCCAAAGCGGGTGGCCGACGGTGCCGCTTTGGAGCGCGCCCAAGCGCAGGCCCGCGCCGCGCAGGTGGCCCAGGCCCGCGACCAACTGGACCGCGTGCAATCCGAGCGCCGAGAGACGTCCAGCCCACCCAAAGAAAAGGGTCGTTACGTGGACAGCCAAGCGTGAATCCGCCCGCACCGAATTCTTATCCCTCGCTGGACCAACTGGTTGGCCGCACCCCGCTGGTCGCGCTGCAGCGCATCGGTGCAGGTAACGCCGCCCCGCGCAACAATGTGCTTCTGGGCAAGTTGGAAGGCAACAACCCTGCGGGCTCAGTCAAGGACCGCCCGGCGCTGGCCATGATTGCGCGGGCGCAGGAGCGCGGCGATATTGCGCCGGGAGACACCCTGATCGAAGCCACCTCGGGCAATACCGGCATCGCTTTGGCCATGGCCGCTGCGATCAAGGGCTACCGCATGGTCTTGGTGATGCCCGAAGATTTGTCCATCGAGCGCGCCCAGACCATGAAGGCTTTTGGGGCCGAACTCATTCTCACCCCCAAGGCGGGCGGCATGGAGTCGGCGCGCGATCTGGCGCTGCAGATGCAGGCCCAGGGCAAGGGTAAGGTGCTTGGACCAATTCGGCAATGGCGACAACCCGCGCGCCCACTTTGAGACCACCGGCCCGGAAATTTGGGCCGATACACGGGGCCAAGTTACCCACTTTGTCAGCGCCATGGGCACCACCGGCACGATTACCGGCGTGGGGCGTTTCCTCAAGCAGCAAAACCCCGGTATCCAGATCATTGGCGCGCAGCCGTCCGAGGGCTCGCGCATTCCCGGCATCCGCAAATGGTCGCCGGAATACCTGCCGGGGATTTACGACGCCAGCGTGGTCGACGAGATCCGCCTGGTCAGCCAGGCCGACGCCGAAGAAATGGCCCGGCGCATGGCGCGCGAGGAGGGTATTTTTGCCGGCATCTCTGCGGCGGGCGCGTGCTGGGTAGCACAGCAGATCGCCGCCGAGGTGCGCGACGCGACCATTGTGTTCATCGTCTGCGACCGGGGTGACCGTTACCTGTCCACCGGCGTATTTCCCGCCTGAACCAGCGCGCCGTGACCGACACCGCATTACCCGCCATCGACAAGTCGCTGGATACGCGTGGCTTGAACTGTCCGCTGCCAATTTTGAAAGCCAAAAAAGCGCTGGCTGAACTGGTCTCCGGCCAGGTGCTTGAAGTTATCAGCACCGACCCCGGCTCCCTGCGCGATTTCCAAGCCTTCACCAAACAAACCGGCCACACCTTGCTGCGCCAAACAAGCCTGGGCGCGGACCACATCCACGTGCTGCAGCGCCGGTAAATTAATCGGGGTCAGATTCCGATTTTTTCTTCCTCAGGCGCATCAACAAGGTGACGGCGATCACCAGGTTGAGCAGGTTCCAGCCGATGCCGTTCAGAAAAGCCGCATGGTAGGAGCCGGTCAGGTCAAACACCTTGCCCGACATCCAGCCGCCCAGCGCCATGCCCAGCATGGTGAACATGATCACGGTGCCCACCCGCACGCCAATCTGTTTGGGAGAAAAATTCTCGCGCACCACCAGCGCATAAGACGGGACGATGCCGCCCTGGAACAGGCCGAACATGGCCGAGACGATATACAGCGGTACCAGGCCGTCAAAAGGCAGAAACAGCAGCAGCGCCGTGCACTGCAGCGCCGAGCCCAGCACCAGCGTGCGGATGCCGCCGATGCGGTCCGACAGCGCGCCGGAGACCAGGCGGCTGACGATGCCGCAGGCCAGCATGATGGACAGCATTTGCGCACCCTGCGCCGCGCCAAAACCCAGGTCGGTGCAATAGGCCACGATATGCACCTGCGGCATGGCCATGGCCACGCAGCAGGACAGGCCGGCCACGCACAGCGCCGCGGTCGCGATATTGGGCGGTAGGTCGAAAGGGCGTTCGCGCTGCTGGTCCACGGTGGATGACCCCATAGCTGCTTCCGCGCTGGGTGCTGACTTGGCGCATCAACAGGGCCAGCAAGCCCATGCTGCAGGTGCAAAACAGGCCGACTCCGATGTAGGTAGCGCGCCAGCCCTCTGTCGCAATAAAGTGCTCCATCAATGGCGGCCACACAGCGCCTGCCAAGTAGTTGCCGCTGGCGCAGACAGCCACCGCAATACCGCGGCGGCGCGCGAACCACAGCGCGGTGTCGGCCATCAGCGGCGCAAAGGTGACCGCGCAGCCCACCAGCCCGATCAGGATGCCATGGGCCAGGGCGAATCCGAGAATCGTGTCGGAGAGGGCTGCAAGAACAAAGCCGGCCCCGATCGCCAGCGATGCGCCCAGCAGCGGGCCGGAACAGGCCGAAGCGGTCACTCAGGCGGCCCATCAGTACGCCGCCCAGACCGAAGCCAATCATCATCAGGGTGTAGGGCAGGGCGGCATCGGCACGGCCGATTTGGAACTCGGCCTGCACCACCGGCAACACCACCGGAATCACCCACATACCGGCGTTGCCGATCGTCATGATCAGCAAGGAAATGAACAGCCGGAACCAGGCGTACGGCGAATCCACCACGGCGCGCGAGGGACTCGACGCCTGGGCCGGGCTGTTCACAGGCTTAGCTGTACAAGACCCCAGGCAGCCACATTCCGATACCGGGGAACACGTACAGCATGATGATGGCTATGACCTGGATTCCCATGAACGGCATCATGCCCGCGAAAATTTGATTCAGGGTCACGTGTGGTGGGCTGACACCCTTCAGGTAGAAAGCTGCCATCGCCACCGGTGGGCTCAGGAACGCCGTTTGGAGGTTCAATGCCACCATCAAACCGAAGAACAGGGGGTCGATTCCAAAGTGTGGCAGCAGGGGGATAAAGATCGGCATGAAAATCACAATGATCTCGGTCCATTCCAGCGGCCAACCCAGCAAGAAAATCACCACTTGCGCCAAAAGCATGAACTGCAACGGGGTCAAGTCCATGGACAAGACCCACTGGTTGATGATTTCCTGTCCGCCCAGCAAGGCAAACGCCGCCGAGAAAATACTGGAGCCCACAAACAGCCAGCACACCATGGCACTGGTTTTGGCGGTGAGGTACACCGACTCCCGCACCATAGAAACATTCAAGCGCCGGTAGGCTGCTGCCAATAGCAGTCCACCCAAGGACCCCATAGCCGCAGCTTCCGTTGGCGTAGCCAGACCGAAAACAATGGTCCCCAGCACCGCAAGTATCAGCATGGCCAGCGGGAAAAAGGAACCCAGCAGCATCTTGAAAATTTCCAAGCGCACAAAGCTGAAGTAGGCGTAGAAAAAGGCGAGCGCCGCAGCAGCCACGCCAACCGCAATCCAAAAGCCTTGGGGCGCAGGGCGGCGTTCCGCTGCCGCTGGCGCTGCTACCGGCGCTGCGGCAGCAGCGGGTTCTGCGACTTGTGCCGACCGCAGCGGGCGCTGCGACCGGCGCTGCTGCGCCTTCCATGGGTGGGGGCTGCAAGCCGTCGGCACTTTCTGGCTCCTGCAGACCGCCCAGGAGGGGTGCCTCGGAGTCCTGGTTGTCCATCAAGAGGCCCATTTCCACGGCACCCTCATCGACGGCTTCAATCGGCGTTGTCATGCTCATATAAATCGAGCCCAGCAGTGCGGCTGTGGCCAGGATGGGAAGCACGGTAATCGCCAAATGCTTGCCCAGTTCGCCCATGGGCACTGCGGCGTTGCGTTTGCCTTTGATGGCACCGACCAAGCCCGCGAGCGCGTTGGTGCTGCCTGACTTGGAAATTTCCTTGGCAAATGCTGGCAGGGGTACGACCCGGTCTTCGGCGGACAGCGGTGGTGCCAGATGGGGCTTCCACTTCGCGACCAAAATGATGTAAGCAACGTACAGGGTCGCCAACATGATGCCGGGGAAAAAAGCGCCGGCGTACAACTTGACCACGGATACACCGGCGGTCGCGCCGTACACAATCAGCATCACAGAAGGGGGAATCAAAATGCCGAGGCATCCCCCGGCCGTGATGGCACCGGCCGCAATCTTGACGTCGTATTTCGC
Organism: Rhodoferax sp.; assembly: GCA_964203415.1. Classification (GTDB taxonomy): domain Bacteria; phylum Pseudomonadota; class Gammaproteobacteria; order Burkholderiales; family Burkholderiaceae_C; genus Allorhodoferax. The sequence continues at coordinate 92,970 of CAXNME010000006.1, forward strand.
TTTGAGCATGGCCGGTAAGGCCAGAAGACCCATCAGCGTGACCACCGCACCGACGATGCCGGTCGCGGTGGCGAAGATGGCGCAGGTCACGATGGTTGCCACAGCCAACGAGCCTGGCACGCGGGCCATAGCCAGGTGCAAGCTCTTGAACAGCTTTTCAATCAAGTTGGCGCGTTCGACCAGATAGCCCATGAACACGAAGAGCGGAATCGAGATCAGCACGTCATTTGACATCACCGAGAAGGCGCGCTGCACCATCAAATCGAGTGTCTGTTGCACGGCCAGATCGGGGTTGCGACTTCGGTAGGCAATCCAGGCGAAGAACATGCCCATTCCCATCAGGGTGAAGGCGGTGGGGAAGCCCAGCATGATGGCCACCACGATAAGGGCCAGCATCAGCAAGCCCAGGTGGCCGTTGGTCATGTCAGCGGGGGCGGGCAACATAAAAAACGCTGCAAGTACCACGCCCGCCATGATGGTCAGGCCAAAATATATTTCTTTTTTCATGCTTTGGTTCCTTGGGAAGCAGGTGCCAAGGCACTGAGTTTTTGGATGTCTTCGTCTTTCACGTTGACCATTTCTTTCAATTTATCCACATCGACTTCTTCCACGTCACTCATTCTTTGCGGCCACTCACCGGTTTGCAAGCACACGATGCAGCGGATGATCTCCACGATACCTTGAAGCAGGAGCAATGCGCCTGCTATCGGAACGATGGTTTTGAACGGGTACAAAGCAGGGCCGTCTGCAGTCACGTTGGAATGTTCGTTAATCGCCCAGGATTCACCAGCGAAGTTGATGCCGGCCCACGCTAGCGCAAAAACGCCGGGTACAAAGAACAAGATGTAGAGGGCCAAATCCAAACCCGCTTGCAATCGTGGCGGGAAAAACCCGTACAGCACGTCGCCGCGCACATGCCCGTTTTTGGACAGGGTGTAGGCGCCAGCCATCATGAACACAGAGCCATACAGCATGATCATGACGTCGAAAGCCCAGGGGTGGGGATTGTTCAACACATAGCGCGAGAACACCTCCCAGGAGATCATGAGGGTGAGCGCCAAGATGAGCCAGGAAAAAATCTGTCCAAAGAATGTGCTGAGGCGGTCAACTGAAAAAAGTAACTTTTGCATTTTTCTTCTCGGGTAAAAAAATAGGCCATCCAAGTTGACCTTGGATGGCCATCGGCACTTCACAGTGCCGGGCTTCAACCAATCTTAGCCCTTCTTCGCCATGAAGAAGTTCACGGCCATACGGCGGCTCACGACGGTATCCGCTTCCCACTTGGTGGCGCGCGCCGCAAAACCTCTTTGCGATTCCACGATCTCTTTGAACAAAGCGTTCTCAGAAGATTTCTTCTCGATGATGTTTGCCCACAGCTCGAGCTGCTTTTGCAAAACGCTGTCAGGCGTTTTGTAGAACTTGACTTTGTCTTTGACCTGGAGTTCGACGTAGTCTTTGGAATAGCGGTCAACCGCCTTCCAGGACATGTCAGCCGAGGATGCCTCCACTGCGCCGGCAATGATCGAGCGCATTTTGGCTGGCAGTCCGTCGTACTTGGCCTTGTTGAACATAATTTCAAAGGTTTCTGCACTCTGGTGGTAGCTTTGCAGCATGCACACTTTGGAGACATCGGGGAAGCCCAAGATACGGTCAGAGGTTGCGTTGTTGAACTCAGCAGCATCCAGCAGTCCACGGTCCATGGCAGGCACGATCTCGCCGCCTGGCAAAGCATTCACGGCAGCGCCCATGGCGGTGAACAGGTCAATCGCCAAGCCGTTGGTACGGAATTTCAAACCTTGGAAGTCTTCTGGTTTGGTGATGGGCTTCTTGAACCAGCCCAAAGGTTGGGTAGGCATAGGGCCGTACAGGAACGACTGCACGTTGGCACCGATGGATGCGTACAGTTTGGTCAGCAGCTGTTGGCCGCCGCCGTACTTGTGCCAGGACAGCAACATGTTGGCGTCCATGCCGAACGCGGGGCCAGAATTCCACAATGCCAACGCGTTTTGCTTACCGTAGTGGTAGCCCAACACGCCGTGGCCGCCGTCCAAGGTTCCCTTGGTCACAGCTTCCAACAAACCGAATGCAGGCACAACCGCGCCCGCTGGCAGCACTTCAATCTTGAGTTCGCCGCCGGTCATGTCATTGACGAGCTTGGCGAAGTCCAGTGCGTATTCATGGAAGATGTCCTTGGCGGGCCAAGTGCTCTGCCAACGCATGGAGATCGGTCCAGATTGCGCCTTGGACAGCATGGGGGCCGCAAGCGCACTGGCTGCAATTGCACCCTTCAGCATTCCGCGACGTGAGGAGGGTTTGATTTGGTTCATTGAGGGTACTCCAGAAAATTAACGATCCCGAATGGGTAGCAAAGTGTCGGACATCTTGGGGCGATATCTATTAGGGTTACCACTAGTTTACGAATTGAAAAAAATTACAAAGCAGCCGCATAAAATTGAATTTTTTACTGCCTGGTGTAAAGTTCCTATAAGGAAGTGAGGGCCTTCAGGACTTTTTTTCGACAGCGAGGCGGATGCTATGCACCCCCGTTCCCTGGGCCTGTAAATGGGTGAGAAGCAGAGGGAGAAGTTGCCGAATTTTAGTTGCTGCGGCGTTGTTGGCCGCAATCAGGCACCAGACTTTTGTGGGGTGTGCGTCACCCGGTTGGCCTGGGGCATTCACCTCAATAGGCCCAGCCTTCACAGCATGGTGCAGAGATTCAGGCAGTTTTTGCAGCGCCAGAGCCAAGTTACGCGACGATTCAGCGCCCAGTTTGCGCAAGTGCGCCAGCATGGGTTCCCGGAGCGTGGCTTCCTGCAGTGAAAATGACATGGGTCTCTGCCTCGGTGTGATCGCCGATACATATGAAGAGGAGGGGGAGTATGGAATTGATTATCACGGACGCTCGGCTGACGCGAAGTGTCGCCATTCGTATGACCGGTTGGCAGTTGGCGGGCGCTTTGGCTGGGCTGTTGCTGGCGCTGCTGATGGTGACAGCGGGTCTCTACCACCTGATTTTTGTCAAAGCGGTCCGCGAGGACTGGCCGGTTTTTGGGTCGGTGGTGCGTTTTGTTGCCAAGGATCAAATTGCGCAGCGCGACCGCTTCACCCGCGAAAACATCGACGTGCTGGCGAAGAAGCTGGGCGAAATGCAGGCCAAAATGACCCAGATCGAGTCCTTGGGCGAGCGCCTCTCCGGCTTGGCGGGTGTGGACCCGGCGCTGCTGCGCAGCAAGCCGGGCCGCGGTGGGGCGCTGATCGACGCCCGGACGATGACCGTGGCCGATTTGCATTCCATGATGGACGAGCTGGACCACGCTGCGGTAGAGCGCGCCGATGTGTTGACGCTCATGGAAACCCGCTTGTTCGACCAAAAAATGAAACAAATGATGCTACCCACACAGGCACCGGTCGAAGGTGGTGTGGTCGGGTCGGGCTTTGGTTGGCGGATCGATCCTTTTGCGGGGAGCAGTGCCTTGCACGAAGGGCTGGACTTTCCGGCGGTAGCTGGCACGCCTATTTATGCCGCTGCGGGCGGCGTGGTCGTGGTCCAGCAAGCCCACCCCGCTTATGGAAATATGGTGGAAATCGACCATGGCAACGAATTACTAACGCGCTATGCCCATGCATCTCAGGTTTTTGTCAAATCCGGGGATGTGGTGAAGCGGGGGCAGAAAATCGCCGAAATTGGCACGACGGGCCGCTCCACGGGGCCGCACCTGCATTTTGAAGTACGGATTAGAGGTGTGGCGCAGGACCCGCAAAAGTTCCTTCAATCGGGTGGCCAAACCCAAGCCGCATCGGTGGGGGCCACAGTGCCCGGCACAAGCCGCCTCGGTCGCTGAAGCCCCGGGGCTCGGGCCCTGGCCTGGGCAGAGCGGTCGGCGGTCTGTACCCGCATAAAATGCACGGTTGACGCAAGCGCGCGGCAAGTCGCCAACAAACGGGTTGGACCTTGTAATTGTCGGAATCCCATGGACTTCAATTTCCTTACCAAAATTTTCGGCAGCCGTAACGACCGCCTCCTCAAGCAATACCGCAGCACGGTCGCGCGCATCAACGCCATGGAGGCGTCCTTGGAGTCACTCTCAGACGAAGCGCTGAAGGCCAAGACAGAGGAGTTCAAACAACGGTTCACGAACGGGGAAAGCCTGGACGATTTGTTGCCCGAAGCCTTTGCGGTGGTACGTGAAGGCTCCAAGCGGATCATGAAAATGCGCCACTTTGATGTGCAACTGGTGGGTGGTATTGCCTTGCACCAGGGCAAGATTGCCGAGATGCGCACCGGTGAGGGCAAAACCCTGACCGCGACCTTGGCGGTGTACCTCAACGCGCTGTCAGGGCGTGGCGTGCATGTGGTGACGGTCAACGACTATCTCGCGGCCCGCGATGCCCAGTGGATGGGGCGGCTGTACAACTTTTTGGGGCTGACCGTCGGCATCAATTACCCCAGCGTACCGCGCGAGGAAAAGCAAGCGGCCTACAACGCCGACATCACCTACGGCACCAACAACGAATACGGTTTTGACTACCTGCGCGACAACATGGTGTACGAGGCAACGGACCGTGTGCAGCGCACGCTGAACTACGCGATCGTGGACGAGGTGGATTCGATTCTGATTGACGAAGCGCGCACACCCCTGATCATCAGCGGGCAAGCTGAAGATCACACTAACCTCTATGTGGCGATCAACACCGTAGTGCCACAGCTGGAGCGGCAAGAGGGTGAAGAAGACCCACGCACCGGCGAGGGTGTCACCAAGCCGGGAGATTTCACGGTGGACGAGAAAGGGCACCAGGTTTTCCTGACCGAACGCGGCCATGAAAGCGCCGAACGCATTTTGGGTGCTATGGGATTGATACCCGAAGGGGCTTCGCTCTATGACCCCGCCAATATCACTCTGATGCACCACCTGACCGCAGCATTGCGTGCGCACCACATTTACCACCGCGACCAGCACTATGTGGCGCAAGCGGGTGAAATCACCATCGTCGACGAGTTCACCGGACGCTTGATGTCGGGACGGCGCTGGAGCGATGGCTTGCACCAGGCCGTGGAGGCCAAAGAGGGCGTGGAGATCCAGGCTGAAAACCAGACCATGGCCTCGATCACCTTCCAGAACTATTTCCGCCTCTACGCCAAGCTAGCGGGTATGACCGGCACTGCGGACACCGAGGCCTATGAGTTTCAGGAAATCTACGGGCTGGAGACGGTGGTCATTCCGCCCAACCGGCCCAGCACCCGCAGCGACCAGTTGGACCGGGTGTACAAAACCACCCAAGAAAAATACCAGGCGGCGATTGCCGACATCCGCGAGTGCCATGAGCGCGGCCAGCCGGTGCTGGTGGGTACCACCTCCATCGAAAACTCCGAAATCATTGCCAAATTGCTGGAGCAGGAAAAGCTGCCGCACCAGGTGCTCAACGCCAAGCAGCATGCGCGCGAGGCCGACATCATCGCCCAGGCGGGCAGCCGGGGTGTGATCACCATTGCGACCAACATGGCTGGCCGTGGAACCGACATCGTGCTGGGCGGCAATATTGAAAAATCGCTGGAAGCGATTGAGGCCGATGCGACGCTGGACGAGGCCGCCAAAGCCGAGCGCATCAACACTTTGCGGGGCGAATGGAAGATCGACCACGAGGCGGTAAAAGCCTTGGGCGGTTTGCGCATCATTGCCACCGAGCGCCACGAGTCGCGCCGCATAGACAACCAGTTGCGCGGGCGCTCGGGCCGCCAAGGTGACCCCGGTTCCTCACGCTTTTATCTGAGCCTGGACGACGCGCTGATGCGCATCTTCGCGGGCGAGCGCGTCAAATCCATCATGGAGCGCCTGAACATGCCCGAGGGCGAAGCCATTGAGGCCGGTATGGTCACGCGCAGCATCGAGAGTGCGCAACGCAAGGTGGAGGCACGCAATTTCGATATGCGCAAGCAACTGCTGGAATACGACGACGTCTCCAACGACCAGCGCAAAGTGATTTACGAGCAGCGCAATGCGATCTTGGATGCCGATAATCTGAATGCCGAGGTGGCTTCTTTGCGGGAAGGCGCGATCACCGATCTGGTGCGCCAATACGTGCCGCATGAGTCTGTGGAAGAGCAGTGGGACTTGCCCGGGCTGCAGCGCGCGTTGCAGGCTGATTGGCAGATCAGCCTCGATTTGGTGGCTGCGGTCACCGAGTCGCAGTCCATGACCGATGAAGACATCCTGAAAAATGTGTTGGAAGCGGCGGATGCCTTGTTCACCGGCAAGGTGGAGCAAATTGGTGCAGAGAACTTCACCCGCTTTGAGCGCATGGTCTTGCTGCAAACCATTGATTCACATTGGCGCGACCACCTGAGTGCCTTGGACTACCTGCGACAGGGCATCCACCTGCGCGGCTATGCCCAGAAGCAGCCCAAGCAGGAATACAAGCGCGAGGCGTTTGAGCTGTTCGGGCAGATGCTGGATGCGGTCAAAAATGCCGTCACCAGCACGCTGATGACCGTGCGGATCCAGACCCGGGAGGAGCTCGACGCCGCCGCTCAAGAGCTGGAAGCCAAGGCCGAAAGCATCTCCAATATCACCTACACCGCGCCGACCCAGAGCGGTGAGCCGGAAGTGGTCGCCCAGGAGGCACCTCCGTTTGCATTGGCTGGCAGCGCCGGGGCACTGAATTTCGCCGGTGTGGGGCGCAACGAAGCCTGCCCTTGCGGCAGTGGCAAGAAATACAAGCATTGCCACGGCAAACTTTCCTGAACCCCTTTGGTCTCCTGTTTATGCCCGTTCATTTGCACAGCCCCGCGCCCGAATCTTTGCTGCCAATCGCAGGGGTGCGCATCGGCACCGCGCAGGCGGGCATCCGCAAGGCCGGTCGCCGCGATCTGACGGTTTTTTTGCTGGATCCGGGTGCCAGCGTGGCCGGCGTTTTCACGCAAAACCGGTTTTGCGCAGCGCCGGTGCAGGTTTGCCGGGAGCATCTGGCCAGTGGCCAACCTGCACGCGCCCTGCTGATCAACACCGGTAACGCCAATGCCGGCACCGGCGCGCAGGGGCTGGCAGATGCGCGCGCCACCTGCGCGGCCTTGGCCAGCGCGCTGGGTGTAGATCCGCAGTCCGTTCTGCCGTATTCCACTGGCGTCATCATGGAGCCGCTGCCGGTGGACCGCTTGGTGGCCGGCTTGCCCGCGGTCATTGCCAATGCGCACGCCGAGCCCCAGGCCACGCAGTGGTTCCATGCCGCGCAGGGCATCATGACCACCGACACCGTGCCCAAGGCCTTCAGCGCGACCGTGGCGCTGGGTGACAAAACCGCGCATATCAGCGGCATCAGCAAGGGTGCCGGGATGATTCGCCCCAACATGGCGACCATGCTGGGCTTTATTGCAACCGACGCCAACATCAGCCCGCCCGCATTGCAGCTGCTGGCGCGCGATGTGGCCGAGGCCTCGTTCAACCGCATTACCGTGGACGGTGACACATCCACCAACGATTCGCTCACGCTGATTGCCTCTAATCAGTTGGGTAATGTGGCGATTGACAACTGGGAGGGCGCGCAGGCCCAGGCTTTGCGCACGGCCATCATCGGCGTGGCGCGCCAACTGGCCCAGGCCATCGTGCGGGACGGCGAGGGCGCGACCAAGTTCATCACCGTGCAGGTGGACGGCGGGCGCGACGCCGCCGAATGCCGTCTTGCGGCTTACGCGATTGCGCATTCGCCCTTGGTCAAAACCGCTTTTTTCGCCAGCGACCCCAACCTCGGGCGGATCCTGGCGGCGGTCGGGTATGCCGGCATTGCCGATCTGGACCAGACCCGTATCGCTCTGTATCTGGACGACGTGCACGTGGTCACTGGCGGCGGGCGCAACCCCGCTTACCGTGAAGAGGACGGCCAGCGGGTGATGCGCCAGACCGAGATCACGGTGCGGGTCGATCTGGGGCGTGGTATTGCATCCGACACGGTCTGGACTTGCGACCTGAGCCACGAATACGTCACCATCAACGCGGATTACCGCTCCTGATATGGCGGTTGAGACCGATCCGCGCATCGCGCAATTTTTGCAACGGGCCGAGCGCTTCATGGAGCGCGTGGAAGCCTCTTTGGACCAGGGCATTGCCGAACCCGATTGGGGCGCATCGGTCGCTATGCGTTACCGGCGCAAGCGGTCTGGCCAGGGCGTCCTGGTGCCGGTGCAGCATATTGCCGACATCCGTTTTTCTGACCTGAAAGAGGTGGAGATCCAGAAGGAGCGCCTGCTGCGCAACACGCTGCAGTTTGTGCAGGGGCGTGGCGCCAACAACGCCTTGTTGACCGGTGCGCGCGGAACCGGCAAATCGTCGCTGATCCGCGCCTGTTTGCACGCGTTTTCAGACCAGGGCTTGCGCCTGATCGAGGTGGATAAATCGGACATGGTTGATCTGCCCGAGATTGTCGATTTGGTGGCCGCACGGCCGGAGAAGTTCATCATTTTTTGCGACGACCTCAGTTTTGATGAGGGCGAAACCGGCTACAAGGCTTTGAAGTCGGCCTTAGACGGCTCGGTCTCAGCCTCTACGCCCAATGTGCTGATTTACGCCACCAGCAACCGCCGCCATCTGCTGCCTGAGTACATGTCGGAAAACCTCACCTACCAGCACACCGAAGACGGCGAAGTGCATCCCGGCGAAGGGGTGGAAGAAAAGATATCGCTGTCTGAGCGTTTTGGGCTGTGGCTGAGTTTTTACCCGTTCACGCAGGACGAGTACCTGACCATTGTCAACCAGTGGTTGCAGGTCCTGGGGGCCGATCCCGCCCGCATCGCAGCAGCGCGTGCGCCGGCGCTGATGTGGGCGCTGGAGCGCGCCTCGCGCAGCGGCCGCGTGGCCTGGCAGTTTGCGCGCGATTACGCCGCACAGAACGCCGCGCAGGACGCAGCGTCTCCGGCCGCTTGAGGGCAGGCCGCCGCCCGTGGCATCCCCACTTCTCACCGCTGACCCGCAGAGCCCCCGAACCGGCGGCGCAGACCGCGCGGTGGTGCAGGTTGCGGTCGGCGTGTTGGTGCGTGGCGATGGCGCTTTTCTACTGACATCCCGGCCGGCTGGCAAACCCTATGCGGGCTATTGGGAGTTTCCGGGTGGCAAGCTCGAGGCCGGAGAAGATGTCCGCGCTGCGCTGGACCGGGAGCTGCGCGAGGAACTGGGCGTGCAAGTGCGCAGCGCCCACGCCTGGCACGATGAGATGGTCGACTACCCGCACGCGCTGGTGCATTTGCATTTTTGGATTGTCAGCGCCTGGGATGGCGAGCTGCGCATGCTGGAAGGGCAAACCTTTTCCTGGCAGCAATTGCCCGTGGACTTGGAGCCCATCCTGCCCGGCACCATTCCGGTGTTGGCCTGGTTTGCCCAGGAGCGCGGTTTTCAAGGGTCAACACACCGCACGAGCGGCACAGCCCACGCCTAGCGGGCGGCTTAAGCGTCCAGAGGGCCGTCGGGGTCGGTCAGCGGCGCGGGAATATTGAATTCTTCATTCGCCCAGGCACCGAGATCGTGGTTTTTGCAGCGGTCGCTGCAAAAGGGGCGAAATGCATTGGTCGGGCTGTACAAACTGTCGCCGCCGCAGCGGGGGCAACGCACGATACGGGGCGTGAATTCCTCTGGCATAACCCGTCCCAATCAGGCGCAGAGCGTGATTTCCAGGGTTGCGTCTTGGCCGCTGGCGTGCAGGCGGGCGTCTTCACCCAAACGCAACAGGCGGATGGACAGGACCAGCCGATTGCCGCTGATTTCCGGGATCAATTCGGCTTCGCGGTCCAATGCCACCCGCACCAGCTGTGAGGTGCGGCCCTGCTGCAAAGACTGCTGGTACTGACCGCCCACCACGCTGACCTTTTGGGGTGTACCCGACTGGCGCAGCAAATTGAGCAGCAGTCGGATGGATGCAGCCAGCGGTCGCAAGGTATGGATCCAGTTGCGTAGATCCTGCTGACGCCGCGTTGCGGGCAGGTGCTTCCAAGCAAAGTAGGCAGGCAGGTCGAATTCGCAGGTGCCACCCGGAATGGCCGCGCGGCTGCGCACGGCCATCAGCCAGTCGATTTCTGTCAAGGCCTGTCCGGCGCGCCCCGCAATAGCGTTCAGCCCATCGAAGCACAGTTGCATGCGTTCGATCAGTTGTTCCAGTGCATCGGGCTCGATGGCCGGATTGCCCCGGTAGCCAATCAAGGTCTGTTTTTGCCGCTCCAAGTCCTTCATCACATCGGATTTCAGGTCGGCCCGCGCGCCCACATCCATGATCTCGAACATGGTGGTCAGGGCAAAGTGGTGTTCGATGACCTCGGTGTCTTCGATCAGCGAAAAAACCCGGTCGAAGAGTTGTTCCAGCCGCAGGTAAGTGCGAACGCGTTCGTTAAAGGGGTACTCGTAGGTGATCACGCTGCATTTTTTCGGGGTGCGGCATCATAGCCGCAAGGTGTGCAGGATTTCAGCCGTTCGCGCCCTCAGTGCCTCCAGCGACAGCCCCTCATTCAGGATGACCTGGTCGGCGCAGGCCAGCCTTTGCGCCCGGCTGGCTTGCGCGTCCATGATGCGCTGGGTTTGCGCCGCGTCCATGCCATTGCGCGCCAGCACCCGCGCGTGCTGGGTGCCGGGGCTGCAGTCCACGACGACCACCGTATCCAGCATGGGCCGCCAGCGCGGCATCTCCACCAGCAGTGGAACGTCGAAAACCAAAAATGCGGCCGCCCGGCTCAGGGCGTCGTGCCGCAGACGGTCTATTTCCTGCCAAATCAAAGGATGCACCAGTGACTCCAGGCGAAGCCGCGCCGCCGGGTCGGAAAAAACCCGCGTGCGCATCGCAGCACGGTCCAGCCCGCCCAGGGAATCTATGGCCTCAGGCCCAAAGGCAGCTTGGATAGCCGGTATCGCCGCGCCCCCTGGCGCGGTCAGGCTGCGCGAGACGGCATCGGCGTCAATCACCGCGCCTCCGAGCGCACCTAAAAATCCCGCAACCGTACTTTTGCCGCTGCCGATACCACCGGCCACGCCGATGTAGGCGGGGCGTGTGGTCACAAGCCAACCAGCTGAAAGGGTTTGCCCGGGGCCATGCACATGACCGCAAAACCGCCCAAAGCCAGGAAGGGGCCGAAGGGCACGACGCCGCCTTCGCGCAGTGAGCCCCGCCACTTCATCGCCAAGCCGACTACGGCGCCGCTGCAGGACGCCAGCAGAATCAGCGGTATCAGCCCGGTCCAGCCGAACCAGGCGCCGAGCGCTGCAAACAGTTTGAAATCGCCGTAGCCCATGCCATCTTTTCCTGTCAGCAGTTTGAACACCCAAAAAATAGACCACAAGGACCCGTAGCCCGCCATCAGCGCCCCACAGCGCATCGTCCAAGGACACGCCACTGTAGCCCAGGCTGGCGCTGACCAGGCCCAGCCACAGCAAACCCAGCGTCAGGTCGTCGGGCAAATAGGTGGTGTCCCAGTCAATCAGGGCGCAAGCCAGCAAGATGCTGCCGTAAGCGGCCCAGGCTGCCGCCTCGGGTCCCATGCCCCACCGCCCCGCGCAGTAGGCGAACAGCAGTCCTGTCAGCGCCTCCACCGCCGGGTAACGCCAGGAGATACCGGCTCCGCAGGCCGCACATCGGCCCCGCAGCGCCAGAAAACTCAGTACGGGGATGTTCTCGGCCCAGCGGATGGCATGGCCGCAGTGCCCGCAGCGCGAGCGCGGCACCAGTAAATTGAATGTGGGATGTTGCGGCTCGGGCAGGTCGGACAAGGCGGCGCAATCTTTGGCCCAGGCGCGCTCCATCATCACCGGTAGGCGGTAAATCAGCACATTGAGAAAGCTGCCCACCAACAAGCCGGCCAGCGCCGCCAGAGCGAGGTGCAGCGTCGGCGCATCCAAACCGCTCACACCACGCTACCGATCTGGAAGATGGGGAGGTACATGGCGACCACGATGCTGCCGATCATGCCGCCCAAAAAGACAATGATGAAGGGTTCGATCAGGCTGGACATCCCGGCGACCGCGTCGTCCACCTCGGCCTCATAAAAATCGGCAGCTTTTGCCAGCATGCGGTCAAGAGCGCCGGACTCTTCGCCAATGGCTGCCATTTGCAACATCATGCTGGGGAACAATTGAGAGCGGGTCATGGCCGCGCCCAGCGAGGTGCCGATCGAGACCTCCTGGCGTATGCGCTCCGTGCCGCGCTCGAACACCAGATTACCGGTCGCTGAGCCCACGGAGGAGAGCGCTTCCACCAAAGGCACACCCGCAGCGAACATGGTGGACAGGGTGCGTGCCCAGCGGGCCACGCAGGCTTTCTCGATGAACGTGCCGAATACCGGCAGACGCAGCTTGCTGCGGTCAACCCAGATTTGGAATGCGAGATCGGTTTTCAGTAGGCGCAGGAACGTGTACAGGCCGATGGCAATGGCGCCGAATACCAGGTACCAGTTGGCCACGAATGCGTCGCTCATGGCAATCACAATCAGGGTGGGTGCGGGAAGCTCTGCGCCAAATGAGCTAAAGACCGTCTTAAACGATGGGATGACGAAGAGCATGATGATGGTCAAAACGGCAAACGCCACCAGAATCACCGAAATGGGGTACATCAGCGCGGATTTGATTTTGGACTTCAGCGCTTCGGTCTTTTCCATGTAGATCGCGAGCCGTTCCAAGAGGGCGTCCAATATGCCGGCTGCCTCTCCTGCAGCGATCAAATTGCAGTATAGGGCGTTGAAATGCTGCGGAAATTTTCGGAATGCGGCGCTCAGGGAGGTGCCCACTTCCACATCGCTGCGGATATTGCGCAAGAGCAGCGCCAGTGCCGGATTCGGGCTTCCGCGCGCGACGATATCAAATGCTTGCAGCAAGGGAACCCCAGCCTTCATCATGGTTGCCAGTTGCCGGGTAAAAATGGCGATGTCTTTGACCTTGATCGTGGCGTTGCTGCGTTCCACTTTACGCCGTGACACGCGCTTAGCTTGAATACCTTGGCGCGCCAGTTGCAACTTGGCTGCGGCTTGGCTGGGGGCGCGCACGTCACCGCTGATCAGCTGCCCGTCAGGCGCTATTCCACGCCAATCGAATATGAATTCCTTGGGTGGTTTTTTGACCTCACTCATTGGTGGCTCCCAGTATTTCTTCAATCGATGTCAGTCCGGCCTTGACTTTCAAAAGACCGGATTCGCGCATGGTTCGCACCCCTTCTTTTTGCGCTTGCTGGGCAATGTCGATCTGGCTTGCGTCTTGCAAAATAAGCCGTTGCATTGCTTCTGTGATCGGCATGACCTGGTAGATGCCCACACGGCCTTTGAACCCGTTGTTGCATTTCGGGCAACCCACGGGTTGGTAGGGCGTCCAGTTGCCTTCCAGGTCTTCGGGTTTGAACCCCGCGTCGAGCAGCGCTTGTTGCGGTACTTCCTGCGGAATTTTGCACGTGGGACACAGCTTGCGGGTCAGACGCTGCGCGGTGATCAGGATGACGCTGGAGGCGATATTGAAGGGCGCTATGCCCATATTGCGCAGCCGGTTGAGGGTGGCTGGTGCGTCGTTGGTGTGCAGCGTGGACAAAACCAAGTGCCCCGTCTGGGCGGCCTTGATGGCGATGTCGGCGGTCTCCAGATCCCGGATTTCGCCGACCATGATGATGTCGGGGTCTTGCCGTAAAAATGACTTCAACGCAGCCGCAAAAGTCAGGCCCGTTTTCTCGTTCACATTGACCTGGTTCACGCCCGGCAGGTTGATTTCAGAGGGATCCTCTGCGGTGGCAATGTTGACGCCCTCGCGGTTGAGCATGTTCAAGCAGCTGTAGAGCGAGACGGTTTTTCCCGAGCCGGTGGGCCCGGTGACCAGAATCATGCCGTTGGGCCTGCCAATGGCCTGCATCAGGCGGCTTTTCTCATCTTCTTCGTAACCCAGGGCCTCAACGCCCAATTTGGCGACCGAAGAATCCAAGATCCGGATGACCACCTTTTCACCGAACAGGGTGGGCAGGGTGCTGACCCGGAAGTCAATTTCCCGCCCCTCGCGCATGCGGAGTTTCATGCGGCCGTCTTGAGGCACCCGTTTCTCTGAGATATCCAGCCGCGCGAGCACTTTGATGCGCGAGGCCAGTTTCTCCTTGATATAGGTCGGTGGCTGCGCGATTACCCGCATTTCCCCGTCAATGCGAAAACGCACCCGGTAGTTGGTTTCATAGGGCTCGAAATGCAAATCGGAAGCGCCCAGTTTGAGGGCCTGGTCGAGCATGGATTGGAAAAACCGTACCACGGGCGCACTGTCGATTTCAGCTTGCCCGGCTTCAGACTCCTGCCGATCCCGCTCTTCGATGACGCTTTCGAAGTCAAATGCATCGGCTGCCAGCGCCTGGTCCCATTGTTCAGCGGCTGCAGGTTCCTCCGGTGCGGGGTTGGCAGCGAGCGCTAAGCCAGAAGGCTTTGGCTGCGGCAATTTGTCGTACTCCACAACCACCCATTCCACCGCCAGTTTCGTCGCCTGGATGATGGCGGCCTCGGCCTCTTGGTCGCAGGGGTTGGCGCCTGCTACCAGCAGCCGGTTGCTGCGCCGCGCCAGAACCAGCACCTGGAATTTGTCTTGAAAGGCGATAAACACCGGATCGCGCGGCAGTTGGTTTGTGGCCAGGACGCTCAGATCCAGCAGTGGGAGGGCTAAAGCACCTGCCAGCGTTTTAGCGATATCGCGGGCCGACATCGTTTGGCTGGTGACCAACTCTGCGACCGGGCTGCGCTGCTTGCCCATCGCAGCTACCGCAATCGCTTTGGCCTGTGCCAAGCTGATCTTCTTGTGCTCCACCAGTACTTCCAGGGCACCGGGCCGGCGGACAGGCGCACGAACGGCAGTGGACATGGACCTCCCCCTTCTTATGGACCTCCAAGCCGTGGCGTCTCGGGGATGCGACGAACGCCACCCGGCTTGGAAAATCACATTCTAGTGTCCAAAAATAGTTGCCCTTGCGCGTCTTTGCCCGAAAGTTGGGGCTGCTTACCGTCCAGCGGCCAGGCGATTTTCAGGGTGGGGTCATCCCAGCGTATGCATTTTTCATGCTGGGGGGCATAAAAGTCGGTGGTTTTGTACAGAAACTCAGCGCTCTCCGATATCACCAGGAAGCCGTGTGCCAGCCCGGCTGGAATCCAGAGCTGGCGCCGGTTTTCGGCGGACAGGATCTCGCCCACCCATGTTCCATAGGTTGGGGACTGCGGGCGGATGTCGACAGCCACGTCAAAGACCGCGCCTGCTGTGACCCGCACCAGTTTGCCTTGCGGCTGTTCGCTTTGGTAATGCAGGCCGCGCAGCACATGCTTGGCGCTTTTGGAGTGGTTGTCCTGCACAAACTGCACGTCTGCGCCGGTGGCTTGGGTGAAGGCGCGCGCATTGAAGCTCTCGTAAAAAAAGCCCCGCGCGTCACCAAAAACCCGGGGCTCGAGCACAAACACATCGGCAATAGCGGTGCGGGTGGCCTGCATCAGAACACCTTGTCCCGAAGCAGGCGCAGCAGGTAAGCGCCATAGCCGGTCTTGGCCAGCGGCCGGGCCAGCGCCTGCAATTGGGTATCGTCGATCCAGCCGCTGCGCCAGGCAATTTCCTCGGGCGCAGCGACTTTCAGGCCCTGGCGGTTCTCGACGGTGGCGATGAACTGGCTGGCGTCGAGCATGGACTCGTGCGTCCCGGTATCCAGCCACGCGTAGCCCCGGCCCATGGTTTGTACGGTGAGCGCGCCGCGCTCCAGGTACAGACGGTTGAGGTCGGTGATTTCCAACTCGCCGCGCGCCGACGGTTTGACTTGTTTGGCGAGTTCGACCACTTGTGTGTCATAAAAATACAGGCCGGTCACCGCGTAACGGGACTTGGGCTTGGTGGGTTTTTCCTCCAGGCTGATGGCCTGCCCGTGCGCGTCAAACTCGACCACGCCGTAACGCTCCGGGTCCTGCACCGCGTAGGCGAAGATGGTCGCCCCCCGCTCTTGCTGCATGGCTGCTTTGAGCGTACTGGCGAAGTCGTGGCCGTAAAAAATGTTGTCACCCAGCACCAGCGCGCTGGGCGCGCCGTCTAAAAATTCTTCGCCAATCAAAAACGCCTGCGCCAGCCCGTCGGGCGAGGCCTGTACGGCGTAGGCGATGCGGATGCCCCACTGGCTGCCGTCGCCCAGCAGCTGCTCGAAACGCGGTGTGTCCTGTGGTGTCGAGATCACCAGAACCTCGCGGATACCCGCCAGCAGCAGCGTGCTCAGGGGGTAATAAATCATGGGCTTGTCGTAAATCGGCAGCAGCTGCTTGCTCACCACCTGGGTGGCTGGATACAGGCGCGTGCCTGAGCCGCCGGCCAGGATGATGCCCTTGCGGGCCGGTGTTGTGGGGTTCATGGTGCGCTCATGTGGAAGTAGAACGGGGGGCGGGCGGCGGGCTGATCTCCTGCAGCATGCGCAGGACGCCATGTTGCCAATCCGGCAGATGCAGCCCGAAGGTATCGCGCAAACGCTGTGTGTTCAGGCGCGAGTTCAAGGGACGGGTGGCCGGGGTCGGGTAGCTGCTGGTGGGAATGGCATGCACCGCTGCGGGAGATGGCACTTTCAGCGCCCAGCCCAGCGCGCGCGCCTGCTCCACAGACATAGCTGGCGTAGCCGTGCCAGCTGGTTTCTCCGCCTGCCGCGCAGTGGTACAGGCCGGCATGTGCGGGCTGGTGCAGGGCCTGTGCCAGCACCTGGGCGCTGACGTCAGCCAGCAATTCGGCGGAGGTGGGCGCACCCACTTGGTCAGCAATCACATTCAGCGTCTCGCGCTCTGTTGCCAGGCGCAGCATGGTCTTGGCGAAATTGCCGCCGCGTGCGCGCATAGACCCAGCTGGTGCGCAGAATGATGTGGCGCGCGTGGTTTTGCACCGCCTGCTCGCCCGCCAGCTTGGTCTGGCCGTAGACGCTCAAAGGTCCGGTGGCGTCGTCCTCTTTCCAGGGGCGGGAGCCCGAACCGTCAAACACGTAGTCGGTGGAGTAGTGGAGCAGCCATGCACCCAGGGCAGTGGCCTCACGCGCCATGCGCGCCGGGGCTTCGGCATTGATACGCGTGGCACTTGCGGCATCAGTCTCCGCCTTGTCCACTGCTGTGTAGGCGGCTGCGTTGACGATGATGGCCGGTGCCACTGCACGTATCGTCGCTGCCAGCCCGTCCAAATCGTTGAGATCACCGCAGAGTCCATCGGCACCGGGCGCGCGCCCCGGCGCAATCACCTCACCCAGCACCGACAGGCTGCGCCGCAGCTCCCATCCGACCTGGCCTGTGCTGCCGAACAAGAGGATGCGCATGTTGTCAGCCTGCGGCGTATTGCTTGGCCACCCAGTCCCGGTAGGCTCCGCTTTGCACCTGCGCCACCCATTGCTGGGTTGTCCAGGTACCACTGCACGGTTTTGCGGATGCCGCTGGCAAAGGTCTCCGCCGGACGCCAGCCCAGTTCGCGGTGGATTTTGTTGGCGTCAATGGCGTAGCGGCGGTCGTGGCCGGGCCGGTCGGTCACAAAGGCGATTTGCGTGCGGTAGCTGCTGCCGTCGGCGCGGGGTTTGAGTTCGTCCAGCAGGTCGCACACCGTGTGCACGATATCCAGGTTGGGCATCTCGTTCCAGCCGCCCACGTTGTAGGTCTCGCCCAGACGGCCCTGCGCCAGGACACAGCGGATCGCGGCGCAATGGTCTTTTACGTACAGCCAGTCTCGGATCTGCTGCCCGTCGCCATAGACCGGCAGCGGCTTGCCTGCCTGCGCGTTCACGATCATCAGCGGAATCAATTTTTCGGGGAAGTGCAGGGGGCCGTAGTTGTTGCTGCAATTGGTCGTCACAACCGGCAGGCCGTAGGTGTGGTGGTAGGCCCGCACCAGATGGTCACTGGCGGCTTTGCTGGCGCTGTAGGGGCTGTTGGGCTCGTAGGGGTGGGTTTCTGTGAATGCCGGTGCGTCTTTGGCCAGTGAGCCGAACACCTCGTCGGTGGACACATGCAGCAGGCGGAAGGCCGCTTTTCCCTCTGGCTCCAGCGCACCCCAGTAGGCCCGGATCGCCTCCAGTAGCTGGAAAGTGCCCACGATATTGGTTTGCACAAATGCCCCGGGTCCGTGGATGGACCGGTCTACATGGCTTTCTGCCGCGAAATGCAGGACTGCGCGGGGCTGGTGCTCGGCGAGTAGCCGTCCGACCAGCGCGGCGTCACCAATATCGCCGTGCACAAAAATATGGTGCGGGTTGTCGCGCAGGCTGTCCAGGTTGTGCACATTGCCCGCGTAGGTGAGGGCGTCGAGGTTGACCACGGCTTCATCGCTGCCGGCCAGCCAGTCGAGCACGAAATTGCTGCCAATGAATCCGGCGCCGCCGGTAACAAGAATGGTCATCGCTGGAGTTTAATCGGGCGCCTGTCTAGGACAGCCCCGCCAGCTCGCGCACATGCACCTCGACGCTACGCCCCAGCGCGTTGAGGTTGTAGCCACCCTCCAAGCAGGAGACGATGCGCCCGCTGGCGTGGCGCTGGGCCACTGCTTTGATTTGCTGCGTGATCCAGCGGTAGTCGTCCTCCACCAGCCCGAGCTGGCCCAGGTCGTCCTCGCGGTGCGCGTCAAACCCGGCGCTGACGAACAGCATCTGCGGCGCGAAAGCGTCCAGGCGCGGCAGCCACTGGGCCTCAATCAGCGCGCGTATGGCCTGGCCCTTGGTGTAGGCGGCTACGGGCAGGTTCAGCACATTGGCCGCGCCCGAGTTGCTGCCGCCGTGTGGGTAGAAAGGGTGTTGGTAGAACCCGACCATCAGAATGCGCGGGTCGCCCGCCACAATGTCCTCGGTTCCGTTGCCGTGGTGCACATCAAAGTCGACGATGGCCACGCGCTCCAGCCTGTGGTGCTCCAGCGCGTATTTGGCTGCCAGCGCTACGTTGTTCACCAGACAAAACCCCATGGCCCGGTCGTGGCAGGCGTGGTGGCCGGGCGGGCGCACAGCGCAAAACGCGTTTTCCGCCTCGCCTTTAATCACCGCGTCAGTGGCTGCCAGCGCGGCTCCCGCGGCGCGGCGCACTGCGTCCCAGGTGCGCGGGTTCATGGCGGTGTCTGGATCCAGGTAACTTAAAGCGCCGCGGTCCTGCCCCGCTGCGGCTGCCAGTCGGGTGTGGTGCAGCAGCAGGTTTTCCAGGTGCGCATGGGTATGGGCCAGTGCCATCTGCTCGGTGGTGGCCAATGGCGGCTCATGCCATGCCAAGGCGTCCATGAGGCCACTGGCGTGCAGGCGGTCGTTGATGGCGTCCAGCCGTTCCGGGCATTCGGGGTGACCCGGCC
>CAXNME010000007.1:0-105421 GCA_964203415.1 Rhodoferax sp.
GTTCTCTGCATTAATTGACGCGCCAGCTCACACAAATAGGCGGCGCGGCGTATCGGGTCTTTCAGGCGCTGGTAGGCCTCGTTGATGCGCACCGACCATTGCATGGCCAGGCGCTGGGCGGCTGCGCCCTCGGCGGCAAATTTATCGGGATGGGCCTGGCGCTGCAGGGCTTTCCAGGCGGCGTCGAGCGCGGCGCGGTCCTGCGCATAGCTGCGCGACAGACCGAACAGGTCGAAGTCGTCCGATTGCAGGTTCACACGCGAAAGGATTCACCACAACCGCACTTGTCGCGCTCATTGGGGTTGTTGAAGCGAAAGCCTTCGTTGAGGCCTTCGCGCACAAAGTCGAGTTCGGTGCCGTCGATATAGGCCAGGCTCTTGGGGTCAATCAATACCTTGACGCCATGGCCTTCAAACACGATGTCTTCCGGGCTGAGCTCGTCGACATATTCCAGCTGGTAGGCCAGCCCCGAGCAACCGGTGGTTCTAACCCCGAGGCGCACACCCACGCCACGGCCGCGCTTGGTGAGATAGCGGGTGACGTGGCGGGCGGCCGCTTCGGTGAGGGAGACGGTCATATCAGTTGAAGTGTTTTTTCTTGTAATCGTCCACGGCGGCCTTGATGGCGTCTTCGGCCAGGATGGAGCAGTGGATCTTCACCGGCGGCAATGCGAGCTCTTCCGCGATCACGCTGTTTTTCAGCGCAGCGGCTTCGTCCAGGGTCTTGCCCTTGACCCATTCAGTAACCAGCGAGCTCGATGCAATCGCCGAGCCGCAGCCATAGGTTTTGAAGCGCGCGTCTTCAATCACGCCGGTGACCGGGTTGACCTTGATTTGCAGCTTCATCACGTCGCCGCAGGCGGGCGCGCCGACCATGCCGGTGCCGACGCTGTCGTCGCCCTTGTCAAAGCTGCCGACGTTGCGGGGGTTTTCGTAGTGGTCAACTACTTTTTCGGAATAAGCCATGGTGTTACCTCAAAAATCTCAAAAGATAGGGCTCAGTGGGCAGCCCACTGGATGGTGGAGATGTCGATGCCGTCCTGGTACATCTCCCACAAGGGGCTGAGGTCGCGCAGCTTGGCGACGTTGAGCTTGATGGTCTCGATCGCGAAGTCAATCTCGGCCTCGGTGGTCCAGCGGCCAAAGGTCATGCGCAGGCTGCTGTGGGCCAACTCGTCGCTGCGGCCCAGTGCGCGCAACACATAGCTGGGCTCCAGGCTGGCCGAGGTGCAGGCCGAGCCGGATGAGACCGCCAAGCCTTTGATACCCATGATCAGCGACTCGCCCTCGACGTAGTTGAAGCTCATGTTCAGGTTGTGCGGCACGCGCTGTTCCAGGTGGCCGTTGATGAAGACCTGTTCCACATCTTTCAGGCCGTTGAGCAGGCGCTGTTGCAAGCCGCGGATGCGTGCGTTCTCGGCGTGCATCTCGGCCTTGGCGATGCGGTAGGCCTCGCCCATGCCGACGATTTGGTGCGTGGGCAAGGTGCCGCTGCGCATGCCGCGCTCGTGACCGCCGCCGTGCATTTGCGCCTCCAGGCGCACGCGCGGCTTACGCCGCACAAACAGCGCGCCAATGCCTTTGGGGCCATAGGTTTTGTGCGAGGTCAGGCTCATCAGATCGATGGGCAGGGTGTTCATGTCGATGTCCACGCGGCCGGTGGCTTGCGCCGCGTCGACGTGAAAAATAATGCCCTTTTCGCGGCAGATGGCGCCGATGGCGGCCACATCTTGAATGACGCCGATTTCGTTGTTCACAAACATGACGCTGGCCACGATGGTGTCGGGGCGGATCGCGGCTTTGAAGGCGTCCAGATTGACCAGGCCATCGGCCTGCACATCGAGATAGGTCACCTCAAACCCCTGGCGCTCCAGCTCGCGGCAGGTGTCGAGCACGGCTTTGTGCTCGGTTTTGACCGTGATCAGGTGTTTGCCCTTGGATTTGTAAAACTGCGCCGCACCCTTGATCGCCAGGTTGTTGGATTCGGTGGCACCCGAGGTCCAGACGATTTCGCGCGGGTCGGCACCGATCAGATCAGCGACTTGGCCGCGCGCTGTTTCTACCGCTGCCTCGGCTTCCCAGCCCCAGGCGTGGCTGCGCGAGGCGGGATTGCCAAAGTGCGAGCGCAGCCAGGGAACCATGGCGTCGACCACCCGCTCGTCACAGGGGTTGGTGGCGCTGTAGTCCAGGTAAATCGGGAAGTGGGGAGTCGTGTCCATGAAAAGTGCCGGAAAAGAGAATGAGAGAAGCGGGTGGTATCAGGATTTGTTAAGCGCGCCAGCCAGGCTGCCCAGCGCGAAGACTGAATTGGGCACATTGGCGCGCACGGCCTGCACCAGCGGCAGCGGGGCAATGGCCTTTTTGATGCTGGGCGCGTCATGGGTGACGCCGCCTTTGGCAACTTGGTCATCAACGAGCTTTTGCAGCGTGACCGAGCTCAGGAACTCCACCATGTGGGAATTGAGCGAGGCCCACAGGTCGTGCGTCATGCACTGGCTGCCCTGGCCCAGGCAGTTTTGTTTGCCTTCGCACTGGGTGGCGTCAATCGGCTCGTCCACGGATGTGATGATTTCGGCAACCGTGATCAGCGAGGCATCGCGCGACAGGGTGTAGCCGCCGCCGGGCCCGCGGGTGGACTCGACGAGGTCGTTGCGGCGCAACTTGCCAAACAGCTGTTCCAAATAAGAGAGGGAAATCTGCTGGCGCTGGCTGATAGCGGCCAGGGTGACAGGCCCGCCGGTTTGGCGCAGGCCCAGGTCGATCATCGCGGTGACGGCAAAGCGGCCTTTGGTGGTCAGTCTCATAAAAGCTCCTCAAAGCAGAGAAAGTTGACTAGATCAGTCAAGTATAGCCTTAAACCCGATCAAATCAGTCAACTATGGCCTGCGCGGGATGAGCGGGACCACGTTGTCGGTGCCCGGCGCGCCAAAGACCTGGGCCTTGAGCTGCGACAGCTGGTCGCGCACCCGGGCGGCTTTTTCAAACTCCAGGTTGCGGGCGTGCTCCATCATGAGCTTCTCCAGGCGCTTGATTTCGCGGGAAATGTCCTTCTCGCTCATGTCTTCCACCTGGGCGCGCTGCATGGCGTCGCGCTCCAACCGCTCGGCTTCTTTGCCGGCTTTTTCGCTGTACACGCCGTCGATCAGGTCGCGCACCTTTTTCACGATGGCGCGCGGTGTGATGCCGCGCTCCAGGTTGTGGGCCACCTGTTTTTTGCGGCGGCGCTCGGTTTCACCCATGGCGCGCGCCATCGAGTCTGTGACCCGGTCCGCATACAAAATCGCCCGGCCTTCCAGGTTACGCGCAGCGCGGCCTATGGTTTGGATCAGCGAGCGCTCGGAGCGCAAAAAGCCTTCCTTGTCCGCGTCCAAAATCGCCACCAGAGAGACCTCGGGAATATCCAGCCCCTCGCGCAGCAGGTTGATGCCGACCAGCACATCAAACGCCCCCAGGCGCAAATCGCGCAGGATCTCGACCCGCTCCACCGTGTCCACGTCGCTGTGCAGGTAGCGCACCTTGACGCCGTTTTCGCCCAGGTAATCGGTGAGCTGCTCGGCCATGCGCTTGGTCAGCGTGGTGATGAGCACGCGCTCGGATTTCTCGACGCGGATACGGATTTCCTGCAACACATCATCAACCTGCGTGGTCGCAGGCCGCACCTCCACCTCGGGATCCACCAGGCCGGTGGGGCGCACCACCTGCTCCACCACGCGCCCAGCGTGTTCGTTCTCCCAAGCAGCGGGCGTGGCCGAGACAAAAATCGCCTGGCGCATCTTGGTCTGGAATTCTTCGAATTTGAGCGGCCGGTTGTCCAGCGCGCTGGGCAGGCGGAAACCATATTCCACCAGCGTGGTCTTGCGCGAGCGGTCGCCGTTGTACATGCCGCCAAACTGGCCAATCAGCACATGGCTTTCGTCCAGAAACATCAGCGCGTCTTTGGGCAGGTAATCGGTCAGCGTGGCGGGTGGCTCGCCTGCGGCGGTCCCCGCGAGGTGGCGCGAGTAGTTCTCAATGCCTTTGCAGTGGCCGACTTCGCTGAGCATTTCCAGATCAAAGCGGGTGCGCTGCTCCAGCCGCTGCGCCTCCACCAGCTTGCCCATCCCGACCAGCTCTTTGAGGCGGTCGGCCAGCTCCAGCTTGATCAGCTCCACGGCCTGCAAAACCTGCTCGCGCGGGGTGACGTAGTGGCTGCTGGGGTAGACCGTGAAGCGCGGAATTTTCTGGCGGATGCGGCCGGTGAGCGGATCGAAGAGTTGCAGCGATTCGATTTCTTCATCGAACAACTCGATGCGCAGCGCCATTTCGCTGTGTTCGGCGGGAAAGACGTCGATGGTGTCGCCGCGCACCCGGAAGGTGCCACGGCTGAAGTCCATGTCGTTGCGCTGGTACTGCATGCGCACCAGCTGTATCACCATGTCGCGCTGGCCCATTTTGTCGCCCGCGCGCAGCGTCATCACCATCTGGTGGTAGGACTCCGGCTTGCCGATACCGTAAATCGCCGACACAGTGGCCACGATCACTACGTCGCGCCGCTCCAGCAGGCTTTTGGTGCACGAGAGGCGCATCTGCTCGATGTGCTCATTGATCGCCGAGTCTTTCTCGATGAACAAATCGCGCTGCGGCACATAGGCCTCGGGCTGGTAGTAGTCGTAATAGCTGACGAAGTACTCAACCGCGTTCTTCGGGAAAAACTCGCGGAACTCGCTGTACAGCTGCGCGGCCAGGGTTTTGTTGGGCGCAAACACAATGGCCGGGCGGCCCATGCGGGCGATCACATTGGCCATGGTGTAGGTCTTGCCCGAACCGGTCACGCCGAGCAGGGTCTGGAACACCTCGCCATCCTGCAGACCCTCGACCAATTGCGCAATCGCCTCGGGTTGGTCCCCGGCCGGCGGATAGGGCTGGTACAGCTCAAAAGGCGAGTCGGGGAACTGCACAAAAGTCCCCTGCCCCGCTGGGATATCCAGGGGATGGGGCTGCGGAAGAAGGGCTGGCTCAGGCATAGAACCGCCTAGCTTAAGCCCAATTGGCGGCACGCTTGCCGCTGGGTAAAATTGCCCGCTTTCTCTTTCCCAGCCCTTGCGCTGGCAACCACCCTCCAACTTAGGACCTCTCTGCATGTCGCTTTTTTCCGCCGTCGAAATGGCCCCCCGTGACCCGATTTTTGGCCTGAACGAACAATTCAGCGCCGACACCAACCCCCGTAAGGTGAACCTGGGCGTGGGCGTGTATTTCGACGACGCCGGCAAGCTGCCGCTGCTGCAATGTGTGCGCACGGCCGAAAAAGCCAGAGCCGATGCGCCCAGCGCGCGCGGCTATCTGCCGATTGACGGCATCGTGGCCTATGACGCCGCCGTCAAAGATCTGGTCTTCGGCAGCGACCCGGCGCTCGCCGAACGCGTGGCCACCATCCAGACCCTGGGTGGCACCGGCGGCCTCAAGATCGCCGCAGATTTTTTGCACCGCTTGAATCCGTCTTCCAAACTGCTGATCTCCGACCCCAGCTGGGAAAACCACCGCGCGGTTTTCAGCACCGCCGGTTTTGAGGTTGGCACCTACGCCTACTACGACGCTGCGGCGCGGGGCATCCACACCGCCGGCATGCTCGCAGACCTGGAAGCCGCAGCCCCCGGCACCGTGGTGGTGCTGCACGCCTGCTGCCACAACCCCACCGGTTACGACCTGACGCCCGCGCAATGGGACGCGGTGATTGCCGTCATCCACAAACGCGGCTTGACCGCGCTGCTGGACATGGCCTATCAGGGTTTCGGACACGGCATCGCAGAAGACGGCGCGGTGGTTGGCAAATTTGCCGCTGCGGGCTTGAACTTTTTTGTGGCAAGTTCTTTTTCCAAAAACTTCAGCCTGTACGGCGAGCGCGTGGGCGCGCTGTCGGTGGTCTGCAACGACAAGGCCGAGATGCAAAAGGTCTTGAGCCAGCTCAAGATCGTGGTGCGCACCAACTACTCCAACCCGCCCACACACGGCGGCGCGGTGGTGGCGGCGGTTCTGGGCAACCCGGCGCTGCGCGCGCAGTGGGAGCAAGAGCTGGGCGATATGCGCAACCGCATCAAAGCCATGCGCCAAGGCCTGCGCGACGGCCTGAAGGCCGCTGGCGTGAGCGAGAACATGGATTTCATCACCACACAAATCGGCATGTTCAGCTATTCGGGCCTGAGCAAGGAGCAGATGCTGCGCCTGCGTAGCGAGTTTGGCGTCTACGGCCTGGACACCGGGCGCATGTGCGTGGCGGCGCTGAACAGCAAGAACATGGACTACGTCTGCGCGTCTATTGCGACCGTCATGAAAAACTGACACCGGGCTTGCCAACTCAGTGGGACATCGGGGGTAAAGCTGGTATATTGCACTGCAACATTTTTAAACGCAGGGAACCTATGCTCTACCAGATTTACGAGACCCAGCGCGCTTTCATTGAGCCCTTCGCGGGCTTCGCCCAGGCTGCCTCCAGGGCCTATTCCAGCCCCGGTTCAGTCTGGAACTCCAGCCCGCTGAGCCAGCGCATGGCGGCAGGTCTGGACCTGGTGTACCGCCTGAGCAAAGACTACGAGAAGCCCGAATTCAACATCAACGCAGTGGAGGTGGGCGGCTCCGATGTTGCGATCCAGCAGCGGGTTGAAATCGCCCGCCCCTTTTGCGATCTGATCCGTTTCAAGCGCTTCTCGGACGACCCGGCCACGCTGGAGGCCATGAAATCGCAGCCCGCAGTACTGATCGTTGCCCCGCTGTCGGGCCACTACGCCACCCTGCTGCGCGACACCGTCAAAACCATGCTGCAAGGCCACAAGGTCTATATCACCGACTGGAAAAACGCCCGCCTGGTGCCTCTGAGCGAGGGCAGTTTTTCACTGGACGATTACGTCAACGATATGCAGGATTTCATCCGCCATCTGCAAGGCAAATACGGTAACTGCCATGTGATGAGCGTGTGCCAGCCCACCGTGCCGGTGCTCGCCGCCGTCTCGCTGATGGCCAGCCGCGGGGAACCGACGCCCTGGACCATGACCATGATGGGCGGCCCCATCGATGCGCGCAAGTCGCCCACGGCGGTCAACAACCTGGCGATGAACAAGAGCTACGAATGGTTTGAGAACAACGTGATTTACCGCGTGCCGGACAGCTTCCCCGGCGCGGGTCGGCGCGTCTACCCCGGCTTTTTGCAGCACAGCGGCTTTGTGGCCATGAACCCGGACCGCCACGCCACCAGCCACTTCGACTACTTCAAAGACCTGATGAAGGGCGACGACGCCAGCACCGAAGCGCACCGCAAGTTTTATGACGAATACAACGCCGTGCTCGACATGGACGCGCCTTATTACCTTGACACCATCCGTGTCGTATTCCAGGAGTTCAACCTGGTCAACGGCACTTGGAATGTGACATCCCGCGACGGCGTGGCCGAGCGCGTGCGCCCGCAGGACATCCGCAGCACCGCGCTGCTGTCGGTGGAAGGCGAGCTCGACGACATCTCCGGCTCCGGCCAGACCGAAGCCGTGCACGCCCTGTGCACTGGCGTGGACCCGCGCAACCAGCGCCACTTTGAAGCCAAAGGCGCAGGCCATTACGGCATCTTCTCCGGCCGGCGCTGGCGCGATATGGTTTATCCGCAAGTGCAGAGCTTTATCGCTGCGCACACGCCGCAGCGCAAGGCGGCTACAGCTGTCTCGCTGCCCAAAGCCGTCGAGGTGGCGAAGCCTGCTGCAAAGCGGGTGGCGGCAGCGCCCGTCGTGGCAAAGACCACACGGGCTGCCAAGGCTGCTGTTACTGCTCCCGCCGCTGGCCGCAAAGCCGTCCGTGCAGTCGCTCCTGTGGCTGCGCCGGTGGCTCCCGCTGCCAAGAAAAAGGCTGCGGCCAAGCGCGCCGCCCGCTAACAAATCCGACCGTGGGCCAGCCTCCTTCGCCGGAGCAGGCGGCTCTCCCCCAAGTCGCCTTGGCGCGGCGCCTGCTCGACGCGCTGCCGCAAACCCAGTGCACCCGCTGCGGCTACCCGGACTGCGCGGCCTATGCCGATGCCATCGCGCAAGGGCAAGCCGACATCAACCAATGCCCGCCGGGCGGAGCAGAAGGCGTCGCGCGGCTGGCCGCCATCAGCGGCAAGCCGGTCAGCGCGCTGAACCCTGTGAACGGCGTGGAGGCCCCGCGCAGCGTGGTCTTTGTCGACGAGAGCCTGGTGCATCGGCTGCACCCTGTGCATTGACGCCTGCCCGACCGACGCCATCTTCGGCACGCACAAGCACATGCACACCGTCATCGAGGCCTATTGCACCGGCTGCGAGCTGTGTTTACCGGTGTGCCCGGTGGACTGCATCCTTTTGGAGAATGCCAGCGGCACGGCTACCGGCTGGGATGCGTGGTCGCCCGCCCAGGCCGATCTGGCCCGCACGCGCTACGCAGCCGCTACAACCCGGCGTGCCGACACGCTGGTCGCGCACCGCAGCAGCAAGCAGCGCAAGCGCAAGCGCAAGACAAACTGGCCAATATGGCTGCGCATTGCCGCATCACCGACCCCGACGAATTGGCGCGCAAAAAAGCCTTCATCGAAGCCGCCATGGCGCGCGCGCGCCAGCGCAAATCAGAGTAGCGCCATCCGCGCAAACGCGCCCACCACCTCGGGCGGGGCCTGCACCAGCTCGATCAACACGCCCTCGCCTGAGACAGGAAATTCCTCGTTGCTTTTGGGGTGCAAAAAGCAAATGTCAAAACCCGCCGCGCCCTTGCGGATACCGCCCGGCGCAAAACGAACGCCCTGGGCGCTGAGCCACTGCACGGCAGCGGGCAAGTCATCAATCCACAGACCCACGTGGTTCAGCGGCGTGGTGTGAACGGCGGGCTTTTTCTCGGGGTCTATGGGCTGCATCAAATCGACCTCGACCTTGAAGGGGCCGCTGCCGATGGCGCAAATGTCTTCGTCGACGTTCTCTCGCTCGCTCAAGAAGTTGCCGGTCACTTCCAAGCCCAACATATCCACCCACAGGGTTTTGAGCCGCTGCTTATCGAGGTGCGCCGATGGCGATTTGCTGGATGCCCAGCACCTGGAAGGGACGTTGTTGGCTTGTCATCGGATCAGTCTTTCTGTGAGAAATAGAGTTGGACGCAATGCGACGCGCCTGGGCATCAGCACGCCGGCCACTGTATCCATCGCATGCTGACTGCACTCATTTAGCAACACCCAAAAATATTGCCAAACAACGCTCAATCTCCAGCATGCGCTCTGGTTCTACCCGCCCAAGGAGGGGACCTATTTTTTCGCGCCGCACAGTCATGGTTTTGTCCACCATGACTTGAGAGGTTTTCTGCAGCCCATTGCGTCCACTGGGCTCTAACGTGACACGCAGGATAGGTGCATCCAATAAGGTGCTGGTCACAGGCAGAAGCGTCACGGTGGCATGTTCGTCGAACCAGTCGCTTTGCAAAATCAGCGCCGGGCGAGGCTTTCCGAAGTCACCTTGCAAGGCAACAAGCACCAGATCGCCACGCGGCATCAAGCAGTCCAGCCCGGTATGTCTTCTGCCACATGGTCCAGCCAAACATTCGCTTCTTCTGCCTTCGCTTGTTCAGCCTTGTTGATCAACAGAGACTGGCGTGCGCACTCCTGGGCAAAGTCCGGGCCGCGCGTGTCGGGTACCCAAAGCTGGACGGGACGGAGACCCGCTTGGCGCAAGGTTTCGCGGTACTTTTGAACTCGGATGTTGGCTGCGGTCATGGTCAGCTAGATTTGTTAGTGGCAGCAGTTTAGGCATTCAAGGCGATGCACGCAACAATTTTTGTCCAGAATGAAGGGCACTTGTGGCTCACTGAAACTCCACAATCGCCTGGTCCACGCTCAGGCTCTCGCCTTTGACCGCCAGCACTTTGCTGACCACGCCGTCGGCGACTGCGAACAGGACGTTCTCCATCTTCATGGCCTCGATCACCGCCACGCGCTCTCCCGCCTGAACTTTTTGGCCTGGCACCACCGCCACTTCGGCGAGCAAGCCGGGCATGGGCGAGAGCACGAAGCGGCTGAGGTCTGGCGGCGCTTTGAAGGGCATGAGGCGGTGTAACTCAGCCATGCGCGGCGAGACCACCAGCACGTCGATGCGCTGGCCGTTGTGCTGCACGCGCAAGGCCAGCGGGTTCTTGGGCGTGCCACGCTCAACCTGCGCGGTAAAGGGCGCGCCGTTCACCGTGCCGGTGATCGCAATATCGTTCAGACGCGACTGGCTGCGGATGTCGTAACTGCTCGTGCCCACGCGCACACGGGCCGAGCCGGTATCGCCGACGAACTCATCCACGTGTACCGGCGTGTAGCTGTTGTTGCCGCTGTCTGACAAGCGTGACGACCACATAGTCTTTGCCCACGTCCACGCTGTAGCCGGGCAACTGGCCGCTCAGGCTGGTGGCGCGCTCGCGGGACTTGCGCCGCACAAAAGCGGCGAGCGCCACCGGAAAGGCCGCGTCGTCGTGCGGCACGTCTTCGGCACGGAAGCCCTGGGCATAGTTCTCGGCAATAAAGCCGGTATTGAAGTCGCCCGCTACAAACTTGGGGTGCGCCAGCAGCGCCGACTGGAAGGGAATGTTGCTGGAGACGCCCCGGATCACAAAGCCATTGAGCGCCTCGCGCATTTTGGCAATCGCATCCATGCGGTCCGCGCCATGCACGATCAGCTTGGCGATCATGGAGTCGTAGTACATGGGGATTTCGCCGCCGTCCTGCACGCCGGTGTCCACGCGCACGCCCAGCAAATCCGCCGTGTTGCCCTGGAACATGGTTTGGGCCGGAGGCGCAAAGCGCACCAGGCGACCGGTAGATGGCAAGGAAATTGCGAAACGGGTCTTCGGCGTTGATGCGGCACTCCATGGCCCAGCCATTGCGCTGCACCTGCGCCTGCGTGAGCGGCAGTTTCTCGCCAGCCGCCACGCGGATCATCAGCTCCACCAAATCCAGGCCAGTGATGGCTTCGGTCACCGGATGCTCAACTTGCAAGCGGGTGTTCATCTCGAGGAAATAAAAGCTCTGGTCTTTGCCGACCACAAACTCCACCGTGCCCGCGCTTTGGTAGTCCACGGCCTTGGCCAACGCAACCGCCTGCTCGCCCATGGCTTTGCGGGTCGCGTCGCTGATGAAGGGCGACGGCGCTTCTTCAATCACCTTCTGGTGGCGGCGCTGGATCGAGCATTCACGCTCGTTCAGGTACAGCACATTCCCGTGGGCGTCGCCGATCAATTGAATCTCGATGTGGCGCGGCTCTTCGACAAATTTTTCAATGAACACGCGGTCATCACCAAAGCTGTTGCGCGCCTCGTTGCGGCAACTGGTGAAGCCCTCGAAAGCTTCCTTGTCGTTATAGGCCACGCGCAGCCCCTTGCCACCGCCGCCCGCGCTGGCCTTGATCATCACGGGGTAGCCAATGCCCTTGGCAATCTCGACCGCGCGCTCGGGCAGCTCAATCGCATCGTTGACGCCGGGGATGCAGTTCACGCCCGCTTTGCCCGCCAGTTTTTTGGATTCGATCTTGTCGCCCATGGCGGCAATCGAATGGTGTTTGGGGCCGATGAACACAATGCCCGCTTCCTCGCAGCGCTTGGAAAAATCCGCGTTCTCGCTCAAGAAATCCGTAACCGGGGTGAATGGCCTGCGCGCCGGTGGTCTTGGCGGCGGCGATGATCACATCGGCCAGCAAATAGCTCTCGCGGCTGGGCGGCGTGCCGATGCGTACTGCCTCATCGGCCAGCGCTACATGGCGGGCGTCTTTGTCTGCATCGGAATACACGGCAACCGTTGCAATGCCCATCTTGCGGGCGGTGGCAATCACGCGGCAGGCGATTTCGCCGCGGTTGGCGATCAGAATTTTGGTGAACATGGTTGTTTTCTCACTCACTTGTTTGGCAGCTGTAGAAGTTGCTTGTAGATTTTTCTGAGCCCGCTGGGGCCACGGTGTATCCGTCTCCGCGAATGTCCTCCGCCTGCTTTGCAGGCTCCCCCTTTATTTGGCAAAGCCCCAAGTCCGCGCTCCAACGGACACACCGTGCCCCCAGCTGCGAAGAGACGTTCGTGGGCAAACGCATGAACGCAAACCACCTCCTTGCAGGCGCGGAGTGCGTATGCGATTTGCGCAGGTAAAGGAGGAGGCCGAAGGCCGGGGGACACGGAGCAAATCGCATAGGCACTCCGCGCCCGCCAACGCACCCGCAAAAACCAGAACGCGAAAAAAACATCACAACGGAATATTCCCGTGCTTGCGCCACGGGTTTTCCAGCTTCTTGTCTTTCAGCATCACCAGCGACCGACAAATACGTTTGCGGGTTTCGGCAGGCAGGATCACATCGTCAATAAAACCACGCGCACCGGCCACAAAGGGGTTGGCAAAGCGCGCTTTGTATTCAGCCTCTTTGGCGGCCAACTTCTCCGGATCGCCCTTGTCTTCGCGGAAGATGATCTCCACCGCGCCCTTGGCGCCCATGACCGCAATCTCCGCATGCGGCCAGGCGAAGTTGACATCGCCGCGCAAATGCTTGGAAGCCATCACGTCGTACGCACCGCCGTAAGCCTTGCGCGTGATGACGGTGATTTTGGGCACCGTGCATTCGGCATAGGCATACAGCAATTTGGCACCGTGCTTGATGATGCCGCCGTACTCTTGCGCGGTGCCAGGCATGAAGCCGGGCACGTCGACAAAAGTGATCACCGGGATATTGAAGGCATCGCAAAAGCGCACAAAACGCGCTGCCTTGATCGCGCTCTTGATGTCCAGGCAACCGGCCAAGACCAGCGGCTGGTTGGCCACGATACCCACTGTCTGGCCGTCCATGCGGGCAAAACCGATCAAGATGTTTTTGGCGTAGTCGGGTTGCAGCTCAAAGAAGTCGCCATCGTCCACGGTTTTGAGGATCAGCTCCTTCATGTCGTAGGCTTTGTTGGGGTTGTCCGGAACCAGGGTGTTCAGGCTGGCGTCCATGCGGTGCGCCGGGTCGCCGCTCTGGCGTCGGGGCGATTTTTCGCGGTTGGACAGCGGCAGGTAGTTGTACAGACGGCGCACCATCAGCAGCGCCTCGACATCGTTCTCAAAAGCCATGTCGGCCACGCCGCTTTTGGTGGTGTGGGTGATCGCGCCGCCCAATTCCTCGGCACTCACCTCTTCATGCGTCACGGTCTTCACCACCTCCGGGCCGGTGACGAACATGTACGCAGCTGTCTTTGACCATGAAGATGAAATCGGTCAGCGCCGGCGAATACACCGCGCCCCCGGCAGACGGGCCCATGACCACGCTAATTTGCGGCACCACGCCGCTGGCCAGCATGTTGCGCTGGAACACTTCGGCGTAACCACCCAGCGATGCCACGCCCTCTTGAATACGCGCGCCGCCCGAGTCGTTCAGGCCGATCACCGGCGCGCCCACTTTCATCGCCTGGTCCATGATCTTGCAAATCTTCTCGGCATGGGTCTCCGACAGCGCGCCGCCGTAGACGGTGAAGTCCTGGCTGAACACGAAGACTAAGCGCCCGTTGATCATGCCGTAGCCAGTCACCACGCCGTCGCCCGGAATCTTGTTGTCCGCCATGCCGAAGTCGGTGCAGCGGTGCTCGACGAACATGTCCCATTCTTCGAAGGTGCCTTCGTCAAGCAATACCTCCAGACGCTCGCGCGCGGTGAGTTTGCCCTTGGCGTGCTGGGCGTCGATACGCCGCTCTCCGCCGCCCTGTCGCGCGCGTTCGCGCTTGGCTTCGAGTTGTTCAAGAATGTCGTGCATGTTTATGTCTCCGGATGAATCGTGTGCGGGCCTTGGGCTGCGCCATAAGCCTGCAAAAGTTGGCGGGCAGCCGTGGAAGCGCCCAGACTGCCGCCAAGCACCTGGCGGGTAAGAGTTGGCAGCAGAGCTTGAACGCCGCTTTGCGCCTGGAAGTCCTGCTTGAGCCCGGCGTCAATGCGCTCCCACATCCAGGCCAAGGCCTGGCTTTGGCGGCGTGCCGCGAAACGGCCACTGCCGGTTTGCAGCGCGCGAAAAGTCTGTACCGCGTCCCAGAACTGCGCCACACCGCTGCCGTTCAAAGCGCTCATGGGCACCACCTGCGGGTTCCAACCGGCGCGCTCGGGGTTGCCGTGCAAACCGAGCAGGCGCAGCGCGCTGGTGATCTGCGCTTGTGCGCGGGTAGCCGCGTCCGGGTCGATGTCGGCTTTGTTGATGATGACCAGATCGGCCAGCTCCATCACGCCTTTTTTGATCGCCTGCAAATCGTCACCCGCGTTGGGCAATTGCAGAAGTACAAACATATCGGTCATGGCGGACACAGCGGTTTCGGACTGGCCTACGCCCACGGTTTCGACCAGCACCACGTCAAAGCCGGCGGCTTCGCACACCAGCATGCACTCGCGGGTCTTCTCTGCCACACCGCCCAAAGTTCCGCTGCTCGGGCTGGGGCGTATGAACGCCTGCGGGTGCACCGACAAATGCTCCATGCGCGTCTTGTCACCCAATATGGATCCACCGGAAACGGTGCTCGATGGGTCCACCGCCAGTACGGCCACGCGGTGGCCGCGGCCAATCAGGTACAGGCCGAGCGCCTCGATCAGCGTGGATTTGCCCACGCCCGGCACGCCGCTGATTCCGACCCGTATCGATTGCCCGGTATGCGGCAGGATGGCCGTCAGCAAGTCATCGGCCTGCGCGCGGTGATCAGCGCGGGTGGACTCCAGCAGGGTGATGGCTTTGGCCATGGCGCGGCGTTGCACGGCGGGCGTGGCGCTGCGCAAATCGGACACAGAAGGGACGGATTCAAGCGCCATCAAAGAATCTCAAAAGCACGGCCATCGGCCAGCCGGTAACGGGAAAAATCGCGCACATCCAGGGTCATGATGCGGTTGACGCCGGTGTCTGACGCCAAATAGACCAGGGATGCGTCGCCAAAATCCATCTCGGTGCGCGGCGACTCGGTATAGCGGCGCATCAATGCGGCCATGCCTTCCAGATTGCTTTGGTCAAACGGAAAGATGGACAGGCCGTCGGCCGCCACCCAGCGTAAAAACGCATAACGCTGCGGCAAGCCCAACAAATAGCTGGCCTCGGTGATGCAGGGCCAGGTGCTCGTCAAGGACCATCGCTCCTGTGCCGCCCGCGCAAACAACTGGCTGTAGTGCGGGTGGTCACCTTGGTCACGCCCGAACAACGCAACCATGGCGCTGGCATCAACGATCGCTGCGAATGCCATGCTTGTCCTGCAATTTAGCCAACAACTGCGCGCGGGAGCGCTCGGTGTCGTAGGGCTGCTCATAGCCCTCAAAGGCCTTGGCGACAGCGGCATCGGCCGGATTGGCATTAGGCCCGTAGGCTTTTTGTTCCTCCTCGGCCTTCAATGCGAGCATCAACTCATACGGATTTTTGCGCCCCAGGGCGCGCTCCACAGCGTCAATGATGAACTGCGATTTGGTGATGCCCTGGCGCTTGGCAGCCTGCTCCAGCTGCTTTTCGAGCAAGGGGTCCATGCGAACGGAAACGGCCATGATCTGCTCCTGGTGAAATACGGTAATACAGTATAACGCAGGGGTTTCAGGCGGACAAAGCCTTGGTGATCTGGTTCAGCACATCGCGCGCGCTGACCGGAATCGGCGTGCCCGGCCCGTAAATGCCTTTGACACCGGCGGCGTACAAAAAGTCGTAGTCCTGGCGCGGGATCACGCCGCCCACGAACACGATGATGTCGTCAGCTGCCTTGTTTTTTCAGCTCCTCAATGATGGCTGGAACCAGGGTTTTGTGGCCTGCCGCCAGGGTGGAGACGCCCACCGCATGCACATCGTTTTCAATGGCCTGGCGCGCGCATTCTTCGGGGGTCTGGAACAGCGGGCCGATGTCCACATCAAAGCCCAAATCGGCAAAAGCGGTAGCGACCACTTTGGCACCGCGGTCGTGCCCGTCCTGCCCCAGTTTGGAGATCATCACGCGCGGGCGGCGGCCTTGCTGGGTGGCGAAAGCGGCGATATCGGCTTTGAGTGCGTTCCAGTATTCCATGGTGTCTCCGTGGCTGTGGTCGGCGTCATAGGCGGCGGCATACACGCCGGACACTTTGTGCGTATCGGCGCGGTGGCGGCCAAAGGCTTTTTCCAGGGCGTCGCTCACCTCGCCCACCGTGGCGCGCAGCCGCATAGCGGCGATGCTCAGCTCGAGCAAATTGCCTTCGTGCCCGGCGGCGAATGTCAACGCGTCGAGCGCGGCCTGCACGGCGGCGCTGTCGCGGCTCGCGCGTACTTCCTTGAGGCGGGCGATCTGCCCTTCGCGTACGGCGACGTTGTCGATGTCGCGCGCATCCACCATGTCTTCGGTCTTGAGCTTGTATTTGTTCACGCCAACGATGACGTCTTTGCCGCTGTCAATGCGCGCCTGTTTTTCAGCGGCGGCGGCTTCGATCTTCAGCTTGGCCCAGCCGCTGTCCACGGCCTTGACCATACCGCCCATGGCGTCGACTTCTTCGATGATTTTCCAGGCGGCGTCCGCCATATCCTGGGTCAGCTTTTCCATCATGTAGCTGCCGGCCCACGGGTCGATCACGCTGGTGATGTGGGTTTCTTCCTGGATGATGAGCTGGGTGTTGCGCGCAATGCGCGAGCTGAACTCGGTGGGCAGCGCAATCGCCTCGTCAAAGCTGTTGGTGTGCAGACTTTGCGTGCCGCCAAACACCGCTGCCATGGCCTCGATGGTGGTGCGCACCACGTTGTTGTAGGGGTCTTGCTCGGTCAGGCTCCAGCCGCTGGTTTGGCTGTGGGTGCGCAGCATCAGGCTTTTGGGCGATTTGGCGCCAGAGGCTTGCATGATGCGGCACCACAACAGGCGCGCCGCACGCATCTTGGCAACCTCTAAATAGAAGTTCATGCCGATGGCCCAGAAAAAACTCAGGCGGCCGGCAAATTCATCCACATCCAGGCCGGTGGCAATCGCCGTCTTCACGTATTCCTTGCCGTCAGCCAGGGTGAAGGCCAGCTCCAAAGCCTGGTTGGCACCGGCCTCTTGCATGTGGTAACCCGATATCGATATCGAGTTGAACTTGGGGCAATGCTTGGCCGTGTAGCCAATGATGTCGCCAATGATGCGCATGCTGGGTGCGGGCGGATAAATATAGGTGTTGCGCACCATGAACTCTTTGAGGATGTCGTTCTGGATCGTGCCGCTCAACTGCGCCTGCGCAACGCCCTGCTCTTCGGCCGCAACGATGTAACCCGCCAGCACCGGCAGCACCGCGCCGTTCATGGTCATGGAGACGCTCACCTTGTCCAAGGGGATCTGGTCAAACAGAATTTTCATGTCCTCGACCGAATCAATCGCCACCCCGGCCTTGCCCACGTCGCCGGTTACGCGCGGGTGGTCGGAGTCGTAGCCCCGGTGGGTCGCAAGGTCAAAAGCCACTGACACGCCCTGCCCGCCTGCGGCCAGAGCCTGCCGGTAAAAGGCATTGCTTTCTTCGGCGGTGGAGAAGCCGGCGTACTGCCGGATGGTCCACGGGCGCACCGCGTACATCGTGGCTTGCGGGCCGCGCACATAGGGCGCAAAGCCGGGCAGCGTGTTGGCGTAGGGCAAGTTGGCCGTATCCGCTGCGGTGTACAAGCGGCTTGACGACGATGCCGTCGGGCGTGATCCAGTTCAAAGCGGCGACATCACCGCCCGGCGCCGACTTGGCCGCCGCGCGCAACCAGGCCGCGTGGTCGCCCTGCTCAAAGGCGGGCCAGGCGCTGGAACTGGAGGGCGATGCGGGCGGCTTGGAACTCATAGCGAATACTTTCGGATCGGGATAAAGCGTACTAACGGAAGGCACGGGGGCAGGCACGGGCAGTATAACCGCCATAATTATGAATTCAAAACCTTATTTTGCCTTACACTTGCGTCCATGCCGCCCCTGACCCTCACGCCCCGCGCCCTCTATGAAGAAGTAGCCGAGCGGCTGCGCGAGCGTATTTTCAGCAGCCAGTTGTCCCCGGGCAGCTGGATTGACGAGACCCGGCTTGGCCGAGGAATACGGCATCAGCCGCACCCCCCTGCGCGAGGCGCTCAAAGTACTGGCCACCGAGGGGCTGGTGACCATGAAGATGCGCCGTGGCGCGTATGTCACCGAGGTCAATGCCAAAGACCAGGCCGACGTCTACCACCTGCTCTCGCTGCTGGAATCCGACGCCGCCGGCGTGGTCGCCAGCCGGGCCAGCGCGCGCGAGTTGCAGGACTTGCAGGATATCCACGCCGAGCTGGCCACCGCTGTGGGCGACACCAGCGCTTTTTTTACCGTGAACGAGCGCTTCCACATGCGCCTGCTAGAAATCGCCGACAACCGCTGGCGCGACCAGCTCTGCGCCGACTTGCGCAAGGTGATGAAGCTCAACCGCCACAACTCGCTGCTCAAGGCCGGCCGCATCCAGGAGTCATTGCGCGAACACCAGGCCATCATGGATGCGCTGCTGGTGCGGGACGCGCCGCTGGCCACCCAGCGTATGCGGGAGCATTTCAGCGGCGGGCTGGAAGCAGCTGCTTAAACCGCTTCATACTGAAGCCGCTTAAGGGTGCTGCGCCAACTTGGCGGCTTCAGCAGCCTGACCACGTTCATCGCGGATCAAATACAAGCCGCTCAAAATAACGATGCAACCGCCCACCAGCGTGTAGGCGTCGGGCGTGGTGTTCCAGATCAGGTAGTCGATGGCAATCGCCCAGGCCAGGGCGCTGTATTCAAAGGGCGCGACGCTGGCGGTCTTGCCATGTTTAAAAGCATAGGTAATCGCCACCGTGCCGCCAAAGCCGGTGATGCCCATCATCGCGATCAGCGGCCAGTGGATCGTTTGAACGGGCTGCCAATCGGGTAGCGCCAAAGCGCTGGCCCCGGCGGCCATGAAAAACGTGGTCCAGAAAACCACGCTGGCCGTGCCTTCGGTGCGGGTGATGATGCGCGCGGTCAACACCGTGCCGCTGTAGCACAGGGATGACACCAGAATCGCCAGCGCGCCCCAGGACACCATGCTGTCGCCGCCCGGCCGCATGGCGATGAGCACGCCGCACAAGCCGATGCCAATCGCAATCCAATGCGCCCGGCGGGCCGGCTCTTTCAACAAAGGCACTGCCAGCGCGGTCACGACCAGCGGTGAGATGAAAAACAAGGTGTAGGCCTCGGCAATCGCCAGATGGCCGATGCCCAGAGAGAAGCTGCACAACATGCCCACATTGAGCACCCCGCGCAACAGGTGCATGGGCCAGCGCACCTGCACCAGGGTGCGCAGCGGAACCTGCCAGGCGATGTAGGCGCACACCAGCGGAAAAGCCGCCAGACCGCGCAAGGCGGCAACCTGCAAAGGCGGGTACGAGCCGGTCAGCCCTTTCAGCGCCGCATCCATCAAGGAAAAACAGCCGACCGCGGCCAGCATCGCCAGAATGGCGCGAAAGGAAGGGCTCAGGCCGCTCAAGCGCGCGCCGGCTCTAGTGGCTCTTGCAAGACCGCCGGGTCATACGGCGTGCGGCTGAACACCGCGTGCACCAGCGGCGCAAAGTGGGCCAGAGGGGGCGTGGGGTAATCGGGGTCAAAAGAATTCTGGTCGTAGGCCGCGCAAAAGTGCTGGCAGCTGTCAAACCAGGGGTGGTCGCGGTAACGCAATCGGCCATCGCGCTCCTGCCCGATATGGTGCGCGTAGTACTGCATTTGAAACAGCGCGTGCTTCTCGACCACCCAGGTCACTTCGGCGCGCACATAGGGGCGCAGCAGCGCGGCCGCAAAGGCCGCGTGGTTGGAGGGTGCGAGTTCGTCACCCATATCGTGGACCAGGGCAGCGACGACCATGTCGGCATCTGCGCCGTCGGCCTCGGCCCGTGCCGCGGTTTGCAGCGCGTGGGTCAGGCGGTTCACCTGGTATCCGGGCAGGGTATCGGCGGTGCGCTCCAAAGAAGCCAGGATGCGCTGGGGCAAGTCGCGCATGTAGTCCGCTTCCAGCGCGTGCAGCAATGCGTATTCGGCCTGGGTGCCGTCTTGCATGGCGGTGAAGGCAACATGTTCCATGGCGGTCTCCTGCGGATGGGTGTCGGTCGTGGTCTAAGGATGGACTTCCTGCGCCTCGATTGTGGCTTGCCGCTTCGCGGCACGCGGATCGAGCTGCAAGACCACCAGCGAACTGGCCTCCATACGCACATAGTCGCTGCTATGGCCAGGATTACTGAAGCTGCGACCTTTGCGGGTGGCGAAAAACCAGACCGCCAAGGCCAGCAAGCCCAGCGTCAAGGCAAAGTACAGCATCAGGCTCTCGGGCCCCAGCAGATCCATCAAACCACCGGCCAGGGTCGGGCCGATGGTGGCGCCTATGCCGTAGAGCAACAACAGCCCGCCCGTTGTTTCCAGCACTTCGGATGGGTCAATCAGGTCATTGGTATGCGCCACGCTCAGGCCATAGACCGCAAACACCAGCGCGCCAAAACCCACGCCCAACACCAGCAAGAGGTTCTCAAACTCCCGCGCCAGATAGAAACCCAGAAACGCCAGGACACAGGAAGCCACACACACCCAGAACAAGACCCAGCGCCGGTCGTAGCGGTCCGACAAATGGCCAATCGGCCATTGGAACGCGGCGCCACTCAGAATGGTGATGGCCATAAACGTGGCGGTACGCCCATCGCTGAAACCTACGCCGTGCCCAAAGACATTGCCCAGACTGAAGAAGGTGCCGTTGATCAGCCCCGAGCCCATGGACGCCAGCGCCCCGATGGGCGAGACCGCAAACAGGCGGCGCATGCTCAGCGCCGGGGTTTCGGTTTGAACCGGCTCGGCAATCGTGGTCATGGTGGTGGGCACCAGCGCAAACGAAAACAAAATGGACGCGAAAGCAAAGGGTACAAAGCCGAAGCGGTCACCCACCAAAATCAGCCACTGCCCCAGCGCCATCGCTACGCAGCTGATGGTCATGTACGCGGCAAACACCTTGCCCCGGTCGTCGCTGCCGGCCACCACATTGAGCCAGCTCTCGATCACCATGTACAAGCCCACGATACACAGCCCCGTGGTGAAGCGCAGACCACCCCAAAACCACGGGTTGGTCCACAGCGCATGCAGCATGGGCAGGGCCGACGCCACGGAGGCCAGCACGGCAAAGGCGCGGATATAGCCCACCCGTTTGATCAGACGCGGACAGGCATAACTGCCGTAGACAAAACCGGCGAAATAGGCCGACATCACCATGCCGGTGACCAGGCCGGAGAACTGCGCAGTACTGGCCTGCGAGCTGATGGCCACGCTCAGCAAGGCGATGCCCACGACCAGCATCGCCACGCCGCTGAACAAAGAGGCCAAAGGCCAGAACAAGGGGTTCAAGAATATGTCCGGGGAGTGAATTGACGCTTAGTTAGATCGTGCCACGCGGATGCGACGCCACCTGTGCGCCCTGCGACCTGTGCGCGGCGCGGTGCGACAGCGCAGGGCTACACTTGCCCGCGCTTGGGCGCGCAGACGGCGCAGGCCAGGTCACCCACCACCAAGGAGAGAGTTGTGAACCCCAACGTCATCATCACCTGCGCCCTGACCGGCGCGGGCGACACCGCTGGCAAAAGCCCGCATGTACCCGTCACCCCCACGCAAATCGCCGCTGCCGCAGTCGAGGCGGCCAAGGCCGGTGCGACCGTGGTGCACTGCCACGTGCGCAACCCCGAGACGGGCCAATTCAGCCGCGACCCGGCCTTGTACGCCGAGGTGATGGACCGCATCCGTGATTCGGGCGTGGACATCATCGTCAACCTGACCGCCGGCATGGGCGGCGACCTGGAAATCGGACCCGGCGAAACGCCCACCCGCTTTGGACCCAACACCGATCTGATTGGGCCCTTGGCGCGGCTGATCCATGTCGAGCAATTGCTGCCCGAAATCTGCACCCTGGATTGCGGCACCCTCAACTTTGGCGACGGCGACACCATTTACGTCTCCACCCCGGTGGCGCTGCGCGCCGGAGCCAAGCGCATCACCGAACTGGGCGTCAAAGCCGAGTTGGAAATTTTTGATACCGGCCACCTTTGGTTTGCCAAGCAAATGATCAAGGAAGGCTTGCTGCATGACCCCTTGTTCCAGCTCTGCCTGGGCATTCCTTGGGGCGCACCGGCCGACACCACCACCATGAAAGCCATGGTCGACAACCTGCCGCCGGGTGTGGTGTGGTCTGGTTTTGGCATTGGCCGCACGCAAATGCCCATGGCCGCGCAGGCCATGCTGCTTGGGCGGCAATGTGCGCGTGGGGCTGGAAGACAACCTGTGGCTGGACAAAGGCGTGCTGGCCACCAATGGCTCGCTCACCGAGCGCGTGGTGGAGATCATCACCCGCCTGGGCAGCAAGCCCATGACCCCGGCGCAGGGCCGCGAAAAAATGGGTCTCAAAAAGCGCGGTTGATCCGCTTTATCCACCGCAGTACCAAAGACAACATGAACTTCATTACCGACATCAAAACCTTCGCAGCGCTGGGCACCGGCGTGATCGGCAGCGGCTGGGTGGCGCGCGCATTGGCCCACGGCCTGGACGTGATCGCCTGGGACCCGGCACCCGGTGCCGAAGCCGCGCTGCGTGCGCGCACCGCCAAAGCCTGGGGCGCGCTGACCGCGCAAGGCCTGGCACCCGGCGCATCGCAAGACCGCATGAAGTTTGTCGCCACCGTCGAAGAGTGTGTGGCGCATGCTGACTTCATCCAGGAAAGCGCGCCTGAGCGCGAGGACCTGAAGCTGTCGCTGCATGCGCAAATCACCGCCGCCGCGCGCCCGAATGTGCTGATTGGTTCGAGCACCTCCGGGCTCTTGCCGACCGACTTTTATGCCAAGGCCCAGCACCCCGAGCGCTGCGTGGTGGGTCACCCCTTCAACCCGGTGTACTTGCTGCCTTTGGTCGAAGTGGTGGGCGGCGTGAACACTGCGCCCGAGGCGGTGCAAGCGGCCATGCAGGTCTACCGCAGCTTTGGGCATGCGCCCGCTGCATGTGCGCAAAGAAGTGCCCGGCTTCATCGCCGACCGGCTGCTCGAGGCCATGTGGCGCGAGTCGCTGCACCTGGTCAACGACGGCGTGGCCACCACCGGCGAGATTGATGACGCGATCCGCTTTGGCGCGGGCATGCGCTGGTCTTTCATGGGCAGCTTTTTGATCTACACCCTGGCCGGTGGCGACGCGGGTATGCGCCACTTCATGGCCCAGTTCGGCCCGGCGCTGAAATTGCCCTGGACCAAGCTGGAAGCACCGGAACTCACCGATTCCCTGCTCGACGCAGTGGCCGAAGGCAGCGAAGAACAACTGGCCGGGCGCAGCATCGCCGACTGGGAGCGCTACCGCGACGACTGCCTGATGGCGGTGCAAGCGGCGATCAAAGCAACCAAACTCAAACACGGAATCGCGCCCGATGCCTGAGTCACAAGCGGGCAGCCCGCCGCTGCCGCTGATCTGTTTTGAGGGCGTGGTCCTGCCCGAGTGGGTGGACTACAACGGCCATTTGCGCGATGCGTTTTATTCCCTGCTGTTCAGCTACGGCGTGGACGGTTTGATGGACCGCATCGGCTTGGACGCCGCCGGGCGCGAAGCCCTGTCGCATTCGCTGTTCACGCTGGAGGCGCATATCCATTACCTGCGCGAAGTCAAGCTCGGCGCGGCGCTGGAAGTGCGCGCTCAGGTGGTGGCCATCGATGCCAAGCGCCTGCATGTGGCGCTGGCGCTGCATGTGCCGGGCGTGGACGGTGCTGCCGCGCTGGGCGAGCAAATGCTGCTCAACATGGACATGCGCGGGCCGCGCAGCGCGCCCTTTGCGCCGCAGGTGCTGCTGCGCTCTGCAGCCGCTGGCTGCGCAGCACGCCACGCTGCCACGCCCCGCGCGCCTGGGCAGCGTGATCGGCATGCCGGTCAAGAAGTAGCGCAGCCCCGCGATGCGCACCGCCCTACCCGCCACCATGCACGCCGCTGTGCTGACCGGCTTTGGCGGGCCGGACAAACTGGTCTACCGCGACGACGTGCCGATGCCGGTCGCGCA
Organism: Rhodoferax sp.; assembly: GCA_964203415.1. GTDB lineage: Bacteria > Pseudomonadota > Gammaproteobacteria > Burkholderiales > Burkholderiaceae_C > Allorhodoferax. The sequence goes on from CAXNME010000007.1 coordinate 23,989, forward strand.
GACCGGCGAGGTGCTGATCCGCGTCGGAGCCAGCGCCGTGAACAACACCGACATCAACACCCGGGTCGGCTGGTATTCCAAAACCGTGGACAGCGCCACCGGCGTGAATAGCGTGGGCTTTGACGCCAGCGCCGACGCCACTCCCGGCTGGGGCGGCACGGCCATGCAATTCCCACGCATCCAAGGCGCGGACTGCTGCGGCACTATCGTGGCGCTTGGCGCTGGCGTGGATGCGCAGCGCGTGGGGCAGCGCGTGCTGGTGCGGCCGGTGTTGCGCATGTATGCGGGCTACGCACCATTCGCCTGCTGGTACCTGGGCTCGGAGTGCGATGGCGCGTTTGCGCAGTACACCAAAGTGCCGGCCGACGCCGCGCTGCCCATCCACAGCAAGCTGGGCGACGCCGAGTTGGCCACCTTCCCGTGCGCCTATTCCACAGCCGAGAACCTGCTCACGCGCAGCGGCGTGCGCGCCGGGGACCGGGTGCTGGTGACCGGCGCATCCGGCGGTGTCGGCAGCGCGGCCGTCCAACTGGCGCTGCTGCGCGGCGCGCAGGTGGTGGCGCAGGCCGCGCCAGACAAACAGGCAGCCTTGCTGGAACTGGGTGCTGAAGCCGCCATAGACCGGGGCGAGGACGCGCTGCGCAGCCTGGGAGCTAACGCAGTCAGCGTAGTCATTGATTTGGTGGGCGGCGCGCAATGGCCGCTGCTGCTGGATGCGCTTCGCACCGGCGGGCGTTATGCCAGCGCGGGTGCGATTGCCGGGCCGGTGGTGCCGCTGGACTTGCGCACGCTCTACCTCAAAGACCTGTCGCTGTTCGGCTGCACGTTCCAAGACGACATCATTTTTGACAACCTGGTGGGCTACATCGAGCGCGGCGAACTGCGCCCGCTGCTGGCCCAGACCTACGCGCTGTCTGACATCGCGCAGGCGCAGGCGGATTTTTCGGCCAAGCAGTTTCTTGGCAAACTGGCGCTGGTGCCGCCCCAGTAACCCCCCGGCAACCCTATTCCCAAAATGTCCACAACCCACGATCAGGCCCGGCACGGCGTGCGCACACCACTGGAAAACACGCCCGCCCGCGCCTGGGATGCGGCGGCCCCCATCGATGCGCCGCTGTGCCTGCACCGCCCCCGTGTGTTGTGGGACTGGGTGGACTACAACGGCCACATGAGCGAGTCCTGCTACCTGCTGGTGTTTGGCGACAACTCAGACGCCTTCTTCCGCTACATCGGCATCGACGAGTCCTACCGCGACCAGGGCGGGCATTCGCTGTACACCGCACAAACCCATATCCACTATGTCAAAGAAGTCGCGCAAGGGGAGCCGCTGCGCCTGACTTTGCAACTGCTGGACCTGGACCCCCGGCGCATCCACATGGTCCACAGCATGTACCACGCAGACAGCGGCGACTTGCTGTGCACCGGCGAACAAATGCTGGTGCATGTGGATATGGCCAAAGGTCGCGCGTCTGCCATGCCCGACTTTTTGTACGCCCGCCTGCAAGCCATATTGCAAGCGCATTCCACGCTCCCGGTCCCTGCGCAAGTCGGCCGCCCCATGGGCATCCGCCGCGCATCGTGATTTTTTGATAGGCAAACCATGCACTTCCAACTGAGCAGCGAACAGACCATGATCGTCGACACGGTCCGCACCTTTGTCGAAAAAGAGCTCTACCCGTATGAAGACGAAGTGGAGCGCACCGACGCCATCCCGCCTGAACTGGCGAAGTCCATCCAGGCCAAGGCGATTGAGGTCGGCTTGTACGCGCCCAATATGCCGGCTGAACTCGGCGGCGGCGGGCTGGACAACTTCACCTTGGCTTTGATGGAGCGCGAACTCGGCCGCGCGTCTTACGGCCTGCAAATGCTGATTGCCCGCCCCAGCAACATCCTGCGCGCCTGCGAAGGCGCGCAGATTGACGAATACCTCATGCCCACCATCCGCGGCGAGCGCCACGACTGCCTGGCCATGACCGAACCCAACGCCGGCTCGGACGTGCGCGGCATGCAAACGCGGGCGACGCGGGACGGCAGGTCGGCGAGAACGCCGACTACCTGATCAACGGCACCAAGCACTTCATCAGCCACGCCGATATGAGCGACTTTGTGGTGCTGTTCGCCGCCACTGGCGTGGAAGAAACCAGCCACGGGCCGAAGAAAAAAATCACCGGATTTTTGGTGGATCTGGACTCACCGGGCCTCACCGTGCGCCGGGGCCCGGCCTGCGTATCGCACCGGGGCTACCACCAGTGCGAGCTGTTTTTCACCGACTGCCGGGTACCCGCCTACAAGCGCCTGGGCGAGGAAGGCAAAGGCTTTGATTTGATGGGCCAGTGGCTGGGCGCGACCCGCCTGACGGTTGCCGCAACCAGCGTGGGGCGCGGCCAGCGGGTGATGGAGATGGCCACCCAGTGGGCCGCCACGCGCAAGCAATTCGGCCAGCCGATCGGCAAGTTCCAGGGCACGGGCTTCAAGCTCGCCGACATGGCCACCGAGCTGGCCGCTGCCGAATTGCTGACGCTGCAAGCCGCCTGGAAATGCGACCAGGGCACCATGAGCGATTCCGACGCCGCCATGGCCAAGCTGTTCGCCTCTGAAGCGCTGGCGCGGGTGACCGACAACGCGCTGCAAATTTTCGGCGGCATGGGCCTCATGGACCAGCTGCCGATTGAGCGTTTCTGGCGCGACGCGCGGGTCGAGCGTATCTGGGACGGCACCAGCGAAATCCAGCGCCACATCATCTCGCGCGCCATGCTGCGCGTGCACGGCGGATGAGCGCAACAGCAGACGCAGCACGCAGCCACCCAGCGCTTGCGCCGCCTGTTTTCACCGCGGCATATGGCGGTCTTCGGCGGGGCGTCAGCGGCCGAGGTCATACGCCAATGCCGCGCACTCGGCTTTGCCGGGCAAATCTGGCCAGTCCACCCCACCCGCACCGAAGTCGAAGGCCTGCCCTGTTTTCCGGACGTGGCGGCGCTACCCGAAGCGCCCGACGCCAGCTTTGTCGCAGTGCCCGCAGCCGCTACTGTGGGCGTGGTGCGGGCGCTGGCTGCGCGCGGCGCGGGCGGGGCGATTTGCTACGCCTCCGGCTTTGCCGAAGTGGGCGGCGCAGGCGTGGCCCTCCAGCAGGAACTGGTAGCTGCGGCGGGTGACATGGCGCTGGTGGGGCCCAACTGCTACGGCATGCTGAATTACCTGGACGGCGTGGCGCTGTGGCCGGACCAGCACGGCGGGCAGCGGGTGGAGCGCGGGGTGGCCATCGTCACCCAAAGCGGCAACATCGGCCTGAACCTGACCATGCAGCGGCGCGGCCTGCCGCTGGCCTATTTGATTACCGTGGGCAACAAGGCCGGTGACAGCATGGAGGCCATCGTGCAGGCGCTGCTCGCAGACCCGCGCGTCAGCGCCATCGGCTTGCACATCGAAGGCCTGGACGACGTGGCCGCGTTCAGCGCCGTGGCCCTGCAAGCGCTTGGCGCAGGGCGTGCCGCTGGTGGCGCTCAAGGCCGGCTCGTCGGCGCTGGGCGCGCAGACCGCCATGAGCCACACCAGCTCGCTGGCCGGACCCGACGCCTTGTACGACGCGCTGTTTGCGCGCTGCGGCGTGGCGCGGGTGCGCGAACCCGCCGAGATGCTGGAGACCCTGAAGTTTCTGCACGTACACGGCGCGCTGCCCGGGCGGCGCATCATCAGCGCGAGCTGCTCCGGCGGCGAGGCGTCGCTGATGGCCGACCTGGCGCAGGTACGCGGCCTGGAGATGCCGGCCCTGCCGGATGCCGCCTACCAACGCATGCACGCGGTGCTGGGCGACAAGGTGACGGTCGCCAACCCGCTGGACTACCACACCTACATCTGGGGCGACCGGGCGGCTTTGGGCGAATGCTTTGCCGGACTGATGGACTGCCGCTTTGATGCGCACATTCTGGTACTGGACTACCCGCGCCTGGACCGCTGCAGCGCCGACAGCTGGGGCGCGGCGGTGGACGCTTTTGCCGATGCGGCGGCGCAGGCTGGGACCCACACCGGAGCGACTGTGGTCGCCTCCCTGCCCGAGGATTTGCCCGAAGACAAGGCCCAGGCGCTGCTGGCGCGTGGCGTGGCGCCGATGCAGGGCCTGGCCGATTGCATCGCCGCCATCGCGCACGCGGCAGATATCGGCGCTGCCCGCGCGCGGCTGGCCCACACAACGGCCTTGGCTGCCCTGGTGCCACAAGCCGGCGCGGGGCGCGGTGCGCACCCTGGACGAGGCGGCCGGCAAAGCCGCCCTCGCGGCATTCGGGTTGCCGGTTCCACGCGGACGGGTGGTGGCAGCGGACCAGGCGCTGGCGTACGCGACAGAGCTGGGTTTCCCCGTCGTGCTGAAGGCGGTGTCGGAACAGCTGGCGCACAAAACCGAGGCCGGGGGCGTGGCGCTGAATCTGCGGGATGCGGCGGCGCTGTCCGAGGCGCTGGCCCGCATGGCCCATTTGTCCGAGCGCTTTTTGGTGGAAGAAATGGCCCGCGACGTGGTGCTGGAGCTGATTGTGGGCGTGCAGCGCGACGCCCAATTTGGCCTGACGCTCACATTGGGTGCGGGCGGCGTGTTGGTGGAGCTGCTGCAGGACGCCGCCACGCTGCTGTTCCCGGTGGCGCGCCGGGACGTTCTGGCTGCGCTGCAATCGCTCAAGGTCTGGCCGCTGCTCACCGGTTTTCGCGGCAAGGCAGCGGGCGATGTGGACGCGCTGCTGGATGCGGTGATGGCCGTAGCTGACTACGCGCAGGCGCATGCAGACCAACTGGTGGAGCTCGACGTCAACCCGGTGCTGGTGCTGCCGAAGGGGCGCGGCGTGCTGGCGGTGGACGCCCTGATTCGATTGAAAACCCCCTGAAGGAAGCCGCTATGCAAGCAAGCGATGCCGTCGCCGATGCCGTCCATTGCCACGCCGAAGCGGGCGTGCTGACCATCACCCTGAACCGGCCCAAGGCCAACGCCATCAACGTGCCGACCAGCCTGGCGCTGTACGCCGCGTTCGCTCGGCTGCAAGACGACCCCGCCCTGCGCGTGGGCATCATCACCGGCACCGGGCGCTTTTTCTCGGCGGGCTGGGATTTGGGCGCTGCCACCGAGGGCGAAGCGGTGGACGCCGACCACGGACCGGGCGGATTCGCCGGGCTGACCGAATTTTTCAGCTTGAGCAAACCGGTGATCGCGGCGGTCAACGGCATGGCTATGGGCGGCGGGTTTGAGCTGGCGCTGGCGGCTGACCTGATCGTCGCATCAGACACCGCCGAATTCGCCCTGCCCGAAGTCAAGCTCGGGCTGCATGGCCGACTCGGGCGGCGTTCTGCGCCTGCCGCAGCGCTTGCCCCGGGCGATTGCCACCGAGCTGCTGCTCACCGGGCGGCGTATGGGTGCCACTGAGGCGCTGCGCTGGGGCCTGGTGAACCAGGTCGCCGCGCCGGACCAGCTCTTGCCAGCCGCTTTGGCACTGGCGCAGACACTGGTAGGTAACGCGCCCCTGGCACAGGCCGCGATTAAAGAGGTGCTGCGGCGTACCCAAGGGCTGGCGGTAGAACCAGGCTACGACGTGCTGCGCCACCATGATTTGCCGGCCTACCGGGCCATGCTGCGCAGCGAGGACGCCAGCGAAGGCCCGCGCGCTTTTGGCGAAAAACGCCCGCCGCACTGGCGCGGTGTATGACACCAGCATGACGGTCGCAGTTCGCGCCATGCAGTCAATCTGAGCAATTGCCGAGGTGTCAGAAAAAATGGACAAAAAGCGGCGTACCTAGGGAATACCTGAGGGTACACAGGGGGGTTTCATACCGTAAGATGCCTCTCGGAGCGCAAACTTCCTTGCCTCGGGCAGTCCCAACGCTTCCCAAGTACGAGAAGCGTTCGGAACATTGTTGATAGAACTTATAGGAAATTTAGACACATGGCACACCTTGAAAACCAAACTGAATCGGGAATCATCCTGGATCGCCGTCAAATTCTCACCGGCGCTGCCGCTCTGGGTTTGATGGGTGCGATCCCCGCGTCCGCGCAAACCCTGATGGGTGCCGGCGCGCCGAAAAAGGGCGGAACCCTGCGTATGGGCATGGAAGGCGGCTCGCCTTCGGACAGCCTGGATCCGCTGACCTACGCGGACTCGATCCCCATCAATATGAGCCTGATGCTCTGGAACAACCTGGTGGAAGTGGCCGACAACGGCGACGCCACCGGTGAGCTGTTCGAGAGCTGGGACGTTAAGCCCGGTGCGACTGACTGGGTCTTCAATGTGCGCAAAGGCGTGACCTTCACTTCGGGCAAAACCCTGGATGCGGATGACGTCATCTACTCCCTGAATATGCACCGCGGCGAGACCAAATCGCCTGCCAAATCGCTGCTGGCTGATATCAAAGACATCAAGAAGCTGTCTGCGACCCAAGTGCAGATCACCATGAGCAAAGGCAATGTGGACCTGCCTTACAACCTGAGCGACTACCACATCATCGTGGTGCCCAATGGCTTCAAGGACTACAGCAAGCCCGATGGAACCGGCGCGTTCACGCTGGACGAATTCCAACCCGGCGTGCGTGCCACCTTCAAGCGCAAGCCCGGCAACTACTGGAAGCCCAACCGTGGCTACTTTGACCGTGTGGAACTGATCTACATCGGCGACGCCAACCAGCGCACCACCGCGCTGCAAACCGGTACCGTGGACATCATCAACCGCGTGAACCCCAAGACCGCCGCGCTGCTGGCCAAGAATAAGAACCTGGTCGTCTCACGCACCCCCGGCATGGGCAACCGCTTCTGCTTCGTGGCGCATACCGACAAGGGACCTTTCAACAACCCCGACGTCATGATGGCGCTGAAGTACGGTATCGACCGCCAGAAAATTGTGGACAACGTCTACAGCGGCTACGCCTCCATCGGCAACGACAACTGCGTGGGACCGAAGATGAAGTTCTACGATGCCAAGCAGCCACTGAACCGCTACGATCCGGAAAAAGCCAAGTTCCACATGAAGAAGGCCAATTACTCAGCGCGCCATCGAGCTGCAAGTCTCCGAAGGTGCGTTCTCGGGCGCAACCGACGCGGGCCAGATCTTCCAGGAATCGCTGTCCAAAGCTGGCATCAACCTGGACTTGAAGCGCGTATCCGGTGACGGCTACTGGGATAACGTCTGGCTCAAAGTGCCATTCTGCGCGGTCTACTGGGGCAACCGTCCCACCATCGACAACCAGCTCACCTCCATCTTTTACGGCGGAAAGACCAATCCTTGGAACGACAGCCACTTCGAGAATGCCGATTTCAGCAAAGCGCTGGAAGCCGCACGCGTCGAAATCGACCCCAAGAAACGCCAAGACTTGTATTCGCGCTGCCAGGCGCTGGTTTCGCAAAACGCCGGCATGGTGAACTATGCGGTCCAAGACTATCTTGACGCGCACAGCACCAAACTGATGGGTCTGACCCCATCGGGTCGCTATGACTTTGGTGACGGCCGTATCGCTGAAAAAGGCTGGTTCGCATAAACCGCTTGCGATGCCGCTCTGGTAACAGGCGGCGTCGTTTCTCGGTCACTAAAAAAGGGTTGGGCTTGCGCCCAGCCCTTTTTTTTGGGCACACTGCGACAGCCCTGTCATGGCGTTATGCTAGGCGTGGCGCGAATCCTGTCCCGAACTCTTTTATGACTGATGGCATTCCATGGCTAAGTTGATTGTGAACCGGCTGCTGCTCGGGGTGCTGACCCTGTTTGCGGTGTCGGTGTTGATATTTGTATGCACGCAGATCCTGCCGGGTGACGTGGCGTCTGCGGTGCTGGGTCAGGGCGCGACGCCTGAAGCGCTGGTGATTTTCCGCCGCGAGCTGGGACTCGACGTACCGCCGCATCTGCGTTATTGGAACTGGTTGGTCGGCGCCCTGCATGGCGACCTGGGCGTGGCGCTCACCAACAAGCGCGTCATCATTGACGACCTGCTGCCCCGGCTTCGCAACACCCTGTTTTTGGCCGGTTACGCAGCGGTGATTGCCATCCCCCTGTCGGTCGGCCTGGGCATCTTGGCAGCCATCAACGAGGGCAAACTCTCAGACCGCTTGTCCAACGTTGCTGACGCTGATTGCCATCTCGCTGCCCGAGTTTTTTATTGCCTACATCCTGATCATCTTTTTCTCGGTGGAATACCAGTGGTTCCCATCGCTGGCCATGGTGTCCAAAAACATGGAGTTCAGCGAGCGGCTTTTCCAGACCACGCTGCCGGCGCTGACCCTGACGCTGCTGGTGGCCGCCCACATGCTGCGCATGACCCGCAGCTCGGTGCTGTCGGTGATGTCCACGCCCTACATCGAAATGGCCTTCCTCAAAGGCGCACCGCGCGCCCGGGTCATCGTGCGCCATGCGCTGCCCAATGCGGCAGCGCCCATCATCACGGTGATCGCGCTCAACATGGCCTATCTGGTGGTCGGTGTGGTGGTGATTGAGGCGGTATTTGTCTACCCCGGTTTGGGCCAGTACATGGTGGATGGCGTGTCTAAGCGCGATGTGCCGGTGATCCAGGCCTGCGGTCTGACATTTGCCACCGTGTTCGTGATACTCAACACGCTGGCCGACATCCTGGTCATTGTGGTCAACCCCCGCCTGCGCCACCAGCGCTAAGCGTTTCTTCTCCCCACCCACCATGAAACTCTTCGGCCACAAATTGACTGCGTCTGCCGCCTTCGGCATGGCGGTAGTTGCTGTTTTTGTTTTCGTCTCGCTGTTCACGCCCTGGATTGCGCCCTACTCCGAGTCGGCCAACGTGGGCGGCACCTGGGACGAGCCCTCGGCCACCATGCTCTTCGGTGCCGACCAGATTGGCCGCGACATGCTCACCCGCATGATGTACGGCAGCCGCATGACGATTGGCGTAGCGCTGGCGATTACCGCGCTCTCATTCCTGATCGGCATCCTCACCGGTCTGGTCAGCGCGGTGGTCGGGGGTTGGGTAGATATATTCTTCACCCGACTGGTCGACGTGATGCTGTCTATCCCCAGCTTGATTTTTGCCCTGATCATTCTGGGCGTCTTCGGCTCCAGCATTCCGGTATTGATCCTCACCATCGCGGTGCTCGATTCCACCCGCGTGTTCCGGCTCGCGCGGGCGCTGGGCATGAACCTGAACGTCATGGAATATGTGGAGGCGGCCCGGCTGCGCGGCGAAGGGCTTTGGTGGGTGATCACCCGCGAAATCCTGCCCAATGCCTGGGCGCCGCTGGTCTCGGAATTCGGCCTGCGTTTTTGCTTCAACTTTTTGTTTATCGCCGGGCTGTCCTTCCTCGGCCTGGGTATTCAACCGCCTTATGCCGACCTGGGCGGCATGGTGCGGGAAAACGCTGCGGCGATCAATTTCGGCATGATGGCGCCGATCTACCCGGCCACCGCGATTGCGCTGCTCACGGTGTCGGTCAACCTCATAGTCGACTGGATGTTGTCGATTGACGCACGCCCCTCGGGCGCGCAAGCGGAGATCTGACATGGCATCGGACAAGATTATTTTGCAAATGACGGGCCTGCGGCTTGACGCCGTGGTGAGCGGTGCACCGATTGTCAAATCGGTCGACTTGGAACTGCGCGCAGGCCAGGTGCTGGGCTTGATTGGCGAGAGCGGTGCCGGCAAGTCCACCATCGGTTTAGCGGCTATGGGTTACGCCCGCGCCGGGGTGCATATTGCCGGTGGTTCCATCAAGATCGATGGCGTGGATTTGCGCACCCTGGATGCCGAAGGCCGGCGCACCGTGCGCGGCCGGCGCATTGCCTATGTGGCGCAGTCCGCTGCCGCCGCATTCAACCCGGCGCACAGCATCATGGACCAGGTCTGCGAGTCGCCAGTGCTGCACAAACTCATGACCCGCACCGAGGCCGAAGCCTGGGCGCGCAGCCTGTTCAAGTCGCTGGACCTGCCCGACCCCGAGAACTTCGGCAAACGTTACCCGCATCAGGCCTCCGGTGGTCAGTTGCAGCGCGCGATGGCGGCCATGGCCATGTCCTGCCGCCCGGACATTCTGGTGCTCGACGAACCCACCACCGCGCTGGACGTCACCACCCAAATCGAAGTGCTGATCCTGATCAAGTCGCTGATCCGCGAGTTCGGTACCGCCGCGCTCTACATCACGCACGACCTGGCCGTGGTGGCGCAGGTGGCGGACCGTATCAAGGTCTTGCGCCATGGCGAAGAGGTGGAAGAAGGCACGGTGGACGGCGTGTTGCAGTCCCCCACCCAAGAGTATTCCGCGCGGCTGGTCGCAGTGCGCGGTGCCGCCGCCCACGAGCGCGCCTCAGCCGCCTCGGTGCAAGACCAGACCATTTTGAAAATCGACAAGGTCTATGCCGCCTACGGCAGCTTCAAGGTCATCAACGACGTGAGCCTGGACGTGAAAGTGGGCGAGACAGTCGCGGTGGTCGGCGAATCCGGCTCCGGCAAATCCACGCTGGCACGGGTGGTCACCGGCCTGCTGCCGCCCACCGGTGGCCAGATTGCATTTAAGGGCCAGGCCTTGCCCAAAAACCTGGCCGAGCGCAGCAAAGACCTCAAGCGTTGCATCCAACTGGTCTACCAGATTCCGGATGTGGCCATCAACCCGCGCCAAAGCGTGCTCGACATCATCGGCCGTCCGGCTGCGTTTTATTTCGGACTCAAGGGCTCCGCGGTCCGGCAGCGGGCTGAAGAGCTGCTTGATTTGGTGGAACTGCCGCGCGACTTTTTGACGCGCCGCCCCGGCCAGTTGTCCGGTGGCCAAAAGCAGCGCGTGTGCATTGCCCGGGCCCTCGCGGCCAAGCCCGACCTGATCATTTTGGACGAACCCACCTCCGCGCTGGATCCGCTGGTCGCCGAAGAAATTTTGAAACTGCTGCGCCGCCTGCAATCCGAATTGCGGCTGAGCTATGTGCTGATCACCCACGACCTGGACGTGGTGCACCGCATCGCCCACCGCACCGCGGTGATGCTGCAGGGCTCGTTTGTGGCATTTGAAGACACCAACCGGATTTTCGACGGCCCCTTCCACCCCTATACCGAAAAACTGATTACCGCCGTGCCGGTGATGCGCAGCGACTGGCTCGACGGCGTGCTGGCCAAACGGGCCGCCTGACACAAGCCCGGCACGCCGGCGCGCGCTTCAGTCGTCGTGCTCGACAAAGCGCTCGAAACACACTTTCAATTCGTGCATCCAGCGGTGGCGCTGTGGTCTCCGAAATAAAGCTGGCCTCAAAGCTGTTGGCCGCTAGCTGGTAGGCCTGCTGCGCAGTCAGGCCGGTGGCCGCAAAAGTCTGCACAAAATTCTCGTTCATATAGCCGCCAAAGTAGGCCGGGTCGTCTGAATTGATGGTCACGCACAGCCCGGCGTCCAGCAGCGCGCCGATGTTGTGGTCCGCCAGATCCGGAAACACACACAGCTTCTGGTTGGACAGCGGACACACCGTCAAAGGCACGCGCGCACGCGCCAGCCTTTGCATCAAGGCCGCGTCGTGGATGGACTGCACGCCGTGGTCAATCCGCTCCACACCCAGCACGTCGAGCGCGCTCCAAATATAGGCCGGCGGGCCCTCCTCGCCCGCATGGGCCACCCGGTGCAGACCCAGCGCGCCGGCTTTGGCGAACACGTTTTTGAATTTCTCCGGCGGGTGGCCGACCTCGCTGGAATCCAGGCCGACGCCGATGAATTTGTCGCGAAAGGGCAGCGCCTGCTCCAGGGTTTCCAAGGCCGCCTCTTCGCTCAGATGGCGCAGGAAACACAGAATCAGCTGCGCGCTCACACCCAGCTTGGATTGGGCATCCACACAGGCGCGGTGCAGGCCGTCAATCACCACCTGCATGGCCACGCCGCGCTCGGTGTGGGTCTGCGGATCGAAGAACATTTCGGTGTGGACCACGTGGTCGGCGGCGGCACGCTCCAAGATAGGCCCAGGCCATGTCGTAGAAGTCCTGCTCGTGCAGCAAGACGCTGGCCCCGGCGTAGTAAATATCCAGAAAGCTCTGCAAATTGGTGAAGGCGTAGGCGGCGCGCAAAGCCTCCACGCTGGCATAGGGCAGCTTCACACCGTTGCGCGCGGCGAGCGCAAAAATCAGCTCGGGCTCCAGCGAGCCTTCGATGTGGATGTGCAACTCGGCTTTGGGCATGGCGCGCAGCAACTGGGGCAGGCGGTGGGCGGCAACGGCGTGGACTTTGAACATAGAAAGATTCCTTGCGGGTGGGGTTGTGGCCAAGAGCCTAAACTGTAGCCATCTTCGCATTTGTGCCGCCACCCGCGCGCCCGCCCTATGAGTTCTGGTGAAAGTCCTGCTGAAAAAATGGCCGCCCTGCCCGACCTGGCCTTTGTGCACCGCCAGCGCGTGGTGCGGCTGCAGCAGGTGCCGCTGGAACGCACGCTCCTGGAAGTCCTGCGCGAAGACCTGCACGCCTGCGACACCAAGGAAGGCTGCGCCGAGGGCGACTGCGGTGCCTGCACCGTGGTGCTGGGCGAGGCCGAAAACGGCGCGCTGCGCTACCGCGCGGTCAACAGCTGCATCCGCATGGCGCACGCCACCCACGGCATGGCGGTCTGGACTGCGCAGGACTTGACCCAAGCCGACGGCAGCCCGCACCCCGTGCAAGCCGCCTTGCTGTCACAGCACGCGACCCAGTGCGGTTTTTGCACGCCCGGTTTTGCGATGAGCCTGTTCGGCCTGTACCAGAACCGGGTGCGCCAGGGCCAGACCGTGGACCGCGCTATGGCGGAAGAACACCTCAGCGGCAACCTGTGCCGCTGCACCGGTTACCGCGCCATCATCGACGCGGCCTGCAGCCTGGGCGACTACCCGGCACCCCAGCAGGACGAGGCCGCAACACGGGCCCTGCTGCAATCCATACCCGCGCAAGCCGAAGACAGCGCCTACGCCCAACCGCGCAGCCTGCTGCAGCTTTTGACACTGCGCGCCGCGCACCCGCAAGCGCAGGTGGTGGCCGGTTGCACCGATGTGGGCCTGTGGGTCACCAAGCAACACCGGCGCTTTGCGCGCGTGCTCGACACCACCGCCGTCGCCGAGTTGCGCAACATCGAACAAATGAAGGATGGCTTGCGCATGGGCGCGGCGGTCACCTTAGAGGCGGCCTACGCTGCGCTGGCGCAGCAATGGCCTACGCTGCGCCGCTTCTGGCACCGCTTTGCCGGCCTGCCCGTGCGCAACGCCGGCACGCTGGGCGGCAACATCGCCAACGGCTCGCCGATTGGCGACAGCATGCCGCTGCTGATTGCGCTGAACGCCCGCGTGGTGCTGGCCCGCGCCCAAGGCGGCGCCATCACCACCCGCGAACTGGCGCTGGAGGACCTGTACACCGGCTACCGGCAAAACTGCATGGCGGCGGATGAACTCTTGGCCTGGGTCGAAGTGCCCGCGCCGCAACCCGGCGCATGGATGCGGGTCTACAAAATTTCCAAACGGCAGGAGGACGATATCTCAGCCGTGTGCCTGGCAATCCATCTGCAATTGGATGCGCAGCAGCGTGTGGTCCACATCTCTATCGGTGCCGGTGGCGTGGCCGCGACGCCGGTGCGCGCCTGCCAAACCGAAGCCGCCCTGCTTAGCAAGGTTTGGAGCCAAGGCGCGGTACAAGCCGCGCAGGCCGTGCTGTTGCAGGAGTTCAGCCCGATCTCGGACATGCGCGCCAGCGCCGACTACCGCCGCCAGGTACTGGGTAATTTGCTGCAGCGCTTCTGGCTGGAGACCCAAGGCCAGGCCTTGGTGACCCTGGAGGCGCTGGCATGAACGCCGCAGCCACCAACACCCTGGCCCACCATGAAAGCGCCGTCCGCCACATCGACGGACGCGCGCAATACGTCGACGACCTGCCTGAAGTCGCGGGCACGCTGCACGCCGCGCCCATCCTCTCGCCGCTGGCGCATGGGCGGGTGCGCGGCATGGATACAGCGGCTGCGTGGGCCGCGCCCGGCGTGCATGCGCTGGTGGGTTCTGCGGATATTCCGGGTGACCCTGTGCTGGCGAACTTTGCGCACGACGAAGCGATTTTTGCGGACCACACCGTGCAGCACGTGGGCAACGTGATGGGCCTGGTGGTGGCCGACAGCCACCACCGCGCGCGCTATGCGGCGCAGTTGGTGCGGCCGGACATCGAACCCCTGCCCGCAGTGCTGAGCGTGCGCGACGCGGTGGCGCAGCAGCACTGGGTTTTGCCGCCGGTGCATGTGCGCCGGGGCGATGCGGCACAAGCCCTGGCCGCAGCGCCCCATGTCGTGCGCGGCACGCTGGACGTGGGCGGGCAAGAGCACTTTTACCTGGAAGGGCAAATCGCCTACGCCTTGCCGCAGGAAGACGGGCAGTGGCTGATCCACAGCAGCACCCAGCACCCCGGCGAAGTGCAGCACTGGGTGGCGCATGCGCTGGACATTCCGCTGCACGCGGTGCGCGTGGTCTGCCGCCGCATGGGCGGGGGCTTTGGCGGGAAAGAAACGCAGGCCGGACATCTGGCGGTGTGGGCGGCGCTGGCCGCGCGCAAACTGGGGCGGCCGGTGAAACTGCGGCTGGACCGCGACGACGACTTCATGGTCACCGGCAAGCGCCATCCCTTCAGCTACGACTACCACGTCGGCTTTGACGACAGCGGCCGGATTTTGGGCTTGCAAGTGACGCAGCTGGTGGACTGCGGCTTCAGCGCCGACCTCAGCGGCCCGGTCGCCGACCGTGCCATCTTCCACACCGACAACGCGTATTTTCTGGAGCATGTGGCGATCGACTCCTACCGCTGCAAAACCCACAAGCAAAGCCATACGGCGTTTCGCGGCTTCGGCGGACCGCAAGGCATGGTGGTGACCGAGGTGATCCTCGGCGACATCGCCCGAACCCTGGGCCTGGACCCGCTGGATGTGCGCCTGCGCAACCTTTACGGAACCACCGAGCGCAACACCACGCACTACGGCATGGCGGTGCAGGACAACATCTTGCAGCCGCTGATCACCCAGCTTGCCGAAGGCTGCGGTTACCGCGCGCGCCGCGCCGAGATCGCCGCCTGGAACGCCACGCAGCCCACCTTGCAGCGCGGGCTGGCACTCACGCCGGTGAAGTTCGGCATCAGCTTCACCGCCACGCAGTTCAACCAGGCCGGCGCATTGGTGCATGTGTATACCGACGGCAGCGTGCTGGTCAACCACGGCGGGACCGAGATGGGCCAAGGCCTGCACACCAAAGTCGCGCTGATCGTGGCCGGGGTTTTGGGCCTCACGCCAACGCGGGTCAAAGTGAATGCGAGCGACACCGACAAAGTGCCCAACGCCAGCGCCACGGCGGCCTCTGCGGGCACCGACCTCAACGGCCGCGCCGCCGAGTTCGCCGCGCTGCAGGTGCGCGACAGGTTGGCGCAGTTTGTCGCCGACCTCGATGGCTGCAGCTGCCAGCGCGGTGCGCTTTGCCGATGACCAGGTCCACAGCCCCACACAAACCCGCAGCTTCACCAGCCTGATCCCCATGGCCTACGCGCAGCGGGTGCAGCTGTGGAGCGACGGCTTTTACCGCACGCCCAAAATCCATTACGACAAAGCCACGCTCAGCGGCCGCCCTTTCTATTACTTTGCCTACGGCGCGGCCTGCACCGAGGTGGCCATCGACACGCTGACCGGTGAGTCCAAGGTGCTGCGCGTGGACATCCTGCACGACGTAGGCACGCCGCTGCACCGCGCGATTGACATCGGCCAGATCGAGGGCGGCTTCATCCAAGGCATGGGCTGGCTGACCACCGAAGAACTGGTCTGGGACGGCGCAAGGCCGGCTGCGCACCCACGCGCCCAGCACCTACAAAATTCCGACCATCGGCGACACGCCGGCGCATTTCCAGATCAGCCTGTGGCACGAACCCAACCGCGAAGACAACGTGGGCGGCAGCAAAGCCGTGGGCGAGCCGCCTTTCATGCTGGCGCTCAGCGTCTTGGAGGCGCTGCGCGATGCGGTAGCGCACGCGCGCAGCCGCACGGGCGACAGCACGCAGCCGGTGCAACTCAGCGCACCCGCCACGCCGCAGCGCGTGCTGGCAGCCCTGCAATGAGCGCAAAAAGCAGCGCAGGCGAGAAGGCCTGGCGCGCCGCTATTCTGTGGTTTGACGAAGCGCAGCAGCCGCGCTACGTGGCCGACGGCTTGCTGGTCACGCACACTGGCGCGGACGGCATCGCACGCGTGCTGGCGGTCGGTGCACACCAGGATCTGGCGGCGCGCTTTCAGCCACCTGACGCCCACGCACTGGCCCGATCTGCTGCTGGCACCGGGCTTTGTGGACATGCATATCCACTACCCGCAAACCGATGTCATCGGCTCGCCCGCCGAAGGCTTGCTGCCCTGGCTCACGCGCTACACCTTTGTTGAAGAAGCCCGATTTGACGACCCCGAACACGCGCAGGCTGCGGCTGACTTTTTTCTGGGTGAGTTGCTGCGCAACGGCGTGACCACGGCGCTGGCCTTTGCCACCTCGCACCCGGCATCGGTCACGGCGCTGATGCAGGCCGCGCAGGCGCGTCACATGCGCCTGATCACCGGCAAGGTTTTGCAAGACCGCCACAGCCCCGACGGCGTGCGCGATGAGACCGAACAAAGCCTGCGCGACACCGAAGACCTGTTGCGCCGCTGGCACGGCGTGGACCGTCTGGGCTATGCCATCACGCCGCGCTTCGCGCCCACCTGCTCCGAAGCACAACTGCGCGGCGCAGGCGAGATTGCCGCCGCCTACCCGGACGTGTGGGTGCAATCCCACGTCTCCGAAAACCTGGACGAAATCCGCTGGGTGCAGGAACTCTTTCCGCAGGCCAGCAGTTACCTGGGCGTCTATGCCGATTACGGGCTGTTGCGGGAGCGCGCCGTCTACGCCCACTGCATCCACTTTGACGCCAATGACCGCGCCCTGATGCGCGAGCGCGGCGCGGCAGCTGCGGTTTGTCCCACCAGCAATCTGTTTCTCGGCAGCGGCTACTTTGACTTTGCAGCCGCCGACCAGGCACAGATGCGCTACGGCCTGGCCAGTGACGTGGGCGGTGGCACCAGCTTCTCGCCCTTTCAGACCATGCTGGCGGCCTATTACGTGGGCCGCGAGGGCCAGGCCAAAGCCGGCATCAGCATTCCGCCCGCTGCCCTGTGGTGGCAGCACACGGCGGGCGCGGCGCAGGCGCTGGGCTTGGGCGGCGTGGTGGGCAATTTGCTGCCCGGCTGCGAGGCCGATTTCATCGCCATCAACCCCCGCGCCACGCCGCTGCTGGCGCGCCGCACTGCACAGGCCGGGAGCCTGGACGAATTGCTGTTTGCGCTGATCGTGCTCGGTGACGACCGGGCGGTTGCGCATACCCTTGTACAAGAAGAGGTGGTAGACGCCGTGCTACATTGCTCGTATGCGCCCGGTGTTTCGCTCATTCATCATCCTGCTGTTGGCACTTAGTCTGCCGGTGCAGGGCATTGCGTCGACCTGGCGCAGCTGCTGCGAAGCAGCGAACCTGGCGCGGGCATCGGTCACTGTCCCAGCCGAACACCCTGCGGGCATCCCGCATGAACACGCAAACCACCACCTCGAACCACAATTCGATACGGCGACTGCGCAGGAAATAGCGACTGACCATAAAGCCGCTCAGCACGGCTGTAGCAGTTGCGCCAGCTGTTGTACCGCAGCGCTGGCTACGGTCAACACGGCACCGTTTGCGGCTCAGCCACCCCCATCGGCATGGGTGAGCTATCTGCCCCCGGCGCTCAGTAGCCACACCCCTCCCATCGCAGACCCGCCACCGCGAAGCAGCCGCAGCTAGCGGTCCTGCGCGCAATCTGCGCGCAGCTTTTTCCAGCACATCCCTGCCCTATGCGCTCTCTTGAGGCGCGCAACAAGGCTATGCGGAATTCCGGTTTTTAAGGATGGTATGAATAGATTTTTCACACTGAACGTTGACTCGCGGCTGACTGCGCAGACTCATCGCACTGGCCTGTTTGAGCCCGCACTTTCACGGTTACGCGCAAGCACAGGCTGTGGTGCTGCCCCCCGTGCAAGAGCCGGTCTATCAATCGGTTTTTGAAGGCTACCAGGCCATGAGCGAGCCCAAGCTCACACCCTGGCGCGCGGCAAATGACACGGTGCGCGATGTGGGCGGATGGCGGGCTTATGCCAAAGAGGCGGCCGCAGCCGACGCAACTGCCACCACGCTGGCTCCACAGCCCTCCCCAAGCTCAGCTGGAGCACCAAAACCATGAGCACAGCGCGACACCCCCCACATGCCCTGCGGCCCATGGCACGGATCACAGCCTTGTGCTGCTTGCTGTCACTGGCTGCCTGCAGCAGCGTGAACTTTGACCAGTCGCTGGCGCGTACCAACCAAGAGGTAAATGCGTTCACGCAGGGCGAGCTGGCGCTGGCGCGCAGCGAGGCGCAGAAAGCGGCGATGGAGCGCGCTACAGCCGAGCTGCTGGCGCAACCGCTGACGCGCGATAACGCGGTGCGCCTGGCCCTGGTCAATAGTCCTGCGCTGCAGGCCTTGCTGGCCCAGCATGCGGCGGACGCCGCACAAGCCGCGCAGGGCGGGCGCATCGCCAACCCGATTGTCAGTTTGGAGCGTGTGGTGCAGGGCAGCGAATTGGAAATCGGTCGCAGCATTTCCTTTGGCTTGCTGGATGTGCTGACCCTGCCCCAACGCCGCAAAGCCGCCGACGCGGAGCTGGCGCGGCAGGAACTGCTGCTAGCGGCCAGCGTGGTTACGCAGGTCACGCAGGTGCGGCAAGCCTGGGTGCGCGCGGTGGCAGCCCAGCAAAACCTGGCCTATGCCATCCAGGTGCAGGAGAGCGCCCAAGCCAGCGCCGACCTGGCTCGGCGCATGCTGGCTGTGGGTAATTTCACCCGCCTGCAAAGGGCGCGGCAGCACGCTTTTTACGCCGATGCCACAGCCCAACGAGCGACCGCACAGCACGCTGACAGGGTTGCGCGCGAGGCGCTGGTGCGGGCGCTAGGCCTGCGCGATGCGCAGGCGGCAGCTCTGCAATTGCCCGCGCGGCTGCCCGATCTGCCCCAGCAAACCATCACGTCACAAGCCGCTGCCCGCAGTGCCACGGACGGACGCTTGGACATCCGCCTGGCGCAAGCCGCGCTGCAAGTGCAAGCCGCGGCGCAAGGCTTGGAAAATATCCACAGCCTGGGCGATGTGGAACTGGGCTTGCGCGCCGACACCGTGTTCGACAACACGGAGGCCACCACGGCCGCGCGGACCGGCTACGAGCTCGATGTGCGCGTGCCCCTGTTCGACGCCGGAGACCAACGGCGCGCGGCCATGAACGCGCGCACCCTGGCTGCCGCTCAAGCGACTGGAAGCCAGCGCGCGGGCGGCAGGTTCACACCTGCGCGAAAGCTACTCGGCCTACCGCACCGCGTGGGACATCGCTGTGCATTACCGCGACGATGTCGTCCCCACGCAGCAGCTGATCGCCGAGGAAAACCTGCTGCGCTACAACGGAATGATCATCGGCGTCTTCGAACTGCTGGCGGATACCCGTAGCCAGACGACCAGCGTGATGGCCGCGATTGCCGCGCAAGAGCAGTTCTGGCTGGCCGAAGCAGCTTTGCAATCCACGCTGATTGGCCAGCCGCTGGAGTCGCGCGCCAGCGGACCCCTAGCCAGCAAAAGCACCGGAGGCAACGATGCCGGCCACTGACAACACCCCACTTCTCCAGGAGTTCTCCGCATGACATCTCGCCGTGATTTTTTCCAAGCTGCCGGGCTGGCCGGTGGCGCCATTGCCGCCGCAGCGGTCAGCCGCGTTGCCATGGCTGCGCTGCCCGAACCGGTCATACAAACCAAGCCTGACACCATGGCGCCGTTGGTGCCCAACACCGGCCGCCCCTACAACCCGGTGGTCACCCTCAATGGATGGACCCTGCCCTGGCGCATGAACAAGGGCGTCAAAGAGTTTCATTTGGTGGCCGAACCGGTGGTGCGCGAGTTTGCACCGGGCTTCAAAGGCCACTTGTGGGGCTACAACGGCCAATCACCTGGCCCGACGATTGAAGTGGTGGAGGGCGACCGGGTACGCATTTTTGTCACGAATAAGTTGCCCGAGCACACCAGTATTCATTGGCACGGCCAGCGCTTGCCCAACGGCATGGACGGCGTATCGGGCTTGAACCAGCCCGCCATTCCCGTGGGTAAAACCTTTGTGTACGAATTTGAAGCCCGCCGCCCCGGCACCTTTATGTACCACCCGCACGCCGACGAGATGACGCAAATGGCGATGGGCATGATGGGTTTTTGGATTACCCACCCCAAGGAAGCGCACCCGCTAATCGACGAAGTGGACAGGGACTTCGTGTTTTTGCTCAGTGCCTACGACATTGACCCCGGCGCGTACACACCCAAAATCATGACCATGCTGGACTTCAACATTTGGAGCTGGAACAGCCGGGTCTTCCCCGGAATCGACCCCTTAGTCGTACGCAAAAACGACAAGGTGCGCATCCGCTTTGGCAACCTGACCATGACGAACCATCCCATTCACTTACATGGCCATGAGTTTTTAGTGACGGGCACTGACGGTGGACCAACGCCTAAAACGGCACGCCAGTATGAAGTGACGACGGATGTTGCCGTGGGGCAAATGCGTCAAATTGACTTTGTGGCCGACGAAGAAGGCGACTGGGCTTTTCATTGCCACAAGAGCCACCACACCATGAACGCCATGGGCCACGATGTACCGACCTTGATAGGCGTTGACCACCGCGACATCGTGAAAAAAATCACCAAGGTGATCCCCGATTACATGGTGATGGGCGAGCGCGGCATGGCCGACATGGCGGAGATGGACATGCCGCTGCCCGACAACACCGCCAAGATGATGACCGGCGAAGGCCCGTTTGGCAGTGTCGAGATGGGCGGAATGTTCAGCATGCTCAAAGTCCGCAAGGACCAGAAGCCGGGCGACTACAAAGACCCGGGTTGGTACCAGCATCCGCCGGGCACTGTAGCCTATGAATGGACGGGTGCACTGCCCGACCCTGCACGCTTTGCCTCCGAAGGCGGGCACAGCATGAAAGCGCAAAACATGCCAGCCAAGGAGATTGAGGTGCAGATCCGCAAGCCCGTGATGGGTAACAAAGGCGCAGGCGGCGGGCACGAAGGCATGAAGCATTGAGTTTGAAAAACCCCAGCATCGTCTCTAGGGATCAGTATTTGTTTCTTAACTTTTTGAGGTAACTTATGACAACACGACGCACATTACTCATCGCCTCCGCACTGGGCGCGGCAGGAAGCTCCTCTGTTTTTGCACACAGTGACGAGGCGCACGCTGACAAAGCAGCTCCGGCCAAAAAAGAGCAGAAACCCTGGGGGATTGCTGGCGATGACAAAGCAGTCAAGCGCACCGTCACTTTCACCATGACCGACAACATGCGTTTTACCCCGGACAAGTTGACGCTCAAGCAAGGCGAAACCGTGAAGCTTGTTATCAAAAACAAGGGCAAAGTCATGCACGAATTCGTGTTGGGCACCAAAAAAGAGCTCGATGAGCACGCCGCTTTGATGGTGAAATTCCCGACCATGGAGCACGATGAGCCCTACATGGCGCATGTTGGCCCTGGAAAAACGGGGCAGATTGTTTGGCACTTCAACCAAGCTGGCGCATTTGATTTTGCGTGTCTGATGGCAGGTCACTATTCAGCCGGCATGGTCGGAAAAATTACCGTGCTGGCAAGCTAACTCAGGAGTCCAATGATGTACGCACCAACCCAAACCATCACGCGCCGCACGACCCTCAAGGCAGTAGGGATAGCGTTGGGCGCAACCATTCTCACTCACCCCAAGGTAGGCAGCACCAGCAGCCCGGACAAAGCCGTCACAGTCTGGAAAACCCCCAACTGTGGCTGCTGCAAAGACTGGGTCATTCATTTGCGTGAAGCAGGCTTTCAGGTCGTCACAAACGACGTGAGCGATACAGCACCCATTCGCCAAAAACTCGGATTGCCTGCCAAGTTTGGCTCTTGCCATACCGCACAAGTTGGCGGCTATGTTCTTGAGGGCCACGTTCCGGCGCAAGACGTGAAGCGCCTGCTGCGTGAAAAGCCTGTCGCTATGGGGCTTGCAGTGCCAGGCATGCCTGTGGGCTCCCCGGGTATGGAAATGCAAGACGACATGCTTGGCGTGCGGGATGCTTTTGATGTGGTGCTTGTCAACGCAGACGGCAGTTCGCGCATTTTTCAGTCATACCCTGCCAAAGCTGCAACCAAATCCCGCATCAAGTCTTAAATCCCAGCCTTCAATTTCACCTGTGGCAAGCTGAAAGAATCACCATGAACATCATCCAATCTGTTCTCACTATTTCTGCGCTGCTGTTAGCTGCAACACCCGCGTTTGCGGGATCACATGCCAGTCGCGCCCATGGAAAAAGATGCGGCCAAGACAGAGGCCGCGGCGCCATTGCGTAACGCCATCCACAAGCGCCGACATGGCGGACGGCGAAGTCCGCAAGGTCGACAAGGAAAACAAAAAGATGACCATCAGAGCACGGTGAAATCAAAAATCTGGACATGCCGCCCATGAGCATGGTTTTCCAGGTCCGCGACCCGGCGCTGCTGGACAAGCTCAAGCCGGGGGACAAAATCCGCTTCAGCGCGGAAAAGTTGGAGGGCGCTTTTGTCGTCACCGGCATAGAGCCTAAAAATTAGGCATGAACCCGGTTTGATCTGGCGCAAACATCGGGGGATTTGTTTAGCACTCGCCTTTCGAGAGTGCTAATATTGTGTCCTCACGAACAAGGAGTTCGACCATGACACTCGCTTTAGCTGCCCCTGCAGCCCGTACTTCGGTTGCCAACCCGTGGGCTTTGGTGCCCCCGCTGGGGAATCTGGACGCCTATATTTCAGCGGCCAACCGCCTGCCCATGCTCACGCTGGAAGAAGAGCAAAGCTTCGCCCGCCAGTTCCGCAATGACAACGATCTGGAAGCAGCGGGAAAGCTGGTGCTCTCGCACCTGCGCCTGGTGGTCTCGGTGGCGCGCCAGTACATTGGCTACGGCCTGCCCCACGGCGACCTGATCCAGGAAGGCAATGTGGGCCTGATGAAGGCGGTCAAGCGCTTTGACCCGGACCAGGGCGTGCGCCTGGTGAGCTACGCGCTGCATTGGATCAAGGCCGAAATCCACGAATACATCCTGAAAAACTGGCGCATGGTCAAGGTCGCCACGACCAAGGCCCAGCGCAAGCTGTTTTTCAATCTGCGCTCCATGCGCCAGCGCTTCAAGGGCGAGGACGCTGCGGCCGATCTCGATACCCACCGCGACACGCTCAGCCCCACGCAGGTTGCCACCATGGCGCGCGAGCTGCGGGTCAAGCCCGAGGAAGTGCTGGAAATGGAAAGCCGCCTGGCCGGTGGCGACGTGGTGCTGGACCCGATGAACAGCGACGACGGCGAAGAAGCCTTTGGCCCGATTGCTTATCTGACCGACAGCAACCATGAGCCGCTGGAAGTCATTGAAGCGCACCGCCGCGACGTGCTGGCATCGGACGGTATCGCCGCCGCGCTGGAGGTCTTGGATGCGCGCAGCCGCCGCATCGTCGAGGAGCGCTGGCTCAAAGTAAATGACGATGGTTCAGGCGGCATGACGCTGCACGAACTAGCGGCCGAATATGGCGTGAGCGCCGAGCGCATCCGCCAGATTGAGGTGGCGGCGATGAAAAAAATGAAAGCTGCGCTGGCCGAATACGCCTAGGTCAGGAGCTGCGCAATATCAGTTGCCAGCGGCTGCGCACCCAGGCCGTAGCGCACAAAAAGCCGCACCCGGCCCTTGGGGTCAAACACATAGCTGCCCGCAGAGTGGTCCATCGAGTACGTGGCGCTTTTCTCATCGCCGACTTTTTTGTAATACACCTTGAAGCTCGCTGCCACCTCGGCCAGCTGCGCAGGTGTGGGGCACAGCGCCAAAAACGTGGGATCGAAATTGGTCATGTAAGCCTTCAGGAGCTCGGGCGTATCGCGCTCAGGGTCCACGGTGATAAAAATGGCCTGTAACCGGTCGCCGTCCTTGCCCAGCAGGCGTTTGACTTCCACCAACTCGGTCAGGGTGGTCGGGCAGACGTCCGGGCAGTGGGTGAAGCCAAAGAAAACCACAACCACTTTGCCGGCAAAGTCAGCGAGTTTGCGCAGCTGTCCGTTGTGGTCCTTGATCGCAAAGTCTTGCCCCATTTCGCTGCCAGTGATGTCAATGGAATTGAAGACCAGCTTTTTCTCGGAGCAAGCAGCCAAAAGCGCTGCGCTGACCGCCAGCCCCAGGCCCATGAAACTACGGCGTGATGCGAATGGATGGGTCATGGGGTCTCAGAACAAGAGGTAGTGGTCCAGCAGCAGCGCGGCAAACAACAGGCTCAAATGCCACAGCGAAAACCGGAATGTGGCACGCGCGAGTTCGTCAGAATAGTTGCGCATCAGGCGCACCGCGTAGACGCAAAAAATCACGCTCAGGACCACGGCGGATGCCAGATACAACCAGGAACTCATGCCGGATACAAAGGGCAGGAGGCAGGCGGCAAACAAGACCAGGGTGTAGAGAAAAATCTGCAGTCGGGTGAATTCGCTGCCGTGGGTGACGGGCAGCATGGGCAGGCCGGACTTGCGGTAATCCTCCACACGGTACAAGGCCAAGGCCCAGAAATGGGGCGGAGTCCACAAGAAAATAATCAAAAACAAAATCAGCGCATCTGCCGACACCTCGTTGGTCATGGCGGCCCAGCCCAGTACCGGCGGCATGGCGCCGGAGGCCCCGCCGATGACGATGTTCTGCGGTGTCAGCGGCTTCAAGACCATGGTGTAGATCACGGCATAACCGACAAAGGTACCGAATGTCAGCCACATGGTCAGCGGGTTGATCCAGATATACAAAATCACCGAACCTGCAATACCTAAAACCGCCGAGAACAACAGGGTTTGCGCATCGCTGAGGTCGCCGCGCGCGGTGGGGCGCCAGGAGGTGCGCTTCATTTTGGCGTCTATGCTTTTTTCCACAATGCAATTGAAGGCCGCCGCCGCGCCGGATACCAGCCAGATGCCCAGACTGGCAATTGCGGCCGTGATCACATCGTCCATACCTGGAACACCGGGCACCGCCAGCACCATGCCAATCAGCGCGCAAAAGACGATGAGTTGGATCACCCGTGGCTTGGTCAAGGCCTTGTACTGACGCCAGGCCGCCAAGGGTTTAACGACAACTGGCGGAGCAGGAAGCGCGTTATCAGACATAACAGCTCAGTCTATCGCAGCAGCCACCCGGGGGCGACCACTGAGCAGCCAGACCAGCACCACCACCAAGGCACCCGCACCACCCGTGTGCAGCACCGCGGCCAACAAGGGCCAACCCAAGACCACATTGCTCAGGCCTGTGGCGATCTGCAGCGCCAACAAAGCACCCAGCCAGCGCGCAGGTAACTGCATGGCGGGCTCACTGCGCATCCGCCATAGCAAGGCCAAGATAATCACCAACAAGACCGCCGCACCCACGCGATGGGTCATGTGGATCGCGGTCATGGCCGCCAAGGCTTAGGGGTGCGCCGTCAGGCCCCATGCCAAGCGGCCGCCACAGGGTGTAGGCCGGTGCAAAATCCATATCGGGCCACCAACTACCGTGGCAGGTGGGGAAGTCCGAACAGACCAGGACCGCGTAGTTGGTGCTGACCCAGGCACCCAGGCCGGCCTGCAACAGGACCGCAACCAGACCCAGCCACAGCCAGGGGCGCAGTCCAGCGCTGGGCGCGCCCTTCGCATCCGAGTCGCCCAAATACCGCACCTGCATGGTCAAGAGCGAGAGCAAGGCATAAGCACCCAACAGATGCAGACTGACAATGATGGGCTGTAATTTGAGCGTGACGGTGAGTGCGCCGAACGCCCCCTGCACGCAGACCCACAACAAGGTCAGCAAGGGCAGGCCGAATCCCATGCGGTGGCGGCGTCCGGCCGGCATACAAGCAGCGACCGCCAGTATGGTGATCAAGGCGCCAACTCCGGAGGCGAGGTAGCGGTGCAACATCTCAATCCAGGCTTTGCCATGGGTCACCGGCCCGCCGGGCATGGCCGCCTCGGCTTGGGCGATATCCGCATGTGCGGCCAGCGGGCTGGCGGTGCCATAACAGCCAGGCCAATCCGGGCAGCCCAGGCCGCTGTCAGTCAGGCGCGTAAAGGCGCCAAACAAGACCAGATCAAAGGTGAGAAACAGCGTGAATACGGTTAAGGCCAAGCGCCATGGCGTGCGTGCACCGGCTGCGCGGCGTAGCCAAAAGATGGACAGAAACACCGCAGCCACGAGCGCGGCAATACCCAGAAGCGAAAGAACAGGTTCAAGGTCGACCATTCAGCGCCCCACCGTATCCCAGGATGCTGAAGCGCGCAACAGGCGCTCCACATCGCGTTTGACTTTTTTGGCGTGCAGCAGCTTGGCTTCCTGCGTGCTGTCGGGCTGCACGTCCAGCGCCGGAAAACGCATCATGTAATTGCCCAAAGGGTCTACCAGATAAATGACCCCGTGCTGCGGAGCGGCTGCACCATCGCCCAGCCATTGCGCGGCAGACTGCGCGGGAATGCGCAAGGTGGTGGAGCCTTCCAAGCGGGGCAATATGGCGGGGGGAACCGGGGCGTCGTCGTCGATCAGCCATACCCAGTCCACCCGGTCTTTGTCTTTGCCCAGCCCGGCGCGCAATTGGCGCTGCAGGAACAAGGTGGCCTCGCAGCTCGCATCACAGGCCGCATGCGCCACACTCATGACCAGCCATTGGCCGCGCAGGCTGGCCAGCGGCACCGGCTTGCCATCCAGGTCTCGCACCACCAGCTCGGGCAGCGGCCGCTGGGGCTCGACCAGCACGCCAAAATTGGTGCGCCCTGCGGGCCGCACAACGTAATAGGTGAAATACGAGGCGATGACTGGTGCCGCACACGCCGCCAGCACCAGCAGCATCTTGATGCGCCCGCTGCGGATGCGGGCAGGTTGCTGCGCCAGCTCATGCGCTTGGGGCATGGAATGCACAGCAAGATCCACAGGGCGGTCGTCCATTCGATCAGGTGCGGTCATCGGGAAGTTGATCCTTTGCACGCCCGCGCGGGCGCAACCATTGAAACCAGAAGTACAGCCCGGCGATCAGCGCCGCCAAACTGAACCATTGAAAAGCGTAACCGTAATGCCGCTCGATACCGAGGTTCGGCGCAGGCCACGAACGCAATAAACCTTCGGCCGCCGGACCTTGCTGAACCAGTATGAAATCCCGCAGCGGCAAGCCGGTCTCAGATCGGTAACTGGCAATATTCAGATTCTGGCGGATCACTCCCTTTTCGGCCCCGTCGAATGCATAAATCCTGGCAGGGGCCAGGGCAATGGTACCGGCCACCTCCACCGCAGCCGCTGGGGTTTCAAAAGGCAGCAAGACATCGCGTTGCAAAAAATTACGCGGTAGCCAGCCGCGTTGCACCATCACGACCGCGCCTGCTCCAGCGCCCGCAGCATCCAGCCGCAAGGGGGTCATGATGAAAAATCCCTGCTTGTCCAGCATCTGCCGGTTGTCCAGCGCGACGGTGTGCTCGGGCAGCCAGACCCCACGCAACACCGTGCGGCGCTGGGCCTGGGGCGGCAGCGACTCAGGCCCCAAGGCCAGCAGCGCATCTTGTGGCAGCGGCGATAACGCAGCACGCGCCTGCACCTGCTGCGCGAGGTCTTCCTTGTAGGCCGCACGCTGCAATTGCCAACGTCCCATCGACAGTGTGAGCCCCACACCGATCAGCGTGGCCAGACTGACCAGCAGAAAGCGTCCACGGGAATTCACCGGATAATCTCTTGGCATGTCGTATTTCATCGCCTTGGGGTTCTTGGGTATTTTCGCGGCGCTGGGTACGGCGCTGTTTTTCATGTTGCGCGGCAACGCGTCTCCGGTTGCGAAATCCAAGCGCATGGCATGGGCGTTGGCGCTGCGGGTGGCCGTTTCCATATTGTTGTTTTTGGGTGTTTTGCTGGCCTGGCAACTGGGTCTGATCCAGCCGACCGGCTTGCCGGCAGGCCGCTGAAATCCGAAGGCCGGAGGCCTGGAAACAGAAAAGGCACCGCAACGTGGTGCCCTTCACGCAGTGGCGCTGCACAGGACAGCTAGCTACCTTACATCCAGTACACCAGGATGTACAGACCCAACCACACCACGTCCACAAAATGCCAGTACCAAGCGGCGCCTTCAAAGCCAAAGTGGCTAGCAAGGTTTGAAGTGGCCTTTTTGGAGCCGCAGCGTGATGAACAGCAACATCAACATACCGACGAAGACATGGAAACCGTGGAAGCCGGTCAGCATGAAAAAGGTGGAGCCATAAATACCGGATGACAGCTTGAGGTTCAGTTCGGTGTAGGCGTGGTAGTACTCATAGCCCTGCACACACAGAAAGATAATGCCGAGCAGCACGGTCAACCACATGAACGCAATGGTGCGACCGCGGTGGTTGTCAATCAGCGCATGGTGGGCAATGGTCAAGGTGACACCCGAGGTCAAGAGCAAAGCAGTGTTGATAGTGGGCAGCCAAAAAGGACCCATGGTGGTGAAGGGCTCGACGATGTCAGCGGGCGAACCGGTCACACCCGCAGCCATGCTCGGCCAGACTGCCTTGAAACCGGGCCACAGCAAAGCGTTGTCCAAACTGGCGGCCTCGGGGATCGAATGTGCGCGACCCCACCACAGGGCGGTGAAGAAAGCCCCGAAAAACATGACTTCCGAAAAAATGAACCAGCTCATGCTCCAGCGGAAGGAAATGTCGATGCGCCGGCCATACTGGCCGCCTTCGCTTTCGCTGATGGCATCGCCAAACCATCCCACCAGCACCCAAGCGAAAAATGCCAAGCCGAGATAAAGGGAGTATTGGCCCCATGCCACGTCGTTGACCCACTGCGAAGCACCCAGAATGACAAAGAACAAACCCAGGGCCGCCAAGGCCGGATGACGCGAAGGTCCCGGAATAAAGTAGTGGGGCGTTCCCCCGTGTGCGTTTGAACTCATTTCAACTCCAGTCTTTCCAAAAATCAGCCAGTAACACGCGTGCGCGCATCACTTCGAAACCGCCCAGTTGACGATAGTCGCCAGGACCCCGATCAACACAAAAACTCCGACTAAACCCACCGCCACCACTTCCAAGGGTTTCAGACCGGCATGGTCGCCTTCCTGTCCAGCCTTGCTGCGAATGCCCAGGAACGACCAAGCCACTGCCTTGACGCTGCGGCCAACACGTACCAAAACACCAGCGGCCATCAAGCCTTCCGCTCACCTGTTAAGCCCTGCGCGCCCTTGGCCACAGGTGCGGGCGGCATTTTGCCGCCGACTTCGAAAAATGTGTAAGACAAAGTAATGTTTTTGACATCGGCGGACAGCTTGGGATCCACCACAAAAACGACAGGCCACGACTTCTTCTCACCGGCATCCAGCGTGTACTGCTGGAAACAAAAACATTCCAGTTTGTTGAAGTGCGCCGCTGCCTGCTGCGGAGCGTAGCTGGGAATAGCCTGCGCGCTCATGCGGCGGTTTTGGGTATTTTGAAACTCGTACATCACCGTGATGACTTCGCCGGGGTGGACTTGCACACTACGTTGGTCCGGGCGGAACTCCCAGGGCCCGCGTGCGTTGGCATCGAATTCCACCGTGATGGTCCGGTTGGTGTCGATTTGGGTATTCGTCGGCACGGCACGTGCGCCGGGTATGGCCTGCTCGGCGAGCGCCAGGATGTTGATGCCGGTGTATTCGCAAATCGCGCGGTACATCGGCACCAGGGCATAACCAAACCCAAACATCGCCACGGTCACAACCGCCAGCTTACGCAAAATCTGCTGATTGGCGCGCGTCAGGTTCATGCGAATTTTCCACTGAGTAGAGAAATTTTCACCACGAAGCCGATGAAAAAAGCAACGGCAACAGAGCCCAGTATCCAGCCCAGGCGGCGATTGGCTTGAACCTGGACATTCTTCACGGCATCACGCTCTGAATCGGCTGGCATCAACCCACAATCCGCGTCGCGCTGGCGTTCAACTTGGGCGGCGTCTCGAAGGTATGGAAAGGTGCAGGCGATGGCACTTCCCACTCCAAGCCCTCCGCACCATCCCACGGCCTTTGCGGCGCTTTTTCACCCTTGCCCATCATCATGGGCAGCACGATGAAGAAGAAGAAATACACCTGCGCCAAACCGAAGGCAAAGCCGCCGACAGACGCCAGGGCATTGAAGTCTGCGAACTGCATGGGGTAGTCCGCATAGCGGCGCGGCATACCGGCCAAGCCCAAGAAGTGCATGGGGAAGAAGGTCACGTTGAAGGCAATCAGCGACCACCAGAAATGGATCTTGCCCCGGGTCTCGTCGTACATGAAACCGGTCCATTTGGGCGACCAGTAATAGAAGCCGGCGAACATGGCATACAGCGAACCGGCAACCAGCACGTAATGGAAGTGGGCGACCACGTAATAGGTGTCATGGAGCTGGATATCAATGGGGGCCATCGCCAAAATCAGACCGGTGAAGCCACCCATGGTGAACACAAAAATAAAGCCAACCGCGAACAGCATCGGGGTTTCAAAAGTCATGGAGCCCTCCCACATGGTGGCGATCCAGTTGAAGATTTTTACAGCGGTGGGGACCGCGATCAACATCGTCGCGTACATGAAGAACAACTGGCCCGTCACCGGCATGCCAGAGGTGAACATGTGGTGCGCCCACACAATGAAGGACAGGATGGCAATGCTGGAGGTCGCATACACCATAGAGGCATAGCCGAACAAACGCTTGCGGGCAAATGCGGGAACCACATGGCTGATGATGCCGAAGGCCGGCAAAATCATGATGTACACCTCGGGGTGACCGAAGAACCAGAAGATGTGCTGGAACATCACCGGATCACCGCCACCGGCCGGGTTAAAGAAGCTGGTGCCGAAATGGCGGTCCGTCAAGGTCATGGTGATCACACCCGCCAGCACCGGCATCACCGCAATCAACAGGTAAGCGGTGATCAACCAGGTCCACGCAAACATGGGCATCTTCATCAAGGTCATGCCTGGGGCACGCATATTGAGGATGGTCACAATGATGTTGATCGAGCCCATGATGGACGACGCTCCAAGCACGTGCAGGGCAAAAATACCGGCATCCATGCTGGGGCCCTGCTGCAGGCTCAAGGGCGCGTAAATAGTCCAACCCGCCGCAATCGCGCCGCCAGGCAGCCAGAATGAACTGACCAGCAGAACGGCCGCAGGGATCATCAGCCAAAAGCTGAAATTGTTCATGCGCGCGAACGCCATATCGGCAGCACCGATCTGCAGCGGCACCATCCAATTCGCAAAGCCGACGAAGGCCGGCATGATCGCGCCGAACACCATGATCAGGCCGTGCATGGTGGTGAATTGGTTGAACAGCTCGGGGTTAAAAAACTGCAATCCCGGCTGGAACAGCTCCAGGCGGACGCACAAGGCCAAAACCCCGCCAATCATCAAATTGCTGAAGGCAAACAGCAAATACAGGGTGCCAATGTCTTTGTGATTGGTCGCAAACACCCAGCGACGCCAACCGGTCGGCGCGTGGCTGTGGTCGTCGTGTGCGTGTTCGTGGTGTCCGAGAACTGCGCTCATGGTGATTTCCTTTTCGATTAACGTTTTTAACGCCGTACGGTCGCTATAAATTTTGAATGGGGTTTTTGGCGCGTGTTACTTGCGCATGGCCAGCACATCAGCCGGTTGAACCAGTTGGCCGGTCTTGTTGGACCAATGGTTCTTGGTGTACGTCACGACGGCAGCGATGTCCGTATCGCTCAAAGTCTTCCAGGCGGGCATAGCACCGTTGTTCTGGCCGTTGAGCAAGACCATGATTTCTTTCGTTTTATCGGCGTCAAGAACCACCGCTGCGCCATCAATCGCCTTGATCGCACCACCGCCTTTGCCACTGGTCTGATGACAGGCCACACAATTTTGGGCATAGACCTTCTCACCGCGCGCCATGATGTCATCCATGGCCCACACTTTGGCAGGATCATCCGCCTTGGCGGCTGCTTTTTTCGCCTCGGCCGCAACCCATTTGGTGTAGTCGTCTTCCGACAACACCTTGATATGAATGGGCATGAAAGAATGCTCTTTCCCGCACAGTTGCGAGCACTGCCCGTAGAAATCGCCCACTTTTTCGGACTTGAACCAGGCGTCCCGCACAAAGCCAGGAATCGCAGCCTGGTTGATGCCGAATGACTGGATATAGAAAGCGTGAATCACGTCATTGGCCGTGGTGATCAGGCGGATTTTTTTATGCACCGGCACGACCAGCGGGTAATCGACTTTCAACAGGTAGTCATCGACGCTTTGACCCGCTTTAGGACCACCCTGGTTAGACAGTTCGCGATGCCCGGCGTCGATGGTGGACACGAAACCGATACCAGCGCCTTCACCGGCCAGGTAGTCGTAGCCCCACTTCCATTGCATCCCGGTCACTTTGATGGTCAGATCGGCTGCCGTGGTGTCCTTCATCTCGACCACTGATTTGGTGGCTGGGATCGCCATCGCAATCACGATGAGAAAAGGAACCAAGGTCCAGATGATCTCTACCGTAGTCGACTCGTGGAAGCTGGCGGATTTATGGCCGACCGATTTGCGGTGCTTCCAAATCGAATAGAACATCACCGCAAACACGGCGACAAATATCACCAAGCAGATGATGAGCATGAACCAATGCAGCCACTGCAGATCTTGGGCGATCAAGGATGCGGCCGGCGGAAGGTTAAGTTGATTGACTGCCGGGCCTCCCGGCAAATCGTTAACCGCGTGGGCCGAAGTTGCCATGCCGCACGCAGCCGCCAGCAAAACCGACCACCGGGACGCCGGGGTGTTCCTGATGCTCTTCATTGTTTTCACTTTCCAATGCCTAAAAAAAACCACAAATTCATTCACTGTGCGGCGGGATCAAGCCACTGCCAAGGCGAGGCGCAACTCTGCTGCCACCCGCTGCCGTAACTCGTTACGGATAAACCGCCCCACTGGCACCCGCTGCCCATGGCAGCAAATTTCAATCATCGCATTCCCGTGTGCCACTTGCTCGATCCGCACCCAAGCCCTTTGAAACTCTCGCCGAACCATTTCGCCGGCATTTTCGGACTCGACCACCAACACACTGCCTTCCAACCAAATCCGCTCGCCATCCAACGCGTGCCGGGCATACACCACAAACGCTATGCCCACAGCCAGCAGCTCCAGTGACGCAAAAGGCAAGACCAAGACCGCACCCTGAAACCAGCAAAACGCACCAATGGTCAGCGAAACAAACGCTATCAGCGCGAAACTTGCTGCAAGCTGCCCCGGCGTCACCGAACAATTCCTGCGGAACTCCCAGGAAATCCGCGTATCGTGAACGGTCGCGAAATGAAAAACAGGACTGTCCACGGTAGCTGCTGTGTCTGTAAATGGCCTATCTACCCAAGCGCCTCATCGGGGAAAACCCTAGATTTTGGCAACGCGGGATTGTAGCCCACCGTCATTTAATGGGCTCTCGGCGTGTGCCTTTAGCAGCCCGGCGCAGGCTTTCCACATCAATGTTGGTTTGCGGCTTTGCGGCAAAGCGCGGGGCCGGCTTGAAGGCGTGTCCATAAATGACTTCAAAAGAAAGTTTCAAGCGGCCGCCGTCGGCGGGATCAGCCAATCCCCGGCGCAAGCCCTCATGCAAAGCGGCTGCGCCAAGTTGGCGTGCGCAGGCCGCCAAAGCGCGCAATCGACAAGTTGCGCCCCAGGGTGCGCATCTCTGCCAGCAGGCTCTGAGGCGTGCTGAAGCTCAAGGTAATGCGCTCCATGTCCATCACCGGTTCGGCAAAACCAGCCTCCACCAGCATATCGCCCCAGTCGTGCATGTCCGTGAAGGCGTGAGAAGGGGGTGGCCAACCCTGCGCGGCATACACCGCGCGAATTTCCCGCAAAGTCTCTGGCCCCAGGCAAGAGAACATGAGAAACCCATCCACTTCCAGCAGCCCCAACCATTGCCCGATCAAGGCCTGCGGGTCGGCGGCATGGTGCAAGGCCATATTGGCCCACAACATGCCCACCGGTTGCGCCGGCTGCGCCACCAGCGCTTTTGCGGCGCGCAGCTTCAGCGGATTCCACCAGGGCGCTTTGAGGGTGCTTTGCAGCCAGGCGGCATGCTGGAGATTGGACTCAAGGAGATAGGACGACGCCTGCGGGTAGCGCATTTGCAGCAAGGTCTGCGCATTCCAACCACCACGAACCGGCTCCCAGTGGGCCCAACTGGCGGGTTTTTGCACCAGCCATTGCAGCCGCGCCTCCATGCGCCGGGCGACTTCCTCGTGCAGCCACGGTGAGGAAAACCCGGGCGGCTCCTGGCTCGCAACAGCAGGTATATCCATCCATCGCCGCACCGCAACGGGGTCAATCGTGGGCGGTCTAGAGGTAGGCATGGTTGAGATGGGAACCGCCCGGCAAGCGGGCTTGATTGCAGTGCAACGCAGTATATTGGCAGCATGGTTTTTACGGCTTTCAGGGAGTGGGAGTCCTGGCTGCCCGGCCGCTGCGCGGTCTGCCATGCCTGGCCCAGCAACGCAGTTTGCGAAGATTGCGTGCGCCTGTTCGGCCAACCGCAAACACGCTGCCGCACCTGCGCGGTAAGCCTCCCGGAAACCATCACTCGGTGCGGCGCCTGCCTGCGCCAAGCACCGCCCTTGGTGGCCGTCTTGGCGGCGGTGGACTACGACTACCCTTGGGCGCAGATGGTGCGCGAGTTCAAATTCCACGGCGATATCGCCTGGGCCCGCAGCTTTTCCCGGATGATGCGCAGCACCCCGTGGGTCGATCCTGCGCTGGAAGCGGCCGATTGGATTGTTCCGATGCCGCTGTCCAAGCAGCGCCTGCTGGAGCGCGGATTCAACCAAAGCGCGGTGCTGGCAGAGGCCCTGCAAACGGGCCCACAACGCAAAGTGCGCCAGGACGTTTTGGTTCGTGTTCGGGACACGGCTGCGCAAAGCAGCCTCCCGCGCACAGAGCGGCATGCCAATATGGCGGACGCCTTTGCGGTGCATCCCGACTGGTTTGCTGCGCTGCGCGGCAAGAAGGTGGTGGTGGTCGACGATGTCATGACCACTGGCGCCTCGCTCCATGCCGCTGCGCATGCGCTGGCGCAGGCCGGGGTAGCCCAAACCGTCGCGCTGGTGTTTGCCCGTACCCCCTGATGCGCCTGGCCTAAGGGCCACAATCGGCGCATGTTTCACATCGTTCTGGTCGAGCCTGAAATTCCCCCCAACACGGGCAACGTGATCCGACTGGCTGCCAACACCGGCTGCCAGCTGCATTTGGTGGAGCCCCTGGGCTTCGACATAGATGACAAACACCTGCGCCGCGCCGGATTGGATTACCACGAATACGCGCAGCTACACCGGCACACCAATTGGCAGGCCTTTTTAGACACCGCGCTGCCGGACCCGGCGCGCATGTTTGCCCTGACCACCCGGGGCAGCACCAGCCCCTATGACACCGCATTCGCCGCGGGTGACTGGCTGGTTTTCGGCTCCGAAACAAAAGGACTGGCCGCTACCGTGCGGGAACGCTTTCAACCGGCAAACTGCCTGCGCCTGCCCATGCGGGCCGGGCAGCGCAGCTTGAACCTGTCCAATGCCGTGGCGGTCACAGTCTTTGAAGCCTGGCGCCAGAACGGGTTCGCCGTCCCATCAGACGCTCAGCTGTAGTAGCGCACCAGCGCCTCGGCCACGCAGGCCGGTTTGGAGGCGCCTTCCAGCTCCATCGTGATCCGCCAACTCAATTGCAGGCCTTCGGGTTCTAAGCGTTTGGACCGCCATCAGGTGCAAATGGGCCCGAATCCGGCTGCCCACGGGAACCGGTGCGGTGAACCGCACCTTGTTCAAGCCGTAGTTGACCACCATGCGCAGGCCCTCCACGCGCAGCGCAGTCTCTAAAAAATGGGGAATCAGAGACAGCGTGAGAAAACCGTGTGCGATGGTGGTGCCGAATGGGCCGCTGCGGGCGCGATCAGGCATCGACATGGATCCACTGGTGGTCGCTGGTGGCGTCGGCAAAGCGACCCACGCGCTCCTGGGTCATCTGCACCCAATCGCTGGTGGCGACATCCTGGCCCTGGCAGGCGACCAAATCGGCAAGTGTGGCAAAGGTTTTCATGCCGCCACTGTAGCCAATCGGCGCAGGCCTGGGCCGTGCACGGGCGTGCTAATCTGCGCCGATGTTCAACCCCAGCCAAGAGGATGTGCGCCGCTATTTCTGCGCCGCCTTTGCCAAATCGCGCGATGGTTTGCCGCTGGAGCCGCTGGAAATCATTGCCGCGCAATGGATCGCCGAACACCCGCACTACCACCCGGACCTGGCCGACGCCGACAGCGCGGTGGCGGCGGTGTACGCCACCGAGCCCACGCCGCTGCAGGCAGGCAACCCCTTTTTGCACCTGTCTATGCACCTGTCTATCAGCGAGCAGTGCAGCATTGACCAGCCGCGCGGCATACGCCAGGCGGTGGAACTTCTGGCGCGCCGACGCGATTCCGTGCATGACGCCCACCACGCCGCGATGGAATGCCTGGGCACGATGTTGTGGGAAAGCCAGCGCTCCGGACGACCGCCCGACGGCGAGGCGTATGTGGCCTGCGTGCAACGCCAAG
Source organism: Rhodoferax sp. (assembly GCA_964203415.1). GTDB lineage: Bacteria > Pseudomonadota > Gammaproteobacteria > Burkholderiales > Burkholderiaceae_C > Allorhodoferax. Next base: position 60,619 of record CAXNME010000007.1, read on the forward strand.
CGACGCGGGACTGAATAAAAAACCGCCCGAAGGCGGTTTCTTGCGCAGCAGTCCAGCCGCTTAACGCAAGCGGTTGTGCGGGACAGTTTTCACGTCGCCGGGCAAAGATGCCATGTACTCGGACAGTACTTTGAGTTCAGAGTTGCTGAACTGCTTGGCCACTCCGCGCATCACCGCATTGCCACGGCCCACATTCTGGTTACCTTCTGCTTTGTAAGACTTGAGGGCGATGTACAGGTAGTCGCGGTACTGGCCAGCCAATTTGGGGAATCCGGGGTCCACCGGCTGGTTAAAGCTCTCGCCGTGGCAGGAGCTACAGGCTCCCTTAGCCACCAGCTCGGCCGCCTTGGCAGAACCCGCAGCCGCCTTGCCCAGCGGCGCTGCCGATGCATTCACGCCCAGTTGGGCGTAGTAAGCGGCCAAGTCAGCCATATCTTGCTCGGTCAAGGTGGCGGAGATACCGCGCATGCTGGGGTGTTTGCGTTCGCCGTTTTTGTACGCAACCAGGGAGTTCACAATGTATTTTTCGGTTTGGCCGGCAATCTTGGGAACTTTGTAGACCTCAGGGAATGTCGCCTGGTACCCAACAATGCCATGGCAACCCACGCACATGGTGTTTTTGCGTTCACCGGCTTGGATATCTCCCTTGAGCGCCTCAGCCTGGGCCGAAAAAACTGTCATGGTGGCTAGAAGAAAGGCACTGAGAAGCGAAGCCGGGGTTTTCATTTTGCGGGGACAATCAGAAAGAATGGGTGAGGAGAAAAACCCCCGGATTATATCGACCGGCCCCAGCGCAGCCCGCCCGCCCCCCGCAGATACAGTTGCCAGAAAAGCCCAGAACGCCATGAAATTTCACGGAAGCAAGAACTACGTCGCCACCCAGGACCTGATGTTGTCGGTCAATGCGGCCATCACTTTGCAGCGCCCTCTTTTGGTGAAAGGCGAGCCCGGAACCGGCAAAACCATGCTGGCCGAGGAAGTGGCCGCCGCCCTGGATTTGCCTTTGCTGCAGTGGCACATCAAGTCGACCACCAAGGCCCAGCAAGGCCTGTACGAGTACGACGCGGTCAGCCGTCTGCGCGACTCGCAGCTGGCAGACCTGGACGGCGGCGAGCGCGTCAAAAACATCCACAACTACATTGTCAAAGGCGTGCTGTGGCAGGCCTTTACCAGCGACAAACCCGTTGCGCTGCTGATCGATGAGATCGACAAGGCCGATATTGAATTCCCCAACGACTTGCTGCGCGAGATCGACCGCATGGAGTTTTACTGCTACGAAACCCGGGAGTTGATCCGGGCCAAGCACCGCCCACTGGTGTTCATTACCTCCAACAATGAAAAGGAATTGCCCGACGCGTTTTTACGCCGCTGCTTTTTCCACTACATCCAGTTTCCCGACGCCGCGACCATGCAAAGCATCGTGGACGTGCACTTCCCCGGCCTCAAAAAAGAGCTGCTCAGTGCCGCCATGAAAACCTTTTACGAGGTGCGCAACCTACCGGGTCTGAAGAAAAAGCCCTCTACCAGCGAATTGCTGGACTGGCTCAAACTGCTGCTGGCCGAAGACATTCCCGCATCTGTGTTGCAAAGCCAGGAACTCAGAACCGCCCTGCCCCCGCTGGCTGGCGCGCTGCTGAAAAATGAGCAGGACGTCACCCTGTTCGAGAAACTGATGTTCATGCAGCGCCACAACCGCTAAGGCCTTGACCTTAGCGAACTCCAAGGATCAAAGATGGCATTTGTCGAACCCGTCACCCTGGAAGGCTACGGCCTGCGCGTCTTGCCGCTGGCGCTAGAACACGAACAGGGGCTGCAGGCGGCAGCGGCTGACGGCGCGCTGTGGACCCTGCGCGTGACGTCTGTTCCCGAGCCGGAAAACACCCGCAAGTACATTGAAGATGCCTTGGCGATGCGCGACGCGGGCCACCGCTTCGCCTTTGTGGTGCAGGATGCAAGCAGCGGCAAAGTGCTGGGCTGCAGCAGCTACCACGACATACTGCCCGCCGTGAAGCGGGTCGAAATTGGCTACACCTGGTACGCCCAAAGCGTGCAACGTACCCACGTCAACACGGCCTGCAAGCTGCTGTTGATGACCCATGCGTTCGAGACCCTGGCTTGCCACGTGGTGGGCTGGCGCACCGACAATTTCAACTTCGCCTCGCAAGCCGCTATTGAGCGCCTGGGCGCACGCAAAGACGGGGTGATCCGCGGCCACGCCCTGCGCCGCGATGGCACCATCCGCGACACCGTGATGTACAGCCTGCGCGCTGGTGAATGGCCGGAAGTCCGGGCGCAACTGCTGTATGCCCTGCATAAACCGCGCTGAACCGCGCCGGCTCCACCCCGCCCATGCTGCTCGATTTTTTCTATACCCTGCGCCATGCCAAACTGCCGGTCTCGGTCACGGAGTACCTGACGCTGATGGGCGCCCTCCAACGCGGCGTGATCGGGCCTTTGCTCCGGCCGGAAAACGGCGAGGCGCATGGCTATGGCGTCGAGGACTTTTACTTTCTGAGCCGTACCACCCTCATCAAAGACGAAAAGCACTACGACAAGTTTGACCGCGCATTTGCGGCCTACTTCAAAGGCGTGGAGCAGATTGCCGATTTCACCCAGGACATCCCACTGGAATGGCTGCGTAAAAACCTGGAGTTGCAACTCAGCCCCGAAGAGCTCGCCAAAATTCAAAAAATGGGCTGGGACGAGCTGATGGCGACGCTCAAAAAGCGCTTCGAAGAACAAAAAGAACGCCATGAAGGCGGCAGCAAATGGATAGGTACCGGCGGCACCTCGCCCTTTGGTGCGTTTGGCCACAACCCCCAGGGCATCCGCATGGGGCAACCGGGCAGCCGCAACAAAAGCGCGGTCAAGGTCTGGGACCAGCGGGCCTTCAAAGACTACGACGACACCCAGGAGCTGGGCACGCGCAATATCAAGATCGCGCTGCGCCGCCTGCGCCAATTTGCCCGCGAAGGCGTGGAGGACGAGTTAGACCTGGACAGCACCATCCGCAAAACCGCCGCCAACGCGGGCTATCTGGACATCGCGATGCGCCCCGAGCGGCACAACAAGGTCAAAGTCTTGCTGTTGATGGATGTAGGCGGCAGCATGGACGAGCATGTTGCGCGGGTAGAAGAGCTATTCAGCGCGAGCAAAACCGAGTTCAAGCACCTGGAATTTTTTTATTTCCACAACTGTGTCTACGACTTCATGTGGAAAAACAACCGCCGCCGCTTTGCCGAGAAGTTCGAGACGCTGGAGATTTTGCGGACCTACAACAAGGACTACAAACTCATTTTTGTGGGTGACGCCACCATGAGCCCCTATGAAATCCTGCAGCCCGGCGGCAGCGTGGAATACAACAACCCCGAGGCCGGTGCAGTCTGGCTGGAGCGCCTGACCCATGCCTTCCCTCAATTTGCGTGGATCAACCCCGAACCCCAGGGCGTCTGGCAATACCGGCACAGCATCAGCATCATTCAGCAACTGCTGCACAACCAGATGTACCCGCTCACCGTGCGGGGGCTGGAAGACGCAATGCGCATGCTCTCCAGAGCTTGATCAGAATGAATATGCGCTTACCAAACAATAAAACCTACTATTTATTACTATTAATGGGTATATTTATGTCGGCCAAGCTCTGTGCGGCTGACAAATCAGAATGCCTGAATGATGCAAAAGCCCCTGAGGTCATTAAAACTGAAAAGGGGTTTTATATTTTAAAAGGAAAGCCTTTAGGCTTCGATCCTTGCCACAGCTCAGTCAGATTTCAAATTCCATCGTCAACTATAAAACCACCATTGTTCATCTTCGTCCATGGTGCGGGTGGGTTTAGAGACAATATGCGGGCTTTCAACTTGTTTTACGAAAAGGGTTTTGCCGTGCTTGGGTTTGATTCCTTTGAGCCCAATGGAATTTCAAAAAACATGAATGGCTCTGTCAGCAACGCACAAAGACAAGAAATGATATTTTCTGCAACGGTGGGAGCGATGGAGTGGGCCTTAAAACAAAAAGATATTGATGCTTCAAGAATTTATCTCTATGGAATATCCAATGGCGCGACGGTGGTTGTGAATGTTGCAGCTATATACAACAAAAGCCAAATCAAGGCGGTTTTTTCAGAAGCGCCAGCGCATGCTGGTATGGGAATGCCAGATGATATTCAAGTCCCCTTGGTATTAATTTTTGGCAAACAAGACACTTATGGAACTCCTGCGAATAATCCAGAGCTCCGCTGGCTGGCCCACGGGCCATGCAGATTAAATGTCTATATCCCCGATGCACCAAAAGGCAATTCATTTAGCTGTAATGCGAATTCATCGGCCAATCGCAATGGGGAAAATCACCTGGAGTGGTATGAAAAACAAAAAGCGAAAAATAGAGATGTTCAAATGTGGCTGTACGACGATGCTGCCCACGGCATCTTTAATGGTGAGTTAAGGCAGCAAACTCGAAGTACCGCTGATGGACACCCATTCAATGCGCCTGAAGGCTCTAACGCCGAGGTCAAAGTCAAATACCTGAACGACTTGTTGACGTATATCGATAAGAGTAAATAGCTGAGCCGACAGCGCTTCCAACCCCCGCAACACCCCCGCCTAAAATCCCCCGCTTCCCGCCGCCGTAGTTCAATGGATAGAACGAGCGCCTCCTAAGCGCTAGATAGGGGTTCGATTCCCCTCGGGGGTACCACGGGGTACCGTTTTCAGCGTCGGGCTTTGACCTTGATGCGCCAGGCGTGCAGCAGCGGCTCGGTGTAGCCACTGGGCTCGGTGCGGCCTTTGAAGATGAGATCACAGGCAGCACGGAAAGCAGCAGACTTTTTGAAGTCTGGCGCCATGGGGCGGTACAGCGGGTCGCCAGCGTTCTGGCTGTCGACGACAGCGGCCATGTGCTCCAGCGTTTCCTGAACCTGCTTTTTGCTGACCACGCGGTGCAGCAGCCAGTTGGCGATGTGCTGGCTGGAGATGCGCAAAGTGGCGCGGTCTTCCATCAGGCCGATGTTGTGGATATCAGGCACCTTGGAGCAACCCACGCCTTGGTCGACCCAGCGCACCACATAGCCCAGAATGCCCTGGGCGTTGTTGTCCAGCTCCTGCTGCTTCTCTTGCGCGGTCCAATCGCGGTGGGGCGACACAGGCAAGGTCAGCAGGCCATCCAGCAAGGCTGCGCGCTCGGCCTTGTAGTCGACCTTCTCCAGCGCCGTTTGGACTTCACTCACCAGCACCTGGTGGTAATGCAGCGCGTGCAGGGTGGCGGCGGTGGGGCTGGGCACCCAAGCGGTGTTCGCGCCCGCCAAGGGGTGCGCGATTTTCTGGGCCATCATGCCAGCCATCAAGTCGGGCATGGCCCACATGCCTTTGCCGATCTGGGCGCGGCCGCGCAGGCCGCAGGCCAGGCCCGCCAGCACATTGTTGCGCTCGTAGGCGGCGATCCAGGTGCTGGCTTTCATTTCGGCCTTGCGGATCATGGGCCCGGCGTGCATGACGCTGTGAATCTCATCGCCGGTGCGGTCCAAAAACCCGGTATTGATAAAGGCCACGCGGCTGCGGGCGGCTGCAATACAGGCCTGCAGGTTGACGCTGGTGCGGCGCTCTTCGTCCATGATGCCCAGCTTGACGGTGCTCGCCGGCAAACCCAGCAAGGCTTCCACCCGGCTGAACAGTTCATCGGCAAAAGCCACTTCGGCAGGCCCGTGCATTTTGGGCTTGACGATGTAAACCGAGCCCTTGCGTGAATTGCGCACCAGGCCATGGCTTGCGTCTTTTTTGCTGCGCTGCAAGTCATGCAGGGCAATGGCGGTGGTGACGACGGCGTCCAGAATTCCTTCGGGAATCTCCTGGCTGCTGCCATCGGCAGCGGTGTAGTGCACGGCCGGGTTGCACATCAAATGGCCCACATTGCGCACAAACAGCAGCGCGCGGCCATGCAGCACCACGGGCTTGCCGTCAATGCCGGTGTAGACGCGGTCCGGGTTGAGGCCGCGGGTGAAGGTGGTGCCACCCTTGGTGATGGTCTCGGTGAGCGTGCCCTGCAAAATGCCCAGCCAGTTGCGGTAGCCGTGTACCTTGTCTTCGGCGTCGACGGCGGCGACCGAATCCTCCAGATCGAGGATGGTGGAAAGAGCCGACTCCAGCACCAAATCACTGACGCCGGCAGGATCTTTCTTGCCAATGGGCGATTCGTGGTCAATCACCAAATCGAGGTGCAAGCCGTTGTGCTGCAACAGCACCGACGAGGGACGCGAAGCCGTGCCCTGGAAACCCACAAACTGGGCTTTGTCTTGCAAGCCGCTGGTGCTGCCGTCTTTCAGGCGCACGACCAAGCGGCCGGCGCGCACGCTGTAGCCAAGCGCATGCAGATGCGAGCCCGCACGCAGCGGCACGGTGCGGTCCAGCACATGGCGCGCGTAGGCGATGACTTTTTTACCGCGCTTGGGGTTGTAAGGCTTGCCGCTGGCGCTGCGTTTACCAGCACCATCGTCCTCCGAAATCACGTCGGTGCCATACAGGGCGTCATACAAGCTGCCCCAGCGGGCATTGGCGGCGTTCAGGGCGTAGCGGGCGTTGAGCACTGGCACCACGAGTTGCGGCCCGGCTTGGATCGCCAACTCGGCGTCCACATGTTTGGTCGTGATGCGCGACGATTTCGGTACTGGAACCAGATACCCGATTTGCTTCAAAAACGCCTGGTAAGCCGCCATATCGCTGACGGGACCGGGATGCGCGTGGTGCCAGGCATCGAGCTCGGCCTGCAAGCGCTTGCGCTCGGCCAGCAAGGCGGCGTTTTTAGGTGCCAAATCCGCGACGATGGCGTCAAAGCCCGACCAGAAAGCCTTTGGCTTGATCCCCGTTCCGGGTAGCACTTCGTGCTCAATGAACTGGTGGAGGGAGGTGGCGACATCCAGACGGTGGACGCGTGTACGGGCTTCAGACATGAGAACTTTCCAACAAAACAAACCGGTGTGTACCCGGCCAGCCCGGGGAAACCGAGCGAACGAAAACCGCCTACTTTAGTCGATGCGCGGGCGGGACTATCATGCAGGCACGGATTACACGCCCCTTACGACATGCACCAGAAAAGCGAATCCCACCTTCCTTTAAGCGGCATCCGTGTCGTCGAGTTCACCCACATGGTCATGGGTCCAACCTGCGGCATGACGCTGGGGGACATGGGCGCAGACGTGATCAAGGTGGAGCCGCTGGGCGGCGACAGCACCCGCAAGCTGCTGGGTGTGGGTGCCGGTTTTTATCCGCTGTTTAACCGTAACAAAAAGAGCCTTGCGCTGGATCTGCACAGCGCGCGGGGCCGCGAGGTGGTGCTGCGCCTGATCGCCACCGCCGATATCGTGAGCGAAAACTTCAAAACCGAGACCATGCAAAAACTCGGCCTGGACTACGCCACCTTGAGCGCGCGCGACCCGCGTCTGATTTACGTCAGCCACAAAGGCTTTCTCCCCGGCCCCTACGACCACCGCACCGCGCTGGACGAGGTGGTGCAGATGATGGGCGGACTGGCATACATGACCGGCAGACCGGGCGACCCTTTGCGGGCGGGCTCCAGCGTCAACGACATCATGGGCGGCTTGTTCGGCGCAATGGGCGCAATGGCTGCACTGATGCAGCGGGCGCAGACCGGACGCGGCCAGGAGGTGCAGGCCGCGCTGTTCGAAAACAATGTGTTTCTGGTGGCCCAGCACATGCTGCAGTTCGCCGTGACCGGCAAGGCGGCTGCGCCCATGCCCGAGCGCATTTCGCCCTGGGGCATTTACGACGTGTTCAGCGTCAAGGACGGCGCGCAGATTTTTCTGGCCGTGGTGGGCGACACGCAATGGCGGGTTTTTTGCGATGCCTTCGGATTTGACGACCTGTTTGCCGACGCCCGATCTGGCCAGTAACAACGACCGGGTGCGGGCGCGGGATTGGATGATGCCGCTGTTGCGCACACGCTTGGCCGACCGGGACGCGGCCGAGCTGGCGCAGGTGTTCGAACGCGAGGGCCTGCCTTTTGCGCCGATTACCGATCCCCAGCATTTGTTTGACGATCCGCACCTGCAGGCCACCGGCGGACTGGCGCCCATGACCCTACCCGATGGGCGCGCCACGGCGACGCCCTTGCTTCCATTGACTTTGGATGGCCAGCGCCTGGCCCTGCGCTTAGACCCGCCCCGCCTAGGTGAACACGGTCGCGAACTGCTGGAGAGTCTGGCTTACACCAGCCAGGAAATTGACGCGCTGGTCGCGGACGGGGTGCTGCTCGCACCCTAAAACCCGGGGTTTAACCGCCGAATTCGTCGCCCATTTGCGCAGCGCGCGCGCGGGCGGCTTGCATGGCCGCTTCAAAAGCCGGCTTGATGCCGCTGGACTCCATCACGCCCAGTGCCGCGAAGGTGGTTCCACCCTTGCTGGTGACGCGCTGGCGCAAAACTTCGGGGCCATCCTGCGAAGCCGCAGCCAATGCGCTGGCACCGGAGAAGGTAGAAACCGCTAATTGGTAGGCCTGCTCAGGGCTCAAGCCCATGCCAACGCCGGCGTCGCGCATAGCCTCCAAAAAGAAAAACACATAGGCCGGACCGGAGCCGGACAAGGCGGTGACCGCGTCAATCTGCGCCTCGTCGTCCAACCAAATGGCGGCCCCGGTACAGGCCATGAGCGCATTCACATGGTCTTTATCGGCCGGGGTGACAGCGCTTCGCGCAAACAGGCCGCTGATACCCTGGCCAATCAATGCGGGGGTGTTGGGCATGGCGCGCACGATGCGCTCGCTGTGCAGCCACTGCGCCAGGGTATCGCTGCGGATACCGGCGGCCACGCTCAGGTGCAGGGCATTGCGGGTGTAGGCCTGCGTCAGGGCCGCAGCGTCTCGAAAGGTCTGGGGTTTGACGGCCCAAACTACCACTGCGCAATCCTGCAGAAAAGCGCCCGGCGCGGGGTGCGCATGCACACCAAAGCGAGTGAGCAGTTGTTCGCGCGCCGTATCCAAGGGCTCCACCACCACCAATTCGTCTGCCCGCGTGCCGCTGGCCAGCAAGCCGCCGATGATGGCGCTGGCCATTTGGCCGCCGCCGATGAAGGCGATAGATGGACTCATGGGGCGGCGAGCGGCAGCACCCGAGGCGCGCGCATCAATCAGGGTTGCTTAGCCGGCTGCAAGGAAGCTTCGACGGGGGTGACCGTCAACACCACCGTGACGCTGCCGTTCATCATGTTGACCTCGGAGATCTCGACCGTGGCGCTGCGGTCTTTTTTGGTGAAGACCAACATGCTGGTTTTGCCGCGGGTGGCGCTGAGCAGGGTCCAGCCTTGCTGCGGGTACTGTTCCACAAAAAAGCTGTACGCCGGCGAGGTGTCGCGGTCTATGTCTTTGGGGACTTCGAGCACTGCGCGGCCAACCCAGTTTTCGCCTGAACCAATAATGAGCGACTGCGCCGGAACGACTTTGCTACCGGCCGGGATCGCACTGCGCAGGACCTGTTCAGTCCGGGATACCGGCGCCTCGACTGCGGGGGTGCTGGAGGAGGTGTTTGGCAGGGCGCAGGCTTGCAGCAAGGCGGCCAGACACAGGGTGGGGAGCAAATATTTCATGGGTTGCGACCTGAAAATAGCGTGGATAAAAATGCATACGCTGACTCGGAAACCATACCACACGCGCGCGTCGGACTTCAGGCGGACACGCCGCGCGCGGCCATGACCTGGGCGCGCAAATCAACCGCCCAGACGCGCCGGTTGCGGCCCTGCGGCAGGTCCGGTGCGGCAAAAGCCACGTGCACCACCAGGCCACGGGCACACAGCGTGCGCCAAACCGAGCCCACAGAAGGTGTCGTCTCCGATGTAGCAGGGTGCAAAACTGGGCTGGCCCCAAGCGTCCACAAAACGCAGTCCCACTGCCTGCGCGGGGGCTTGCGCGGCAATGGCCGCTTGCAGCAAATTGGCATGGAACGGCAACACCTCGACGCCGTCCCCCGTGGTGCCCTCCGGAAACACCGCCAGCACATCGCCGGCCTGCAGGCGCTCCGCCATGTGGTGCACCACGCGCAGCGCGTCGCGCGATGATGCGCGCTCGATATACAAAGTGCCCGCCGCAGTCGCCAGCGGTCCGACCAGCGGCCAGGCCTTGAGCTCCGACTTGGCCACAAAGCGGCAGTACTGCGCAGCCAGCATCACCACAATGTCGAGCCAGGAGATATGGTTGGCCACCAACAGCACCGGCCCGGCGTGGGCCCGGCCGTGGACCTGCAGCCCAATGCCCATGATGCGCAAAACCCCTTGCGCCCATTGCTGCACCGCACTGTGCTGCTCCGCCACAGACATGCGCCCAAAGCGCAGGTGCAAGGTCCATAAGCCCGCCAGCGCGTGTACCAGCAAGCGCAGCATGCGCACTACGGCTACCAGTTGCCGCAGCAGACGTGTCATGGATGCGGCTTAAGAGGCTGGGTCGGCACTGAACACCAGACGCCCGCCGACCACGGTGTGGTGCACCCGCCCGGGCAGCTCATACCCCTCAAACAGGGTGTGTTTACCCTGGCTGCGCAGGGCCTGCGGCGTCACGCGCCAGGAGGCCAGCGGGTCGAACACGCACAGGTCCGCCTGGCAGCCCAATTCCAAGCGCCCCGGACTGGCCTGGTGCGCGCGGGCCGAAGCGCCTAGCAACTCCGCGCTGCGGTGGGTGACCACACCCAGCGCCTGCGGCAGCGGCACCTGGGCTTCATCGGCCCATTTGAGGGTCAAGCTGAGCAGCAACTCCAGCCCCGTGGCACCCGGCGTGGCTTCGCTGAAGGGGAGTGCTTTTTCATCGGCGCCCACGGGGGTGTGATCCGACACCAGCAGATCCACCGTGCCATCGGCCAGGCCGGCGCGCAAAGCGGCGCGGTCGGCCTGCTGGCGCAGCGGCGGGGTCAGGCGGGCGCGGCTGTCGAAATAACCAATGTCCACATCGGTCAGATGCAGCGAGTGGATGCTGACATCACAACTCACCGGCAAGCCTTCGGCCTTGGCCCGGCGCACCAGTTCCACGCCGGCGGCGCTGCTGATGCGGCACAGGTGCACGCGGGTGCGGGTGCTGCGGATCAACTCGAAAATCGTGTGCAAGGCGATCGTCTCAGCGGCCACCGGCACGCCGGACAAGCCCATGCGCGTGGCCAGCGCGCCGCTGGCTGCAATACCGCGACCCAGGTACATATCCTGCGGCCGCAGCCAGACGGTGTAGCCAAAGCTGGCGGCGTATTGCAAGGCGCGTTGCAGCACCTGGGTGTCGGCCAGCGGCACCTCGGCCTGGCCAAATCCCACACAACCGGCCTCAAACAGCTGCACCATTTCGGTCAGCACTTTTCCGGCCAGACCGCGCGTCAGCGCACCGATGGGAAACACCCGCGCGCCATGCAGTTTGCGGGCGCGAAAACGCAACATGTCGACCAAGCCCGGCTCATCCAGCACCGGGTCGGTATCCGGCAGGCAGGCCAGGCTGGTCACGCCGCCCGCCACAGCGGCGGCCAACTCCGAGGCCAACATGCCCTCGTGCTCGTGACCGGGCTCGCGCAGGCGCACCGCCACGTCGACCAAGCCGGGAGCCGTCACACAGCCCTTGCGCGTCCAGGGTGCGCTCGGGCGTGAAGCCATCCGGCGCGCGGCCCAGACCGACGATGCGCCCTTCAGCAATCGCCACATCGCCCACGCTGTCCAGGCCGCTGGCCGGATCGATGATGCGACCGCCTTGAATCAGCAGCTTCATGCCTCGTTCCCCGCCACGATGCTCATCACCGCCATGCGCACCGCGATGCCGAAGGTGACTTGCGGCAGGATCACGCTTTGCGGCCCGTCAACCACGGCCGAATCCATTTCCACACCCCGGTTGATCGGCCCCGGGTGCATCACGATGGCGTCCGGCTTGGCAATCCGCAAGCGCTCGGGCGTCAGGCCGAAGCGCTTGAAATATTCCTGGCTTGAGGGCAGCAGCGCCCCGCTCATGCGCTCGTTTTGCAGACGCAGCGCAATCACCACATCGCAGTCGCGCAAACCCTCGTCCAGCGTGTGGCAAACCCGCACGCCCATCTGCGCCATGTCCGCAGGCACCAGGGTTTTGGGGCCGACTACGCGGACCTCGGCGCAGCCCAGGGTGGTCAGGGCATTGATGTCTGAGCGCGCCACCCGCGAATGCAGCACATCGCCGACGATGGCCACGGTGAGGTTGGCGAAATCGCGCTTGTAGTGGCGGATGGTGTACATGTCCAGCAGCGCCTGCGTGGGGTGGGCGTGGCGGCCATCACCCGCGTTGACCACGTGCACATGCGGCGCCACATGCTGGGCGATCAGGTAGGGCGCGCCCGATTCGCTGTGGCGCACGACAAAAATATCCGCCGCCATGGCGCTGAGGTTGGAAATCGTATCGAGCAGCGACTCGCCCTTGGACGCGCTGGAGCGCGCGATGTCCAAATTAATCACGTCTGCCGACAAGCGCGTGGCGGCAATCTCGAAGGTGGTGCGGGTGCGGGTGCTGTTTTCGAAAAACAGATTGAAGACGCTTTTGCCGCGCAGCAGCGGCACTTTTTTGACCTCGCGGTCGCTCACCGAGACAAAGTTGGACGCGGTGTCCAGAATGTGCATGATCAGATCACGCGACAGGCCTTCGGTGGACAGCAGGTGAATCAGTTCACCGTTTTTGTTGAGCTGGGGGTTGTGGCGCTTGGACATGGGCGAGCTCGTCAAGTCCATCAGTCCGCACGCAGCGGTTTGGTTTTGAGGTCGAAGCGCAGGCTGCCGTCTTCCGTGCGCGCCAGAGCCAGTGACTGGGTCGAAGGCAGGCTCACCCGCGCCGCAGCAAAGTCCGGCTGGATGGGCAACTCGCGCCCGCCCCGGTCCACCAGCACCGCCAGCTTGATACTGGCCGGGCGGCCGTAGTCAAACAACTCGTTCATCACAGCGCGCAAGGTGCGCCCGGTGTAGAGCACGTCGTCCACCACCAGCAAATGCGCGCCGTTGATCTCGAAAGGCAGCTGGGTGCGCCCGCCACCGCCCAGGCCGCGCTGGGCAAAATCATCACGGTGCATGGCCGACGAAATCACGCCACAGGCACCCGGCAAGGCCAGATCAGTTTGCAGCCGCTGCGCCAGCCAAGCGCCGCCGGAAGTGATGCCAACCAGGCGCGTATCGGGGCGGCACAAGGCCCGCGCGCCCTGCAACAAATCGGCGTACAGGGCCTGGGCGTCCAGCGTCAAATCGCTCATGGCAAGTCCTGTAAAAATTGGTTGAGGATGATGGCCGCAGCCGCCGCATCCGGGTCGCGCGCGCCGCTGGCCAGTGCCTCGGTGGTGCTGTAGCGCTCGTCCACCTCGAAGACCGGCAGGCCGAAGCGGCCGTGCAACTGGCGGCCGAATTTGCGGGCCCGCGCCGTGTTCTCATGCGCCGCGCCGTCCGGGTGGTAGGGCACGCCGATGACGATGGCGTCGGGCTGCCACTCTTTGAGCCGCTGGGCAACCTGGACAAAACGGGCATCGCCTTCGGCATGGATGGTGGCCTGTGCCTGCGCGCTGCGCAGCAAGCGGTTGCCCACCGCCACGCCGGTGTGTTTGGTGCCGAAATCAAAGGCCATGAATGTTTGCAGCGTCGCCGGTACCACAACAGGGCTCAGGGCGGCTGCGGCGCTCATGCGTTGCCCGCCTGGGTGGAAATCATCCAGGCCTGCAAACCCAGCAGGCCCAGGGCGCGGTCGTAGCGCTCGGCCATGGGCGCGTCAAAAATGACGCTGGCGTCGGCCTCCACCGTGAGCCAGGCGTTTTCCTTGAGCTCGCTTTCCAACTGGCCCTCGCCCCAGGCCGCATAGCCCAGCGAGACCAAGACCCGCTTGGGGCCGCCACCGGTGGAAATCGACTCCAGCACATCGCGCGAGGTCGTCATATCCAGGCCACCGGGTACGCGGATGGTCGATTGGTAGGGAGAAGCCTGCTCCGGCTCGCCGGAGCCGAACACCGGGTCGTGCAGCACAAAACCGCGGTCCTGGTGCACCGGGCCGCCCTGCAAAACGGGGCTGGCGGCCAAATCGGTGCGGGGCATGGCCAGATCGATCTTGACAAACAGCGCCTCCATCGAGATGTCCACTGCCTTGTTGATCATCAGCCCCATCGCGCCTTGGTCGTTATGGTCCACCAGATACACCACACTCTTCGCAAAAAAGGCATCTTCCATGCCGGGCATGGCAATCAGAAAATGGTTGGTGAGATTGGTGGGTGCAGAATCGCCGGACATCGAATCATTTTAGCCACCGGCATGTCTGCAACATACCTCGCACCCACCCCGCAAATCCCCACCGCGCTGGTCTGGCTGCGCCGCGACCTGCGCCTGCATGACCATGCGGCGCTGCACGCGGCCCTTCAATCCGCGCAACAGGTCGTGCTGGTGTTTGTGTTCGACACCGGCATCCTCGACCCCTTGCCGCGCTGCGACCGGCGCTTGGAGTTCATACGCGACTCGCTGGCCGAAATCGACGCCACCCTGCGCGCCATGGCGCCCCATGCCGGGCTCATCTGCCGCCATGGCGACCCGGCTGGCGGAGATTCCCGCAGCTGGCCCGGGCCGTGGGCGCGGGTGTGGTCCTTGCCGCGCACGATGACGAGCCGCAAGCCCTGGCCCGCGACGCGGCAGTGGCGCAGGCACTTTCAGCCGCCGGTATCCACTGGCACAGCGTGAAAGACCAGGTGGTCTTTGAGCGGCGCGAAATTCTGACCCAGACCGGCAAACCCTATGGCGTCTTCACGCCCTACCTGCGTGCCTGGCTGGCCCGCCTTGAAGCCGCTGATGGAGCCGACGTGGCGGAGCGCAGCACGGATGGGCTGGCGCATAAGCTGGCTGCGGTCGATGCCGCGCTGGCCTGCGGCGTACCGTCCTTGGCCGAGCTGGGCTTTGAGGCCAGCAACCTGCGCCAGCTCGGCATTACGCCGGGCAGCAGCGGCGCACAGGCCTTGCTCAAAGATTTTTTACCGCGCATGGGCGCTTATGAGGAACGGCGCAATTTTCCCTCGGTCAAAGGCCCGAGCTACCTGGGCGTGCACCTGCGCTTTGGCACGGTATCGATCCGCGAACTGGTGCGCGCCGCCCTGCCCGCGCAGCGCAGCGGCGACCCGGGCGCGCGGGTGTGGCTGGCCGAGCTGGTGTGGCGCGAGTTTTATGTGCAAATTCTGGCCAACTTCCCGCACGTGGCGGCGCGCGCATTCAAACCCGACTACGACGCGATTCAGTGGGACGGGGATGAGCTGGCGCAACAGCGCTTTGCCGCCTGGTGCGCGGGCCGTACCGGCTACCCGCTGGTGGACGCGGCCATGCTGCAATTGAACCAAAGCGGCTATATGCATAACCGGCTGCGCATGGTGGCGGGCAGCTTTCTGGTCAAACACTTGGGGCTGGACTGGCGCTGGGGCGAACGTTATTTCGCACAGCAGCTCAACGACTTTGATCTGTCCTCGAACAACGGCGGCTGGCAGTGGGTGGCATCCAGTGGCTGCGATGCACAGCCCTATTTCCGCATCTTCAATCCCATTTCGCAAAGCGAGAAATTTGACACCCAAGGTGCTTTCATCCGCCGCTACCTGCCCGCGCTGGCGCAGCTCGACGCGAAAAGCATCCATGCGCCCTGGCTGGCACGGCCGCTGGAGCTGGCCGCTGCCGGGGTGGTGCTCGGCGAGGGGCCGGACGCCAACTACCCGCTGCCCATCGTCGACCACGCGCAGGCACGCGCCAAAACGCTGCTGCGTTACAGCGTGGTGAAAAAACCGGGTTTGGGGAGTGAGTCGGTGCAGGACTGAGGCGCAGGCCTCAGATCTGGACCATCTCGAAGTCTTCTTTGCGGGCGCCGCACTCGGGGCAGACCCAGTTCATGGGCACATCGGCCCAGAGCGTTCCTGCGGCAATTCCATCATCGGGTGCGCCCAGCGTCTCGTCATAAATCCAGCCGCAAATCAAGCACATCCAGGTGGTGGTAGTCATTCGGGAGCCCAAAATCCAAAGAATAGAATGGGCGCGATTGTAGCTTTGCGGTACCCCATGGCCCTCTCCCCACCACCCATCTATGTCGAGGACGACGCCGAGCTGCAAGGCGATGACGACGGCCCCTCGGCCTGCGTCATGGTCTTCAACGCCAACGACGCCAGCGGCGCGGGTGGCATCGGTGCTGACATCACCGCCATGTCCTCCGTGGGCGTGCACGTGCTGCCGGTGGTCACCGGCGTCTACGCCCGCGACACCACCGAAATCGTTGACCACTTTGCGCTGGACGATGAAGCCGTCACCGAACAAGCCCGCACGATTTTGGAAGACCTGCCCGTGCAGGTTTTCAAAGTCGGTTTCGTTGGCACGCCGGAAAACATCAGCGCCATCTCCGAGCTGGTCAGTGACTACGCCGAGGTGCCCGTGCTCACCCACATGCCCGACCTGTCCTGGTGGCGCGAGGACGCGATCGACCAGTACCTGGACGCCTGCGCAGAGTTGCTGCTGCCGCAAACCACCTTGCTGGTCGGCAATTACCAGACACTGACGCGCTGGCTGCTGCCCGAATGGAGCGCGCAGCGCAACCCCACAGCGCGCGACATCGCCATCGCCGCGCACGGGCACGGCGTGGCCTACACCCTGGTCACGGGCATCCCCCTGCCCGACCAGTTCATCGAGAACGCACTGTGTTCACCCACGTCTGTGATCCGCACGGAAAAATACGAACGCCTGGAGGCGCAATTTGCCGGCGCCGGTGACACGCTGAGCGCGGCGCTGGCAGCGCTGATCGCCACCGATACCGAGTTGGGCGAAGCCACCAGCGAGGCGCTGAGCTATCTGGACCGCTGCCTGGAAGGCGGCTTTCGCCCCGGCATGGGCCTGGTCCAGCCCGACCGCCTGTTTTGGGCGCACAGCGACGACGATGAAGCCGACGAAAGCGACGACGCCCCAGCCGTTGGCGACTTCAGCTTTGAACTCCCGCCGGGCCCGACGCGGCATTGAACGCTTACGATACTGACCGTCTTTCCTTCCACCCCTGACTCACCATGACCCAGCCCGACCGCAACCTTGAACTGTTTCAGCGCGCCGCGCGCGTCATCCCCGGTGGCGTGAACTCGCCCGTGCGTGCGTTCAAAGCGGTGGGCGGTACCCCGCGTTTCATCAGCCGCGCCCAAGGTGCGTACATGTGGGACGCCAACGGCCAGCGCTATGTGGACTACATCGGATCCTGGGGCCCGATGATCCTGGGCCACGGCCACCCCGAGGTGGTGGAAGCAGTGCAAAAAGCGCTGCATGAAGGCTTCTCGTTTGGTGCGCCGACCGAGCGCGAGAGTCGAGCTGGCCGAAGCGATTCTGAAGACTCATGCCCAGCATGGACATGGTGCGTCTGGTGAGTTCGGGCACCGAAGCCGCCATGACCGCGATCCGCCTGGCGCGCGGTGCGACAGGGCGCAGCAAACTCATCAAATTCGAAGGCTGCTACCACGGGCATGCGGACGCGCTCTTGGTCAAAGCCGGCTCGGGCCTGGCCACCTTCGGCAACCCGACCAGCGCCGGTGTGCCACCCGAAGTCGTGCAACACACGCTGGTGCTCGAATACAACAACGTGGCGCAACTCGAAGAAGCCTTTGCGCTGCACGGCAAAGAACTCGCCTGCCTGATGATCGAACCGATTGCCGGGAATATGAATTTTGTGCGCGCCTCTGTGCCCTTCATGCGCCGCGCCCGCGAGCTGTGTACTGAGCACGGTGCCTTGCTGGTGCTCGACGAAGTGATGACAGGCTTTCGCGTGGCGCTGGGCGGCGCGCAAAGTGTGTACGCCAAGCAAATTCCCGGCTTTGCGCCGGACGTGACGGTGATGGGCAAGGTCATTGGCGGGGGCATGCCGCTAGCCGCTTTTGGTGCGAAACGCGCGGTCATGGAACACCTGGCACCTTTGGGCACCGTGTACCAGGCGGGTACGCTCAGCGGCAACCCGGTGGCCACGGCCTGCGGTTTGGCCACGCTGCGCTTGATCAGCCAGCCCGGTTTTTACGACGCGCTGGCCGCCAAAACCCAGGTGCTGACCCATGGTTTGCTGGCTGCGGCGCAAGCGGCCGGTGTGCCCTTTAATGTGGACAGCGAAGGCGGCATGTTCGGCTTCTTCCTGATGTCTGAGCTGCCGCAAAACTACGCCACGGTCATGCAAACCGACAGCAAACGCTTCAACCACTTGTTCCACAGCATGCTCGATGCTGGCGTCTATTTCGCCCCCGCGCTCTACGAGGCCGGTTTCGTCAGCGCGGCGCACACCGATGCAGACATCGCGCATACGGTAGACGCGGCGAAAACGATATTTGCGTCCCTGTAACGCTCGCAGGTACGCCCGTTACAAAAACCTATCCAGCACCCGCTTGCTGTAGGCGTCCAACGCCAACTGGTCTGGCACCAGGTAATGGATGCCGTGCGCGTCGGCGATCAGCAAGGCGCGGGCGCTGCCGATGCGGCGTATGTCTTCGTCGCCGCGCAACACAAATTCGGCGCGGCCCCGGTCGGTGTCCACCGTCCAGGTGCAGGGGTTTCAGACGCGGTCTGATTCCGGCCGGGGTTCACGGCCCATCAAGAGCGCCACCACCGCGCGGGCCTGCAAGCTGCCGTCGAGCAACTGCACAACGGCCTCGGTGATCGGCATGTCCACGCCAAGGGCGCGGGCCCGTTGCAACACGGTGCGGGCGCAGTACACGCCCTCGGCCACATGGCCCAATTCGGCGACCGCCGCAGCCAGGGTCTGCCCGCGCGCCAAGGCCAGTCCCACCTGGCGGTTACGCGACAGGTCGCCGGTAGCGGTCAGCACCAGATCACCCAAACCGCTTAAACCCGTGAAAGTGGCCGCCTGCGCACCAAGTGCCACACCGAGGCGGGTCATCTCGGAGAGGCCCCGCGTAATCAAGGCCGCCCGGGCATTGGCGCCGAGGCCCAGGCCGTCACACAAACCCGTGGCAATCGCCAGCACATTTTTAACCGCGCCACCCACTTCGACACCAGGTAAATCGTCGCTGGCATAAATGCGAAGGGCCGGGCTGTGGAAAGCGTCCACCAGGGTTTGGCGAACCACCGCATGGGTGCTGGCAGCCACCAGTGCGGCCGGTTTGCCCTGCGCCACTTCGGCAGCAAAACTCGGCCCGCTCAAAGCGCCGCACAGGGCGTGGGGTGCTACTTGGCGCTGCACCTCATGGCCGAGCAGTCCCCAGGCTTGTCCATCGCGCGCGGCTTCAAAGCCTTTGCACAGCCAGACTGTGGGCACTGCCGCTTCTGCCAAGGCCAGCAACATGGTGCGCAGTGCGGCCATGGGGGTGGCGATGATGACCAGGTCCCAAGGCATGCCCACCTGCAGCACGGCTTGCAATGAGCCGCTGGCAATGGAAAGTCCGTCTGGCAAAACGATGCCGGGGAGGTATCGGGAATTCATGCGCTGGGATTGCAGCCCTTGTGCCAGCACAGGGTCGCGGGCCCACAGCGTGACCGCATGCCGCCCCAAGCCCGACGCGGTGGCCGCCAGGGCCGTGCCCCAAGCCCCCGCACCCAGCACCAAAATTCGCATGGCGATGGGCCGCCGCGTGTGGGCGGCCGCGGCCTATTGGGTCAAGCTTGCGCCATTGCTTTGCGCCATGGCTTGGTTTTGCTGCTGCTCGTACATGGCCTGGAAATTGATCTCTGAGAGGTGCACCGGCGGAAAACCACCGCGTTGAATCAGATCGGCCACATTGCCTCGCAGATAGGGGTAAATGATTTGCGGGCAGGCAATACCCATGATCGCACCCATTTGATCTTCCGGGATGTTGCGCACTTCGAAAATTCCGCCTTGCTTCACTTCCACCAGAAACACGGTCTTGTCTTTGATCATGGTCTGGACCCGGGCGGTCACGCAGACCTCGAAAATCCCATCGGCAATCGGATTGGCTTCAATATTGAGTTGGATATCGACAGCGGGCTGCTCCTGCTCGAGCAGGATGCCGGGGGAATTGGGTTGCTCCATCGAGGCCTCTTTGAGGTAGAGGCGCTGGATCTGGAACACGGGGGTCTCGTTGCTGGGGCTGGAATCGGCCATGGGGGATCTTTCAACAAATGAGGGGGGTACACCGGGCGCAATGGCGGCAACCGGCGCGCGATTATGTCAGGCGCTTTGTGGCGTACCTCACGCAGCCTGCAGCAGGGGCAGCAAGCCAGCGCGCGCATCCAAAGCGATCAGGTCATCGCAGCCGCCCACGTGCGTGGTGCCTATGAATATCTGGGGTACGGTGCGGCGGCCGGTGCGCTCCATCATGTGCTGGCGCGCTTGGGGATCCAGGTCGATGCGAACTTCGGTGATCGCATCCACGCCCTTGGACTGCAGCAGGCGCTTGGCTTGCACGCAATACGGGCAGACTGCGGTGGTGTACATGGTCACTTCTTGCATGGCGGGTTCTCGTTGGTCAAGCGGCGTTGGTTTCAATCGGCAAGGCCGCTTCGCGCCAGGCGGTTAGTCCGCCGGAAAGCGACTGGGGCTGCGCGAAACCCAGCTTGCTCGCGGTGGCTGCCGCGCGCAGCGAGCGTGCGCCGGATCGGCAAACCAAAATCAGCGGGAGGTTTTTATTTTTCACGGCTGCAGCCAGCTTCGCTTCCAGCTCGGCCAGCGGAATGTTTTTAGAACCTGCAATATGGCCCGCAGCGAATTCCTCGGGATCGCTCACATCCACCACCACGGCTTTCTCGCGGTTCATCAGTTGTACCGCTTGCGCCGAGCTGATGCCGCGCGCCGCCATGCCCTGCATCAAAGGCATAAACAACAGCCCCCCAGAAGTCAGCGCAAGCGCTACCAGCATCCAATTGTCGAGAAAAAATGTCACATGGGTCCTTATTTGTCAGCGAGCTTAGCCGCGCATTTTAGAATGGGGGGCTCGGCACGCCGCCACCCGCTCCTATTTCCCCCCACCCTGCGCCCACACCCATGTACAAAATTGTGTTTATCCGCCATGGCCAATCGGTCTGGAACCTGGAGAACCGTTTCACCGGCTGGGCCGATGTAGACCTGACCCCAACCGGCGTTCAGCAGGCACGGTCGGCCGGCATGGTCTTGAAGCAGCACGGCTTTGATTTTGATATCGCCTACACCAGCATGTTGCAGCGCGCAACCCGCACCCTGTGGCATTGCCTGGACGAAATGCAGCGCACCTGGCTCCCGGTGGTGCACGCCTGGCGGCTCAACGAGCGCCATTACGGGGCTTTACAGGGGCTCAACAAATTGGATACGGCCCAACAATACGGCGAAGCGCAGGTGATGGCATGGCGGCGCAGCTACGACGTACCGCCGCCGGCGCTCGACCCCTCCGACCCGCGTTGCGAACGCGGCGACTTGCGCTACGCCAAACTCAAACCGGAGCAAATTCCGCTCGCCGAATGCCTCAAAGACACCGTGGACCGTGTGCTGCCCCTGTGGAACGAGTCCATGGCACCGGCCATCCTGGCCGGAAAACGCATCGTGATCGCCGCCCATGGCAACTCGATCCGGGCCATGATCAAGTACCTGGATGGCATCTCCGACACAGACATTGTGGGCATCAACATACCGAATGGCCAGCCCTTGGTGTATGAACTAGACGCATCGTTGAAGGCGTTTAAGCACTATTACCTGGAGCCAAAACCCTGATCTGCATAGCCCCACAGGGGCAAATTGGCCGACAGCGGGTGTATATTGACCGAACATGAGGGCGTATATGGGTCAAAAACTGAAAATTGCGGGTTGGGTCGCTTTAGGCGTGTTGGCGGGTTCTATGGCGACGTTTTCGCTGCAAACAGTGGCACGCGGCAGCGTTGCGCCCTTGCCCCTGGAAGAATTGCAGCAATTGTCGGCCGTGTTCGGCCTGATCAAGAGCGATTACGTCGAACCGGTAGACGACAAAAAGCTGATCACAGACGCCATATCCGGCATGGTCTCCAGCCTGGACCCGCACTCCCAGTATTTCGACAAAAAAGCCTACAAGGAATTCAAAGAAGGCACGGCAGGAAAATTTGTCGGGGTCGGCATTGAGATCACGCAAGAAGATGGATTTGTCAAGGTCGTCTCGCCCATCGAAGGCTCGCCCGCCTTTCGCGCCGGACTGAAAACCAATGACCTGATCACCAAGGTCGACGACACCCCCGTCAAAGGCTTGTCGCTGAACGAAGCCGTGAAGCGCATGCGCGGCGAACCGAGTACCAAAGTGGTGTTGACCATATTCCGCAAGGAAGAGAACCGGACCTTTGTGGTCACCATCATCCGCGAAGAAATCAAACAACAATCGGTGCGCGGCAAAATGATAGAGCCGGGCTACGCTTGGATCCGTCTGAGCCAATTCCAGGAGCGCACGCTGGAAGACTTTGCCAAGAAGGCCGGCGAGCTGTACAAACAGGATCCGAACATCAAGGGCATGGTGCTGGACCTGCGCAATGACCCGGGCGGCCTGTTGGGTTCGGCGGTCGGTATATCAGCCGCTTTCCTGCCCGAAAACATCACCGTGGTAACCACGAACGGGCAGACCGCCGAGAGCCAGCAAACCCTGCGCGCCAATGCGCTGGACTATGACCGCCGTGGTGTGGACCCTCTTAAATCTTTACCAGCAGCCATTCGCAAAGTGCCGCTGGTGGTGTTGGTCAACGAAGGCTCCGCCTCTGCCAGCGAGATCGTTGCCGGGGCATTACAAGACCACAAGCGGGCCGTGATCATGGGAAGCCAAACCTTTGGCAAGGGCACGGTTCAGACCTTCCGCCCGCTGGGCAACGACGCGGGCGTGAAGATCACAACGGCGCGCTACTACACACCGAGCGGCCGCTCGATCCAGGCCAAGGGCATCGTGCCCGATGTGATGGTCGATGAGACCGAAGCCGGCAGCCCGTTTGCGGCCCTGGCGCCGCGCGAAGCCGACGCGGAAAAGCACCTCAGCAGCGGCCAGGGTGCCGAAGTCAAAGACCTGGAGCGCGAAAAAGCCCGTGAAGCCGCGATGAAACGCCTGGAGCAAGAAGCAAGCAAGCCGCTGGCCGAGCGACGCCCGCCGGAGTTTGGTTCGGAGAACGACTTCCGGCTCATCCAGGCGATCAACCAGCTCAAGGGCAAACCGGTCATGGTCAGCAAAACCCTGACCGAGCGCAAGGCGGAAGTCAAAGAAGACTGAGTCCCCCATGCGCGATGAGGAGCTGTCGCGCTATTCGCGCCATATCCTGCTCGAAGACATCGGCATCGAAGGCCAGGAGCGGATCCGCTCGGCACGCGTCCTAGTGATAGGCGCAGGCGGCCTGGCTTCCCCGGCGGTGTTGTACCTGGCTGCCGCAGGCGTTGGCACGCTAACCGTGGTCGACGACGATGTGGTGGACTTGACCAATTTGCAGCGCCAAATCATGCACAGCAGCGATGCGGTGGGCAGCCCCAAAGTGCTGTCGGCACAGGCCAGCGCAGCGCGCATCAACCCGCTCACGGCACTAGTGCCCTTGCAGCAGCGTGCAGATGCCGCACTGCTGGACACGCTGGTACCGCAAGCCGATGTGGTGCTAGATTGCAGCGACAACTTCGAGACCCGCCACGCGATCAACGCTGCCTGCGTGCGCCACCGGGTGCCTTTGGTCTCGGGCGCGGCGGTGCAGTTTGACGGACAGATCAGCGTCTTCGATCCGCGCGACGCCAACTGCCCCTGTTATGCCTGCGCTTTTCCAGCCCAGCGCGCGCCCGACGCGATAGCCTGCGCCACCATGGGTGTTTTTGCGCCGGTGGTCGGCGTGATCGGTTGCATGCAAGCGGCGCAAGCGCTGATGCTGGTGGGTGCGTTCGGTGAACCCTTGCGCGGCAGCTTGCTGATGCTGGACGGGCGGTCCATGGAATGGACCCGGATCCGCATACCGCGACAGCCCGCTTGCAGCGTCTGCGGGTCGGCTCCCTCAGACGCGGCCTCAGACACGGCCTCAGGCGCTGAGAATCCACCCCTCTAGCGGATCGAGATCCGGCGGCAAACCGCACAGCGGGTCACCCGCCTGGTAGCGCAACTGCCCCCATGCTGCTTGCACCAAGCACAGCACTGCGTCCAGCGCATCACCGCTGGCATCGTCGGCCAGGCTGTCGCGCTGGGCATGGCTCAGGCGCAGGCGCAACTGCAAACGGGTCTGGCCCAACTCCAGTGCATGGATCAGGTCTTTGCGGGCAATCAAGCGCTCGGGGGTTTGTTTGGCCGCCGTATCGCTCTTGTAGCTGCGGCTACCCAAGCAGCTCGCGTGCCAGCAAACCGGGATACGCCTCCAAAGCCACCCGCGGCGCGTTCAGTTGTGGCGGCTGCAGGCCCGGGAAATAGGCCTGCGTACCGCGCAGCAGCGGCACCCCAGCATGCAGCATGAAGGCTACCGGCGGGTTCACCCACTTCATGGAAGGGCTGGAACCCGCAGGGCCGTCGGTGGCGCGGTGCGCGAACTTGGAGCCGACCGGGCGGGCGTTGCAGAAAGCGGCAAACGCATCGCGGATGTCGCTGCGCGACAGGCTGGCGTAATGGTCCATGCAGCCCTGCCAGTCCAGCGGCCAGCCTAGTGTGCGAACCAGTTCCCGGGGCAATCCAAAGGGCAGATCAAATGCGCCGAACCAGTGGCTCTGACGCAGGCCCGAGGCCCAGTCAGCCAGGTTGTCAAACCGCTCTAGGCGATCCAGCCGCAGGACGCCTGCGACCAGGCTGCCCCAGGCGTTGACAATGGTTTTGCGCTTGCTGGGACTGCTCGAGAAGTCGCAGCCCAACAACGGCAAAGCAGGCGCGGCCTGCACGGGACCGTCGGATGCAGACGGCAAGTGCGCTCAGGCCCGCCCGATGATGGACGCGGTGGCCATCAGCTCTTCGAGCAGCGCCAGTGAGACACGGCCGGAGACCGCATACGGGTCCAGCTCGGGCCGCTCGGCGTACTTGAGCAAAATGCTGTGGTTGATTTTGGACATATTGACCTGCCCCATGGTCCAGCTGCCAAAGCGGCGCTCTTCAATCTCTTCGTAGTGCAGCAAGATCACGTCTTTATGGCGCGTATCGCGCTGGATGTGGCCGTAGAGCTCGTTGACCGCATTGCGGCCGCCTTCAATTGCTTGGAGAAAAATACCGCCGCCGTAGCACAGGATGCCGGTAATACCCGAGCCCGGGTTTCCCTCGCGGGACTTAGACAAAATCTCTTCAATGGCCTGCGCATCGGGGTTGACGGCGCGGCTGGCGTAAAGCAAACGTACCAACATGGGAATTCAACCTTTCTGGGGAATGAGCGACAAAAACTCGCGGCGCAAATTCGGGTCTTTCAGAAACACTCCGCGCATCACCGAATTGATCATCTTGCTATCCATGTCCTTGACGCCGCGCCAGGACATGCAGTAGTGGGTCGCCTCCATGACAATAGCCAGGCCATCGGGCTGGGTTTTTTCCTGGATCAGATCGGCCAGTTGCACCACCGCCTCTTCCTGGATTTGGGGCCGGCCCATCACCCATTCGGCCAGACGCGCATATTTGGACAGGCCTATGACATTGGTGTGCTCGTTGGGCAAAACGCCAATCCAGATTTTTCCAATGACCGGGCAAAAATGGTGGCTGCAAGCGCTGCGCACCGTGATCGGGCCGACGATCATCAACTCGTTCAGGTGCTCAGCATTCGGAAATTCGGTGATCGTGGGGGCGGCGACATAGCGGCCCTTGAACACTTCATTGACATACATTTTGGCCACACGCCGCGCCGTGTTGCCGGTGTTGTGATCACGCTCGGTGTCAATCACCAGGCTTTGCAGCACACCGACCATTTTTTCTTCGACTTCGTCGAGCAAGCGCTCGAGTTCGCCCGGTTCGATGAACGCGGAAATATTGTCATTGGCGTGGTAGCGTTTGCGCGCTGCGACCAGCCTTTCACGGATTTTCTTGGAGACCGGGGTTCCAACGTCTGGGATCGATGCATTCATGAATAGTGTGCGTGTGGCAAGCGAATCAAACCATGTTACCAGCCCGGCATCGCGCGCCGGTCGCTTTCGCGCACGAGACCTTGCGCCACCGGGGGCACAATCACGGCTTTGCACAACGTGCGGTGAAAGTTTTTGCATGGTTCAGAGAATTGCGGTTATCGGGGGAGGCATCACCGGGGTCACTACAGCCTACGCGCTCATGCTGCGGGGTTATGCGGTCACATTGTTCGAACGGCACCGCTACGCGGCCATGGAAACATCGTTTGCCAATGCGGGGCAGATATCGGCCTGCAACGCCGAGGTGTGGAACCGCACCGCCACCGTCCTCAATGGCATCAAGTGGATGTTGCGCAAAGATGCGCCGCTGTTGATTCACCCGCAACCGACCTGGCACAAACTGAGCTGGTTGGCCGAATTTGTCGCCAGCATCCGCCACTATGAAACCAACACCATTGCCACCGCGCGCCTGGCGCTCAAAGCCCGCGAGCACCTGTTTGCCTGGGCCCAGGCGGAAGGGATCGACTTTGACCTGCGCACGCGCGGCATTCTGCATGTCTACCGCGACGCTGCGGGCTTTGCGCATGGGCAGAACGTCTCCAAGCTGCTGTTGCGCGGCGGCGTCGTGCGGCACACGGTGGGGCCCGAAGAGATGCGCGCCATTGAGCCTGCCATCAGCGGCGAACTGGTAGGTGGCTTTTACACACCGGACGACAGCACCGGCGACATCCACCAATACACCGTGGGCCTGGCCGCAGCCGCGCAGCGCAAAGGCGTGCAACTGCATTTTGACCATGCGGTGCAGGCCCTGACGCCGACCAGCACGGGCATCCGCGTGCAGCTCCCTGTGCGATGGCGCGGCACACGATGCCGAGTTCCATGCCGTAGTGGTCTGCGCCGGTGTGGCCAGCCGCGCGCTGGCAGCCGGTCTGGGCGACCGGGTTAACGTCTACCCGGTCAAGGGCTATTCCATCACCGTCGATTTACCCGACGCGGCCAGCCGCGCGGCAGCGCCCGTGGTCAGCCTGCTGGATGACCGGGCCCGCGTGGCTTGCTCGCGTCTGGGCGAAGGGCGTTTACGGGTTGCGGGCACGGCGGAGTTCAATGGCGAAGACCGTGACATCCGCGCCAGCCGCATCCAGCCGCTGGTGGGCTGGGTGCGGCAGAACTTCCCCGCCGTCAACACCCGCCATGCAATTCCCTGGGCCGGGCTGCGACCCATGATGCCGAACTTGATGCCGCGTGTTGGCCCGGGAGCGCGACCCGGTGTGTTCTACAACACGGGTCATGGTCATTTGGGATGGACGCTGGCAGCGGCCACTGCCGAGTTGGTGGCCGACTCGGTACAAGCAGCACACCCGCACGCAGCGGGCTGAGACCCCGGGCGGCTTTATTGCCGCGCGGTACGTGTGTTGGGCGGCAGGGTTTGCGGGTGGCTGGTGCGAAAGGGATTGATATCCAAACCGCCGCGCCGGGTGTAACGGGCGTACACGGTGAGCCGGGTCGGTTTGCAGCGCTGCCAGATATCCATAAAGATGCGCTCCACGCACTGCTCATGGAACTCGTTGTGGTTGCGAAAACTCACCAGGTATTGCAGCAAGCCTTCCTGGTCGATCGCGTCGCCGCTGTAGCGGATTTGCACGCTGCCCCAATCCGGCTGGCCGGTCACCAGGCAGTTGCTTTTGAGCAGATTGCTGACCAGCGTTTCGTTCACCGGGGGCTCGCCCTGCGTGGTGCGCAGCAAATCGGGCGCGGGGCTGTAGCGCTCGCATGCAACGTCCAGCCGGTCCAGGCTCAGACCATCCAGCTCGCACACCGGCTCCTGGTCGAACAGCTCAGGGCCCAGTAGACGCACCCCTAGGGTTGCAGGGCTGGCCGCGCCGCGCCATGCCGCTTCTGACAGATCCGCGCGCAAGCGCGCCAGCACGTCCGCAGCATCCGCAAACCGCGTGTTGTTGAAGCTGTTCAGGTAGAGCTTGAAGGACTTGCTCTCAATGATGTTGGGCGTTTCACACGGCACGGTGATGTGCGCCAGCGCCAGCTGCGGTTTGCCGCGCAGGTTGAGCCAGCTCAACTCAAAAGCGGTCCAGGTGTCGGCACCGAAAAACGGAAGTTGCGCACCCAAGCCCAATTCCTGGCGCTTGGTCGCGCGCGGCAAAGGGAACAGCAGCGCGGGATCGTACTGGTCGATGTAACTGGCGGTCTTGCCCAGCGGCGACTGGGCGGGCGTCACAGGCAGGGCGGAACTATCGCGCATGACTCAAGCGCCTGCCAGTTTGCGCCGAAAGACCAGGCGCTCGGGCGTGGAAATGCCAGCCTGGAAATGGTATCCGTCGGTATCAAATTTCTGCAAGTGCTCGGGGCGCGTTGCGCGCTGCGCAATCGCAAACCGGGTCATCGCACCGCGTGCCCGCTTGGCGTTGAAGCTGATGATTTTGTAGACACCGCCCTTGTAGTCCTCAAACACGCAATCCACTACGCGGGCCCGCAGACGCTTGGGCTGCACCACCTTGAAATACTCCTGCGAGGCCAGGTTCACGAGCACCGGATCGGCCTCATCGGCCAGGCGGCTGTTGAGGTAATCGGTGATGGCGTCGCCCCAGAAGGCGTACAAGTCTTTGCCGCGCTCGGTGGGCAGGCGGGTGCCCATCTCCAGACGGTACGGCTGCATCAAATCCAGCGGGCGCAAGACGCCGTACAAACCGCTGAGCACGCACAAGTGCGCCTGCGCCCAGTCGAGCGCCGCGTCGTCCAAGCCCCGTGCGTTGAGTCCGTCGTAGACATCGCCGTCAAAAGCCAGCACCGCCTGGCGCGCATTCTTCGGGCTCGCTGTGGTCCGCCAGGCCTGGTAACGGGCGACGTTGAGGCCGGCCAGGGTATCGCTCAGGTCCATGAGCTGGGAAATCTGCGGCGGGGTATAAGTGCGCAGCACTTTGATGAGTTGCTGCGACTGTTTCACAAACAGCGGATCCGTATGCGGCTGGCCGCGCAACGGGCTTTCGTAGTCGAGCGACTTGGCGGGGGATAGAACAAACAACATGCGGCAATTATCCCGAAAGCGCCCGGCCCACCGGTCCCCTCGTCACTCGCTGGCGACCAGCGCGGCGGCCAGCTTTTTCACCGAGGGTAAGACCAGCAACATGGTGGGATAGGCGACGGCCCACGACAGGCCCCAGGAAACCAGCCAGGTACCCAGCACGCCGGGCCCGATACCCGCGACCCGCAAGGTGCTGATGCCCGATACCACGCAGGTCATGACGCAGGTCAGAAAAAATGGCAAAACCAAGCTGGCATACCGGGCCGGTAGCTTGGGCAAGCCGAAAAAAGTGGTTTGGTTCGTGGGCATGGCATGCATGGTATGCGCAAACAGCCGCGCGTGGCGTCGCAAACGGGCCGCCGGTAAAATGCAGCGCCTCCGTACCGCCCTTTTGCAGAGGGCATCACCCGCCTCCCATTCCATGTCCAACACCCCTCCCGAGCAGCCTTCGCTGCAATCGCTTGCTAAATCGTTCGAGCCCGCCGCGCTGGAGGCGCATTGGGGGCCCGAATGGGAAAAGCGCGGCTATGGCACCGCCGGCCACCGGGGAACCGGAGCGCCCAAGGCCGATGCGGCGGCGTTCGCTATCCAGCTACCCCCGCCCAATGTGACCGGCACCCTGCACATGGGCCACGCGTTCAACCAGACCATCATGGACAGCCTGACGCGCTACCACCGGATGGCGGGTTTCAACACCGCTTGGATACCGGGCACCGACCACGCGGGTATCGCCACCCAAATCGTGGTGGAGCGCCAGTTACAAGCCCAAGGCATCAGCCGCCACGACATGGGACCCACGCCTTTTGAGGCGCGCAAGAACTTCGTCTCCAAGGTCTGGGAATGGAAAGAACAATCCGGCAACACCATCACCACGCAAATGCGCCGCATGGGCGACAGCGTGGACTGGAGCCGCGAATACTTCACCATGGACCCCAAGCTGTCCAAAACGGTGACCGAAACCTTTGTGCAGCTCTACGAACAAGGCCTGATTTACCGGGGCAAGCGCTTGGTGAACTGGGACCCGGTCTTGCAAAGCGCGGTCAGTGACCTGGAGGTGGAGGCCACGGAGTCGGAGGGCAAGATGCACTACATCTTGTACCCCTTCTCGGACGGGCCGCAGCTGATCGATGGCGTGCTGCAAAAAGGCATGACGATTGCCACCACCCGCCCCGAGACCATGATGGCCGACGGCGCGCTGGCCGTGCACCCTGAGGACGAGCGCTACATCCATTTGCTGGGCAAGATGGTGGATCTGCCCTTGTGCAACCGCCAAATTCCCATCATCGCCGACGACTTTGTCGACCGCGCCTTTGGCTCGGGTTGCGTCAAGATCACCGGCGCGCACGACTTCAACGACTACGCCTGCGCGCAGCGCCATGGCCTCCCGCTGATCACCATCTTCACGCTGGATGCCAAGGTCAATGAAAACGGACCACACGGCCTACCAGGGCATGGACCGTTTCGCCGCGCGCAAGGCCGTCAACCGTGACCTCGAAGTCCTGGGCCTGATGCTGGAGGTCAAGCCGCACAAAATGATGCTACCGATTTGCGCCCGCACCGGCCAGGTGGTCGAGCCCATGCTGACCGACCAGTGGTTTGTCGCGATGAACAAAGTCAGCGACAAGGACCCGATGGGTAAATCCATCGCCCAAAAAGCGATTGATGCGGTGCAAAGCGGCGAAGTGACCTTCGTACCCGAAAACTGGGTCAATACCTACAACCAGTGGATGAACAACATCCAGGACTGGTGCATCAGCCGCCAGCTCTGGTGGGGCCACCAGATACCCGCGTGGTACGACGAAGACGGCCGGGTCTATGTCGCCCGCAACGAGGCCGAAGCGCAAGCGCAGGCTCCCGGCAAAGTCTTGCGCCGCGACGAGGACGTTCTGGACACCTGGTACTCCAGCGCGCTGGTGCCTTTCTCCACCATGGGATGGCCAGAGAAGACGCAGGACTACGACCTGTACCTGCCATCCAGCGTGCTGGTCACCGGCTACGACATCATCTTCTTCTGGGTCGCCCGCATGATCATGATGACCACGCACTTCACGGGAAAAGTGCCGTTCAAGCATGTCTACATCCACGGGCTGGTGCGCGATGCGCAGGGCAAGAAAATGAGCAAGTCCGAGGGCAATGTGCTCGACCCGGTGGATTTGATTGACGGCATCGCACTTGGAGCCGCTGCTGGACAAACGCAGCCAGGGTCTGCGCAAGCCCGAGAGTGCGCCGCAGGTGCGCAAAAACACGCAAAAAGAATTCCCTGACGGTATTCCGCCTTACGGCGCCGATGCGCTGCGCTTCACCTTTGCCGCCCTGGCCAGCCTGGGGCGCAACATCAACTTTGACACCAAACGCTGCGAGGGCTATCGCAACTTTTGCAACAAGCTCTGGAACGCCAGCCGCTTCGTGCTGATGAATTGCGAGGGCTACGATTGCGGCCTGCAGGAGCACAGCAAAGCGCAATGCCAACCGCCGGGCATCGGGCCCCAGGGCGAGGTGATTCCCGCCGGCCCGTTCTACCAATACCTGACCTTCAGCCAGGCCGATCGCTGGATCGTTTCGCAGCTGCAGGAGGTCGAGGCCCTGGTCGCCACCGGCTTTGCCGAATACCGCCTGGACAACGTGGCCAACGCGATTTACGACTTCGTCTGGAATGAGTTCTGCGACTGGTATTTGGAGATTGCCAAAGTGCAGATCAGCAACGGCAGCGATGCGCAACAGCGCGCCACCCGCCGCACCCTGATCCGCACGCTGGAGACGGTGTTGCGCCTGGCGCATCCGCTGATTCCATTTATCTCTGAAGAACTGTGGCAAAAAGTGGCACCCGTGGCCGGGCGCGCTGGCGAGTCAGTCGCTGTGGCCGCGTACCCGGTGGCGCAACCCGAACGCATTGACCCGCAGGCGCAAGCCCATGTGGCCAAGCTCAAAAGCTGGGTCGACGCCTGCCGCAACCTGCGCGGGGAAATAAAAGTCCCGCCCTCGGCCCGATTGCCCTTGTACGTGGCCGGTGACGCAGTATTCACCGAAGCGGTCGGGCCGGTCCTGCAAGCTCTGGCCAAACTCAGCGAAGTCAGAGTTTTTGCCGACGACGCTGCCTGGGAACAAGCCGCCCAGAACGCCCCGGTTGCGGTACTCGGCGAGGCGCGGCTGTGCCTGTTCATGGCGACAGACCCGGTGGCCGAAAAAGCCCGCTTGGCCAAAGAGATTGCCCGCCTGGAAGGCGAGATTGCCAAAGCGCAAGCCAAACTGGGCAATGAAGCCTTTGTGGCCAAAGCACCGCCCGAGGTGATTGCCCAATCGCGCCAGCGGGTCGCTGAATTCGGCGACACCCTGGGCACCTTGCGCGAACAACTCGCGCGCATGGCCTGAACCGCCCGCAGTCAAACTGGAGCGCGCTTTGGACGACATCGTGAAACAGGCGATGGCCAAATGGCCGACGGTGCCGGACTGTTATGGCTGGCTGGGCCTGGATGCGCGCGGCAACTGGTACATGCGTGACGACCGGGCCCAGGCATGCGGCAGCTTTGCCAGCGGTCGCGCGGGAGCCAAAGGATCGCTGTTGCAGCACGCCAAGCTGATCGATTTCATCGGCCGCAACTACGCGGCCACAGTTGATGGCTGCTGGTTCTTTCAGAACGGGCCGCAAAGGGTGTTCGTGGACTTGGAGGCCACACCCTGGGTCTGGCGTATCAACCCCGATGGCAGCATCCGTTCGCACAGCGGGCAGGCAGCCAACTTTGAAGCGGCGTATGTGGATGAGGCGGGTTATGCCTATTTGCAGACCGATCTGGGCTTTGGCCTGGTCCACACACAAGATGTAGCCTTGGCGGCGCAGGCTATCGAAGCGGGCACCTGGGTACTCGAGGAGTGTCAGCGCGCCGACCTGCCGCGCCGCTTTCACTATGTCACCCATCCCCAGGCCGTGATGAACCCGCGTGCGGACGCAAAAAAACCCGCGTGAAGCGGGCTTTTCCAGGTTGCAGGGGTTTGGCTTATTGCGCCGGTGCTGCAGGCACCGCCGGTTTGGCTGGCTCCGCGAACTTGGCACCACTGCCATTGGCCATATAGACCACGGCGCGGGCAATTTCATAGTCATCAAAATTGCCACCACCTTGCGCACCCATGGCATTCTTACCTTTGAGCGCCGAATTCAACAAGGTTTCATAGCCGGTTTTGATACGCGAACCCCAGGCTGTCGCATCACCCAACTTGGGCGCACCGGCCAGACCCGCAGCGTGGCAGGTGGCGCATTGCGCTGTAAAGACTTCCTCACCGGTCTTCATGACGCGGTTGGCATCCTGAATTTCCACGGTACCAACCTTTTGAATGCGCTCCAGCGTGGAACGCTCTGTTTGCTCTGCACCGGCGATCGGCTTATGGGAAGAATTCACATATTGGACCAGGCCGATGATGATGAAAACCGGCACCACGAAAGAGAAAAACACGGCCGCCAGCAGCTGCTTGGGGGTTTTGACCGGACCGGTGTGGCCCTCGTCGTGGGTCTCAGGGGATGGGGTAGCGCTCATGGTGTCCTCAAAGGGTTCTGGCTCAGATTGGAGCCCGCGATTATACCCAGCGCCCTACGGGAAACCCCCTACAATCCCGCCCACACCCATCCCGTAGCGGCTGTAGCTCAGTGGATAGAGTATTGGCCTCCGAAGCCAAGGGTCGTGGGTTCGATCCCCGCCAGCCGCACCAATCACCGATGTCCCGCAACAAAAAAGCCCCGCTCTTGCGAGGCGAGGCCATGTTGTTGATTCCATTGGTGCCGGAGAGATGAATCGAACACCCGACCTTCTCATTACGAATGAGCTGCTCTACCGACTGAGCTACACCGGCAATGTGGGCGCGATTGTAGCGACCGGTCCTTCAGGCAGCGGGCACGGTCTCCTGGTGATAACGCGCCACGCGTTCGACCTCATGGCGTGAACCAAGGATCACACTGACCCGCTGGTGCAATTGGGCGGGTTCGATATCCAGAATACGGGCGCTGCCGTTGCTCGCGGCCCCACCAGCCTGCTCAATCAACCAGCTCATGGGGTTCGCCTCGTACATCAGGCGCAGCTTGCCGGCTTTGCCGGGTTCGCGCTTGTCCCAGGGGTAGAGAAAAACACCGCCGCGGGTCAGGATACGGTGCACATCGGCCACCATAGACGCCACCCAGCGCATGTTGAAGTCCTTGCCACGTGGCCCGTCTTTGCCCTGCAGGCATTCGTCCACGTAGCGCTGTACCGGCGCTGCCCAATGCCGCATATTGCTCATATTGATGGCAAATTCCTGGGTGTCTTCGGGGATTTGTACATCCTCCTGCGTCAGCACAAAAGAGCCCTGCTCCCGGTCCAGCGTGAACATCGCGACGCCGTCGCCCACGGTCAAGACCAGGGTGGTTTGTGGGCCGTAAACGCAGTAGCCGGCCGCGACCTGCTGGGTTCCGGCCTGCAAAAAATCGGACTCGCTCACCGTGGTGCTGGCATCGGCTTTTTTCAGCACGCTGAATATGGTGCCAATGCTGACATTCACATCGATGTTGCTGGAGCCATCCAAAGGATCAAACAACAACAGGTATTCGCCCTGGGGATAGCGGTTGGGCACAGCGTGGATGGTGTCCATTTCCTCAGAGGCCATGGCCGCCAGGTGACCGCCCCACTCGTTGGCTTCAATCAGCACATCATTGGCGATGATGTCGAGCTTTTTCTGAACCTCGCCCTGCACATTGGCGCTGCCCGCGCTGCCCAGTACGCCACCGAGCGCCCCCTTGTTCACCGCGTGGCTGATGCCTTTGCACGCCCGCGCCACCACCTCCAGCAGCAGCCGCAACTCCGATGGGATATGGCCTTTGGAGCGTTGTTGTTCGACCAGGTAACGCGTCAGGGAAACGGTCATATGCTGCTCCTCAAATGGCCAAAGCGCGCGAGACCACCTCGCGCACGTCGTTGCTTAAATCGGCTTTGGCTGCAACCCGCGCCAGGGCCTCGCGCGCCGCGCTGCGGTAGGGCTCGGCCAGGGTGCTCCAGCGATCCAGCGCACGTGCCAAGCGTGCTGCAACCTGGGGGTTGGTCGCATCGAGCTCCAGCACGCGCTCGCTCCAAAACACATAGCCCCCCGCATCCGTACGGTGGAAAGCGCCCGGGTTGGCGCTGCAATAGCTGAATATCAGGCTGCGCGCGCGGTTCGGGTTGAGCAGGCTGAAGTCCGGATGCGCCAGCAATTGGCGCACCGCAGGCAGCACATCACCCTGCACATCACACTTGGCAGCCTGCAGCGCAAACCATTTGTCCAGCACCAGGGGCTCGTGTTTGAACAAGGCATGAAAACGATCCAGCGCCTGCTGTGCCAAGGGGTGGCCGCAATTGACCAACGCGTGCAGGGCATTGAAGCGGTCGGTCATGTTGGATGCGTCCTTGAACGCCTGCAGGGTTTTGCCGGGCCACAGCGTGTCTCCCGTCGTGCACGGCGGCCAGGCACAGGTGGTGCAAAGCCATCCCGGCCAGAGCGCGCCGCCCGCTGGACAGCGGATCCGGGCGGTAGGCTCCGTTGTGGCGGTGGGTCTCATAGACCCACTCCCAATCCGCGTGCAAGGTACGCGCCAATTGCAAGCGCATGGCCTCGCGCACGACATGAATGGCCTGGGGATCCACCTGATCGAGCTGCTCGGCGATGTAGCCCTCTGACGGCAGCGTCAGCACCAGCTCCTTGAATGCCGCGTCCAGCTCGGGATTGCGCAACACGGCGCGCATCGCCTCCAGATAGGCGCCATCCAATGGCGCCTGCCGCATCGGGCTGTCGCTCGCACTTTGCACGCTGCGAATGGCGCGGCGCAGCGCCAACCGCTGGCCGGCCTCCCAACGGTTGAAGGGGTCGGTGTCATGGGCCAGCAAGGTGCGCAACTGCTCGTCGCTGTACTCAAATTCCAAAATCACCGGTGCCGAGAATCCACGCAAAACCGATGGCACCGGCTCCTCCTCGACGCGCGTCAGGGTAATGGCACTGCTGCCACCCGAGACCACAAAAAGCTGGTCCTCGGCACCCGGACCCTGCTCATCGGTGTACAGCATCAATGGTTTGCCGCTCTTCATGCCGATCAAGCCGATGCGCACCGGTATCACAAATGGATCGCGCGCCTCCTGCCCGCTCGTGCGGCCGCCGTGCTGCATCAAGGTGATGGTGTAGGTTTGCTTAGCGGCGTTGTAAGTCCCGCCGCAACTCAGGCGCGGCGTACCGGCCTGGGAATACCAA
This sequence comes from Rhodoferax sp., assembly GCA_964203415.1. GTDB lineage: Bacteria > Pseudomonadota > Gammaproteobacteria > Burkholderiales > Burkholderiaceae_C > Allorhodoferax. Next base: position 96,809 of record CAXNME010000007.1, read on the forward strand.
CGCTTGAAAGCGTCCAGATGCTGCGCCAGCGGTGAGCCCGGATTGGCATCTGCAATCGCCTGCGCAAAATCGTCGCAGGTGACGGCCTGGCCGTCATGGCGGGCGAAGTACAGCGCCAGCCCTTTGGCAAACCCGGCACGGCCGGTCAGGGTTTGCATCATGCGCACGACTTCCGCGCCTTTTTCGTAGATGGTGACCGTGTAGAAATTGTTGATTTCCAGGTAACTCTCCGGGCGCACCGGGTGCGCCATCGGGCCGGCGTCTTCCGGGAACTGCGATGCGCGCAGCACCCGCACATCTTCAATGCGCTTGACCGCGCGCGCCGAGGGTTCGGCGCACAAGTCCTGGCTGAATTCCTGGTCGCGGAAAACCGTCAAGCCTTCTTTGAGCGAAAGCTGAAACCAGTCACGGCAGGTGACGCGGTTGCCGGTCCAGTTGTGGAAATACTCATGCCCGACCACGCTCTCGATGTTGGCGTAGTCGGTGTCGGTTGCCGTGGCAGGGTTGGCCAGCACGTACTTGGTATTGAAAATATTCAATCCCTTGTTTTCCATGGCGCCCATATTGAAGTCGCTGGTCGCCACGATCATGAAGCGCTCCAAGTCCAGCGGCAAATTGAAGCGCGCCTCGTCCCAAGCCACCGAGGCCATCAGCGCGTTCATGGCGTGCTCTGTTTTGTCCAGATCGCCGGGGCGCACATAGACCTGCAACAGATGCTCCGAGCCCGAGCGCGCGCGGATGCGCTGCTCGCGGCAGACCAGCTCACCCGCTACCAAGCGCAAAAAGGTAGGAAGGTTTTTTGTGCGGATCCACCCATTTCGCGAAATGCCGGCCGCCCTCCAGCGCGCCGTGCTCGACCAAATTGCCGTTGGACAACAAAACCGGATACGCAGTTTTGTCCGCGCGCAAGGTGACCGTGTAGCTGGCCATCACATCCGGGCGGTCCAGGAAATAGCTGATGCGGCGAAAGCCCTCGGCCTCGCACTGCGTGAAAAACGAGTCGTTGCTCACATACAAGCCGGTCAGGCTGGTGTTCTTGATCGGCGCGCAGGTCGTGAAAATCTCCAGCGTAAAGCTCTCGCCGCCTTCCGGCAGGTTCTCCAGCACCAGTTGTTCGCCGTCCATCTTGAACGAAGTGCCCTGCCCGTTCACCAGCACCCGCGCCAGGTTCAGGTCTTGCCCATCGAGGCGCAGGGCCTGGGGCGTGGCGTCCGGGTTGCGGCGCAGCGTCATCAGGTTCAACACGCGGGTTTTGGCCGGGTCCAGATCGAAGGTCAGGTTGACGGTGTCGATCCAAAACGCAGGCGCTTGGTAGTCGGCGCGTTGAATGAGAGGGGAGGCGGGCCGGATGGACATGGTTAAACCAATGGGTTGATTGTTTTGAGGTCTTTGAAGCGACCAAAGTCGCGGTCGGCGGTGTACAGCATAGACACGCCGTTTTCAAGGCAAATGGTGGCGATGCGCGCATCGTGAAACTGACCGGCTTGCAGGCGCGCTTTGCTGGCCAGCGTGGACAAAATAGGCCAATGTTGCGCGCCGCTGTGCAGCACCCGTGCATGGGGGGCGGCCAGCCACGCATCGACTTGGGCAAACGCTTGGTCTAGACGACTGGCGGGCGCGAACACTTTGGCATTGGTGACAACGGCTAAAAACTCATGGAGGCAAGTCACGGGAATGCCCCAGGCGGCGCGGCCTTCAGCGAGCGACTTCAAACAGGCAAATGCGGCGCCATGGAATGGCATCTCGGCCCGATGGGCGTACACCAAAATATGGGTGTCTATCGCAATCATGGGCGCTCGGCGACAGGTTTGAAGACGCGGGCCAGAACGTGGTCTTGTTCCAATTGCTGCCACAGGTTTGGATCGGACAGTTTGAACGCTTTGCCGCGCACGCTGGCGTCTTGGAGTTTGAAGGCGTCGGCTTTTTTGACTTGCTGGCTGTACAGCACTTGCTCCAATCCCTCTTCGATCAAGGCGCGCAGCGTGGTCTTGTTTTGTTGCGCATGGGCCTTGGCAGACTGAAACAACACATCCGACAATTCGATGGTGGTTTTCATATGGGTCACCTTCTATTGAAATATGGGTGTATTGTAGTCAAGGGGTTCTTACCGCTATTGCGGGCTGACCTACACGCCTTGTTTCAAGGAAGCCTGGATAAACGCATCCAGGTCGCCATCCAGCACTTTCTGGGTCGCCGAGGTTTCGTAATTCGTACGCAAATCTTTGATGCGGCTGTTGTCCAGCACATAGCTGCGGATCTGGTGGCCCCAGCCCACATCGGTCTTGGTGTCTTCCAGCTTTTGCTGCTCTTCCATGCGCTTGCGCATCTCGAAGTCGTACATGCGGCTGCGCAGGCGCTTCCAGGCCACGTCGCGGTTGCTGTGCTGGCTGCGCCCGTCCTGGCATTGCACGACGATCCCGGTGGGGATGTGGGTCAGGCGCACGGCGGAGTCGGTCTTGTTGATGTGCTGGCCGCCCGCCCCGCTGGCGCGGAAGGTGTCCACCCGCACATCGGCCGGGTTGATGTCAATTTCAATCGAATCATCCACCTCGGGGTAGACAAACACGCTGGCAAAACTGGTGTGGCGCCCGCCCGAGCTGTCAAAAGGCGATTTGCGCACCAAGCGGTGCACGCCGGTCTCGGTGCGCAGCAGGCCAAAGGCGTATTCGCCCTCGATCTTGATGGTGGCGCCCTTGATGCCGGCAATATCGCCTGCGGTCTCGTCCTCCACCGTGGTGGCGAAACCCTTGCGCTCGGCGTAGCGCAGGTACTGGCGCAGCAGCATGCTGGCCCAATCGCAGGCTTCGGTGCCACCGGCACCGGCTTGGATGTCCAGAAATGCGTTCATGGAATCGGCCGGGTTGTTGAACATGCGGCGGAATTCCAGACCCTCAATCACTTCGGCCAGGCGCTGCGCGTCGGCTTCAATCATCAACAGCCCGGCTTCGTCGCCCTCTTCGCGCGACATCTCAAACAGCTCGGAGTTATCCGACAGGTCGCGCGTGAGCTCGTCCAGCGTCAGACCACGCCGTCCAGCGCCTTCTTTTCTTTGCCCAGTTCCTGGGCGCGCTTAGGGTCGTTCCAGACGCCGGGATCTTCTAGCGAGGCGTTGACCGTGCGCAGGCGTTCGGATTTGGCAGCGTAGTCAAAGATACCCCCGAAGTTCGGCGGTGCGGTTGCTCAAATCCGCCAAAGTGCTGCCGATCAAGTTGCTGCGTTCTGCGTCCATTGCGTGTGTCCTGGGGGAGAAAAAGAAGGGATTTTCTCACGCGCCCCGCTCAGCGGATTTGGGGGCGCTTTTCACTGCGGGCGCGCCCGTTTAGGCGGCGACCAGCACCGGAAACGCCGCGCTGTCCATCGCCGCCCCGGGTTGCGGCCCGCCACTGTCCGGTGGTGGGGGCGACATAAAGCCGCTGCGCAGCACAAAACGGGCGTCTGCCCCGGTAAAACGCGCGGAAAAAGCCCGTCTGCGGTGGCTGCTGGCGTTTTCCGGCGCGCCGTGGACCGTCAGGCCATGGAAGGCGATGCAGTCACCCACCGCAAGTTGCCACTGCAAAACACGGTGCTGGGCCCGCTCGGCCTCGAAATCGGGCGGCGGCTCAAAACGGCTGTCCTGGGCGGTGGTGTGGGTTTTCTGGTCCACAAAGCGCGCGGGCGTGAACCAGCGGCCCCAAGCGTGGGAGCCGGCAATGAACTCCACGCAAGTGTTCTTCTCCACCGGGTCCAGAGGAATCCACAGGCTGACGATGTCTTTGCCATCGATCGGGTAGTAGGGCTGGTCATGGTGCCAAGGGGTGCGTTCTTTGGTACCCGGCTCTTTCACCAGCACATGCTCGTGGTACAGATTGACTTTGGGCGAACCCATCAACTCGGCAGCCAGCGCGCTCGCGTTGGAGTGGAAAAAGAAGTCCCGGTAGGGCTCAATCCGCTCCCAATTGCAGTAGTCACCAAAAAACATGCCCGGATTGCCGGCGGGCGTGTAGTGCTTGGCGTAGGGACCGGGCTCGCGCAGGTTCTGCTCCACCCCCTCGCGCAGGCGCTCAATCCACGCCAGGCTGATGACGTTGCGCAGCACCGCGGCACCGTCCTGTTGGTAAGCTGTGAGGGTCTGCTGATCAATCATGGCGCGAACTCCTGGTTAACTGTGGCGCTCAGGGTTTCCCCGCTATGCCGCAAGTTGTCTAGACAACTATACTGGAACGCGGGCCTTTTGCAGCCATTGTGAAGTACCCCGCACCTCGGGGTTTACCCCTGTTTGATTGGAGCCAGCACCATGTTTTTGCGCAACACCTGGTACATCGCCGCGTGGGACCGGGAGCTCGGCGACAAGCCCTTGGCCGTGCGCGTGCTGGGCGAAGACATCGTGCTCTACCGCCAATCCGACGGCAGCCCTGCCGCCCTGGAAGACGCCTGCCCGCACCGCAAGTTGCCGCTCTCGCTGGGCCGCATCCAGGGCGACCACCTTGAATGCGGTTACCACGGCCTGACTTTCGATTGCAGCGGCAGCTGCGTCAAAGTGCCCGGCATGAAACAGATACCCCCGGGCGCCCGCGTGCGCGCCTACCCCTTGCACGCACGCTACGGCCTGCTGTGGATCTGGATGGGCGAGCGCCCAAGGCGCCGACCCGGCCACGCATCCACCAGATTCCGCATTGGGACGATCCCGAATGGGGCTGCAACCAGGGCGAGGCCATCGACATGGCATGCAACTACCTGCATATCACCGACAACCTGCTCGACCCCTCGCACGTGTCCTGGGTGCACCAAGGCTCCTTTGGGAATGCAGCCTGCGAAGACTGCGCCGCTGGACACCACCGTGGCCGACAACGGAGTCACCGTTTCACGCTGGATGCGTAACGTGGAGCCCGCGCCGTTTTATGTGCCCTTCCTGAAGTTCAAAGGCCAACTGCGACCGCAAGCAGCAGTACGAAGTGCGCTTTCCCAGCCACGCCTACATCAAGGCCATCTTTGTGCCCGCAGGCACGGGCGGCGACGACCGGCCCCTGCACCCGGACGGCTTCATCATGGACAGCTACAACTTCATGACGCCGGTGGACGAAACCCATACCCGCTACTACTGGTTTCAGATGCGCAATTTCGCCCCGGGTGATGCCGACATTTCACGCCAGTTCACAGCCTCCGTGCGCTTTGCGTTCGCGGAAGACAAGGTCATTTTGGAAGCCGTGCAAAAAGGCATAGACCGCGCCGCTGTGCCACCCATCGGCCTGAAGATTGACCTGGGCCCCACGCGTTTTCGCCGCGCCATGGCGCAGCTGATTGCCGACGAACAGTCGCAGGGCAGGCACACGCACAGGCCGGTGCGCGCACCATCGCCATCCACCCGGAGCAAGTCGCTTGAGCGCGCAACCAGGGGTCACAGGCCTGGCGTTCAATCCCCATGGCCGCGCTGCCGCGCCTATAACGCGGGCACCAACGTGGCGATTGCACGCGCCGCCTCGGGCCGCGATGACATTGCCCGCCTGGCCAGCAACGAAAACCCCGAGGGCTGCTCACCCCGCGTGATGCAGGCGCTGGCCTCCAGCGCGTTCGAGCCCTGGCGCTACGCCGACCCGGCCTGCACCAGCTTGCGCGCGGCACTGGCAACGCGTTTGGGCGTGGACGCCGCGCAGATCGTGGTGGGCAACGGCTCAGAAGAAATGATTGCCGCCGTCTCACGGGCCATGCTCGTGCAAGGCAAGCAGGTGCTCACCGTGGTACCCAGCTTCGGCCTGCATGAGATCGAGCCGCTGGCCATCGGCGCCACCGTGGTCAAGCTGCCGATGACCGCAGACTTCGGCTTCGACCTGCCCACGCTGGAGCGCGCCATGGCCGCAGCGCCCAGCATCGTATTTTTGTCATCGCCCTGGAACCCGGTGGGGCCGGCGCTGAGCGAAGCGGATTTGCGGCGCGTGGTCGCGGCGGTGCAACCCGGCAGCCTGCTGGTGCTGGATGAGGCTTATTTCGAATACGCCGACCCGGGCAGCGTGGACGGGTTGGAATTGCTCAAGGCCAGCGGCCTGCGGTTTGTGGTGCTGCGCACCTTTTCCAAAGCCTATGGGCTGGCCGGTTTGCGCGTCGGCTACGCCGTGTGTTCAGACGCCGAGATAGCCCGTGTCATGGGTTCGGCCAAAACGCCGTTCAACGTCAACGCCGCAGCGCAACTCGCCGCATTGGCCGCGCTGGAAGATGAAGCCTGGATGCGCGCCTCGGTGGCGCGGCTGCGTACCGAGCGCGCGCGGGTGCGGCGGCTGTCAAGGCGCTGGCCGCCTGCGGGTGGCCGACTCGCAAACCAACTTCCTGTTCTTTGAATGCCACAGCGACAGCGCCGAACAAGCGGCTGCGCTCTTGCGCCAGGGCATCATCGTCAAAGCCTGGCGCGAAGCCGGCTACGAGCGTTTCATGCGCGCGACCATCGGCAGCGCGCAGGACAACGACCGCCTGCTTGCCGCACTGGCTGTGCTCAACCCGCGCTGAGGTAACAAGCTATGCAAACCCTGCCCACGAAACTTCTGGATAGCTTGCGCGCTGCAATCGGCGCGGCCCATGTCGCCACCGGCGAGGCCGTCAAGCTGCTGGACGTGGGCTGGAATCCGCACAACCTGGACGCTGGCATCGTGGTCTCCCCCGACAGCACCGCCCAAGTCGCGCAGGTCGTGCGCCTGTGCGCGCAACACGGAGTCAGCCTGGTGCCGCAAGCCGGGCGTACCGGCCTTGTAGGCGGTAGCACCTCGCAAAGCGGGCAAATCGTGTTGTCGCTTTTGCGCCTGAATCAAATCGAGCCAATTGACCCAAGCGAACGCGTAGCGTTGGTGGGCGCGGGCTGCACCTTGCAGGGGCTGCAAGAGGCGGCGGCGCTGCACCAGCTGGAGCCCGGCATCGACCTGGCCGCGCGCGGCTCCGGCCACGCTGGGCGGCATGGTGTCCACCAACGCGGGCGGCGTCATGGCTTTTCGCAATGGCGTGATGCGCCACCGCGTGCTGGGCCTCGAAGCCGTGCTACCCGACGGCAGCGTGTTCCAGGACCTGACCCGCGTGGTTAAAAACTCGGCCGGTTACGACCTGAAGCATTTGTTCATCGGCGCTGAAGGCACGCTAGGCGTGGTGACCCGCTTGGTGATCAAGCTCGACCCCCTGCCCCCTGCATCGGCCACCGCGCTGTTCGGTCTGCCCTCGGTACAGGCCACGCTGGACGTGATTGCGCGTGCGCTGCAAATCGATGCCGGCCACTTACGCGCAGCCGAGGCGCTGTGGTCGGGCTTTATGCAACTCAACGCGCAGGCCTTGCGCTGGCATGAAGACGGTTTTGCGCTGGACCAGCCCATGTACCTGCTGCTCAAACTCGGCGGCGCGCACGAAGACCGCCTGCGCGCCGCATTCGAGACCCTGTTTGAAGAAACCGAAGCACGCCACCCCGGCACCACCGGCATCATCGCCAGCTCCGCGCGCCAGGAAGAAGCGTTGTGGCGGCTGCGCGAAGACACCGACATCGTCTACCGCGCGCATCCGGCCGCGCCCTCCTACGACGTATCCGTGCCGCTGTCGCGCATTCCCGCCTACGCCGCGCAGGTACAGGCCGAACTGGCGCAGTACGACAGGGCGTGGCAGCCCTACATCTTCGGCCACCTGGCCGACGGCAACCTGCACATCATCCTCAACGCCAGCGGCCCCCTGCCGCCCGAACAAGCGCAGGCAGTCGAGCACATCCTGTACCGCGATCTGCGCGCCATGGGCGGCTCGTTCTCAGCCGAACACGGCGTGGGCTCCAAGCGCATAGGCGCCATGAACGACACCACCGACGACGGCAAGCTGGCCGCGATGGCGCAGGTCAAAGCGCTGCTGGACCCGCGGGGGCTTGATGAATCCGGGGAAGGTGTTTCAGGACTGAGCGGGAGCGCTCGTGCGCAGAATCGTGGGCAGAATCGTTGACACGGCAATGCATTCGCATTACCATTACCATTACCATGACCGATCACATGTCCGCACGAAGAGGATGCCCCATGCCCACCACCGTCGAAGCCGATTCCACCCTGACCGATCGCTACCAGACCACGGTGCCGGAAACCGTGCGTCGTGCCCTACGAGTTAGGCAAGCGCGACAAGCTCCGTTACAGCATCCGGCCCAGCGGCGAAGTGGTGCTTTCGCGCGCCACGACGGTCCCGCTCAGTGCCCCGGTGATCGACGCATTTCTGGTTTTTTTGGCTCACGACATGACTCAAGCACCCCGAACGGCTGCATACCTGTGGATGCGGGCTAGTCCAAAAGCCTGCAATCTCTGGTCGGCGAGGTAGAGATCGATCTGGATGCGGCCTTGTCGGCAGACGATGAATGACTGCAGGGCCAAGCCCGAGCCCTTGGTCATTCACGGCTGGACGGTTTTTGCGCATCCAGATCGATCTCTACCTCGCCGACCAGATTACGGTTTTGAACCAGCCGCGTCCAAGATACAACGTATCTGGGTCTGCCAAGCCGGGTCGCTACGCGAAAGCACGGCCTTCGCCACTGGGGCTCCGATATCGAAACTTTGTCGCGCTCCGCTAAGCGCAGCGCGTCCGCGACTCAGAATCCGGCATTCTGGGACATCCTCTTCGGCTGTCTTATGTGTCATGGTATCT